>PSLI01000054.1:0-9337 GCA_040289515.1 Candidatus Sysuimicrobiota bacterium
CCAGAGGAGTCCGAAGGGAGGTGGTCTACAGAAACCCAATCTGTCAGCGCTACACTTTCTACGAAAGCGGGGTAAGTGCGCACCCTTTGAGGGCACCTCGGCTTGGTATGCTTTTTGCTACGTTGTCCTGCGGCCATGAGTGGCATTTTGCGCAGCACCGGCTTTAGGGAACAGGCCTCGTGGCGACAGACCCCCCCGGGGGGGGTCGGCCCTCTGCAGCTTCCGACAACGTGAAGAAGATCGAGGTGTTGCGCGCCGTGGCTGAGCACCTCAACCGCGAGGTTCAGCTCCGGCCCATGCTGGAATCCGCCCTCGCCCTCATCCTGCAGCTGCTGGACCTCAAGGCCGGGTGGATCTTCCTGGTGGACGACCAGGGTCAGTTCACGCTGCAGGCTGCGCACGGGCTTCCGCCCGCGCTGGAGGCGGGCGAGCAGGCCGCCCTGCGCTGGAAGCCCTGCCGCTGCCAGCAGATGCTCCTTCGGGGGGAATTGACGGGTCCGGCCAACATCCTCGACTGCGAGCGGTTGCAGCGCATCCACGAGGAACTGGCCGGTGCCGGGCCGCAGGCGGTGGACGTGCAAACCGGGGGCCTGTACGTGCACGTGACCGTCCCGCTGCGGGCGGGCGACCGCATTCTGGGGCTGCTCAACCTCGCCCGCGCGGGCAAAGAACCTCTGGACGCCGACACGCTAATCCTCCTGGGGCTGGTGGCCGACACGCTGGGGGTGGCCATCGAGCGGGCCCGGCTGTACGCCCAGGTGGAGGCCGCGCGGCGGGAGGAGGTGGAGGCGTGCAACCGCCTGGCACAGACGCTGGTGGGGCTTTCCGATCTGGAGGCGATCGGCGAGGTGGTATTCTCCGCGCTCCGCCCGCACCTCAAGCCCGACGCGCTGAGCCTCTTGGTAGTCGATCCGTCGGGCACCTTCCTCGAGCTGGTGGCCGGCTGGGGTTGGAGCGCGGAATACGTGGGCCGGTTGCTGCTGCCCCTCCACCCGCCGGACAGCAGCGGCCCGGCCCGGGCCCTGCACGCACGGCAACCGGTGCTCGAGGACCACACGCGGCCGTCCGAAGCGTTCCCGATACCCGAGCCGGTCCGCCGCGCCGGGGTGAAGCTGTGCCTGACCCTGCCCATGGTGGCCGGGGACAGGGTTACGGGTGTCCTGGTCGCGGACTATCTTGCACCGCAAAAGATCAGCGAAGACCAGATCCGGTTCGCCTCGCTCATCGCCGCCGTGGGCGCTTTGGCCGTCGAGCGGGCGGTGGAGCACCGGCGCAACCGCATGCTGTTCGAGCAGGTCCCGGTGGCCCTGTACCGGTCGACGCCCGACGGCAGGCTGCTGGACGTCAACTCGGCGGTGGTGCGGATGCTCGGCTACCCGCACCGGGAGGCGCTCCTGGCCGTCAACGCCGCGGAGCTCTACGTCAACCCGGAAGACCGCGCCCGCTGGCAGCGGCTGATGGACCAGAATGGGCTGGTCACCGGGTTCGAGGTGCAGTGGCGCCGGCTCGACGGCACCGTGATCTGGGTGCGGGAATCGGCCCGGGTGGTGCGCGACGCCACCGGCCGGCCCGCCTACTACGAGGGCAGCGCGGAGGACATCACCGCCCGCAAGCGCGTGGAGGCGGACCTGCAGTACCTGGCCAGCCACGACCCGCTCACCGGCGTCTTCAACCGGCACCGCTTCCAGGAGGAGCTGCAGCGCCTCATCGTGGAGGCGCGGCGCGCGGGCCGAAGCGGCGCGTTGCTGTTCGTCGACCTGGACAACTTCAAGGAGGCCAACGACCGCCTGGGCCACAAGGCCGGGGACGACCTGCTGCGGGTCGCCGTCCGGGCCCTGTGCGCGCGGCTGCGTGAGACCGACGTGCTCGCCCGGTTGGGCGGGGACGAGTTCGGGATTCTGGCGGTGCCGGTCGGTGCTGGGCAGGCCGTGGCCGTCGCCGAGCGGCTCCTGGACGCCCTGAGGGAGCAGGTGGTGATGATAGGCGGCTCACCCTTCCGGCTCACGGCCAGTTGCGGGATCGCCCTCTTCCCCGAGCACGGCGTGACGGCGGACGAGTTGCTGGCTGCGGCGGACCTGAGCATGTACGTGGCGAAGGAGCAGGGCGGCGACCGGGCCGTGCTGTACGCACCCGACCCCGCTTGGCGAGATCGCTCCAAGGTCCTCATCGGATGGACAGACCGGCTGCGGCGCGCGATGGAGGAAGAACGACTGCTCGCCTATGCGCAACCCATTCTTGACCTCCGGCAAAACCGGGTTACGCGGTGGGAGCTTCTCGTACGGCTGGCAGAGGGAGGGGAGATTATCGCGCCCGCGGCCTTCCTGCCCGTGGCCGAGCGGCTCGGGATCGTGCAGGAAATCGACGTGTGGATGTGCAGGCAGGCCCTGCGGTTTGCCGCCCGGCGGGGGCAGCGTGTGCACGTCAACCTTTCGCCCAAGACCCTGGGTGATGAGCGGGCGATGGCGACCATCGCGGCCGAGCTGGACGCGTCGCGGGAGGCCGTGCCGGGGTTGGTGGTGGAGATCACCGAAACGGCCGCCGTCGCCGATTTAACGCAGGTGCTTCAGTGCCTGGAAACTTTGCGCTCCCGGGGCTGCCAGGTGGCGCTGGACGACTTCGGCGTCGGCTTCTCGTCGCTCTATTACCTGCGCCACCTGCCGGTGGACTACCTGAAGATCGACGCGGCCTTCATCCGCAGGCTGGTCATCGACCCGCAGGACCTGCAGATCGTGCGGGCGATCGCCGACCTGGCGCGGGGCCTCGGCCGGGCCACGATTGCCGAGGGAGTAGAAGACGGGGCGGCCCTGGAGGCGGTGCGTTCCCTCGGCGTCGACTACGCGCAGGGGTACCACGTCGGTCGGCCCGTACCCAGTACGACCCTGTGAGGACGCCTCAACGGTCCCGGACGAAGCGATGGCGAAATTACAGACATCGCGGTGACGTACAGGGGCCGGCTGACCCGGCTCGGCTTTGGCTACCTGGCCCAATCCTTCGCCAGCCACGGCGTGCGTCTCATGTGGGGGACGGCCAGGAAGAGGCGGTTGGAACGAGCTTTGCCGGCAAGCTTTATGGACTCCGGAGCCACAAAAAGGCCAGGGAACTGGCCTCGGCCGTGAAGGCGGTGGGGGCGGGTGCAGGCCACGTTCCAGAGGAAAATCCGTGATGACGGGTGTATCCCCTGCTGGATGCCATGGCGGCGCTGTTGGGCCGCCTGATGCGCCTATTCGTCGACCTGCACGTCCGGGACCACAAGCCGAGCGAGTGCAAGAGGCTCTACATCGCCCGCTACGGCATCACCGCCCGCTGCTTCAACGCCCTGGCCTACGGACTCAAGGGGCCCGTGGCAGGCGGGCTAGACGGGACAAACCGGGCGGCTCGCCCTATAATGCTGCTGGCCCCACGGTGGCCGTAGCTCAAGTGGCAGAGCACCAGACTGTGGCTCTGGGGGTTGCGGGTTCGAGTCCCGTCGGCCACCCCATCTGTGGCACACCTCCCCTGCCGGAGGAGGCGCCGGGACCGAGCGCTCCACACACGCCGCTGCCCACCATCGGCATCGTGGGCGGGACCGGACGGGCAGGATTCGGCCTGGCCGTGCGGTGGGCTGCGGCCGGCCCTGGTGGTGGATCTGAACCGCCGGTACCGCCGCAACGCCGTGGGCGTGCGGTTCGTGGATCTGTAGGAAAAGGCACGTGGACCGTACAGAGCTCCTGGATCTGCTCCGGCAGCTGGTTTCGGTGCCCAGCGTGAACCCAGCCCTGCCCGGTGGGACGGGGGAGGCGGAGCTGGCAGCACAGGTGGCCGAATACCTGCAGGACCTGAAAGCGGAGGTGCGTGTTGAAGAGGTCCTGCCGGGCCGGCCCAACGTCCTGGCGCAGCTGGGCGGGGCCGGGCCCAGGCTTCTCCTGTCCGCGCACCTGGACACGGTGCAGACCACGGGCATGGTGCTGGCACCGTTTTCCGGGGAGGTGAAGGACGGCCGGCTGTACGGCCGCGGTGCGTGCGACACCAAGGCTTCCGTGGCCGCGATGCTGGTGGCCCTACAGGAGGCAATACGCGCGGGCCGGCTGCGGTGCCAGGTGCTGTTCGCGGCCCTGGTGGACGAGGAGGTGGGGTTTGCGGGCTCCCGGGCGCTGGCGGCTCTGCATCCGCAGGTGGACGGCGCGGTGTTTGGCGAGCCCACCGACCTGCGGGTGGTGGTGGCGCACAAGGGGGTCCTGCGGTTCTACGTGCAAACCACCGGGCGGGCGGCGCACAGCGCCACCCCGGAGCTGGGTGTGAACGCCATCGAGGGCATGGCGCGCATCCTCCCCGAACTTTCCACCCTCTCGCCCGTTCAGCCTGACCCGCTCCTGGGGGGTCCCACGGTGTGTGTGACGGAGATCCAGGGCGGGGTGGGCCGCAACACCGTGCCGGACCGTTGCCGGGTGCACGTGGACCGCAGGCTGCTGCCCGAGGAGAACGCCCTGACGGCCTGGGCGGAGGTGCGCGACCGGGTGCTGTCCAGCGAGGCCGCGCGCGGGTTTGCGGGGTCGGTGGAGTTTGAGCCGCCCTACCTGATGGCGCCGGGTTTGCGCACACCGGAGGACGCGTGGGTGCTGCGCGCTCTGGAGGGAGCTCTGCGCAGGGTGGTGGGGGAAGCCGTTCGGGTGGGCGCTCCGTACGCCACGGACGCGGGCCACGTGGCACGGATAGGGGTCCCGTGCGTGGTGTTCGGTCCGGGCTCCAGTTCTGAAGCCCACACCGTGGCGGAGTCCGTGGCCCTTGACCAGGTGGAGCTCGCGGCTCAGGTGCTGTACGAGATGGTGACCTCGGGCTAGCCTCTTGACTTTTTAGTCGAACGTACGTACGATCAATTCTGACTCGGGGCGCCACCCACCGTGCCACCTCACCGCACCGGCGCCCTGGACGGGTGAGCCTACGTGCGCGACGCAATCCGGGTAGCCCTGTCCATTCCCCCGGGATGGGCGTGGAACCTGGAAGAAGTGCGGGGCAGGCTGGTCCAGCTCTCGGGGGAAGGGGTTCTGACCATGGCCGTGGAGCTGGTGGTCGACGCCCAGAGGGTGGGGGAACCGGCAGCCTGGGTGGCTGTAGACAGCGACTTCTATCCCCCGGATGTAGCTGCCTCCGGCGTGGACTTGGCTGCCCTGGTGGTGGTGCGGGTCCAGGACGGTCGTTCCGCGGCACGCGCCGCAGACCGTCTGCTCCGCTCCGGCGGGTTCGGGCTGGTGGTGCTGGACCTCACCACGGACGAAGACGTCCCTCTTGCGGTGCAGAGCCGGCTGGTGGGGCTGGCACAGCGCCACGAGGCCGCCGTGGTGTGCCTCACCCGCACGCTCCCTCATGCTCCTTCCCTGAGCCCGTTGGTGTCGCTGCGGGCACACGTCCGCCGGAGGTGGGCAGCTCCCGGTGTGTTCACGTGCGTCCTGGAGCCCTTGCGGGACAAGCGCCGAGGCACGGGCTGGACGTTCCGGAGGGCCTATGCGGGGCCGGTTGGCCTGCGTTAGCCTACCCGCGTTCCCGCTGCAGCTGCTCCTCCGCCACCACCCGGACTGGAGAGGACACCCCGTGGCGGTGGCGGAGGAGGACCGGCCTCGTGCGCGCCTGGTGTGGGTGAGCCAAGAGGCCTGGCGGGCCGGGGTAGATCCTGGCCTGAGCTACGCCACGGCCCTGGCGCTGCTTCCCACGCTGCGGGTGGGGGTCCTGGCGCCCGGGGAGGTGGAGGCGGGGGTGGAGGAGGTGGCCGTGCGGCTGTACCGGTTCAGCCCGCAGGTGGAGCGCGCTGAACCTGGCACCTTCTGGCTGGACGCCGAGGGGCTCCACGGCCTGTACCCATCCCTGCAGGCGTGGGCGGGCGCTCTGCGGGACGACCTTGCCCGTGAGGGCTGGGAGGCCACGGTGGTGGTGGGCTTCTCGCGGTTCGGCACCCGCGCGGTGGCCACGGTCCACCGCGGGGTGCGGGTGTTCTCGTCCGTCCGCGAGGAGTACGACACCACAGGCCGGGTTGGGTTGCGGGATCTGGGGCTGGACCCGGAGGTGGCGGAGGCTCTGGAGAAGTTGGGGGTACGCACGGTCCAGGACCTGCGGGCCCTGCCGGAGGTGGGGCTGCAGGAGCGGTTCGGCCGCTCCGTGGCCGAGCTGCGCCGGCTGGCCGATGGGGGCGCCTTCGATCCCCTGCGGCCGCAAGCCCAGCAGGAGGAGCTGCAGCGCCGGGTGATCCTGGACTCGCCGGAGGAGGATCTGCCGCGCCTGGTGGGCACGATCCGCAGCGCCCTCGATCCGCTGCTGCGGGCTCTCGCGCACCGGGGGGAGGCGGCGTGTTCCGTGGAACTCGCGTTGCGGCAGCAGACCGGACAGGTGCTGGTGACGGAGGTCCGGCCCGCGGTGCCGACCCTGGACTCCTCGCGGTGGGCGGACCTCCTCCGGCTGCGGCTGGGTTCCCTCCCGTGGACGGCGGGCGTGGTGGAGGTGTGCGTGCGCATTCGCGGGGTGCGGGCAAGACCCGAGCAGCTGCGGGCGTTCCCGATGGCGCGGCGGGACGTGGAAGGGGCAGCCTGTGCCCTGGCACGCCTGCGCGCGGAGCTCGGCGACAGCGCAGTGGTCCGGGCAGTGCTGCGCGAGGGGCATCTACCCGAAGCCCGCTACGGGTGGGTCCCCACCGACCGTGTCCGGCTGCCCCAGGCTCCTCCGGATCTGCAGCCCGTGCTGGTCCGGCGGGTGTATCGGAAGCCGATCCCGCTGGACGCCCTGCCCGTCCACCGCGCGGCGTTCGGCCCAGAGGAGGTCGCGGGCGGGTGGTGGGTCCAGCGGGTGCACCGCTCCTACTACTTCCTGGAGACGGAAGCGGGCGAGCTCCTCTGGGTGTACTACGACCACTGCCAGCGCCGGTGGTTCCTGCAGGGGCGGGTGGAGTAGGTGTACGTCCCCCTGTGGTGCAAGAGCAACCACTCCTTCCTGGAGGGCGCAAGTCACCCAGAGGAGCTGGTGCGGGCCGCGCACGAGTTCCGCCTTCCGGCCCTGGCCCTGGTGGACCGGGACGGGGTGTACGGGGTGGTGGAGGCCCTGTTGGCCGCGGAGCAGGTGGGGCTGCGCCTGCTGGTGGGTGCCCAGGTGTCAGTGTGCGACGGCACCCACGTTCTCCTCCTGGCCCAGGACCGTACGGGCTACCGCAACCTGTGCCGGCTGCTGACGTGCGGCCGGCTGCGGTCCCGGAAGGGCACCAGCGAGGTGAGCTGGGAAGAGGTGTGCGCGCACGCGCAGGGGCTGGTGGCCCTGTGGGGCGGGCAAGGAAGCCTCCTAGCCTCTTCGGGTGAGGCGGACCCCATCGTCCGCATGCTCCACGACGCCTTCCAGGACCGCCTGTACCTGCTGGTGGCCCGCCACCGCCGCTTCGACGACGTGACGGTGGAGACCCGCACCCGCCAGCTGGCGTCCCGCTACGGCCTTCCCGTGGTGGCCGCCACGGAGGTCCTCTACCACACGCCCGCGCGCCAGCCCCTGCAGGACGTGCTGGCGTGCGTGCGCTGTGGGGTGACCCTGGCCGAAGCCGGGCGGCGCATCCGCCCCAACGCGGAGCACGCTGTGAAGTCGGCCGAGGCGTTCTCCGCCCTGTTCGCGGACGACCCACAGGCTGTCCGGCGCACCCTGGAGGTGGCCGAGCGGTGTTCCTTCTCGCTGAGGGAGCTGCGCTACCGCTACCCCTCCGAGTGGCTTCCGGAGGGCTACACCTCCGGCCAGTGGCTGCGCCACCTGACCTTCGAGGGTGCGCGGGCCCGCTACGGCGGGCGCATTCCGCCGGAAGTGAGCCGCCAGCTGGAACGCGAGCTGGCCCTTATCGAGGAGCTGGACTACGTGGGCTACTTCCTCACCGTGCACGACGTGGTGGCCTTCTGCCGGGAACGCGGCATCCTCTGCCAGGGCCGGGGTTCTGCGGCCAACTCCGCGGTGTGCTACTGCCTGGGGGTCACCGCGGTGGATCCCGTGCGCATGGAGCTGCTGTTCGAGCGGTTCCTGTCCCGGGAGCGGGCGGAGCCTCCCGACATCGACCTGGACATCCAGCACGACCGCCGGGAGGAAGTAATCCAGTGGGTGTACCGGAAGTACGGCCGCGACCGTGCCGCCATGGTGGCCAACAAGATCCGCTACCGGATGCGGTCTGCCCTGCGGGATGTGGGCAGGGTCCTGGGGATCGGGCGGGTCACGCTGGAACGTCTCACCAAGCTGGTGGACCTGCACGGGGAGCTGTCGCCCCACCTGCTGCGCGAGGCGGGCCTGGATCCGGAAGTCCCCGTGTACCGCCACTTGATCTCCCTGGCCGCGGAGCTGGTAGGGTTCCCCCGGCACCTCTCCATCCATCCGGGAGGCTTCCTGCTGGGCAGCGAGCCCGTGTGTGACCTGGTGCCCATCGAGAACGCGGCCATGCCTGACCGTACTGTGGTGCAGTGGGACAAGTACGACCTGGAAGCCCTGGGCCTGTTCAAGGTGGACCTGCTGGGGCTGGGCGGGCTCACCCTGCTGGACCGGTGCATCCGGCTGGTGCGGGAGCACCGGGGCGTGGAGGTGGGGATGGAATGTATCCCGCCCGACGACCCCAAGACCTTTGAGATGATCCACAGGCAGGACACCGTGGGCGTGTTCCAGATCGAGAGCCGCGCGCAGATGGCCATCGCACCCCAGCTGCGCCCCCGGACCTACTACGACCTGGTGATCCAGGTGGCCCTCATCCGACCCGGGCCCATCGAGGGCGGCATGCTGGAGGCCTACCTGCGCCGCCGCCGGGGCCTGGAGCCGGTGACCTACCCGCACCCGTGCCTGGTGCCGGTGCTGGAGAAGACCCTGGGGGTGCCCCTGTTCCAGGAGCAGGTGATCCGGCTGGCGGTGGTAGCCGCAGGCTACACCCCGGGCGAGGCGGACCAGCTGCGCCGGGATCTGGGGGCCTGGCAGCGCAGCGGCCGGCTGGAGCGCCACCGGCAGCGGCTCATCTCCGGCATGGTGGGGCGGGGGATTCCTCCAAAGTTCGCCGAGCAGGTGTTCAGGCAGATCCAGGGGTTCGGGTCGTACGGCTTCCCGGAATCCCACGCGGCCAGCTTCGCCCTCATCGCGTACGCCACCGGGTACCTGCGCTGCCACTTCCTGCCGGAGTTCACCTGCGCCCTGCTGAACGCGCAGCCCATGGGGTTTTACGCGGTGCACACCATCGTGGACGACGCCCGCCGGCACGGGGTGGTGGTGCGGGGGCCAGACGTGAACGCCTCGGAGGCCAGGGCCACCCTGGAGCCCCTGCCCGGGGCGGCCCAGCCCGCGGTCCGCCTGGGCCTGGCGTCCGTGCGTACCCTGGGGG
>PSLI01000008.1:0-63207 GCA_040289515.1 Candidatus Sysuimicrobiota bacterium
CGCCCCCCTGCGCCGCACCGACCGCACCGCGGCCACCATGGTGGAGCCGGTGGCGATCCCGTCGTCCACCAACACCACTGTGCGCCCCGATAGCGTTACGTCCGGCCGGCCCTGGCGGTACGCCTGCAGCCGGCGCTGGATCTCCTGCAGCTGGTAGCTCACCTCCTCCTGCAGGTACTCCGCAGACACGCCCAGGGAGGCGGCCACCCGCTCGTCCACGTACACGCTGCCGTCCTCCGCCACCGCGCCCACCGCCAGCTCGGGGTTGTACGGGGCGCGCAGCTTTCGCGGGACCGCTAGGTCGAGCTGTGCGCCCAGGGCCCGTGCTACCTCCGCGGCCACCACCACCCCGCCCCGGGGGATCCCCAGCACCACCGCCGCACCGTCCCCGCACAGGTGCCGGCGCACCTCTTGCGCCAGCAGCGCGCCCGCGTGACGGCGATCGCGGAACACCCTCTACGCCTCCATGGCCTGCGCCACCGCCTGCTGCTCCTCCTCGGAAAGGGGCTGACTGGCCTTCCCGTCCCGCAGGGCCTTGGCGTACGCGTATGAGTTCTCCCGGCCGTGCAGCACGCTCAGCACCACCCCATCGCCTTTCGCGTCCAGCAGCGCCAGGCTGAAGGACAGCCGGCCCCCGGCGTCCCGGAAGGCGTCGTACCGGACCATGCCCACCCGCTGCACGCACCGCGCCAGTTGCTGCGCCAAGCGCGCTTGCTCGTCGCGCACCGCCCGCAGCTCCGCGGCGACGTGCGGGGATCCTTCCCGGTCCGGACTCGGTAGCGCCGCCCAAATCCGCGAAACCCGCCGGCTCAACACCCCCAGCCCCGCCCCCAGGACACCCGTCAGCCCCAACAGGACCCAGTCCAGGATCCGAAGCCCCTCCACGGTTCGACCTCGCTTACCCGTCGGCCTGCCAGGCCGCCCGCAGCCGCTCCGCGTGCTCTGCCAGCAGCTCCCAGCACCGCCGCACGTGGCGCAGCTCCGTGCGCAGGTTGCCCACCGCCAGCCGCAGAACGTAGCGGCCGCGCAGCACCGTGTGCGACAGGTACGCCTCCCCAGTGGCGTTCACCGCCTCCAGCAGCCGCTCGTTGAACCGGTTCGCCTCCTCCTCCGATAGACCCGCGGCCCGGTGGCGGAAGCACACGGTGGAGAAGGGCACCGGTGCCACCCGCTCAAACTCCTCCGAGGCATCCACCCACCCCGCGAACTCCCGCGCCAGCTGCAGATGGCCTCGCAGGGC
The DNA here is from genome assembly GCA_040289515.1 of Candidatus Sysuimicrobiota bacterium. Taxonomy (GTDB): domain Bacteria; phylum Sysuimicrobiota; class Sysuimicrobiia; order Sysuimicrobiales; family Sysuimicrobiaceae; genus Tepidifontimicrobium. Next base: position 1,241 of record PSLI01000008.1, read on the forward strand.
CTCCTGCAGCCCCCGCACCCCGAACATGCGGATCACCATCCACAGCTTCAGGGCGCGGAACCGGCGGCCCAACTGTACGCCGTAGTCCATGTAGTTCACCACGTCCCCCGCGGGGGTCTGCAGGTACTCCGGTACCAGGCTGAAGGCCGCCCGCAGCACCTCCGGCCGCCGGGTGTAGAAGGCCGTACAGTCGATGGGCGTGAACAACCACTTGTGCGGGTTCACCAGGAAGGAGTCCGCCCGCTCGCAGCCCCGAAGGACCCACCGCATCTCGGGCACGATGGCAGCCGCGCCCCCGTAGGCGGCGTCCACGTGCAGCCATACCCCGTAGCGCTCGCACACCTGGGCAACCTCGGCCACGGGGTCCACGCTGGTGGTGGAGGTAGTCCCCACCGTGGCCACCACGCATACGGGGACCCAACCCGCCCGCACGTCCTCCCGAAGGGCGTCCTCCAGGGCGTCAGGTCTCATGCGGTACGCGTCGTCGGTAGGGATCTTGCGCACTCCCTCCTGCCCGAGCCCCAGGATGATGGCCGCCTTCTCCACGCTGGAGTGGGCCTGCTCCGAGGTGTACAGCCGCAGGCGGGGCAGGTCCGGCCGGCCCGCCATCCCGCGGGTCCGAATGCCCAGGCCTAGCCCCTCCCGCGCCGCGGCCACCGCGCACAGGGTGGCCACCGAGGCGGTGTCCATGATAACCCCGAACTGCTCGGGCAGGCCCAGCATCTGGCGCAGCCAGTCCAGCACCACCTGCTCCAGCTCCGTGGCCGCCGGGCACGTCCTCCACAGCATCCCGTTCACGTTCAAAGCCGCGGACAGCATCTCCCCCAGCACGCCCGGCGCGGACCCCGTGATGGCGAAGTACGCGAAGAAGGCCGGGTGATTCCAGTGGGTCACGCCCGGGAGCACCACCCGGTGGAAGTCGTCCCACACGGCCTCGAAGGGCTCGGGCTCCACCGGGGGCGAGGCGGGCAGAGTTGCGCGGAGCTGCCCCGGCTGCACCCGCGACAGCACCGGGTAGCGCTCGGCGCCCTCCAGGTAATCCTGGATCCACCGCACCACCGCCTCCGCGGAGGGGGCGAATTCCCGTTCCACATCCCTGGGTGTCCGCATGCTGGCTCCTCCGTTGCTCCCTTTACGGGCAGAGGTTACCGTGGCCACGATCGTGGTCCCTCGGTCCGAGCGTGCGCGCCTAGCCGCGTATCGAGTGTACACCCTCGCGTGGGCGGGGGCGGGGGCGCTGCTGGCGGCCCTGTCCGCGCCGTCTGTGGGGCGTTTGCCGCTTGAGTACGCCCTGCTGGCTGTCCTGTCGGTGGTCGGCCACCTGTTCTTCGTCCTGGAGGTCCCCGGCGGCCTGCGGCTGAGCCTGCAGCCCATCCTGGCAGCCGTGTGGCTGTACGGCTGGCGTGCGGGCCCGCCTTTGTTTGCGCTCACGTTCCCCCTGGTCCTGCTGCAGACGCGCAAGGAGCCGCTGCGGGCGGCGTTGTACTTCGGCAACGGGTGCGCCTGGGCCAGCGCGGCAGGCCTGGTGTACTCCGCGCTGCGCGGCCAGCCCTCCCCGGAGCCCACGTGGGGGGAGCTGGCCTCCGCCCTGGCCTCGGGCGCGGTGTATGTGCTGGGCGGCTTTGTGGTGGAGGCCTACGGCCGCGCGCTGGCCACGGGAGAGCTGCGGATGCTGCGATCGGCGCACGTGAGGGAGGCGCTGTTTTTGCTGTTCGCCAGCAACGCGGCGGTGGCGTACCTGCTCCTTTTGGCCATGCACGGCGGGCCTGCGGCTTCCCTGCTGGCTGCGGCGGTGTGGGCGGTGGCCGCGGTGGCCATCCAGGCGCTAGTGGAAGCCCGCCGCGCCAACGAGCGGCTCCGCGAGACCCTGCAGGAGCTAGAGCGCCTGTCGCTGACCGACCCCCTCACGGGCCTGTGGAACCGCCGCCAGTTCGTCCAGGTGCTGCCCGCGGAGCTCAAGCGTCATGCCGGCACCGGCAGGCCCCTGAGCCTGTTGGTGGTGGACCTGCGCAGCCTCAAGCAGGTCAACGACCTGTACGGCCACGAGGCCGGCGACCGGCTGCTGCAGCACGCCGCCGAGGTGTTCCGCCAGCGGCTGCGCGACTCCGACAGCAGCTTTCGCATCGGAGGCGACGAGTTCGCCCTGCTGCTGCCCGAAACAGACACGCCCGGCGCGATCACCGTGGCCCGCCACATCCTGGAACAGCTGGCCTCGCCTCCCCCGCAGGTTTCCCACCTGCCGGTGGACGCCACCGTGGGGGTGGGCACCTTTCCCCACCACGCGCACGAGGCCGCTGCCCTGGTGGCCGCCGCGGACGCGGCCCTGTACCGGGCCCGGGAGCGCGGCCAGTCGGTAGGCACTCCGGACTGACCTACGCCAGGCCCAGCTCGTCCGCCACACTCTGCATGGCCTGCAGCACCGTGGCCACGTGCTCGTCGAAATTCAACCCCAGCTCCTGCGCGCCCCGTACTAGGTCCTCCCGGCTTACGGCCCTCGCGAAGGCCTTGTCCTTCATTTTGCGCCGCACGGAGTCCACGTCCACGTGGCGCAGGGACCGCCCTTTCACCAGGGCCACGGCCACCACAAACCCGGTGATCTCGTCGCACGCGAACAACGCCTTCTCCAGGGGTGTGCGGCGGGCTACCCCGCTGTAGTCCGCGTGGGACAGGATGGCCCGGCACCAGTGCTCGGGAACGCCCCGCCGGCGCAGCTCCCCCACACCCACGAAGGGGTGCCCCTCCGGGCCCAGGTGGGGGTAGCGCTCGTAGTCCAGGTCGTGCAGCAACCCCACGATCCCCCACTCCTCCTCGTCGCCCCCGAACCTACGGGCGTACGCCCGCATGCAGGCCTCCACCGCCAGCAGGTGCTTGCGCAAGTTCGGGTTCTGGATCCACTCGCACACCAGTACCCATGCCTCGTCCCGCCTCACGGGATCCCTCCCGGTGTATCTTCGCACCGAAGTTGCAGCTGGTGGTCCCGGAGGACCGTCCGATGGAAGGCGCGCCTGCGAACCCCACCGGGCCCCGCTGGGCCCACCCGGCCTACACCCTCAGTTGGCTGGCCATGGGCGTCCTCCTGCTGGGCGCCTCCGCCTCCCAACTTCTCGCTCACCCGCAGCCCCAGCCGCTGCTGGGTTTCGGCCTGCTGGCAGTGGTGGGAACCGCGGTGGCGGTGCGCTTCCCTCCAGGGTCATCCTCGGGATGCGAGGACGTCCACCGCCATGTTCCTTGCGCGCACGCTCCTGTGGCACTACTGGGGTGGCCCCCTTCCCGCTGAAGTACAGCTGCGCGACCTCCTGGCCCTCCTGCTGGCGGGGCTGCTCCACGGGGCCATCAATACGCCCTCCGCAGCCGTCGCCAGGCTGTTCGGGGGCAAAATTCCGGACTGCTACAGCCGAAGGCCCCTCTGGGCATGCTGGGTGTGAGCGTAGCCGTTTATGGCCCCATCTCCGCCGTGCTGGCACTGGCCCACCGCATAGGCGTACCCGTGTTCGCACTAACCTCGTCCATATGGCTGCTTGTGGGCCTCACCCTGCAGGCGTACTTCCGAGCCAGGGAGCTGCAACTGGAGCTGGAGAAGGCAACCCGCGAGCTGGATCACCTGGCCACTACGGACTCCCTCACCGAGCTGGGTAACCGCCGCAGCTTCCTGGAGGTAGCCCAGCTCGAGCTTGCGCGCCACCGGCGGTACGGGGGCCCCGTGAGCCTCGTACTGCTGGACCTGCGGCACTTCAAGCGGGTCAACGACACCCTGGGCCACCAGGCCGGGGACCAGGTCCTGAGGTGGGTGGCGCACGTGCCCTGTACCAGGCTCGCCACGAGGGCACCTGGATGGGGATCCCCCCACCTCACAGCACGAGCTCCACGGGGTAGCCTCCCAGGTTCACCGCGCCGTCCTCTGTGATGGCCCACACGTCCTCCAAGCGCACCCCGATGCCCGAGTCCGGGTAGTACAGCCCCGGTTCGACCGTCACCACGCACCCCGGCCGCAATACCGCATCGTTTCCCGGGTAGTCGGACAAGCGTGGCTCCTCGTGCACGTCCAGCCCCAGGCCGTGACCCAAGCTGTGCACGTAGCCCACCTGGGTGGTGGGCTGCGTGCACACCGTGGGGTGGCCGCGGGACTCAAAGAACTCGCAGGCCATCCGCTGTAGCTCGGCGCAGGGTGTGCCGGGCCTCAGGGCTTCGGTCACGCTCACGTAGCACTCATACACGTCCCGGTACACCCGCAGCAGCTCCTCGCTGGGGCGTCCGATGCACCACGTCCGGGTCATGTCGAAGTGGTATCCCCCGCCCGCGCGTCTTGGGAACACGTCGAACACAATGGGGCTGCCCGCGGCCAGAGGGTGCGCGTCCTCACCCCTGGAGTGGGGAAACCCAGCATCCCGGCCCTGAGCGAAGATGATATCCGGCCCCTCGAGCCCTTCCTCCGCAAGCCAGGCACGGATCCTGGCTTTCACGTCCCCTACCGTGAGCGGGCTGCCGTCCTGTTTGCGCAGCACTCCCCCTCCCACTGGGCAGCCCCGCAGGAACTCCGCGGTCCTGTGCACAACCCGCTGGGCGGCTGCCCCAGCCTTGCGGATCTCGTCCACCTCGTGGGGGTCCTTGGTCTCCCGGGCTACGGCCAGCACGGAGCGCCCGTACTCGCCCACCACCTCCACGTCCTCCAGGTCGCAGGCCAGCCTGCCGAGGAACCGGTAAGCGGCCCCCTGGTCCATCTCGCCGTAGAAGGCCACGCGGCCGCGCACCCCCTCGTCCTCGAACAGCCTGCGGAACAACAGCACCCTTGCCTCCAGAGGGTCACCGCGGGCCTGCTGCAGTAGATCCTTCCAGTCGTACAGCCCCAGGTTGCGGGTGCGCAGCCCGGTCTTGCTGGCCTCGCCCCGCTCCATCGTCCCGTGGCAGACAACCCCCGGGTCCCCCCGCTTCTTGATGTACACCGCCCCCTGGATGGCCACCCCGCCCAGCACGTACAGCATGTTGGCCTCGTCCGCCCGCCCTGCCACCACGAGAGCGTCAAGCCCACGCTCCTCCATCAACCTATCCAGGTCCGCCTTCACGGCGCCACCCCGCGGTGGTGCTTATTTCTTGAGAAATAACGCAGCCTACGCTACGGGACCGGCCAGGATCAGTTCGGCGATCCGGCCCAGGTCCTCTTCGGAGTAGAACTCGATCTCCACTAGCCCGCGCTTGCGGCCCGCCCGCACCCGTACCCGCGTTCCCAGACGCTGGCTCAGAGCCTCTTCCAAAGCAACGTGGTCGGGGTCGCGGCGCAGCCGTCCGCGCCTTGTTCTGCGGGACGGGAAAGCTCGCACCAGCCGCGTGAGCTCCCGTACGGGCAACTGTCGGAGGACCGCCTGAGAAGCCAGCTCCACCTGACGTGCGGGTTCCTGTACCTCCAGCAGCACACGTGCGTGAGCCTCGGACAGCTGCCCTTCCGCCACGTAGTGCAGGACCTCCTCCGGAAGCGCCAGCAGCCGCAGGGTGTTGGCCACCGCGGGCTGGCTGCGGCCTAAAAGCTCCGCGACCTCCCTCTGGCTGAGCCCAAACTCCTCCACAAGCCTGCGGTAGGCCCGGGCGCGCTCCAGGGGGTTCAGGTCCTGGCGCTGCAGGTTCTCCACCAGGGCCAGGGCCAGGCTCTCCAGCTCTCCCACCTGCCTCACCACCGCGGGCATGGTAGCCAGGCCTGCCAGCACCGCAGCCCGCCACCTGCGCTCGCCCGCCACGATCTCGTAACCGTCCTGCACGGGCCTTACCACGATGGGCTGCAGGACCCCGTGGGCCCGCACGGACGCAGCAAGCTCCTGCAGCTCCTCCTGGGGGATGGATGCCCTTGGCTGGTTCCTCCCGGGTCTAATGCGGTCCGTGGGAAGGTGCTCGATGCGTTCGCCCTCCCTGAGGGCGTCCGCTCCCGGGATCAGGGCCGAAAGGCCCCGGCCAAGCCCTCTACCACGTCCGCTCACGGAGCCAACCCCCCCACGCCCGCCCGCGGGCGCAGGGCTGCCACCACATCCTGAGCCAGCGCCTCGTACGCCAGCGCTCCCTTGGACTGCGGGTCGTACAGCAGGATGGGCTTGCCGTGGCTGGGTGCCTCCGCCAGCCGCACGCTGCGGGGGATGACGGTCTTCGCCACCCGCCCCGGGAAGTGGGCCCGCACCTCCTGTGCCACCTGCTCGCTGAGGTTGGTCCTAGGGTCGTACATGGTCAGCACCACCAGGGCCACGTGGAGACGGGGGTTCAGGGTGTTTCGCACCAGCTCCACGGTGCGCAGCATCCAGGCCAGCCCCTCCAGGGCATAGAACTCGCACTGGATGGGCACAAGCAACCCGTCCGCGGCGGCGAGGGCGTTGACCGTGAGCAGGCCCAGGCTGGGCGGGCAGTCCACCAGGATCCAGTCGTAGCGGTCCTGCACAGGCTGCAACACCTCCCGGAGCCGGGTCTCCCTGGGCTGGGCGTGCACCAGCTCCACCTCCGCGCCGGCTAGGTCGAGGCTGCTTGGTAACAGGTCCAGTCCTTCCAGCTCGGTGGGTAGCGCGGCCTGCTTGAGCGAGGCACCCCGCAGCAGGCAGTCGTAGGTGGACAGCCTCACGTACGCACGGTGAACTCCCAGCCCGCTGGTGGCGTTGCCCTGCGGGTCCAGATCGACCACCAGGACCCTCCAGCGGCCCCGAGCCAGGTACGCACCCAGGTTCACCGCGGTGGTGGTTTTGCCCACCCCGCCTTTCTGGTTTGCCACCGCGAGGATCACAACTGGGTTTTTCGTACCGATCCCCCGCGGATCCTCTAATGCAGGTTCGAGTGTCGCGTATTTCTCGGCAAATATTCCAGTCAGCCCATTTGCTAGACCAGGAGGACCGCCACCCGCCGGACCTTACCCCGCTCCCATGGGACTGGCCTTTGCAGTTCCTGAAACGGAGGCCGGACGGGTCGCTGTGGGCCGACGGGCACCACAACCCTGCCGGCTGGCCTCACAAGCCCCCGCGCTAAGCGTGCCACTTGCTCGGGCGTCCCAAGCGCCCTACACACGGCCATCTGGAATTGCCGTGCGTAGCGCGCCTGTTTTGCTGCCTGTTCTGCCCGTAGGGGCTCCGCCTGCGCGTTGCGCAGCCCCAGCTCCAACACCACCCGCTCCACGAAAGCCGCCCGCTTGCGCCTCGGCTCCAGCATGACCACCCACAGGTCCGGTCTGGCCACGGCCCATACCACACCGGGCAGGCCCGCGCCGCTCCCCACGTCCACTACCCACGCGGCGGGAGCGGGGTCCGCCATCACCAGCAGGAGCAGACTGTCGAGAATGTGGGCGCGCAACACCTCTTCAGGACCCGCAGGGGCCACAAGGTCCACCTTCCGGCTCCACTCCGCCAGCAGGTCCCGGTAGCGCAGAAGGCGGCTTTTCTGATCCTCCGATACCTCCAGACCCAGAGCCCGGCAGGCTGCCTCAAGGTCCACGGCCCGGTGCAGGCGTGCGCCGGACCGGCCTGCGCCCTGCTCCCCGGGCACGGTGGGCCTGGGCAGGTTCCACCACCACATGGCGGTTCTCCCCGGTACCTTCGCTGCGTGTGATCACCTTGGGATCGCCAGCGAGAGCTGAGTGCACCACCCGCCGCTCTCTGGCGTCCATGGGGGGCAGGTGCACCGGCTTGCCCTGCGCCACCGCCCTCCGCGCGGCTCGCCGCGCCAGCTCCGCCACGTGCTGGCGCCGCCGGGCCCGGTAGCCCCCAATGTCCACCTCCACCTCCGCCCGGGAACCCGTGGCCTGGTGCACCATGGCGCTTAACACCGTCTGGATTGCTTCGATTCCCTGCCCTCGGCGGCCAATCAAAAGCCCCAGGTCCTCACCCCGCACATCCACGAACATCCCGCGCTCGGTGGCATGCGCCAACACCTGAGCGGAGAACCCCATTTTGCTAACCAGGGTCCTGGCCAGCTCCGTGGCCGCGGCGAGCGTACGGGCGTCCGCAGGCTCGTCCCGGACCTGCGCCCGCGGCACCACCCGCACCCTGGCCTCCCGCGCCCCCAATCCGAAGACCCCTCGAGACCCCTCGTCCAGCACGTGGATCTCCGCCTCTTCCTTGGTCAGTCCGGCCCTCTCCAGGGCCGCGGCGATGGCCTCCTCCACCGTTCTTCCAGACGCCACGACCTCCCTCACGCCCGCTCCACCTCCGCCGGCTTCGCCCGCGCCCGGCGCCTGGCTTTGCCCGCCTCCTCGGGCTGCCTGCGCGGCAGCCCCACCACGCTGAGGTACTCCGCGATGTACGCCAGGGTGGACGCGAACCAGTACACCGAAAGGCCCACCGCGAAGTTCAGGCTGAACCAGCCGACCAGGAAGGGCATGAACACAAACATCCGCGCCTGCTGGGGGTCGGTCACCGACACCTTCTGCTGCAGGTACGTGGACACCCCGATGAGGACCGGTACCGCGGCGTACGCCACCGCCGCACCCCACCCGTACCGGCCTGGGTCGCTAAGCACGGCCATGGGGTGGACCAGTAGATCCCACGGTCCGAAGGGTACGCTCTTCAGGACCTCCCCCGTGCGGGACACGAAGTGGGTGGGGTCGCTCAGGACGCGGTACAGGGCGAACAGCACCGGCATCTGCAGCAGCATGGGCAGGCAGCCCCCGAAGGGGTTCACCCCGTGGGCCCGGTACAGGTCCATGATCTCCTTGTTCAGGCGCTGGGGGTCGTCCTTGAACTTGCGCTGCAGGGCCTGCAGGTGCGGCTGCAGCTTCTGCATCTCCTTCATGGACCGCAGCTGCCGCCGCGTGAGAGGGTGCAAAACCAGTTTCACCAACAAGGTGAGGGCGATGATGGCCCACCCGTAGGAGCCCGTGGCCTCGTACAGCCACCGCAGCAGGGCGGCGATCTGGCTCACAAGCCATCCGAACAAGTGATCGACCTCCTAAGGAACCGGGTCGTAGCCGCCGGGGAAAAAGGGGTGACACCGCAACATCCTGCGCAACGCCAGCCACCCGCCCCGCAGCACCCCGTACCGGGTGATGGCCTGCGCCGCATATTCTGAGCAGGTGGGCCAGTATCGACACACCCTGGGCGTCCACCGAGAAACCCGCTGGTAGCCCCGGATCACCCTGATGAGCCCCCGGGCGACGCTTCCTGAACGCCCAGCGCCCCCACCTCCTCCAGGAGGCACCACAGCTCCTCCCTCAGCTCCCAGAAGGACGCCTCCGCCGCCTGGGGCCGCGCTGACACCACCAGGTCCTGAAAAGGCGCCAGGGGAAGCTGCCTGAGGATCTCCCGCAGCCGCCTGCGAACCCTGTTCCGCACCACCGCCTTGCCCAGCCGTCGGCTCACCACCACCGCTGCCCGCACTCCCGGACCACCTGCCCGCCGGTGCACCACCACCAGGCGGCCCGCCCGGCGCGTTCCCTGCGCGTACACCCGCTGGAAGTCTCGTGCCGAGCGCAGGCGGTCGGGCTTCAACGGGTGCGGGTTCCGCTGTTCTCAAACCGTCAGCCGATTCCGTCCGGCCTGGCGGCGCCTGCGCAGCACCTGCCGACCACCCGGCGTGCGCATTCGAGCCCGGAAACCGTGCGTGCGCTTCCTGCGGCGCCGCTTGGGCTGGTAGGTTCTCTTCACGGCTCCCTCCTCTGGTCGGCCGCTAGTATACCAGCCTCCCCTCCCACCCCGCCACTGCGCGGGTGTGGAAAGCCTGTCGGCAACCCCACCGGATATCCACAACCGGAACCTCCCGCAAGACCCCCGGTCGGGTTTTTCGAACAGCCCCCTCGGAAGCCCACCGTCATCCACAGGTTTTTCAGTTCCTGTGGATAACTCCGCACCCGCACCGTCTCACGCAAGCGCAAGCCACAGTCAGACTCGCGGCGGTAAGGTTTTCCGCACCCGCTTCACGGTTTCCGAACACTTTCCCGGAAATCGGCGAAAACCACACGCCTCATCGGAGGGGCGCAGGAGTATGCTTGTCCTTGGCCAACACCTCGCGAGGGGGATGGGCATGTCGCTGCGCGACCTCCTGACCCAGATCCTCGAGGAGCGGGAGGGTCGTCGCGAGCCCGAAGGTCCTCCCGAGGTACGGGTGGCCGTGTACGACTCGCCCCTCGCGGAACCACGGGTGATCTCGTTGTCCAGCGACGACTTTCACGACCTGGTGGGCAAGCTGGCGGCCACCACCTTCGACCATGCGCAGCGCCGCGGCGGCCGGATCCCGTACGTGGTGATCCGCGAGATCGTGGAGAACCTCATCCACGCGTACTTCCGCAACGCGGTCATCACCGTCAGCGACGACGGAAACACCATCCGCATCTCCGACCACGGTCCGGGCATCCCCGACAAGGAGCGGGCCCTGCAGCCGGGCTTCACCACCGCCACCCCCACCATGCGCCGGCTTATCCGCGGCGTGGGCTCCGGCCTACCCGTGGCGCGGGACCAGCTCACCTTTTTGGGCGGTGCCATCACCATCGAGGACAACCTCGCGGGCGGCACCGTGGTGACCCTGCGTCTGCAACCGGAACGCACGCCGCGGGCGCCCAGCGCCTCCGCACCGCGCCCCGCCCTCACCGAACGGCAGCGGCGCGTGCTCCTGCTCGTGGCGGAGATGGGCGCCGCAGGGCCGAGTGCGGTGGCGGGCGAGCTCGGCATCAGTCTCACCACCGCGTACCGGGAGCTCGCCGCCCTGGAACGCCTGGGCCTGCTACACACCCAGGCCCGTGGTCGGCGCAGCCTCTCGGAGCAGGGGCTGCGCTTCGTGGACCAACTCTTCCGTCCACCGAAACCGTGATCGCTTCCCCTTGGCACGGTGGTGGTGTACCGTAGGGACCGTCGCCCCAGGAGGAGTCACCATGGAACACCTCTCAGCTGCCCCGCCTCCGTCTGCACAGGACGCCTGGCAGCAGGTGCTGGTGCGGCTGCAGGAGCGCCTGGGTCGCCCTGGGCTGGGCGTGGAGATGTTCCTGAAGAGCGCCCGCCTCCTGCCCACGGAGCCCAACGCCCTGCTGGTGGCCGTCCCCAACGCCCTCGCCAAGCAGTGGGTGGAGGAACGGTATCTCCCTGCCCTCCGGGAGGAGTTGCACCGCCTCTACGGCCGCCCCGTGGACGTGCGGGTGGTGGTCTCCGAAGAGCCTACCCCGGAGGAGCTTCCCCCTCGCGCCCGCCCCGCCCCCGCGGTGGACGGCATGCACCTTTCGCCCCGCTACACCTTCGAAACCTTCGTGGTGGGCTCCAGCAACCGCTTCGCGCACGCGGCCGCGGTGGCGGTGGCCGAGGCCCCATCACGCGCCTACAACCCCTTGTTCATCTACGGCGGCGTGGGCCTGGGCAAAACACACCTGCTGCAGGCCATCGCGCACCGCCTCCTGAGCCACCCCACCCCCCACCGCATCTTCTACTGCACGGGAGAGCGGTTCACCAACGAGGTCATCAGCGCCATCCAAAGCGGCCGCACGGAGGACCTGCGGCGGAAGTACCGGGGCGTGGACGTGCTCCTCATCGACGACATCCAGTTCCTCGCGGGCAAGCCCAGCACGCAGGAAGAGTTCTTCCACACCTTCAACGCCCTGCACGAGGCCGGTAAGCAGATCATCCTGGCCTCCGACCGGCCGCCCAGGGACATCCCCACCCTGGAGGAACGTCTGCGCTCGCGGTTCGAGTGGGGCCTCATTGCGGACGTCCAGCCTCCCGACTACGAGACCCGGGTGGCCATCCTCCGCCGCAAAGCGCAACTGGAGGGCATGCACGTGCCCGACGAGGTGGCGGAGTTCATCGCCCAGCACTTCCAGACCAATATCCGAGAGCTGGAGGGCGCCCTCGTGAGGGTGGCGGCCTACGCCACCCTCACCCGGGTACCCCTCTCCGTGGACTTAAGCCGGGAGGTCCTGCGGGACATCCTTCCCCAGCACCGCCCGCAACCGATTACCATCCAGGCCATCCAGCGGGCCGTGGCGGACCACTTCGGGTTGCGGGTGGAGGACATGAAGGGCAAGCGCCGCACCAAAGGGGTGGCCTTCCCCCGCCAAGTGGCCATGTACCTGAGCCGAGAGCTCACGGATTCGTCCCTGCCCCGCATCGGGGAGGAGTTCGGGGGCCGAGACCACACCACGGTCATCCACGCCTGCGAACGGGTTCGGGCGGAGCTGCAGCGGGATCCCCACCTGGCCGCCACGGTGCACGCCCTCACCCAGCAGCTCCGACGGGGCGGTTCGTAACCTGGGGATGCCCGCCGGGCCGGTACTGCTCCCGCGCCCTGCCCTGCGCCCGTGCACGCGGCGTCCACCGGCATCTCCCCACCGTTCTGCCGCGTCGTACAATGAGCGCGGGGATTTTCCCCGCTTTCCACACCCCCGACGGAGGCTACGGCGAGTCTTACAGAACAGCAAGCAAACCCGCAGCTGCCGCGGGCGAGGAGGCTGTGGATGAGGATCCGCTGCGCGCAGGAAGCTCTCGGCCGCGCGATGAGCACGGTGGCTCGGCTCAGCTCGGCCCGAACCACCATGCCCGTGCTGGCCAACGTGCTCCTGGAGACCACCGCGGGGGGCGTGCGGGTCAGCGCCACGGACCTGGAGGTGGGAATCCGGATGCAGATCCCCGCGGAGGTGGAGCGGGCGGGGCGGATGACCCTGCCCGCGCGCCTGCTGGGTGAGATCGTGGCGAACCTGCCGGCTGATGTGGTGCAACTGCAGGTGGCCGAAGATGCTTCGGTGGCGGAGATCACCTGCCAGCGCACCCGCTTTGAGGTGGTGGGCCTGCCGGCTGCTGACTTCCCGCGCCTCCCGGAGGAGGAGCCTGAGCCCGTGTGCACGCTCCCTGCGGCCGTGCTGCGCTCTGTGATCCGGTCTACCGTGTTTGCGGCGAGCACGGATGACACGCGGCCGTTCCTGACGGGGGTGTACGTAACCGGCGAGGAGGAGGAGGTACGTTTCGTAGCCACGGACGGAGGGAGGTTGGCCCTGCGTCGGGTCCCCGTGCGGGTACAGCGTCCGGTCAGCGCCATCGTGCCCAGCAAGGCCATGCACGAGCTGGTGCGACTCACGGGTGGCAGGGAGGGGGAGGTGGACATCGGGCTGGTAGGTAACCAGGTGGTGTTCTCCGCGGGAGAGGTGAGGCTGTGGAGCCGGCTGATTGCCGGGCAGTTCCCGAACTACCAGCAGGTCATCCCGAGGGAGTTCAAGCAGCGGGTGCGGGTGGCCACGGAGCGCCTGTACGGTGCGCTGCGCCGGGTGGCCATCACCGCCCGCGACTCCGCCACGGTGGTGCGCCTGGCGGCCGAGGAGGGGGCGTTGCGGCTGAGCTCCAGCACGCCGGAGGTCGGGCGGGCGCAGGAGGAGCTGGAGGTGGAGGCCTGCGGCGAGCCCATGGAGGTGGCCTTCAACGCCCGCTACCTGCTGGAGGCCCTGGCGGTGGTGGAGACGGAGGAGGTGAGCCTGGAACTGACCGGACCCCTCTCTCCGGGGCTGCTGCGACCCGCAGGCAGCGAGGATTACCTGTACGTGGTGGCCCCCGTGCGGGTGTACGGGTGAGCGAGGTGCACCAACGCATCCGAGGTGAGTGGATCGAGCTGGGGAGGTTCCTGAAGCTGGTTCGCGCGGTGCGGTCCGGGGGTGAGGCCAAGCACGTGGTGCACTCGGGGCGCGTGCGGGTCAACGGACGGGTGGAAAGACGGCGCGGAGCCAAGCTTCGAGCGGGGGACGTGGTGGAGCTGGACGGGCGGCGGTGGGTGGTGCAGGGTGGAGGTTAGGTGGCTGCTGCTGGTGCGGTTTCGCAACCACGCCCGCCGGGAGGTGCATTTCGGCGGGGGGCTCAACGTGGTGGTGGGGCCCAACGGGGCCGGCAAGACGAACCTTCTGGAGGCGGTGGACTTGGCCATCACAGGGCGCAGCCACCGGGTTCGCCGGGAGGCGGAGGTGGTGCAGTTTGGAGCGGACTGGGCCGTGGTTCGGGCCGCCTTCCTGCGGGGCGGGCGGGAGCACCGGTCAGAGGTGCGGGTGGAGCGGACGGGGCTGAAGCACCTGCGGGCAGACGGGGTCCCCACCTCGAGGGCAGGATTCCTGGGCCGCGGGGTGGTGGTCTGGAGCGGTCCGGAGGATACGCAGGTGGTCTGCGGGCCCGCGGCACACCGCAGGCAGGTGCTGGACGGGCTGCTGTGCCAGCTGAGCCCTGCCTACTATGACACCCTGCTGCGCTATCATCGGGTGGTGCGGCATCGCAACCGGCTGCTGCGAGCCCAGGCGCCAGCCACGGCCGTGGAAGTGTGGGACGAACAGCTGGCTGGGCTGGGTGCGCGCCTGGTGGAGCGCAGGGCGCAGCTGGTGCAGCGGCTTGCCGGGCCCGCGGCGGTGTGGGCGGAGCGGCTGGGCTGCGGGGCGCTACACCTGCGGTACGTGGCTGGCTGTGCGTCCGAGCCGGAGGCGGTGCGGCAGGACCTGGTGAGGCTGCGGCGGGAGGAGTACCGGCGGGGCCAGAGCCTCGTGGGGCCCCACCGGGACAACCTGGAGATGGTATTGAACGGCGTGGACGCGCGCACGTTCGCCTCCCGAGGCCAGCAGAGGGCGGTGGTACTGGCCCTCCGCCTGGCAGAACGAGAGGTGGTGCGGGAGGAGCTGGGTGAGGATCCGGTCCTGTTGCTGGACGACGTAGTGGCCGACCTGGACCGGCAGCGCACCGGCAGCCTTCTGAGGGCGCTGGAAGGGGGGCCCCAGGTGGTAGCCACGGCCACGGATCGGGCCATGCTGCCGTGCGACCAGGTGGTGCCCCTGGGGGAGGGGGCGTGCGCTTGAAGTCCCTCCGCGAATTGCTGGAACAGGCGGCGCCCGCGCGCGTGGTGGAGGCGGCACGGGTGCTGCAAGCTTGGCAGAGGTTGGCGTGTGCGGAGGGATTCGGGGCGGAGGCGGACTACCGCGGGGGGCGCCTTATCCTACGAGCACGTAGCCACGCGGAGGCTCAGGAGCTGAGCCTCCGCGCGCACTGGGTGCGCTCGCGCGTGAATGAGCTGGCCGGGGCGGCGTTGGTTCGTGAGGTTCGCGTGCTGGTCACCTGAGGGAAAGACGTGTACGTGCACATCGGCGAGGACGTGGTGGTGCGGACCGGGGAGGTGGTGGCGATCCTGGACGCCCGCTTGCTGCGGGCGTCCGAGGTGAACCAGCAGTTCTTCGAACGTGCGGCGGCGGCGGGGAGGGTGCTGGGGCACAAACTAGCCTCCGCCCGGTCCGTGGTGGTAACGACCCACGGCCTGTATCCCTCGTCCATTTCCACCACGACCCTGGCCCGGCGGGTGCGCCTGGGGCTGAAGGCGGTCTCCAGGTCCAGCTGAAACCCGCTTGCTGAGCGCATCGTGTCGCGTTGACCCCCGAGTCTCCTGTTGCTATGCTTCATCTGTTATAAGGAGTGTGGGGTCACCTGCATATGGCCGAACATGAATACGGCGCACACCAGATCCAGGTTCTGGAGGGGCTGGAGGCGGTCCGCCGCAGGCCCGGGATGTACGTCGGCAGCACAGGTTCCGCGGGCCTGCACCACCTCCTGTACGAGGTGGTGGACAACAGCGTGGATGAGGCTCTGGCCGGGCGGGCCACCCGCATCCACGTGATCCTGCACCGGGACGGTAGCGCCACGGTGGACGACGATGGGGGCGGGATCCCGGTGGAGGTCCACCCCCAGACGGGTAGGTCCACGGTGGAGACGGTGCTTACCATGCTCCACGCGGGCGGGAAGTTCGGCGGGGGGGCCTACAAGGTGTCCGGCGGCCTGCACGGGGTGGGCGTGTCCGTGGTGAACGCCCTGTCGGAGTGGCTGGAGGCAGAGGTGCGGCGGGGTGGCAAGCGCTACCGGCAGTGCTACAGCCGCGGCAAGCCCACCACGGAGCTGGAGTGCGTGGGGGAGGCGCGGAGCACAGGCACGCGGGTCACCTTCCGGCCCGACCCGCAGATCTTTGTGGAGACGGACTTCCACTACGACACCGTGCGGCAGCGGCTGGAGGAGCTGGCCTACCTGGTGGCCGGGCTGCGCATCACCCTCACCGACGAGCGCACCGGCCAGCGGGAGGAGTTCCGGTTCGAGGGGGGCGTGCGGGAGCTGGTGCGGGCGGCCAACCGCCACCGCAAGGTGCTCAACGACCCCCCTTTCCACGCCCGGCGGGAGCGGGACGGCGTGGACGTGGAGGTGGCCATCCAGTACAACGAGGGCTACGTGGAGCACATGATGTCCTTCGTGAACACCATTCCCACCACGGAGGGGGGCATGCACGTGGTGGGGTTCCGCTCCGCCCTCACCCGCGTGGTGAACGACTACGCCCGCCGGCAGGGGCTTCTGAAGGAGCCCGAAGGGCCTTTGGCGGGGGAGGACGTGCGGGAGGGCTTGTGCGCGGTGGTGAGCCTGAAGATGGCCGAGCCGCAGTTCGAGGGGCAGACGAAAACGAAGCTGGGCAACACCGAGGTGAAGGGCATCGTGGAATCGGTGGTGGGGCAGACGTTCTGGGACTACCTGGAGACCCACCCCGTGGAGGCCCGGCGCATCGTGGCCAAGGCCATCCAGGCCATGAGGGCTCGGGAGGCGGCCAAGCAGGCCCGGGACCTGGTGCGGCGCAAGAGCGCGCTGGAGGTGAGCACCCTGCCCGGCAAACTGGCGGACTGTGCGGAGCGGGATCCCCTGCGCAGCGAGCTGTTCATCGTGGAGGGGGACTCCGCGGGCGGGTCCGCCAAGCAGGGACGCGACCGGCGATTCCAGGCCATCCTGCCCATCCAGGGCAAGATCCTCAACGTGCAGAAGGCGCGTGTGGATCGCATGCTGAACCACGAGGAGATCCGTGCCATCATCACCGCCCTGGGGACGGGGATTGGGCAGGAGTTTGATCTGGCGAAGCGGCGCTACGACAAGGTCATCCTCATGACGGACGCGGACGTGGACGGGGCGCACATCCGCACCCTGCTGCTGACCTTCTTTCACCGGTACATGCGAGAGCTCATCGAGCACGGGAAGGTGTACGTGGCGGTGCCGCCCCTCTACCTGGTGCGCAGCAGCAAGCGGAAGCGGTACGCGTACTCGGAAGAGGAGTTGGCCGCGGCCCTGAAGGAGCTTGGGGAGGGCAGCGAGGTGCAGCGGTACAAGGGGCTGGGGGAGATGAACCCCGAGCAGCTGTGGGAGACCACTATGGACCCCGCCCGCCGCACCCTGATCCGGGTGGAGCTGGAGGACGCGGAGGAGGCGGACCGCATCTTCCGTACCCTCATGGGCGAAGAGGTGGAACCCCGCCGCCAGTTCATCGTCCGGTACGCCCGGGAGGTCCGGCACCTGGACATCTGAAGCGAGGTCGCGGGAGGAACCCCATGGAGGAGCGCATCGTCCCCAAGCCCGTGGAACGCGAGATGCAGGAGGCGTACCTGGACTACGCCATGTCCGTCATCGTGGCCCGGGCGCTGCCGGACGTGCGGGACGGGCTGAAGCCGGTTCAGCGGCGGGTCCTGGTGGCCATGCACGACCTGGGCCTGGCTCCCAACCGGCCCTACCGGAAGTGCGCCAAGATCTGCGGGGACACCTCGGGCAACTACCACCCCCACGGGGAGGCGGTCATCTACCCCACCCTGGTGCGGATGGCGCAGCCGTGGGTGATGCGGCACCCCCTGGTGGACGGGCAGGGGAACTTCGGCAGCGTGGACGACGACCCCCCGGCGGCCATGCGGTACACCGAAGCCCGCCTGACCCCCGTGGCCATGGAGATGCTGGCGGACCTGGACAAGGATACCGTGGACTTCGTCCCCAATTTTGACCAGACGCGCCGCGAGCCGGTGGTGTTGCCCGCCCGCTTCCCCAACCTGCTGGCAAACGGAGCCTCCGGCATCGCGGTGGGCATGGCCACCAACATTCCGCCCCACAACCTGGGCGAGGTGACGGATGCCTTGGTGGCCCTGCTGGACAACCCGGACCTGGCCACAGAGGACCTGCTGCGCATCGTGAAGGGACCGGACTTCCCCACGGGCGGGATCATCCTGGGGCGCGAGGGGATCCGGGAGGCGTACACCACGGGGCGGGGATCCATCCTCATGCGGGCCAAGGCCACCGTGGAGGAACTGCGCGGGGGTCGGACCGCCATCGTGGTCACGGAGCTCCCCTACATGGTCAACAAGGCGGCCCTCATCGCCCGCATCGCGGACCTGGTGCGGGAGAAGCGGATCCAGGGGATCAGCGACCTGCGGGATGAGAGCGACCGGGAGGGGATGCGGGTAGTGATCGAGCTGCGACGGGAGGCGAACCCCCAGGTGGTTCTCAACCAGTTGTACAAGCACACGCAGATGCAGGTCAGCTTCGGAGCCATCCTGCTGGCCCTCGTGGGCGGGGTGCCGCGGCAGCTCACCCTGCGGGATCTTCTGGTCCACTACCTGGACCACCGGCGGGAGATCGTGACCCGCCGGACCCGGTTCGAGCTGGCCCGGGCGGAGGAGCGGGCGCACGTGCTGGAGGGACTGAAGGTGGCCCTGGACCACCTGGACGCCGTGATCCAGCTGATTCGCTCCTCCAAGGACGTGGCTTCCGCGCGGGAGGGGCTGGTGCAGCGCTTCGGGCTGTCGGAGCGTCAGGCGGACGCCATCCTGGAGATGCGCCTGGCCCGGCTCACGGCCCTGGAACGCAGCAAGGTGGAGGAGGAGTACCGGGAGCTTTTGAAGGCCATCGCGTACTACCAGGATGTGCTCCGTGACCCCCGGAAAGTGGCGGGCATCGTGCGGCAGGAGCTGCTGGAGGTTAAGGCCAAGTACGCGGACCCGCGCCGCACCCGGATCACCTCGGGCCAGGAGGCCGTGCTGGAGGAGGAGGATCTGGTCCCCGACACGGAGGTGGTCATCACCCTCACCCACCAGGGCTACGTGAAACGAGTTCCCCTGGAGAGCTACCGGGCCCAGCGACGTGGTGGCAGGGGGGTGGTGGGGGCCACGGCGCGGGAGGAGGACTTTGTGGAGCACGTGGTCGTCACCTCGAACCATGCGTACCTACTGTTCTTCACCAACCGCGGCAAGGTGTACCGGCTGCGCG
Organism: Candidatus Sysuimicrobiota bacterium; assembly: GCA_040289515.1. Classification (GTDB taxonomy): domain Bacteria; phylum Sysuimicrobiota; class Sysuimicrobiia; order Sysuimicrobiales; family Sysuimicrobiaceae; genus Tepidifontimicrobium. The sequence continues at coordinate 20,230 of PSLI01000008.1, forward strand.
CCTTTGAGGTTCCGGAGTCAGGTCGCGCGGCCCGGGGCACGGGCCTGGTGAACCTGGTCGGGATGCCCCTGAACGAGCTTGTGACCGCCATCATCCCCATTCGGTCCTTCGAGGACGCGGGCTACCTGTTTATGGCCACCCGGCGGGGCATGGTGAAGCGAACGGGCCTGCTGGAGTTCGTGAATGCGCGTCGGGCGGGGATCGTGGCCCTGCACCTGCAGGAGGGGGACGAGCTGGTGGGTGTCCGGCTGACGCACGGCAAGGAGGAGGTCATCCTGGCCACGCGGGAGGGGCAGGCCATCCGTTTCCGGGAGTCGGGGGTGCGGCCCACGGGCCGGGCCGCCGCCGGGGTCCTGGGGATCCGGCTGAGGCCCGGAGACGAGGTGGTGGGGCTGGCGGTGGCCAGCGAGAAGCCCGAGCTGCTCACCATCACGGACCTGGGGTATGGCAAACGGACCCCCACCTCCCAGTACCGGCTACAGGCGCGCGGGGGCTACGGCGTCCGGAACATCCGGCTGTCCAGCAAGAACGGCAAGGTGGTGGCTGTGCGGGCCGTGGCGGAAGACGACGAAATCCTGCTGGCCACGGAGTCCGGCCAGATCCTGAGGACCCTGGTGCGGGAGATCAGCACTGTTGGCCGCTCGGCCCAGGGGGTGCGGGTGATGCGGGTGGAGCCGCCGGACCGGGTATCCGCGGTGGCCGTGGTGGAGGCGGAGCGGTAGGCCTGGCGCCGGTTTCCGGCTGCACGGAAGAGGAGTCCGCGGGCTTATCGTAGAATGCCAAGCGCCGGATCACACGCCGTACGGGAGGGGAGGAGCCTATGAACAAGGAGCAGCTCATCGAGCGGGTGGCCAGCAAGACGGGCCTCAGCAAGAAGGACGCCAACGCGGCCCTGGATGCGATCCTGGACGGGATCACCAGCGCCCTCAAGAAGGGCGAGAAGGTGACCCTGGTGGGGTTCGGGACATTCGCGGTGCGGCGCCGCAAGGCGCGCGAGGGGCGGAACCCCCAGACCGGGGAGAAGATCCGCATCCCCGCCCGGAAGGTCCCGGGGTTCACAGCGGGTAAGGAACTGAAGGCCCAGGTAAAATAAAGCGGGACAACTGAGGGGGTGCGGGCGCCCGGGGTGGGCGGCCCCGGGTGCCCGGTTTTTTGCTTGGAGGTCCGGGAGCCGACTCCGGAAGAGCTGGCCCAGCTGGGAACCGCGGCGGGTACCCTTCCCCCCGAGTGGCTGGCATGGGCGGACGAGGCGCACCGCGTCCTGGTAGGGGCAGAAAGCGGGCGCGTGGTGGCGGCGGTGCATCTGGCCGTGGTGGGCCGCGGGGAAGGGTGGATCGAAGGGGTAAGGGCCGTGGGAGGAGAGGACGCAGATGCTCAGGACCGGCTTGTGGACGGGGCCCTGCGGATGTTGGATGGATACGGGGTCGTCGTGGTGCGGACCGCGTGGCCGTCCGGAGGTCGGCCGGAGTGGCTGGACCGGGCGGGCTTTGGCGAGCGCGCGCACTACGTGGTTCACCTGGCGCCGGAGGACCTGCGGCCGGGGAGAGTACAGCCGGTGGCACCCCGGCAGGCCGGCTCGGCGTGGAGCCGCCTGACCACGGTCTTGCGACGCCACGCGGGAGAGCTGCTGCCCCTGGGGTGGCGGTGGAGGGCCTTCACACCGGAGATGGCACTCGGCGCGGCCCGGACCGGCTGGTGGCTGCCCTCAGCTCAGAAGTCCCTGCGGCCCTGGTGGGCGCGGTACGGGAGGTGGGCCCGGGCGGGCGGGTGGTGTGCTTTTTGCCCGCGCAGGCAGAGGAGACAGCGGCCCTCAGGGGCTGGGCCGTGCACCCCTGGTGTCCCAGGGGTGTGGTGGTGTACGAGTTGACGCGGAGGTCCGGATGAGGGAGGAGCAAATGCAGCAGGCGGCGAGAGTGGCGCGACACCTGGATGACGTGAGGCGTGCGGTGGCCGAGGTTGTGCAGACTGTGGACGACGTCCAGCTGAACCGGCGTCCGGAGGGGGTCTCCAACACCCCCGGGATCCTGGTGCGCCACGCGGTGGGATCGGAGCGGTACTGGATCCACCAGGTGGTGGGCGGGCACGACGTGCGGCGCGACCGGCAGGCAGAGTTCGACCCTTCCGTCCCGGTCCGCCGGGACGACCTGCTCCGACAGCTGGAGGAGGTGGCCCGCACGACCCACGAGGTGCTGGACGGCCTGCTGGACGAGCGCCTGGCGGATCCCGTGGAGGGGCAGGCGGGCGGGCGGACCCTGCAGATGGAGAAGGGGGACGCCGTGCTGCGTGCGCTGGCGCACTGGGCCTACCACCACGGCCAGCTTCAGCTGATGCGCAGGCTGCTTGGGATCCCATGAGGGCCGCGGTGGCCTTCTTCTGGGTGGTGGCAGCGGCTGTGGAGGTGTACCGCCGCCTGGGAGGGCCGGTGCCGGGCCTGCTGGCGTTGCTTGGTCCGTACCTTACCCTGGCGGTGACCGTGCTTCCGGCGGTGGAGGCCGTCCGGGAGTTCCGCGCCGGGGAACTGGTGGAGGGCCTCAAGTCCGTGCTGTGGGCGATCCCAGGAGCCATCACCCTCCTGGCCGGGCCTCCATGGCTGCGGTTTCTGAACCCCTAACCGTGCGGGACACGGGCATGCGGTGGGAGCCGGCTCCTGACCTGCACGCGCGGATGGCACGGATCGTACAGGTGCTGGGGTTCTCCCACGTGAACCCGGCGCGTGTGCACTGCCTGCGGGTGTACGGGGCGCGGCCCAACGCCTGGGCGCGCATCTGGGGCCTGCCGCGGGTGTTTCAAGAGGCCCTGGGCATCCCCCCGGCGTACGTGGTGGAGTTTGTATGCCCGGCGTTCGACCGCTTGCCGCAGGGGGAGCAGGACCGCGTGATGATCCACGAGCTGCTGCACATCCCCACCACCTTCAGCGGCGCGGTGCGGCCGGAACGGTCCCGGGGGATGCGCATCGACCGGAAGACGGTGGAGCGGTACTACCGCCGCTACCGGCAGGTGGCGGCTTCCAGCCCGGGCGGCCCGTAATGCGGAAGCCCACGCCATGACTCCGGACGCGCCCGTCCTGGAGGGTGTGGTGACGCGCGCGGTGGGAGCGTTCGCTTTCGTGTACCGGTCCGGCCAGACGTACCGCTGCGTGACCCGCGGGAAGCTGCGGAAGGTGGCAGGGATCCGGGTGGTGCCGGGGGACCGGGTGCTGTTCACGCCCACGGGGCCGGAAGAAGGCCTCGTGCAGGACGTGCTGCCGCGGCGCTCACAGCTCACCAAGCCCGCCGCGCGCGATCCGGACCGCCTCCAGGTGCTGGCGGCCAATGTGGACCAGGCGTGTGTGGTGTTCGCTGCCGCGCAACCCGACCCGGATCCTATGGCGATTGACCGGTTCCTGGCATTGGCGGAGGCATCCGGCCTGGAGCCTCTCCTGTGCTTCAACAAGCTGGACCTGGCGGACCCTGCAGAGCTGCGGTCTTTGTACGAAGGGGTGGGCTACCGCGTCCTGGGCACAAGCGCCCGCACGGGGGCCGGGCTGCAGGAGCTGCGGGCGGCGCTGTCCGGGCACCTCACGGCGTTGGTGGGCCCCTCGGGGGTCGGCAAGAGCAGCCTCATCAACGCCCTGAACCCGCAGGCAGCTCGCAAGGTGGGCGAGCTGGGGCGGTGGGGCCGGGGCCGCCATACCACCACGGACGCACAGCTCATCCCCGTGGGCACCGAGGGGTTCGTGGTGGACACACCGGGCCTGCAGGTTCTGGACTTCGTGCACCTGGATCCCGAGGCGGTACGCGCGGCGTTCCCGGACATCCTCCGGGCAGGGGCAGGGTGTCAGTTCCCAGACTGCTCCCACCGGCAGGAGCCGGGCTGCGCGGTCCGGGAGGCGGTGGCCCGGGGGGAGGTGGCGGCCTTACGCCTGCGGAGCTACTGGGCCCTGCTGGAGGAGGCGCTGGAGGCGTGGCGCATGCGCTACCGGTCGCGGCGGGAAGGATGACGCGGGTGTACCTAGTGCGGCACGGCCAGACCACGTGGAACGCGGAGCGGCGCTACCAGGGGCGGCTGGACGCGCCCCTCACGGAGCTGGGGCGCAGCCAGATGCGGCGGCTTGCTGCGGCGCTGGCCTCGGAACCCGTGCGGGCGGTGTACACCAGCCCCCTGGGCCGTTGCCGGTGGGGTGCGGAGCGCATCGCGGCGCAGCATGGATTGGAGCCGATCGTGGAGCCCGACCTGGTGGAGCTGGATCACGGGATCCTGGACGGGCTGCGGGTGGACGAGATGGAGGAGCACGTGGGCCAGCTGGTGCGGCGGTGGTGGCAAAACCCGGCCGCGGTGCACCTGCCGGGCGGGGAGACCTTGGAGCAGGCACGGGCGCGCGCATACGGAGCCTTTTGTCGCATCGTAGAGCGGCATCCCGGGCAGACGGTGGTGGTGGTCGCTCACGGAGGGGTGAACAAGCTGATCCTCCTCACCCTGCTGGGTGCTCCCCTGGACAGCTACTTCCGGATCCAGCAGCACAACGGCGCGGTGAACCTGGTGGAGGTGCCGGCCGAGGGTGCCGCCCGCGTCGTGGCCATCAACGACACGTGTTATTTGCGCCTGCCCTCTCAGGACCCGGGGATGTTGGGTCAGGAGTAGCGCAGCCGACGGAAAGCCCACAGGCCCGCAACCACCAGCGTGGCCAGCTGGGCCAGGACCGGGCTCGGCAGGGCGTAAAGGGCCGCGAGGGGAGCCCGCTGAGGGCCGCCAGGGCGCAGCCCATGGCGTGCGCGCTTGTGGGAAGCCTGCCCAGCAGGGACACCAGGGGCAGGGCAGCGGCGGCCGCCCAAGGGCAAGCCTCCAGGGCGCGCCGGGGACCCTTCCGCTGTCCCCACCGGGCTACCGGAGGCAGGAAAGCCGCCAGGCTCAGCCCCACGTGTTCGGGCAACACCTGGGCCTGCCCCGTGTAGAAAGGGAACAGCCGCAGGGTGACGGTCTGCACCAGCACGGAGGCGCCAAGGGCGCCCAGGGCGTACAGCGGCCCGACCACGCTCAGCGGATGAACACGGGCAGCGTGGCCAGGTGGATCAGGTCCGGGTCGTGGTACTGGTCGCCCTGTAGGATGACCGCGGCCTTGGCGGTGATGCGGGCGTCCAGCCGTTCCATGAGCAAGGTGGCGGCCCGCAGGGTGCCCCCGGTGCTCACCACGTCGTCCACCACCGCCACCCGCCGCCCGCGGATGCGCTCGGCATCCTCCCCGTTGAGGACCAGGGGGCGTAGGGAGCTCTCGGTGATGGACTGTACATCCACCACCACGGGGTCCCGCATGTACTTCTTGACCGCCCGGCGGCAGGCCACGTACGGGAAGAACTGGCCGTGGCGGGGTTCCGACAGGTATGTGGCGATCATGTGCACGAGGGGAACGGACTTGGCCGTCAGCGACACCAGGGCGTCGAACTCCCGCAGCCGGAGCTCACTGGCCAGCGCCCGGGCGCAGGCGTTGGTCAGCTCCACATCTCCCCACAGGCGGAAGAAGGGGATCCACACGCCCTCCTGCACCTGCTCGATGGGCAGGCTCCGGCGGACGCCGGCCACCCGGATCTCGTAGCGGATCTGGCCCTGGTAGCGCATGTTTTTCCCTGCGGAACTCTGTTTACCGCGTACTGTAGCACAGCGCCAGGGACCTGCGAAGGCGGTAGAATGGCAAAAATGGAGGTGTAGGTGGAGATCCCCCCGAACATGCGGCTGGTGGCGCTGCTGGGCGACCCGGTCCAGCACAGCCTGTCACCCCGTATGCACGCAGCGGCCTTCCAGGCGTGCGGGCTGCGGTGGGCGTACGTGGCGTTCCGGGTCCGACCGGAGGACCTGCCGGAGGCGGTGGCCGGGCTGCGGGCTTTGGGGTTCGCAGGTGCCAACGTCACCATCCCCCACAAGGTGGCCGTGCTGGAATTGTTGGACGAGCTGGACGCCTCCGCCAGACGGTGCGGGGCTGCCAACACCCTAGTGTTCCGGACCGACGGCCGGTCGGCAGGCTACAACACGGACGTGGCCGGCATGCGGCGGGCGCTCGCGGAAGCGGGGGTAGAGGTGCGCGGGCTGCACGCGGTGGTCCTGGGCGCGGGCGGGGCGGCCCGTGCTGCGTGCGCGGCGCTGGGGGAGGGGAAAGCCCGCCGCGTGGTGGTGCTGGGCCGCAGGCGGGACACAGCGCAGGCGGTGTGTGCGCGCATGCGCCAGGAGTTCCCCACCACGGATTTCGCAGCCCTGGGATTCGACCCCGCGTGCGTGCGCGCGGCCTTACAGGGGGCGGACTTGGTGGTCAACGCCACCCCAGTGGGCATGCACCCCCGGGGGGAAGACAGCCCGGTGGCGGAGGCGGCGTGGCTGCGGCCCGGCCAGGTGGTGTTCGACATGGTGTACAACCCGCTGCGCACGCGGCTGCTGCAGCTGGCACGACAGGCAGGAGCCAGGACGGTGGGAGGCCTTTCCATGCTGGTGCACCAGGGTGCTGAAGCCTTCGAGCTGTGGACCGGGCTTTCGGCACCCATCGACGCGATGAAGCGGGCAGTGGGCCTGGTACACGCGGAGGTGTGAGGTGGCGGTACGACTTCTCACCGCCGGGGAGTCGCACGGCCGCGGCTTGGTAGCGGTGGTGGAGGGGCTGCCCGCGGGGCTGCGAGTGGACGAGGAGTACATCGACCGGCAGCTGCTGCGCCGGCAACTGGGTTACGGCCGGGGCGGCCGCATGCAGATCGAGCGCGACCGCGCGGAGATCCTGGCCGGGGTGATGGACGGAGCCACCATCGGCGCGCCCGTGGGGGTGCTGGTGTGGAACCGGGACTGGCGTACCGGGGAAGCTCCCATCACCCGGCCAAGGCCTGGGCACGCGGACCTGGTGGGGGTGCAGAAGTACGGGTTCGAGGACGTGCGCTACGCCCTGGAGCGGGCCAGCGCCCGCGAGACCGCGGCACGGGTGGCGGGGGGTAGTCTGGCGCGCCGCCTGCTGGAAGAGTTCGGGGTGGTGGTGTTCAGCCACGTGGTGGAGCTAGGCGGGGTGCGCGTGGAGCAGCTGCCCGAGCGGTGGGAGGAGATCCGTGACCGGGCGGAGGCTTCGGACCTACGCTGCGCGGATCCGCAGGCCGCGCAGCGCATGCGGGAGGCCATCGACGCGGCACGGGAGCGGGGGGATACCCTCGGCGGGGTGGTGGAGGTGGTGGTCCTGGGCGTCCCGCCGGGGCTTGGCTCGTACGTGCAGTGGGACCGGAAGCTGGACGGCCGGATCGCCCAGGCGGTGATGAGCGTACACGCCATCAAGGGCGTGGCGGTGGGCGACGCCTTCGCCGTGGCCGCCAGCCCTGGCCACCGGGCGCACGACGAGATCTTCTACGAGCCCGGCCGGGGATTCTACCGGGTCACCAACCGCGCGGGGGGGCTGGAGGGCGGGGTCACCAACGGCATGCCGCTGGTGGTGCGGGCGGCCATGAAACCCCTATCCACCCTGCGGAAGCCCCTGCACTCCGTGGACATCCGAACCGGAGAAGCTGCGCCGGGCGCGGTGGTACGCTCCGACGTCACGGCGGTGCCCGCGGCGGGGGTGGTGTGCGAGGCCATGGTGGCTTTGGTGCTGGCGGACGCCTTCTGTGAGAAGTTCGGCCAGGACACGGTGGAGGACATGCGACGAGCCTACCGCCGCTACGTGGAGCGGGCCCGGTGGCGACCCCCCGTTGCCCTTCGCAGCGCCCTGTGAGGAACGTCGTCCTGTACGGGTTCATGGGCGCGGGCAAGACCGCCGTCGGGCAGGAGGTGGCCCGCCGCCTGGGGTGGCCCTTCGTGGACACGGATCGGTTGGTGGAACGCAGGGCCGGCAAGAGGGTCACCCGTGTGTTCGACGAGGACGGGGAGGCCGCCTTCCGCGCCCTGGAACGGGAGGCGGTGGCGGAGGCGGCGCGCCTGCGCCCCGCGGTGGTAGCGTGCGGGGGGGGTGCGGTGCTGGACCCGGCCAACGCGCAGCTGCTCAAGTCTGCGGGCCACATGGTGTGGCTGCGGGCGCGAGTGGAATCGGTCCTGGGCAGGGCCTCCGGTGGGGACCGGCCGCTGCTACGGGGCGACAGCCGCGCGCAGGCGGCGAGCTTGCTGGCGGAGCGCACCCCGCGCTACGAGGCCCTGGCGGAGGTGGTGGTGGACACGGACGGGCTGGGTGTGGGCGAGGTGGCGTCCCGGGTGCTGGAAGCCGTGTTGCCGCGCGAGTGCCGCACTGTTTTGGTGCCGGTCTCGGCGGGTGGGTACCCCGTGCACGTGGGGGACGGGATCCTGCCCCTCGTGGGGGTCGAACTGAGCCGCTGCGGGGTGCGCAAAGCGGCCCTGGTGACCCACCCGCGTCTGTGGCGCCTGTACGGCGCGAGCCTGGCGCAGACCCTGCAGGCCTGGGGTGTGGAGATTCTGCCCGTACTAGTTCCCCCGGGGGAGCGCAGCAAATCCCTGGGCACGGCTAGCCGGGTGTACGCTCGGATGGCCGCTGCGCAGCTGGATCGAACGGGCGCGGTGTTGGGCCTGGGTGGTGGCGTGGTGGGAGACCTGAGCGGGTTCGTGGCTGGTACATACATGCGCGGGGTCCGGTTGTTACTGCTCCCTACCACCCTCCTGGCCCAGGTGGACGCCAGTGTGGGGGGGAAGGCCGCGGTGAATGCGTCCACGGGAGCCCGCCGGGCGGCGGTGCGGAACCTCGTGGGGGTGTTCTGGCAGCCGCAGGCCGTGCTGAGCGATGTGGCCACGCTGCGCACCCTACCCGCGCGGGAGCTGCGCTCGGGGCTGGCGGAGTGCATCAAACACGGGGCCGTCCGGGACGCGGACCTGCTGGGGTGGATCGACCGGGAACTTCCCGCCCTGCTGGGGCGGCACCCGGACCGGCTGGTGGAGCTGGTGGCGCGCAGTGTGGCGGTGAAGGCACAGGTGGTGCAGCAGGACGAGCGGGAGACCTCGGGTGAGCGGGAGGTGCTCAACTTTGGCCACACCGTGGCGCACGCCCTGGAGGCTGCCACGGGCTACCGCGCTTACCTGCACGGGGAGGCGGTGGCGGCGGGGATGGCCGTGGAGGCCGAGATGGGCGTGCGAATGGGACTCACGGACCCGCAGGCGGCGCGGGTCCTGCAGGAGGTGCTGCAGAGGGCAGGGCTGCCCACGCAACTTCCACAGGTCCCGGTGGAGACCCTGGTGTTTTTCATGGGTCTGGACAAGAAGGGCCGCGGAGGCCGGATGCGCTTCTGCCTGCTGGAGAGGCTTGGGTGCGCCCGGGTGGGTGTGGAGGTTCCGGAGGAGGTGGTGAGGTCAGTGCTGCGGGATCTGGGGGCGAGCGGATGAGGGTCCTGGTGCTATCCGGTCCGAACCTGAACCTGCTGGGCGAGCGGGAGCCGGAGGTGTACGGGCACCACACCCTGGCGGAGGTGGAGGCCATGGTACGGCAGCGGGCCTCGGAGCTGGGGGTGCTGGTACGGTTCGTGCAGTCCAACCACGAGGGGGTGCTGATCGACGAGCTGCACCAGGCGCGGGTCGACTGCGACGCGGTGGTGCTGAACCCCGGGGCCTTCACCCACACCTCTGTGGCCTTGCGGGATGCCATCGCGGCGCTGCGGATCCCGGTGGTGGAGGTTCACCTGTCCAACGTGCACGCCCGGGAGCCATTCCGGCGGAGGATGGTGCTGGCACCCGTAGTGCGGGGGCAGGTACTGGGCTTCGGGCCGTACAGCTACGTGCTGGGGCTGGAGGCGGTGGTGCACCTGGCGCGGGGAGGGCGCCGATGAAGGTTCGGGGGATCCGCGGGGCGGTGCGGGTGGAGGCCAACACCCGGCAGGCCATCCGGGACGCCGCCCGGCGCCTCCTCACGGAGATGGTGCGGGCCAACGGGGTGGAACCCGACGACGTGGCCGCGGTGATCTTCACGTGCACCCAGGACCTGGACGCCGCCTTCCCCGCGGAGGCTGCCCGGTCTTTGGGGTGGGACCGCGTGCCCCTGCTGTGCGCACAGGAGATGGAGGTCCCCGACTCCCTGCCTCAGGTGCTGCGGGTGCTGATGCTGGTGAACACCACCCTTACCCAGGAGGAGGTGGTGCACGTGTACCTGGGAGAAGCCGAGCGGCTGCGGCCGGACCTGCACAGCGCGCAGTAGCATGGAGGTCCTGGACGTTCGGCCCGCTCGCATCTGGGGACGCTTCCGGCCGCCGGGGGACAAGTCCTGCAGCCATCGGGCCGTGCTGGTGGGGGCCCTCGGGCGGGGCACCACCGTGGCGCGGAACTTCCTGCAGGCCGAAGACACGCTACGCAGCCTGGCGTGTGTGCGGGCCGTGGGGGTCCCTGTGGAGCTGGAGGGCAGCGTTCTGCGGGTGCACGGGCGGCAGCGGTGGTCCAGCCCGCACGAGGTGTTGGACGCGGGCAACTCCGGCACCACCCTGCGGCTTCTGTGCGGGCTGCTGAGCGGCCAGCCCGTGGAGGCGGTGCTGGACGGAGACGCCTCCCTGCGGAGGCGGCCCATGGATCGGGTGGTGGAGCCGCTCCGGCGCATGGGGGCGCAGGTAGACGCCCGGGAGGGTCGGTTTGCACCCGTGCGGGTAAGGGGGGGGAGGCTGGTGGCGGCACGGCACGCACTGTCGGTGGCCAGCGCCCAGGTGAAAGGTGCCGTGCTGCTGGCCGGGCTGTACGCGGAAGGGACCACCGCGGTGGTGGAACCCTCGCAGAGCCGCGATCATACGGAGCGCCTGCTGCGCGCCATGGGGGTCCCGGTGCGGACGCGGACGCTGGAAGAGGGGATGGTGGAGGTGAGCGTGGTGGGGCCCGCGGTCCCGGAGGCCGTCCAGGTGCAGGTGCCGGGAGATTTCTCTTCCGCCGCGTTTTTTGTGGCCGCGGCGGCCGCGCAGCCAGGTTCGGAGCTGGTGGTGGAGGGCGTGGGCCTCAACCCCACCCGCACGGGTCTGCTGGAGGTCCTGCAGGAAATGGGCTCGCGGGTGGGGGTGGAGGAGCTACAGGAGCTGGCAGGCGAGCCGGTGGGGACCCTGCGGGTGCGGGGTGGACCCCTGCGAGGGGTCCGGGTGCGCGGGAGCCTGATCCCCCGCCTTATCGACGAGATCCCCGCCCTGGCGGTGGCAGCGGCCGCGGCGGAAGGCGAGACCGTGATTCAGGACGCGGGCGAGCTGCGCGTGAAGGAGTCCGACCGGATCCGCACGGTGGTGGCCGGGTTGAGAGCCGTGGGCGTGCAGGCGGAGGAGCTGCCCGACGGGCTGGTGGTGCGCGGGGGCGCGATCCGGGGCGGGTGCGTGGACGCCGAGGGAGACCACCGCATCGCCATGGCCTTCGCGGTAGCGGGGCTCCTGTCCCGGCAAGGCGTGCGGGTGCTTGGTGCGCACTCCGTGGCGGTGTCCTTCCCCGACTTCGGGCGCTGGCTGCGCCTGCTAGCGAGCCCGTGACCGAGCCGGGCCAGCCTCCGGTGGTGCTGCTGCACGGGGCCGGCGCGGACTGCGCCCGGCTCAGCTGGAAGCACGTGCTGCCTCGGCTGGCCACCTCGGGCTTCCCCGTCCTGGCTCCTAACTTGCCAGGTCACGGCGGCACCCCGGAGCCCGAGCAACCCACCACGGCCGCCTACCGCGCGTGGCTGGCGCGGTGGCTCGACCGGACGGGAGCCGACCGGGTGTGCCTGGTGGGCCTGTCCCTGGGAGGCGCTCTGGCGCTGGGCTACACACTCCACCACCCGGAGCGTGTGCTCCGGGTGGTGCTGGTGGCCAGCTACGGGCTTTCGTACCGCGTGCCGTTCCACGGGCTGTTGCGGTGGTTGGTCCGTTCCCGCCTGCAGGGGCTGCTGGCAGCACCACCCCTGCAGGGCGAGTGGGGCCTGCGGCTGGGGCTTCGGCTGCTGGTGGGCGACTTCCAAGGGGTGGACACAGAGCTGGTAGAAGACGTGCGGCGCGCCCGCGCAGCGGCGAGTCCGGGCCTGTTCTGGCGATGGCTGGGTACCGAACTGGAGCTTCAGCGGGTTCGCACCTGTTACCGCGAGCGGCTGGGAGAGCTGCGCTGCCCGGTGCTCCTGGTCCACGGAGACCGCGACCGGTTGGTTCCCCTGCAGGACGCGCAAGCCGCATCGCAGGCCATTCCCCGGGGGCGACTGGTGGTCCTGCGCGGCTGCGGCCACTGGCCTCCCCGGGAGCGCCCGGCGGAGTTCTGGGCCCACCTGGGGACGTTCCTGGCTTCCGCGGAGCGGCGCTGATTTTCAAAGTTTTGGTCTATGTCTGAAGGTTTTTTTCGTCCTGGGGAGAAGCACGTCCCCATGGCGGTTCGGGTGGCCGGCTGCTGGCTGAGGCTGCGGGAGCTCGCCCCATCCCTGGCGGAGGCGGAGCGGCGGGTGGCCACGTTCGTGGTGCGTTACGCGCAGCAGGTGCCGGAGATGTCCATCACGGAGCTCGCGGAACGCTGCAGAACCAGCGAGGCCACGGTGGTGCGCGTGTGCAAGCGCCTGGGCCTGCGGGGCTACCAGGAACTGCGGATTCGCCTGAGTGCGGAGCTGGCTACCGAGCAGCCACAGATCGCAGGAGAGGTCCGGAGGGGGGACGGGCTTGAGCAAGCGTGCGAGAAGGTGTTCGCAGCCACGGGGGCTGCCCTTCAGGAAACACTGCGGGTGCTGAACCGTTCTGCACTGGCGCGGGTCGTGGAGCGGGTGGCGCGGGCTCGCCGTGTGGACCTGTACGGGGTAGGGGCATCGGGTGTGGTGGCGGTGGACGCTGCGCTGAAACTGTTGCGGATCGGCGTGCAGGCCCAGGCGTTTACGGACCCCCACCTGCAGGCAACGTCTGCCGCCCTGCTGGGCCATAGGGACGTGGCGGTGGGCATTTCCCACTCGGGGAGCACCAAGGACACGGTGGAGGCGCTGAGAGTAGCCCGGGGGTCAGGGGCGTTCACCGTCGCGGTCACCCAAGTGGGCGCCTCGCCCATTACGCGCGTGGCGGACGTGGTCCTGAACACCGTGGCGCGGGAGCCCTTGCGGCGGGAGGCGGCTTTGGGCTCACGAATGGCAGCCATGGCGGTGCTGGACAGCGTGTTTGCGGGCGTGCTGCTCCGCCGCTACGCGAGCGCCCGCCGGGCGCTGGGGCGTACGTGGGAGGCCCTGGTGGGACGGAAGTACTGAGGCAGGCTGTGGCAGAGCGGACATCAGTTCGGGTGCGGCCAGCAGGCGTGGAGGATTTGTCCGGCTGCGCCGGCATCATAGCCCAGGAAGACCTCTGGCGGCAGTACGGGGTTTCCCGGAGCACGGCCCTTACCTTGCTGCGAAAGGCGCTGGGTGCGGGGGAGCCCGTGCTGGTGGCCGTGCGCGGTGGGGCCGTGGTGGGTTTCGTATGGTTTCAGCTCCACGGGTGCTTCGGCCGCTCTGGCTACGTGCGTTGGATCGCCACCCATCCGTCGGTACGGAACGAGGGGATCGGGACGGCGCTGCTGCGTGCGGCTGAGGCGCGCATCCTCCGGCACGGTCCCAACGTTTTCCTGCTAGTTTCCCATGTCAATCGCCGTGCCCAGCGTTTCTACCGGGGCCGCGGGTACGAGCGGGTGGGGGTTCTGCGCGACTACGTGCGGCGTGGCGTGCACGAGTGGATCTACCGGAAGACTCTCGGGCCCCTCGCCCCCTGGAGGGGCGAGGGGGGCGGGAAAAAAGCAAGGAGGAGGTGAGGGGATGCGTGCGTGGTTCGTAGGGGTGGCCGCCGTGGCGGCCCTGGGAGGTCTCCTGTCCGCACAGGCTGCTCCGGTGCGGGCGGTTATTCGCCTGGGCGTGAGTCAGGAGGTGGTAGGACTGGACCCGCACATCGTGACCGCGTTCTCATCGTTCCGGAGGCTGGATCTTTTGTACAACCGGTTGGTCCGGTACAACGACCAACTGCAGATCGAGCCCGACCTCGCCGAGTCGTGGGAGACTCCGGACTCGAGGACGTACGTGTTCCGGCTGCGGCATGGGGTTCGATTCCACAGCGGCGCGGAGCTGACCAGCGAGGATGTGAAGTTTAGCCTGGAGCGCGTGTTGGATCCCGCCACCCGTTCACCGGGACGTTCCTTCATTGACGCCGTCGAGTCTGTGGAAACGCCGGACCGATACACGGTACGGGTCCGGTTGCGGCATCCGCTGGCCTCGCTGCTGTCGGGGCTTGCCTCGGGGAACCTGGCCATCGTAGAGAAGGCCGCCGTCCAGCAGCACGGAAATCTGCAGCGGGTGGTGGCGGGGACGGGTCCCTTCATGCTGGGGGAATGGGTGCCGGACAACTACATGCGGGTGGTGCGGAACCCTCGCTACTTCCGGCGAGGCCTGCCACGGGTGGACGAGGTGGTGTTCCGGGTAATCCCGGAGCAGGCGTCTTTGCTGGCCGGGGTGCGCAGCGGAGCCTTGGATATGGCCACCATCAACGAGGGCAGCGTGGTGGTGCAGGCGAAGCGGGAGGCGGGGGTGGTGGTGTTGCAGAAGCCGGGGATCAACCTGCGGATCTTCTCCTTCAACACAACGCGCCCGCCTTTCCAGAACCCGACGGTGCGGTATGCCCTGAGCTTCGCCATCGACCGGGAAGCGGCCGTGCAGGCCGTGGAGCTTGGTTTCGCGGAGGTCTCCGGGCCGGTGCCGGCCTCCGTGCGGACGTACGCGCTTCCGGTGAGCCGGCTACCGTCCTACCGCCGGGACGTGGCGCGCGCCCGGCGGATGCTGGCGGAGGCAGGTTACCCGAACGGGTTTGCCACCCGCATCGTCACCTCGCCCACGTACGAGGGTGGGATCGCGGTGGCGCAGGTGATCCAGGCACAGCTGCGCGAGGTGGGCGTGGTGGCGAGTTTGGAGCAGGTGGAGTGGGGTGTGTACGTCGATCGATGGGTGAAGCGCGACTTCGACACCATGGTGGAGCTGCGGGGGGGAGACCCGGACCCGGATCGGTTCCTCTACCGCACGTTCCACAGCCAGGGCGCGGTGAACAACTTCCTGTTCAAGGACGAGGCCGTGGATCGTCTGTTGGAGCGGGGACGGGTGAACCTGGATCCGGCACGGCGCAGGCCGATCTACGAGGAGCTGCAGCTGCTGCTGGTGGAGCGGGCGCCGGCGCTGTTTCTGTACACGCCGTTCGAGACGCAGGTGCTGCGTCCCGACCTCCAGGGTTTCCGGGTGGTCGGGAACGGGGCCATCTACTACCTGGAGGAGACGCGAAAGTAGGGAATGCACAGGTACCTGCTGCGGCGGGTGGCGGGGGCCGTCCCCGTGGTTTGGGGCGCTGTGACGGTGGTGTTCCTGATCATCCGGCTGGTGCCCGGGGACGCTCTTCAGCTGTTCTTGGGGACGCAGGTGGAGATGACGCCGGAGCAGATGAAGGAGCTCCGGCGAGTGTTCGGGCTGGACCGGCCGGTGTGGGAGCAGTACGTGGAGTACCTGGTGCGGGTGGCGCAGGGGGATCTTGGGGTGTCCCTTCGGACGGCGCGAAGCGTGCGGGAAGAGATCGTAAGCCGGTTGCCGGTGACGGCGGAGCTGGCGGTGCTGGCGGTGTTGTTGGGCGTCGGGCTGGGGGTTCCTGCCGGAGTGGTCGCGGCGACCAGCGGGAAAGGTTGGGCAGCGATGATGTGGAGCGTAATGTCCCTGGTGGGGCTGTCCGTGCCGAGCTTCTGGTTGGGGACGATGCTGATTCTGGGCTCGTCCCGGCTGGGAGTACGGGCGCTCGGTACCTACGTCCCCCCATGGGAGGACCCCGGTCGCAACCTGGCCGCGATGCTGCTGCCTGCCGTTGCACTCGCGGTGGGGCTTGCGGCGTCTCTCATGCGGTACGTGCGGGCCTCGGTTGTGGAGGTGCTGGGACGCGAGTACGTCCGCACAGCCCGCGCGAAGGGGCTGGGAGCCGGTGCCGTGCTCGGGCGTCACGTGCTGCGCAACGCCCTGATCCCCGTGGTGACGGTGGTGGGGTTCCAGATGGGGTACCTGCTTGGAGGGGCGGTCGTGATAGAGGAGGTGTTTGGGCTGCCCGGAATGGGGCGGCTCGTGCTGAGTGCGGTCCTGCAGCGGGATTATCCGATGTTGCAGGGCGTGGTGCTCGTGACCGCGATCTTGTTTGTCGTGGTAAACCTCCTGACCGACGTTCTGTATGGCTGGATCGATCCGCGGATCCGCTATGACTGAGGCGCGTGGAACAGGGGCGGCGTCGGCGTGGGCAACCGGAGGGGGACGAGGGGAGAGCGGGTGGCGTGTGCAATGGCGACGGATGCCCCGGGTGCGGCGGTGGCTGACCGGGGCGGGTGCGGGGGTGGTGGCTGCGTGTCTGCTGATCGCGGTCCTGGCTCCTGTTCTTTTTTGGGAGCGGGCGCTGGCGATGCGGACGGAGGCCCTCCTGCGGGGCCCTTCGTGGGATCACCCGCTGGGCACAGACCAGTTTGGCCGAGACCTGCTGAGCCGGGTCCTCGTGGGAGCCCGCCCCTCGATGTTGGTGGCCTTCGGTGCCGTGGGGCTGGCGACGCTGTTGGGCGCTACCGTGGGGGTGGCTGTAGGGTATGCGGGCGGGGTCGCAGACCACTTGGTGCTGCGCGTGGCGGACGTGTTGTTCGCATTCCCGGGTCTGCTGCTGGCCATGGCCGTCATGGCGGTGATGGGGCCGTCCTTGGGGAACCTCACGGCGGTTCTCGGGCTCGTGTACACGCCTCAGTTCGTGCGGGTGGCGCGGGCAGCCGCCCTCACCGTGCGCAGCGAGCAGTACGTAGAGGCCGCGCGGGCGCTGGGGGCCAGCGAGTTGCGCATCCTGGCCCGGCACGTGGCGCCGAACGCCATGCCGCCCATCCTCGTCCAGGTGTCGCTGAGCTTGTCGCTGGCGGTCCTCTCGGAGTCGGCGGTGAGCTTTCTGGGGCTGGGCGTTCAGCCGCCCGTGCCCTCCTGGGGCAACATGCTGAGCGAGGGGCGCCGGTTCATGGAGGTCGCGCCGTGGAACGCGGTCGCACCCGGCGTGGCGATGGCGGTGGTGGTGCTGGGCTTCAACCTGCTCGGGGACGGGCTGCAGGAGCTGTTCGACCCCAGGGGGCGGCGGGAGGTCGTGTGAAGTCACTCCGGAGACTGCTGGAGCGCGGCGCGGAGGCGGGTGTCTTTGCGGGGGCGGTGGGGCTGGTGCGCGTGCGCGGACGGACCGTGTTCCGGGCAGCGGTGGGGTGGGCCGAGACGGAACCAGGGCGGCGATCGATGAGCCTGGATACGGTGTTCGATCTTGCGTCCCTGACCAAGGTGCTGTGCACGGTGCCGGTGGTGCTGAGGCTGTGCGCGCAGGGCGTGATGGAGTTGGAGGCTCCTCTGGGCCGGTGGTTGCCTGCTGCGACGCATGCCCCCGTGCGGGCGCGTGACGGTGCGCGAGACACTCGCGCACACGGGCGGGCTCGCTGCCTGGAAGGCTCTGTACCTGGGGGCGCGGGGGCGGGAGGCGGTGGTAGAGGCCGTGGCACGACTGCCCCTGGAAGGACGACCGGGTGAGCGTGTGGGGTACTCGGACCCAGGGGTGATGCTGGTCGGGGCGGCGGTGGAAGGCGCCACGGGGAAGCGGCTGGACGTACTGTTCGAGGAGCACGTGGCCAGGCCACTGCGGCTGCAGCGGACCCGGTTCTGTCCGCCGGCGCACTGGCGCAAACGCTGCGCGGCCACGGAGCGGGGAAACGGGTACGAGCGGGATCTGGCGGGTAGGGCCGGAGCAGACTTCCCGTGGCGCGAGGGGGGGATCGTGGGGGAGGTACACGACGGGAACGCCCACTACGCCTTGGAAGGGGTGGCAGCACACGCGGGCTTGTTCTCGAGTGCGGAAGAGGTGGCACGGGGGATGGAAGCTTGGCTGGGGTACAGGAGGTGGATCCCGGAGGCTTACCGGACCGAAGCGTTGAGCGACCAGCGTGGGGGAGCGGAAGGCGCGCCGCGGGGGCTGGGATGGATGCTGTACCACCCCGCGGCGTTCTTCGCGTTCCTGGGACCTCGCTCCTTCGGCCACACGGGGTTCACGGGCACTTCGGTGGCCGCAGACCCGGACCGTGGGCTGGTCGTCGTGCTGTTGACGAACCGCGTGCACCCGCAGGTGCGGGAGGGGATCGTGGAGTTCCGGAAAGCGTTCCACGAGATGGTCCTGCCGTCGATCGAGTGAGGGAAGCATGGAGGAGGCGCTGGAAGAGCTGGAGACGGAGCAAGCGAATCCCCGGAGTGTCGATCTGGACCGGCTGAGCACCGAGGAGGTGGTGCGGCTAATCAACGAGGAGGACGCGACGGTCGCGGGAGCGGTGCGGGACGCGCTTCCAGCCGTGGCCCGGGCTGCCGAGCTGATGGCAGAGCGGCTTTCCCACGGTGGCCGCGTGTTTTACGTGGGGGCGGGGACGAGCGGGCGGTTAGGGTGGCTGGACGCGGTGGAGTGGGTCCCGACCTTCGGGGTGGAGCCCGGTTGTGTGCGCGTGGTGGTGGCAGGTGGGATCGGCGCCGCGGTGGAGGCGAGCTCCGAGGTGGAGGACGACGCAGGCCTGGGCGCCAGTGACCTACTGGCCCAACAGCCCTGCGCGCGCGACGTGGTGGTGGCGATCGCGGCCAGCGGGCGAACGCCCTACGTGCTCGGTGCCTTGCGGGCGGGGCGCGAGGCGGGTTGTGCGCTGATCGCGGTGTGCAACAACCCGGCTTCGCCCATGGAGGCGCTGGCGGACGTGGCGGTGGTGGTGCGCACGGGACCGGAGGTGGTGGCGGGATCGACCCGCATGAAGGCGGGAACGGCGCAGAAGATGGTCCTGAACCTGATGAGTACCGCAACCATGGTGCGCCTGGGGAAGGTGTATCGGAACCTGATGGTGGACGTGCGGCCGCTCAACCGGAAGCTGGCTGCACGGGCGGCGCGCATCGTGGTGCAGGCCGCGGGGGTTCCCCTGGAGGCGGCGGAGCGTCTGCTCGGCCAGGCGGGCGGAAACGTGAAGGTAGCCATCGTGATGGCGCGCGCGGACTGCGACGCCCTGGAGGCGACGGAACGCCTGAAGCAGGCGGGCGGCCGGCTGCGGGTAGCGTTGGGGGAGGAGTGAAGAACTTTCAGTGGCCCCAGGAGAAGCGTGTTTTGCGGGTGGTAGGGCTTCTGTCCGGCACCTCCTGTGACGGTGTGGACGCCGCAGTGGTGGAGGTGGAGCGGACGGAGCGGGTGCGGGTGCGAACGCTGGCCACGTGGAGCCGGCCGTATCGCGAAGGCGAGCGGGAAGCCCTGCTGCGGGTGGCGAGTCCTCAGGCCGGCGTGGAGGACGTCTGCCGGCTGAACTTCGAGCTGGGAGAAAAGTTGGCCGAGGCGGTTCTGGAGGTTCTGGCCCGCGCGGGCTTGGGGCCGGACGGGGTAGACCTGGTCGCATCCCACGGCCACACCGCGTGGCACGTGGCGGGTCACAGCACCCTACAACTGGGGGAGGCCGCGGTGATCGCGGAGCGAACGGGGCTTCCGTTGGTGAGCAACTTCCGCGCGCGGGAGGTCGCCGCGGGCGGGCAGGGAGCGCCGTTGGTGGCGTATGTGGACTGGCTGCTGTTTTCGCACCCGAAGCGCAACCGCGTGCTGCTGAACCTGGGTGGGATCGGCAACGTGACCTGGGTCCCTGCGGGCGGAGGGCCGGAGGAGGTGGTGGCGTTCGACACCGGGCCAGGCAACATGGTGATCGACGCGGTGGTGGGGTTGCTAAGCGGGAGGCCGTACGACGAAGGGGGAAAGATGGCGGCGGCCGGCACACCGCACCGGGGGCTGCTGCGGGAGCTTTTGGAGCACCCGTACTTCGCCCAGCGGCCGCCGAAAAGCACGGGCCGGGAGGCTTTCGGGCGCCGTTACGCGGAGGCCTTGATAGCACGCGGGCGGGAGCTGGGCGTCTGTGACGCGGACCTCGTGGCGACCGCGACGTACCTCACCGCGCGAAGCGTCGCGGAAGCATTTCGCTTCCTGGGGCCTGTGGAGGAAGTGCTGGCGAGCGGGGGCGGGGTGCACAACGGCACCCTGATGGGGTGGATTCGGGGTCACCTGGCTGGGGTACCTGTTGGGACCACCGGGGAGGAGGGGGTGGACCCGGACTTCAAGGAGGCGATCGCCTTCGCGGTGCTGGGTGCCCTCACGGCGTGGGGGCTGCCCGGTAACCTGCCGTCCGCCACGGGAGCTCGCAGGTCTGTGATTTTGGGGGACATCACGCCACCGTGAAGGCCCCCGGCGGCTGGATGTACCGGGAGATCCACGAAGCCCCTGCGGTCTTCGAGCGGCTCTGGGAGCGGGCCGGCCCAACTCTGCTACTCCTGGCAACGCGCTGGCGACGCAACCCCCCAGACCTTGTGATCTTCGTGGGGCGTGGGTCCTCGGGCAACGCGGCCCTGTACGGCCGCTACCTGTGCGAGGTGCATCTGGAGGTGCCGGCATCCCTCGCAGCGCCATCTGTGGTGACTGTCTACGCCGCCCGGCCGAGGTTTCGGGGTGCCTGGGTGGTGGCTTTGTCTCAGTCGGGACGGTCGCCGGACGTCGTGAGGTTCGTGGCGGCTGCACGGGCGCGCGGAGCCTTCACCTTGGCGGTAACGAACCATGAGGACTCTCCCCTGGGCCGCGCGGCACATGAGGTCCTGGGGCTCTGTGCGAGGCCGGAGCGGAGTGTGGCCGCGACGAAGACGTACCTCGCCCAGCTCTCCGCCCTGAGTCTGTTCGTAGCGGAAGCTGCGGGGGACCTGGCTCTCATGCGGGCGCACGCCAGCCTTCCGGATCGGCTGCGGGCGGCGCTGGAAACGGAGGAGGCCGCTGCCGGCCTGGCAGGGCGGTGGGCGCAGGCCGAAACGTGCATCGTAGCGGGCCGCGGTTACAACTACGCAACTGCGCGAGAGGCGGCCCTCAAACTGAAGGAGGCGGCGTACGTGGCGGCCGAAGCGCTTTCGTCGGCGGACTTGCTGCACGGACCGGTTGCCCTCCTCGGACGGGGGTTCCCGGTCCTCGTGGTCGCGGCTCCGGATCGGCCAAGCCGACATCTGTCGGGCATGATCCGCAAGCTGCGCCGACAGGGCGTGGAGCTTGCCGTGCTGTCCTCGGATCCGCGGGTTCTGCGGACGGCAGCGCACCCGCTCCCAGCCCCTGCAGGGGTGCCGGAGGAGCTCACCCCGCACGTGTACGTGGTGTCGGTGCAGCTGCTCGCCTACCACATGGGGCTGCTGCGTGGTGTGGATCCCGACAGACCCCGGGGCCTGCGCAAGGTCACGCGGGCCCTGTGAGCCTAGGAATGGTGTTGGGCGCCTGCTGCCCCTGCTTATGGAAGGAGCTTGAGCAGATCCGTCAGGCTCGCCACCGTGTGGTGGGGTTGGGGGACCGGGAGCGCGGGTAGGGGGGCTGTGCGACACACCCACACCGCCACCATCCCCGCGGCGAGAGCCCCCGCCACGTCCGCGTGCAGGAGGTCTCCCACCATCCAGCAGTCCTCGGGCCCGACCCCCGCCCGGCGCGCGGCTTCCCGGAACAGCTCCGGGTCGGGCTTGCTGCGGCCTGCTTCCTGCGCGGTCACCACGGGGTGCAGAAGACCGGCTAGGCCGGTGCGTTCCAGCTTCCAGCGCTGCAGCCGTGACTCCCCGTTGGTGACCAGACCGGTTCGGTAGCCCCGGCGCCGGAGCTCCTCGAGAACCGGGCGGGCGTCGGGGAAGAGCCGCACCTGGCCGTCCCGCAGGGCCGCGTAGCGCTGCAAGAACGGCTCCACGGGGCCTGCAAGGCCCAGCTGCCGTAGCGTCTTCTCCCAGGTCCACCGCCGCATCAAGGGGATGGTGACCCCGAGCTGCGCGGGTGTGATGCGCCTCCACAGGTCCACGGACGCTTCCAGGTACGTGCGGACCACGCACTCCGGGTCCAGGGCCGGGTAGAGCTGCCGCATCTGCTGCGCCACCTGTCGCACGCAGTCGGACATCAGCCCCGTCTCGTCCACCAGGGTGTCGTCCAGGTCGAAGAAGACGGCCCGTGGTCGCACGTGAGTGGCGGAGGGGGTGGGATTTGAACCCACGAGGCAGGTTTTAACCCGCCTACGCGCTCTCCAGGCGCGCCGGATCAGCCGGACTCCCGCACCCCTCCGGCTGCAGTTCCAGGATACCAGAGGCCGACAGGGTTGCAGGAGCTTCCGGCGCGCGGGTATCGTGGGCACGTGCGGGTGGCCATCGCGGGTGGCAGGGGTCTACTGGGCCGTGCCCTTCGGGAGCACCTGGAACAAGGCGGCTGGACCGTGGTGTGCCTGAGCCGCACGCCCGGACCCGGCGACGTACCCTGGGACCCCGCCAGAGGGCGGCTGGACCCGGAGGTGCTCCGCGGGTGCGAGGCCGTGGTGAACTTGGCAGGCGCCCGTATCGCGCCCGCCCGCTGGACGCCAGCCTACAAGCGGGAGATCCGGGAAAGCCGGGTGCGCAGCACGCACCTGCTGGCCTCCGTCCTCCCGCGCCTGGACCCACCTGCCCGGGTGTTCCTGTCGGCGTCCGCTACGGGGTACTACGGACCACGGCCGTGGGAGGAGGTGTTGGAAGAAGCGAGCCCTCCGGGACGCGGCTTTCTGGCATCCGTCTGCATGGAGTGGGAAGAAGCCACCGAGCCGGCGCGAAAGGCGGGCGTGCGAACCGTGCTGCTGCGGACGGGTCCGGTGTTGAGCCCCCGCGGGGGCTTCCTTGCACCCATGCTGCCCATCTTCCGCCTCGGGCTGGGTGGGCCCGTGGGGACGGGAAGTCAGGGCGTGAGCTGGATCGCCCTGGAGGACTGGGTGCAGGCGGTGGAGTTCCTCCTTGTGGACGCCTCCCTGCACGGCCCCGTCAACCTCACCGCTCCGAACCCGGTCCGGTTCGCGGAGTTCGCCCGGACCCTGGGCCGGGTGCTGCGGAGGCCCGCGGTCCTGCGGGTGCCCGCTTTCGTCGTGCGGCTGCTGTTCGGGCGGGAGATGGCGGAGGAGACCCTGCTTTCGGGCCAGCGGGCGGTGCCCCGGCGCCTGCGGGAGGCAGGGTTCGTTTTTCGGCACCCGGACCTCGAAGCCGCACTGCGGGCCCTGCTAGCCCCGTTCGCACGGTAAACGGGGGAGCGTCGGGGAATCAGCTGGCTAGCTAGGTGCGCACGTGGCCGTCCCCCAAGGCCACGAACTTGGTGGTGGTGAGCTCCCGTACGCCCATGGGACCGTACGCGTGCAGCTTGCTGGTGCTGATCCCGATCTCGGCCCCCAGGCCCAGCTGGAAGCCGTCGTTGAAGCGGGTGCTGGCGTTCACTAGCACCAAGGAGGCGTCCACCTCCCGCAGGAACCGCAGGGCCCGCTGGTGGTCACGGGTAACGATGGCCTCCGTGTGGTTGGACCCGTAGCGGGCGATGTGGTCCAGGGCCTCCTGCATGGAGTCCACCACCTTCACGGCCAGGATCAGGTCCAGGTACTCCGCGTGCCAGTCCTCCTCCGTGGCGGGCCGCACCTCCGGCAGATGCTCCCGGGTGCGGGGGCAGCCGCGGAGTTCGACGCCCGCCTCCCGCATGGCCCGCTGCAGGGGGGGCAGGAAGGCCGCTGCGACCGCCTGGTGCACCAGGACCTTCTCCAGGGCGTTGCAGGTGGCGGGCCGCTGGGCTTTGGCGTTCACCGCCACCTGTACCGCCATGTCCAGGTCCGCGCTCTCGTCCACGTAAAGGTGGTTGACGCCCCTGGCGTGGGCCAGCACCGGCATGCGGGCGTGCTCCTGCACGAACCGGATCAGCTCCTCCCCTCCCCTGGGGATCAACACGTCCAGGTAGCCCGCAAGGCGGCACATCTCCACCACCGCCTGCCGGTCGGTGTGGGGCACCAGCTGGACCGCGTCCTCCGGCAGGTCCGCCTCCCGCAGGGCCTCGCGGAACAGACCTACTAGGGCCAGGTTGCTCCGCAGCGCCTCCTTGCCGCCCCGCAGCAGGATGGCGTTGCCGGATTTCACCGCGAGGCCGGCGGCCTCCACGGTGGCCCCCGGGCGAGCCTCGTACACCATGCCGATCACGCCCAGGGGCACCCGCATGCGGCCAACTCGCAGCCCGTTAGGCAGCACCGACAGCGCCTCGATCTCCCCTACGGGGTCCGGCATGGCGGCCACCTGACGCAAGCCCTCCACCAGATCGTCCCGGGTACGTGAATCCAGGCGAAGGCGATCCAGCTTTGCCTTGGGCAGCCCCGCAGCGGAAGCCTCCTGGAGGTCCTCTTGGTTCGCCGCCTCCACCTGCGGCCAGGACGCCTGCAGCCGGCGGGCCAAGCCCAGCAGCGCGTTCCGTTTGGCCGCGGGCGCAGCCGAGGCCATGGCCCGCGCCGCCTGGCGGGCGTGCCGGGCCATCTCGCGGATCTCGCTGGCCACGTCGGTCATCCCGACCCCCGTAGCGCGTAGTCTTCCGCGTCCAGCTCGCTGGCCAAGGCGAGGTGGTCGCGGTGGATCACCTCGTCGGAGTGCTTGTAGCCGAGCCGCGATTCGATCTCGCGGGTGTGAAGCCCCTTGATGAGGTCGATCTCCGCGGCGCTGTAGTTCACCAGCCCGACCCCCACCAGGCGGCCCTCGGGGTCCAGGCACCGCACGGGGTCCCCGACCCCGAAGTGTCCCCGCACGCCCCGGATCCCCGCGGGCAGCAGGGACGCGCCGGCCTGCCGCAACGCCCGCGCGGCGCCCGCGTCCAGCAGGAGCTCACCGGCGGGCTTGGGCAGCTGGTACAACCACAGCTTGCGGCCCGCGTACCGACGCCCCCCGCTCCAGAACAGGGTGCCGACGGGCTTTCCCGCCAACGCGTCGGAGATGGCCCGGCGCCGCCGGCCGGGCAGCAGCAACAGGGGCATCCCGGCCGCCAGGGCTTTCTCCGCGGCCAGGAGCTTGCTGCGCATCCCGCCGCTGCCGACTTCGTTGGGGGACTGCCCCGCGGACTCCAGGAGCGCCCGGTCCACGCGTTCCACCCACGGGATGGGACGGGCCTCCGGATGGATTCGCGGGTCCCGGTCGAACAGGGCGTCCACGTCCGACAGCAGCACCAGCAGGTCCGCGCCCACCAGCGTGGCGATGAGGACCGACAGCCGATCGTTGTCCCCGAACTGGACCTCCTCCACCACCACGGTGTCGTTCTCGTTCACCACGGGTACCACGCCCCACCGGAGGAGCGTGTGGAGGGTGTGGCGGGCGTGCAAAAATCGCGAGCGGTCCGCGAGGTCGGGCCCGGTGAGGAGCACCTGGGCCACCGACACGCCGTGCCTGCGGAAGGCGTGCTCCCACGCCCTCACCAGCAAGGGTTGTCCGACCGCGGCCGCGGCCTGCTTGGCAGGGATGGTGGTGGGCCGCTCGGGAAGGCGCAGGTGCGCCACGCCCGCGGCCACGGCCCCCGAGGACACCACCACTACCTCGCGCCCCTGTCCGCGCAACTCGGCCAGCTCGTCTGCGAGCCGGTTCAGGACCTCCTGCTCCAGTCCCCCGGGGCCCGCCACCACCGCGCTGCCCACTTTGACCACCAGGCGGCGGTACACCTGCGGGTCCGTGAAGCAAGGCCGGGCGCGCGATGCGTGCGTCATACTTAGCATGATACGGCATACGGCGGCGTCTGCCGGACGCCCAGGAGGGCCCCGGGCAGCCGTCGAACCCCACCGTGGAAACGCGAGGAGGCGGCGATGGCGAGGGAACCCGTGTTCGCAGACCTTGAGGAGGAGCGCAGGTACCTGGAACAGGTCCAGCGGGAGTTGGACGCGGCTCGCACCAAGGAGGAGGTGGTGGAGGTGTGGCGGCGTCACTACCTGAAGATCGGCCACCGCAAGCTGGGACGGCTCCTCCTGGGCCGGCCGGTGGCGGAGCTGGTGCGGTCCCGGGAGTAGCGCGGGGCTATGCAGTACGCCTCCCTGGCGCGCGCGTACCAGGAGCTGGAGCAGACCTCCGCCCGCCTGAAGCTCATCGCGGTGCTCGCGGATCTCTTCCGGAAGACCCCCAGGCCGCTTTTGCGCCACGTGGTGTACCTCTGCCAGGGGAAGATCGCACCGGACTTCGCGGGTGTGGAGATCGGGCTGGCGGAGAAGCTGGCCGCGCGGTCAGTGGCGGAAGCGGCGGGGGTCTCCGACGACAGGGTGCAGGGCCTCCTGCGGCGGAAGGGCGACCTGGGCAGCGCCGCGGAGGAGCTGCTCAGCGACCGCGGGGCGCGGCGGCCCCAGCTGACCGTGCAGGAGGTGTTTGACCACCTGGAATCCATCGCCCGCGCCTCCGGCAAGGGCGCGCAGACCCAGAAGATCGCCGCGCTGGCGGACCTGTTGCGCCGCGCCACGCCCCTGGAGGCTCGGTACCTGGTCCGCACGGTGACCGGCAAGCTACGGCTGGGGGTGGGTGACGCGTCCATCCTGGACGCGCTGGCGGAGGTGTACGCGGGCGGGCGCGCTCAGCGGGGGCCCCTGGAGCGGGCGTACAACATCTGCTCGGACCTGGGCCTGGTGGCGGAGACCCTGGTGCGGGGCGGGCTCGCGGCGGTGGAGCGCATGGAGGTGCGGCCCGGCAACCCCGTGCGTCCCATGCTGGCCCAGCGGCTGGCCACCGCCGAGGAGATCCTGGCGAAGCTCGGGGGCGTGTGCGCCGCGGAGTACAAGTACGACGGGGAGCGGGTGCAGGCCCACCGGCTGGACGGGCGCATCGTACTGTTCAGCCGGCGTCTGGAGGACGTCACGGAGCAGTTCCCGGACGCGGTAGAGCTGCTGCGGGAAGGGCTGCGGCCCAAGCGGGCCATCCTGGAGGCGGAGATCGTGGCCGTGGACCCAGACACCGGCGAGCTGCGGCCCTTCCAGGAGCTCATGCAGCGGCGCCGCAAGTACGGCATCGAGGAGGCCGCCCAGCGCATCCCCGTCGGGCTGTTCTGCTTCGACCTGCTGTACGGGCAGGAGGGCGACCTCACCCGCCGTTCTTACATGGAACGGCGGCGGGCCCTGGAGCAGGCGGTGCGGGTTGGAGAGCGCCTGCAGCTGGCCACCTGGACTTTGGTCCGCAGCGTGGCGGAGCTGGATGCCTTTTTCGAGCAGGCGATCGCGGACGGCTGCGAGGGCCTGCTGTGCAAGTCAGTGGCAGCGGACGCGATCTACCAGGCGGGTGCCCGCGGCTGGCTTTGGATCAAGCACAAACGGGAGTACCGCACGGAGCTGCAGGACACCCTGGACCTGGTGGTGGTGGGGGCCTTCTACGGGCGGGGCCGCCGCAGCGGCACCTACGGGGCGCTGCTGGTGGCAGCCTACGACCCCTCGGAGGACACCTTCCGCACCTTCTGCAAGGTGGGCAGCGGCTTCTCCGATGAAGACCTGGAGCAGCTCCCCAGGCGGCTGCGACCCTACCAGGTGGATCGCAGACCCGCCCGGGTGGACTCCCGGTTGGAACCGGACGTCTGGTTCCACCCTGCGCTGGTGCTGGAGGTGGTGGGCGCGGAGATCACCCTGTCCCCGACCCACACGGTGGCGTGGGGCCGCGTGAAGGAGGGCGCGGGGCTGGCCCTGCGATTCCCTCGCTTCACGGGGCGCTACCGGGACGACAAGCGTCCCGAGGACGCCACCACGGTGGAGGAGATCTGGGAGATGTACCAGCGGGCCCGCAGACGTGCGGTGCGGGTGGAGGAGGGCGAGGGCGAACCGGACGCGTCTACCGCACCACCACGATGACCCGTCGCTCCCGCGGCCCGTCGAACTCGGCCAGCATCACCGCCTGCCACCGCCCCAGGGCTAGGCGGCCTTCGTGGACCGGGATCACCTGGCCCGGGCCCGTGAGGGCGGCCTTCAGGTGGGCGCTGGCGTTGTTGTCCACCCGGTCGTGGCGCCACACGCCGTCCGGGAACAACTTGGCCAGCGCGTCCAGCAGGTCCTCGCACACATGCGGGTCCGCGTTCTCGTTCACCACCACACCCGCGGTGGCGTGGGGAACGTACACGCAGCAGAGTCCCTCCCGGGTACCCGAGGCGCGCACGGCCTGCTCCACGCGGTGGGTGATGTCCACCAGCTCCCGCTTCCGGTGGGTGCGCACGGTAAACTCGGTCATGCCGGTCGACCTCCCCACCCTAGGTTAGCTCGAGGGCGCGGACGTGCCAGGGGATTTCCGGCGGCGGGCGCTGGCGGTCATGCTCTACGCGGTGGCCATGGGGTACCTGGAAGCCGCGGTGGTGGCCTACCTGCGGGCTCTGTACGGCATCGAGGATCTGCTGCGGGATGTGCCTGCCCGGCCCGACCCTCTGGCGTGGGTGGAGGTGGGCCGCGAGGCGGCCACCCTGCTCATGCTGTGGGCGGTGGGGCAGGCTGCGGGCCAGAACCGGCCGGCCCGGTGGGGGATGTTCCTGTTCGCCTGGGGCGTGTGGGACCTGGCCTACTACCTCTGGCTGCGGCTGCTGGTGGGCTTCCCACGAACCTTGGGGGACTGGGACCTGCTGTTCTTGATCCCGCTGCCGTGGTGGGCGCCCGTGTGGGCTCCCATGCTGGCCGCCATCCTGCTCGCGGCGTTCGGTGGAAGCGTGGCGGCGCGGGCGGAAGGGGGGCTGCCGGTGCGGGTGGACCCGGCCAGTGCGGCGGTGGCTTGTGCGGGCTCGGTGATGGCTTTGGGCGCGGTGATGGCACCCGCCCTCACCCACCTGGCCCAGGGCTGGCAGGCCGCGGTGGCCGTGCGGCCTGCGGAATGGCCGTGGGGGCTTTACCTGGCGGGGTGGGCGGCGGTGGCGTGGGCTTCGTGGCGGGTGGCCACGGGGCGGAACCAAAAGGGTGGGTTGCGGACCGGTGCGGGGAGCGCGAGCCTATAAGAAAAGCACGCACGGGAGGGTGGCATGGTGCGGTTCGGCTGGGTGGCATGGATTTTGGCGCTCCTTCTGGCAGCGCCTCTAGCGGCGCAGACGGGCCTGGGGGACATCGTCCCGGGGGAGGCCATCGGCGGTGCGCGCATCGGCATGGGCATGGACGAGGCGGCACAGGTAGCCCAGGCTTTCGGGCAGACCCGCGACCAGGCGCGGGACGCGGGCCGCGAGGTGTGCAACGTGGAGGATGGGGTGGGCATCTGCGCCTACGACTACTACTTCTACGAGGACGAGCGGGAGCCCACCAAGACCCCGGGCCTGGTGCTGGCGGTGGTGACCGACGACCCCCGCTTCCGGCTGAAGGGAGGCGTGGGTGTGGGCAGCACCCTGCTGGAGTTCCTAGGAGCGTACGCTGCGAACCCCGAGTGGTTGGGAGGCGGCTACCTGGAGTGGACCAGCAAGGGCCTGCTGGTGGGCCTGCGCAGGGGGGCGCGGGGCGCGGAGGTGGCGCTGGTGGGTGTGTTCAAGCCCCGGCCGTCGGGCCTTCGGGCGCGGGGCGGAACTCGACGCATGGTGGTGACGTACCTATAAAAAACAGGAGGGGGCTCATGCGCTGGATGCGAGTGGCGGCCGTAGTGGCGGCTGTGGTGGTATCGGCGGCGGGCGTGGCCCACGGGCAGGACATTCTGCAGCTGGTGAAGGTGTTCGGGATCGGCTACGCTGTGCGGACCTTCGGGCCGCAGATCAACGACTTCATCAACTCGCTGCTGCTGTCGAAGGACGCGGCCACGCGGCAGACCACGAAGGTGGTCCCCATCCTGAGCGTGTCCATCGGCGTGAGCGCGCCGGGGCGTGCTACCATCGGGGCTGCGCAGGTGGCGGGGCCCCAGGCGGCGGTGCAGCGGGTCCAGGCGGTGGCGGCCCTGGACGCCAACTACCAGGGCGTGTTCCAAATCCGCGTCCTCATCCCCGTGGATAGCCTGGAACCGTGGCGCAGCCTGCGGCGGGTGGTGGGGGTGGGGGTGTCTGCCATCATCGACCTGAAGATCTGACGCGCTCCCCGCACCCCCGTCCGGTTTCAGCGGCGGGATGCCACCAGCAGAGTGCCCGTGTAGTGAACGCTCATGGGGTGCAGGTGGCAGTAGACGGTGTAGGCACCCGCCCGCACGGTGCGGATCCGCACCGTCTTGGTCTCCTTGGGCTGCAGGACCTCCTTCACGCCGAAGGCGTCGATGGCGAATCCCTCCGCGATGGGGCTGTCGTTGCGAATCACGAACTCTACCGTTTCACCCTCGTAGGCGAAGAAATCCGAGGGCAGGTTGGTGACCGCAAGCGTGGCCACGCCGGCCACCGTGGCTTTCCAGAACTTCATGGTGACCCGGTACCGGCGCACGGTGCTGTGGCTGGAGGCCGCGGTGGCGGCGGTGAGGACGGTAGCGGCCACCATCACGGCCAGGGCGGAAAGGAGTCGGACGCGCACGGCATCACCTCCTGTGTTTTGGACTGCGAATTAAGTACCATAGGCGGAGCGGGAGGTCAAGGCATGGGCACGCGGCAGCCGGCACGGAGCACCGGTCCGTTCGGCGGGGAGGAGGGCACCGCCGAGCGGGTGGCGCAGGCTTTGGGCCGCATCGGTACCGCCCTACGTAGCTACGGGTGGGAGGAGGCCCTGGCGCGAGGCTTGACGCCCACCCAGGTGCAGATCCTGGGATACCTGCGCTTCCGGGGCGAGGGGGGCGCTCGGGTGTCGGAGGTGGCAGATGCCCTGGCGGTGAGCGCAGCCACAGCCAGCGAGTCCACGGACGCCCTGGTGCGCAAGGGGCTGGCGCGCAAGGTCCGGTCTGCAGAGGACGGCCGTGCTCGGATGGTGATCCTCACCCCTGCGGGGCGGCGGGAGGCGGACCGCCTGGCGGGCTGGCCCGAGCTGCTGCTGCGGGCGGTGCGGCGCCTGTCGGAGGCTGAGCAGGCAACCCTGCTGCGGGTGCTCCTGAAGACCATCCGCGAGCTGCAGGAGGCAGGGCGGATTCCGGCGACCCGCATGTGCGTGACGTGCCGCTACTTCCAGCCCTACGTGCACCCCGACCCCTCAGCCCCCCACCACTGCGCATTCGTGGACGCACCCTTCGGGGACGAACTCCTGCGGGTCGACTGCAGGGATCACGAGCCCGCAGAGGCCGAGCAGGCCCGCCACACGTGGGAGCGCTTCTCACAACCGGGGTAGGCCCCTACCCGCGCAGGCTCCTCAGCGGGGGCCGCGGAGGACGGCCACCAGGGCGATCACACCACGCTCCCATGCCAGGCGCTCCGCGGAAGGGTGGATGGCGAATCCGAACACGGTGGGCACGGGGCGTGCGGTCAGCAGGGGAGCTACGAGCTGGACCTTCTGCAGGACGTCCTCCACGTCCCGTCCGTAGACGGTACTGCGGACTTCCCCCACCACCACGGCCTCGCCGTCTTGGGTCCCTTCTCCGTACAGGTCCACCTCCACCTCCCGCTGCTGCACGGTGAAGTAGCGGCGCTCCAAGTACGGGACCCGGATCCCGTGGTACTTCTCCAGGTACGCGGGGGCGAACTCCCGGGCGAGCTCCTCGAGGCTGAACCCTACCGCCTCCGACAGTCGGGCCACCTGTCGGGCCAGCTCCCGCACCTCGCGTTCGGTGCGCTCTTGAGCCTCGGTGAGGCGTGCGAGGGCGTCTTCGAGGCGTGCCACGCGCTGGTCGGTGCGCTCCTGGGCTTCTTCGAGCCGCGCCAGGCGCCGCTCGCTGGCGCGCTGGGCCTCCGCGAGCTGCTGGACGTGAGTGGCCAGGACGCGCAACTCCTGCTGTACGGCCTCCACAGCCTCTGCCAGCCGACGCACCAGGTGCGGCAACTGCAGCAGCTCCTGCCCCAGCAGGACGGCACGCAGCGCATCGCGCCACTCGGGGTGCTGCTCCAGAAGGCGCAGGAGATCGGCCAGGTCCGCCACGGTGAACGGCATGTCGGGACCATTCTACCCCGTTTAGTATCGTGAAGGGTACGAGCCGATGGCGGAGGGGGTGGGACTCGAACCCACACGGCCCGTGAAGGCCACCGGTTTTCGAGACCGGCCCCTTAGCCAGTTCGGTGCACCCCTCCGGCCGCCACCATTGTAGCGCGCCGGGCTACACTGACGGCGGAGGCACACGGTGGACCGGAAGGAGCTGCTGCGACAGAACCGGAGGAGGGTGGTGCCTTTGCGGGCAGCCCGGCCGCGGGGAGCGCGAAGACGGCCCCGCCGGCAGGACGAGCGCCTGGCACTGCGGTGGGTGGGGTATCGGCAGGCGCAGAGGGCATTCTCCACCTGGATTCGCGCAGCTACCGACTCCTGTCCGGGGCAGCTCTTGAGCGCCGGGCGTCTGGAGGAGGCCCGGTGCCGGCTGGAGGCGCTCGCAGAAGCAAAGGCCCTCCGTCGCCAAGCCGGACTGCTGGCCCTTTAACAGCCGGCCTGGGCGTCCCGCCGCTCGCGGAAGAAGCGTACGAGCAGGGCCTGCGCCTCTTTCTCCAGAACGCCCTCCACCACCTCGAGTCGGTGGTTCAGGCGCGGGTCGTCCGCAATCCGGTACAGGGTCCGCACCGCTCCGCTCTTGGCGCTCCTGGCCCCGTACACGAGGCGACGAACCCGCGACAGCACCAGGGCGCCCGCGCACATGGGGCAAGGCTCCACGGTCACGTAGACCGTGCAGCCTTCCAGCCGCCAGCTGCCCAAGACCCGCGCGGCTTCCCGCAGGGCCAGGATCTCCGCATGCGCGGTGGGGTCCTGGAGGGATTCCCGCCGGTCGTGTGCGCGTGCCACCAGGCGGTCGTGGTACACGACCACGCAGCCCACAGGGACCTCTCGGTAGCCGGCACCGCGCTCGGCCTCCCGCAGGGCCTCCCGCATCCAGGTTTCGTGGTTCACCCTGCAGCCTCGGCCAGCTGTCTGGCAGTCCACAATACAGCTTCCAGCATCCGGGCGGTGAGCTTGCCGGTCTGCGTGTTCTGCCGGCTGGGGTGGTAGGTACACAGCACCGCCGGGGCGGGACGTGGCCCCACCTGCCCGTGGAAGCGGTACACGAACCCGTGGGCGAACCGGGGTCGAGGCCGCGTAAGCGGCACGCCCAGATGGGCAAGTAGCCGCAGCACGGAAGCGAACGCCACCGCGCCCAGGGCCACCACCACGCGCACGCGGGGAAGTGCCTCGAACTCCCGTACGAGGAAGGGGAAGCAACACTGCAGCTCCTCAGCTGTAGGCCTGTTCTCGGGCGGCGCGCACCGCACCGCGGCGGTCACGTATGCGTCCACGAGGCGCAGCCCGTCGTGGCGGTGAATGCTGGTGGGTTGGTTGGCGAGGCCGACGCGGTGCAGCGCGCGCACGAGCCACGCGGAGGCCCCGTCCGGCAGGTCCCCGGTGAACATACGGCCGGTGCGGTTGGCACCGTGCGCGGCGGGTGCGAGGCCCACCAGGAGCACCCGTGCCTGTGGGTCCCCGAATCCGGGTACGGGCCTGCCCCAGTACTCCCAGTCCTTGAACTGCGGCTTCTTCTCCCCCGCCACCCGCTCCCGGTAGGCCACCAGGCGCGGGCAGCGACGGCAGGCCACCACCTCGGCCTCCAGCCGCGCCAGCGCTTCGCGCGCGGACTGCCCGCAGGGGAGCGGCTCCACGCGGCGAGCATACCGCGCCGCGGGGCCGACCCGTCAAGGCGGAGGAGGCAAGGCCGCAGGCGCCAAACTACTGGGTGGGGGTGTGAAGGAAGGATGGAGACGGCGGTCCTGGGCGGATCGGTGGTTTGGCGTCCCAGCCCGGAGTTGGTGCAGCACAGCCGGCTCTGGCGGTTTATGCGGCGGCACGGCCTTGCGTCGTACGAGGAGCTGTACAGGCGGTCCGTGGAGGACCTGGACTGGTTCTGGAGGGCCGCCCTTGACGAGATGGACGTGCGGTGGTACCGCCCGTACGAGCGGGTGTACGACGACCGGCGCGGCGTCGAGTGGACGGAGTGGTTCTGCGGCGGACAGCTGAACCTGGTGCACAACGCGGTGGAGAAATACCGGGACAGCCCCGTGGGCTCACGCTTGGCCATCCGGTGGGAGGGCGAGGACGGAGCGCAACGGCAGCTTACGTACGGGGATCTGGACGTGGAGGTGTCGCGGGCCGCGGGGGCCTTGCGGCACCTGGGGGTGGGGCGGGGCGATCGGGTGGCCCTGTACCTTCCCATGGTGCCGGAGGTGGCGGTGGCGCTGCTGGCGTGTGCCAAAGTGGGGGCCATCGTCACCCCCATCTTCTCCGGCTTCGCTCCGGAGGCGGTGGCCGCGCGCGTGCGGGACTGTGAGGCAAAGGTGGTGGTGACCGCGGACGGGTTCTACCGCCGGGGCCAGGTGGTGCCCATGTGGCGCCACGCGGACGAGGCGGCGCGGCAGTGCCCCAGCGTGGAGCACCTGTTGGTGGTGCGGAGGTTGCAAGGGACGGAGGGCTGGCGCCCGGGTCGCGACGTGTGGTGGCATGAGGCCGTGGCAGACCAGCCGCCGCAGGCACCCACGGAACCCATGGACCCCATGGACCCCTTCATGATCATCTACACCTCCGGCACCACAGGCCGACCCAAGGGTACGGTGCACGTGCACGCGGGCTTCCCCATCAAGGCCAGCTGCGACATGGCCTTCCAATTCGACGTGCAGCCTCAGGACGTGATCTTCTGGCTCACGGACATGGGCTGGATGATGGGGCCGTGGCTGGTCCTGGGGGGACTGAGCCTCGGTGCTGCCGTGGTTCTGTACGAGGGTGTGCCGGACCACCCGCACCCCGGCCGCCTGTGGGAGCTGGTGGACCGGCACGGGGTCACCGTGCTGGGTGTGGCCCCGACCGCGGTGCGGGCCCTCATGCGCCACGGGGACGACTGGCCGGCCCGCTATCGCCTCACCACCCTCCGGGTCCTGGGCTCCACGGGCGAGCCGTGGAACCCGGACCCGTACCTGTGGTACCTGCAGCACGTGGGGCGTGAGCGGTGCCCCGTGGTGAACTACTCGGGCGGGACGGAGGTCTCCGGAGGCATCGTGTGCGGCACGGTGATCCACCCCTGCAAGCCGTGCGCCTTCGCGGGGCCGTGCCTGGGCATGGCCGCGGACGTGTACGACCCTGAGGGACGTCCTGCCGCGCCCGGACAGGTGGGCGAGCTGGTGGTCACCAAGCCCTGGCCCGGCATGACCAAGGGGTTCTGGCAGGACCCCCAACGCTACCTGGATACGTACTGGTCGCGCTGGCCTGGGGTCTGGGTGCATGGCGACTGGGCCGCGCGGGACGAGGACGGATTCTGGTACATCCTGGGCAGGTCAGACGACACCCTGAAGGTGGCGGGCAAACGGGTGGGACCCGCGGAAGTGGAATCGGTGTTGGTCACCCACCCCGCGGTGAGCGAGGCGGCGGCGGTGGGCATCCCGCACGAGGTGAAGGGCGAGGCGGTGGCCTGTTTTGTGGTGCTCAAGCCAGGACACCAGCCCACTGACGCCCTCGCCCAGCAGCTCCGTGAGCTGGTGGCGCAGCGCCTGGGCAAGCCCCTGCAGCCCGAGGTGGTGGAGTTCGTGGCGGACCTGCCCAAGACCCGCAACGCAAAGATCATGCGGCGGGTGATCCGCGCCGCCTACCTGGGCCAGGACCCGGGAGACCTCAGCGCGCTGGAGAATCCGGCGGCGGTCGCAGAGATCCGCGGTCGGCGCTAGCGAGGCTCGGCATCCGTGGCCAGGACGCGGGTGGCCTCCGCTAGGGCATCGACTCCGCTCTCCAGAGCCGCGTAAGCGATGCGAAGGCGAAGCTGCAGGCCGGGGTATCACGGCGGGCGGTACCCGTCAGCGTCCGCGTGCAGCCGATCCATGATGGACTGCACACGGTAGCGATCTCCGTCGTCCTGCAAGGCGGCCAGGGCACCCCGCCCCAAGTGCGCCAGCGCGTCGGTGCTTCGTACAGCGCGGCGCAGGGTCCCCGCCGCGTGCTGCACCATGCCCTCCGCGGCCTCCGGCCCATACGCCGCGCGTACCCGCGGCAGCTCCAGCACCCGGACTGCCAGTACCGTGCACCGTGCGCCCAACCGGCGGCTGCGGGCCCGGCGCTCCTCGTACAATCTGCGGAACTCGGCAGGCCCCAGCAGTCCCGTGAGGGGATCCACGTCCGTCTCCGATAGGTTGCGCATCCCCCGGTGAAGCACGGGGTAGTACCCTGCCCTCGTCGGGCCGTGCCCGGACGGGCTGGAGCTGTGGGCTCTGTCCGTCCGCTGGCTGCGGTTCTGGGGCGGATCGGGTTGTTGGGCCTGGCGGAGGCCCACAGGCCCTCCGCGAGCACCATCGCCGCGGCGCCCCACAGCACGGCACCGTGGTGGACACGTTACGAAGAGGGTCCACCACGCACCAACATCTTCGGCACTCCGAAGGTCGGCCGTGGCCCCTCGCACCGTTGCTTCGTTCCTGTGTGTGTTCCCGCAAACCGCTACAATAGACTGCGAACGCTTGTTGAGGCCGCGATGAATCAGGGCGCTTTGTGGACGGGACGGAGGCTGCGCCGTGTGGAAGACCCCAGACTCCTGCGCGGACGCGGCGTTTTCTTGGACGACCTGACGGCAGAGGGCACCCTGCATGTGGCCGTGGTCCGCAGCCCACACGCGCACGCCCGGATCACGGCGGTGGATGCGAGTCGCGCGGTGCAGGCCCCCGGGGTGGTAGCGGTGCTAACCGGGGAAGATGTGGACCTGCCCGGGGTACCCGCGGAGGGCCTGCGGGGTGCCCGGCTGGCGCTGCACCCTGTGCTGGCGCGCGGCGTGGTGCGTTATGTGGGGGAACCCGTGGCAGCGGTGGTGGCCAGTGACCGCGGGCGGGCGGAGGACGCGGCGGCCCTGGTGCGGGTGAGCTACGAGCTGCAGGAAGCCGTCACCAACCCCTTGCAGGCGTTGGGGGACCGGCTGCTCGTGCACGAGGCGCTGGGGACGAACGTGGCATACCGTCGGCAGGTGCGCGCGGGGGACCCCGAGGCTGCCTTCGCCCGGGCGCACCGCGTGATCCGGGCCACCATCCGCCAGCAGCGCGTGGCTGCGGTCCCCATGGAACCGCGTGGGGTCCTGGCTTCGTGGGACGCAACGGGGGGGACCCTTACCGTGTGGTCCTCCACCCAGGCGCCCCACGACCTCCGGGACGCCCTGGCGGAGGTGCTCGGCCTTCCCGTTAGCAGAATCCGGGTGGTGGCGCTGGATGTGGGCGGCGGGTTCGGCGCAAAGCTGAACACGTATCCCGAGGACGTGCTGGTGGCGTACTTGAGCCGGCGGCTGGGCCGGCCCGTGAAGTGGGTGGAGGGCCGACGGGAGAGCCTGCTGGCCACCGCGCAGGGACGGTCCCAGGTGGGAGAGTTCGAGGTAGCGTGCGACGCCCGGGGGATCGTCCTGGGGCTGCGGGCGCGCCTAGTGGCGGACATCGGGGCGTACACCCTCTCCACCACGGTGGACATACCGGTCCTCACCGTGCGGGTTCTAACGGGGCCGTACGCCATCGAGCACGTGCAGGCGGAGGTGGTGGAGGTCTACACCCACAGGACACCCACGGGCGCGTACCGTGGGGCGGGCCGGCCCGAGGCCACGTTTTCCCTGGAACGCCTCATGGACCTGGTGGCCGCGGAACTGGGTCTGGACCCGGTGGCCGTCCGGCGCCGCAACCTGCTCCGCAAGAGTGCATTCCCGTACCGGACGCCCACGGGCGCCCGCTACGACTCCGGGGACTACCACAGGGCCTTGCGGGTTCTGTTGGAGCGAGCGGACTACGCAGGGCTGCGCCGGGAGCAGCGGCGAGAGCGCGCGCGGGGCCGGCTGTTGGGGATCGGCCTGTCGTGCTACGTGGAGGTGTGTACCTTTGGATGGGAGACGGCGCGGGTGCGGGTGGCACCGGACGGCAGCGCGGTGGTGTTCACGGGGACCTCGCCCCACGGGCAGGGAGGTGCCACAGGTCTCGCGCAGATCGTGGCGGACCGCCTGGGGATCCCGCTCGAACACGTGCAGGTGGTGCACGGCGACACCCTGCTGGTCCCATCGGGAATGGGGACCTCGGGCAGCCGCACCCTGGTGGTGGGTGGCTCCGCGGCGCTGCGGGCCGCCGACAAGGTGCGGCGCAAGATGCTCCGGATCGCCTCTTACCTGTTGGAAGCCTCCCCGCGGGATCTGGAGCTAAGGGAAGGCCAGTTCAAGGTGCGCGGGGCCACCGACCGCGCGGTGACGGTAGCGGAGGTGGCGCAGGCAGCCTACCAGCCCCACCGCCTCCCGAAGGGGCTCAGCCCGGGGCTGGAGGAGGAGGGCAGCTTCGTGGTCGAGCAGGCCACGGCACCCTTCGGCGCTCACCTGTGCGTGGTGGAGGTAGACCCGGAGACCGGTCACGTGCGCGTGCTGCGGTACGTGAGCGTGGACGACTGCGGGGTGGTGATAAACCCGCTGCTGGTGGAGGGCCAGATCCAGGGCGGGGTGGTGCAGGCCCTGGGTCAGGCGCTGTTGGAGGAGATGGTCTACGACAGCGGTGGACAGCCGCTGGCCAGCACGCTGGCGGAATACGCGGTGCCGCGGGCGGTGCACGCCCCCGCGGTGGAGATGCACCGCACCGTGACACCCTCTCCCACAAACCCGCTGGGGGCGAAGGGGGTGGGGGAAGCGGGGACCATCGGTGCAACCCCCGCCTTCGTCAACGCTGTGGTGGATGCCCTGCGCCCCCTGGGGGTCCGGCACCTAGACACGCCCCTGTGGCCCGAGCGCGTGTGGCGTGCCGTGCAGCAGGCAAAGGGGGGCGGGCCGCTAACGCATGTTGCCCGTGTGACCCAAGGACAGCCGTCCGGGCTGGGGCCAGACCGTTAGGCCGTGGGGACCGCGGCCGACGGGGATGCGGGCCGCGAGGGCTCCGGTGGAGACGTTAAAGGCGTACACTTCGTCGTCGTACCGTCCGCCCAGCCACAACTCCCCGCCGTCCGGGGTGAAGTTGCCCATGTCCGGACTGCCCCCGCCCGGGACCGCCCAGCGCGCCCGCACCTTCAACGTGGCGCCGTCCAGGACGGTGACGCTGCCAGGGCCGCGGCGGCCCCCTGCGACCGTGTGCCAGCCGCGGTTTACCACGTACACGGCGGAGCCGTCGGGGGCCGGGTAGACCCCGTGGGCGCCGGTACCGGTGACCACGAAGGCTGTCCGGCGCAGGGCCTCGCCGTCCACCACGTGCACGCCGTCGCGCAACATGTCCGCAACCAGGAAGTGCCGGCCGTTCGGCGCTAGCCGGACGTCCTGCGGCATGGCACCCAGCTGCAACACGCCCACCACGCGACGGGACGCGGTGTCCACCTTCAGGAGGCGGCCGTCGAACTCGCAGCTGACGAGGAAGTACGTGCCGTCCGCGGAGAAGTCCAGGTGGTTGGGGCCCCGACAGGGCACCGGGAGGCTATCTACCTTTCGCCACGTGCGGGGGTCCCGGAAGTCCAGGCGCCGCAACCGCTCAGCCACCACTAGGCCGAACCGCCCGTCGGGCGTGAAGTACAGGTTGTACGGGTCCTCCACGGGCACGGGGCGACCGGGCCGTCCGGTGTTGGGATCGATGGGGGTGAGGCTGTCCCCCGCGTTGTTGTTGACCCACAAAGTCCTGAGATCGTGGGAGGGTACCACGTGCTGCGGCGTGCGCCCCACAGGGAAGGTAACGAGTACCCGGCGGGTGCGCACGTCGATCACCGTCACCGTGTCCGATAGGCTGTTGGGGACGTAGGCCCTCCACGGCAGGCGGGACAGGTGGGGTTGCAAGGCGGGCGCGCGCCTTTCGGGGCCCTGTGGGAGAGAGGAGGGTGTTTGCGGCGTTGCCACAGGCTGCGGGGAGGGCGGTGAGCAGGAAGACAACCACAGCGCCACGGTAGCCAACCACGCGGGCCAGCGCGTGCCGGCCGTCACAGGTCGCTCAGGCGCAGGCTGTGGCCCAGCCATCGGAGCAGGGCCTCCAGCACCGTGGGCGCAGGCTGCACGCCGGTCCGGTCTGCAACCTCCAACAGCGCCTCCGGGCCGAGCTCTCCGATCAGGGTAAAGGACCAGCCTGCGTACGTCCAGTACAGCACCTGGCGCAGGCCCGCGGACTGGACCCACACGGGTCCACCGGTACGGTGAACCGGACGGCTGCCGGCGGGGGGCTGCGGGGACACTGCCGGGCGTATGGACACCAGCAGGGTCGCCAGACCGTCGGAATACGCACGCCGGACCACCGAACCCTCCAGGAGGTACGGGGTCATGGGGTAGAAACCCGCAGGCAGCCACACCTCAGGGGGCTGGCGACCCCATCGCGCGGCCACCTCGTCCAGCGTCACGCTGCGCACGGGCGGTTCGCGCTGCAGCTGTAGGTCTGCGGGTGGGCGCGAAGGGCGCATCCAGCCCACGGGACGCACCGCGAAGCGGACGAAGGTCGCCAGCTCCCGGCTCCGTCCGTCCGGGGAGATCCGCTCCGAGCGCAGGACCACCCCGGTTTCGGTGTCCACGCGCAGGTCGGCCCGGGGCCGTCCCGGATGCCTGGGCGTGAGGTGCAGGCGGAGGGCAGGTCTCCCCAGGAGCTGGGTGGGAGAAGCGGTGAGAAAGTAGTTGCGCTGTAGCCAGGTGACCTGGGTTCGCCTCGACACCCGGCCGTGGGAGAAGCGGTACACGCGGCCTTGGCGGGTACGGGCGTCGTACTGGAGGACGTGGTGGGGAGTGTGCCACACCACCTGGCGGTGCGCGCCCGCCGCGGATCGGATCACCAGCCGGGTTCCGACTGCAGGGTCATGCTGGACGTGCACCCAAAAAGCTTGAGGGAGTTTCTCCTCCCACGTGGTCACCAGCTGCTCTCCGGAATACGCCACCTGCTGGTCGGCGAAGGACACACGGTCCAGCACCTCGGGCGCAGCCGCGGGAGCGTTGCCCCCCAGGGCCAGCGACAGCGCCCACACGGCAAGCGGCGTCACCGTCCCGCCTCCTCCTCTTCTACCTGGGCGGTGGAAACAAAGGACGCGGTCCCAAGCTCCACCAGGGGTACGCGGGCGGCCAGGCGGCCGTAAGCCCGGAGCTCGTCCAGCGGCGGAGCCGCGGCGGGCACGAAGGGCACCCGGGCCAGCAGCACCGCGGCCAAGGTGAAGCCCGCGGCGATGAGCGTCCACGGAACCGGCCCCGGAGGCCGCGGGGTGGCAGTACCGACGGACCGCAGAAGGCGCGGCAGCAGCTCGGGGGGCGGATCTGGGACGGTTGCGGCTCGCACGAGCTGGCGGACCGCGCGCAGGTCGGTGACCGTCTCCCGGCACGCGGCGCACTCGGCCAGGTGCGCCGCCACTTCCGCGGCCTCGCCCTTGGACAGGGTTCCGTCCACATAGGCCGACAGCCTGTCGGAAGGATGCGTCATCTCAGCTCCCCCCGCTTCACCGCGTCCACGTAGTCCCGCAGCCACTCGCGGAGCGCCATCCGGGCCCGATGCAACCGGGACCGGACGGTCCCCACGGGGCACCGGAGAAGCTGCGCCGCTTCCTGGTAGGAGAATCCTTCCAAATCCACCAGCACCACCGCGGCACGGTACTCAGCGGGCAGCGCATCCAGGGCCCTCTGGACGGGGCCGTCCAGCCTTTGCCCCACGGCCACCTCGGGGTCCGAATCGGCCCCCGCCAGCAGGGACGGGGCCAAGTCCTCCAGGGCGAAGTAGGACCGCCTGCGGTCCTGGCGGATGCGGTCCACGAAGGAGTTGTACAGGATCCGCAGCCACCAGCGGTCGAACCGGCTGCCCCGCCGGAAGCGGTAAAACGCCCGGAACGCCTCTTCTGCGGACTGCTGCACCAGGTCCGCAGCGTCCTCCGGGTTGCCGGTCAGCCGGTAGGCGAAGCGGTAGGCGGACCGCCAGTGGGCCTCCACCAACCGTGCGAACTCCGACCGCGGGTCGTCGGCAGCCCCGCAGGCAGCGGAACCCAGGGCGTCCGCCTCCAGCTCCACCCTGCTCCTGCTACTTCTGCAGCAATGTGACCGTGGTGGCAGTGTAGCGCGCCTGCCGCCCAGAGCCTGTGGACGTGCCCACGACCCGCACGAGGGCTCCCTTCTTCAGGTCCGAAGCGGAAGCCCGCTTGCCGGCCTGCAGGAAGCGGGTGGATGCGGACTCCTGGATGCGGAGCTTGGCCCCCTTGGCGAGCCGGCCCCGGTAGACCCTCTGAACGGACAGTTCGAACCAGCCATGGGCTACCTGCTCCACCGTACCCTGCACGTCGAAAGACGGCGCGGCGCTGGACCGCGGTTTGGCCGGCGTAGAGGCCACGGCCGGAACGGTGGCGGCGAGAAATAAGGGGACCAGCCCTAGGGCGAACCAGCTGCGCATTCAGACCACCTCCTCCATCATCAAGCGTTCATCATGCATGCGATGGAAAGCCGCGCCGGAGTTCCCACGAGGGACGTTCTA
Source organism: Candidatus Sysuimicrobiota bacterium (assembly GCA_040289515.1). Classification (GTDB taxonomy): domain Bacteria; phylum Sysuimicrobiota; class Sysuimicrobiia; order Sysuimicrobiales; family Sysuimicrobiaceae; genus Tepidifontimicrobium. The sequence continues at coordinate 62,364 of PSLI01000008.1, forward strand.
CTGGGTTTTTCGCTCGAGCAACCCGCTCACCGTGGTCACCTGGTAGCCCAGGCGGTGCAGGGTTCGGTCCAGCTCCGGCAACAGGCGCAGGGTGCCGGGCGTGCCTTGGTGCAGCAGGAGGATCCCGCCCGCGTACAGTCTGGACAGCAGGCGCGGAAGGAGCTTCTGAGGGTCCAGGGGCCCGTAGTCGCCGGGGGCGTCGGTCCACAGCACGGTCACCAGGCCCCGCTGAGCCGCCGCGCGCAGGACCGCTGGGCTGTAGCGTCCGCCGGGAGGGCGGAACAGAGCTGGGCGCATCCCTGCGTGCAGCTGCAAAACACGCTGGGCCTGATCAAGCTCCCCGGCCAGCTGCGACGGCGAAAGGCGGGCCAGAGGCACGTGGCTGTACCCGTGGCTGGCCAGTTCGTGGCCCCGGTCGCGGATGGCGCGGGCGAAGTACGGGTACTGTTCGACGCGGTGGCCAACCAGGAAAAAGGTCGCGTGCAGGCCCAGACGGTCCAGGGTGTCGAGCAAAAGGGGTGTGTACAGCGGCTCCGGCCCGTCGTCGAAGGTCAATGCAACCGCCCGTCGTCCGGGCCGGCCACGGTAAACGACCCCGTCCACCACCCCACCCCGCGTCATGCCCGCGAGCCGGCGTGGGAGCTCCGAGACCCCCTCGACCAGGCGGGTGGCGATCCCCGCAAGACGGTGCGCCAGGTCCGCTCGCGGATCGCTCCCCAGAACCAGGAGGGGCGGGCGGCCGCGGGGAAAGTCGGGGGCGACCCACACCCGTGCCAGCCGGCGCACGAGGTCCGCGGAAGGCGCACCGGGGGCGGCCCCTTCCACTTCCCGGCGGGAGGCGGCC
>PSLI01000055.1:0-9195 GCA_040289515.1 Candidatus Sysuimicrobiota bacterium
GGAACTGCCACTGGTCGCTGAGCACCGCCTGCACGGCAAGCTCCACCAGGCCCGGCTGCGCCGCCTGGAGGTCCAAATCAAGGCACCTTGACCGACACGCTTCCGGAGACGATGTCGTAGTCCTCCGGCGCGTCCCCCTGCGGGTCGGTGAAGGGCTGGTACAGCTCCCGCGCCAGGTCCAGGGTCACAAAGCCCAGGCGGTCGTCCGAGCCTTTGCCCAGGGCGTCCAGCAGCCGCCTGTCCCCGTCCAGGGTGACCACGTTCACCTTGACGGTGCGCACGGGAACCCCCCCAGCGGCCAGCTCCAGGATGGGCAGCTCTACCACCACTCCGCGACGGTCCTGCGTCACCAGCCCGCGGCTGTACGGCTCGGGCGGCCGCGTGAACCGGAACACGCTGGGCGGGATGGCCGCCGGGCCCCGGCCCAGGTAGAACCGGCCGCGGTGGAACAGCACGTAAGCCACCCAGCCTTCCCCCTGAGGCTCGGGCCCCCGTAGGGTCCCCGCTCCGCCGCCGAAGGCCACGTAGTAGTACCCGGCCTGCGGGCCGTCCTGCACGTGGCCGGCTACGTTAAACGCTACTACGATCAGGCGTCGGTCCACCGCCACCCCCGCCGCCGCGGGGACAGCTGCAGCTAGCAGAAACCCTGCTATGCAGGCTCGCACCACGCCTCCGTGTGCCGATTTGTTGTGCGCGACCGATTCTATCGGACGGCTCACCCCCGGCCCCGGGGTTCCCAGAACGGACCCACTACAGGCGGAACAGCCGGCCCAGCAGGCGGCCCACCACCTTGTTGCGCGCCCGGCGCGCGATCCTGCGCGGGTCGCCGGAGGCCAGCACCTCCACGTCCCGGAGCAGTCTCGCCAGGCGGTACAGCAGGCTTACCAGACCGCGCACCGTTGTTCGCCTACCGCACCGCGAACAGCTCCCGGGGTACCAGCCGCACGGACACCACGGAGGAGACCCCCGGCTCCTGGGTGGTGACCCCGTACAGAACGTCCGCCGCTTCCATGGTGGCTTTGTTGTGGGTGATGAGGACCACCTGGCTGTGCTGTGCCAGCTCCCGCAGCAGCCCCACCACCCGCTGGGTGTTGGCCTCGTCCAAAGCTGGTTCGATCTCGTCGAACACGCAGAAGGGGCTGGGGTGGGTCCGCAGCAGGGCGAACACCAGCGCAAGCGCCACCATCACCCGCTCTCCCCCCGACAGCGCGCCCAAAGAACGCACCTTCTTGCCAGGGGGCTGGGCTACGATCTCCACCCCTTCTTCGCCGTCCTCCGCCACCACCCGCTCCAGCTGTGCCCGGCCTCCCCCAAAAAGCCGCCGGAAGCAGTCCTGGAAGTGGCCGTTCACTCCCTCGAAGGTCTTCCGGAAACGACACCGCAGGACCCCTTCCAGCCGGGAGGCAAGTTCGCTCACCAGCGTAGCGGCCTGCTCTACGTCCTGCACCTGACTGGCCAAAAGCTCCCGGCGGGCCCGCACTTGAGCGTATTCATCCAGGGCCTGAAGGTTCACCGGCCCGAAATCGCTGAGAAGCTGGCGCAGGGACTGCGCTTCCTTTGTAAGGGCGTCGCGATCCAGCCGCTGCGGCAGCTGCGCCTGCAGGGCTTCCGGGTCGGCCTGGTAGTCCTCGCGCAGGCGCCGCTGCAAAGCCCCCAGTTCCGCGGCAAGCTGCGCGGCCCGCAAATCCAGCCGGTGGGCTTCCTCCTCCGCCGCCTGCAGGGACTGCTCCGCAGCCGCCGCGCGGCTGGAAAGCTGCGCGGCGGCGGCCTGTTCCGCTTCGCGAACACGGCTCGCCTCCTCCGCCCTGGCCCGCAGGGCCTCCAGTTGCCCGCGCGCCTGTGCTGTGCGCTGTTGAGCCTCCCGCAAGAGATCCTCCAAGCGAGCCTGCTCCGCCTGCTGCGCCTGCAGCTCAGCCCGCAGGGCAGCCTCCCGCGCCGAGGCGCTTTCGTGCTGGCGCTGCAGCTCCTCCCACCTCCCCCGGACGGCCTGGCAGCGCGCCTGCAGCTCTCCCTGCTGCACCCGCACGGAAGCCAGCTGGTCTAGTAGATGCGCGGATGCGGCCTCGGCCTCCTGCTGGTGCCGGCGCGCCTGCTCCAACCTGAGCCGGGCCTCCTGCAGGGCAAACCCCAGCCGTTCCAGGTCCTCGGCCCAGGCGAGCTCCCGGTGCAACTCCTGCAGTTGCTGGCGCACCTGCGACAGCTCCAACTCCACCTCCTCCGCCGCGCGCGGAAGGGCCGCCAGCTTGGCTTCTGTGCGCGAGACCTCCTCCCGCAGCCGCGCCAACCGGCCCTGCAGCTGCTCGGCGCGGCCCTGCACCTCATTTTGCTCCTGGCGCACCTCCTCCTGCTGGGTCTCCAGGGCCCGTGCGCAACCTTCCAGCTCCTGCTCTTCCCGCTCCAGCTCCGCCAGGGTGCTGCGCAGGGCCGCAAGCTCCTGCACCCGGCCCAAGGGGCCGGACGCTCCGTTGCGGCGCACAGCCAGCAGGCCGTCTGGGGTGAGCACCTCGCCGTTCAAGCTCACCAGCCGCCCGCGCCAGCCAGACGACCACAGGCGCAACGCCACGTCCAGGTCCTCCACCACCAGGGTGTCCTGCAGGGCTGCGCTCACCACCCCCTGCACCAGGGGCGGACACCGCAAAAGCTCAAAGGCCCACCCAACCACCCCGCCGACTTCGGTGGGAGCCTGCCGGCGGACGGGTTGCGTTCGCACCGCTTCCAGCACCACGAAGGAAGCGGGCTGCGCGCGCAGCTCTTGGGCAACTCTCCGGGCAGTTTCCCAGGAGTCCGCCACCAGGCTGAACAGCCGGTCCTCCAGGGCCGCCTGCAGGGCCCGCCGGTAAGGCGCTTCCACGTCCAGGTAGTCCACCAGAGCCCCCCGCACGCCCTCAAACTGGCCCGGCCGCTCCCGCTGAGCGATCAGCACCTCGCGCGCGCCCGCCTCGTAGCCCACCAGCTGCGCCTGCGCTTCCTCCAGCACCGCAAGACGCGCCCGGACCTGTTCCCGCCGGACCTGTATGTGGCGGCACTGCTGCTCCAACCCCGCCCGGTGCTCTGCCAGCTGGTTCAGCTTCTCCTGTAGCGCCTGCAGGTTTGCCTGCTGGCTGGTGAGCTGATCGACCAGGCCCTCCTCCTCCGTCCGCAGGGACGCCCGTAGGGCCACTAGCTCCTCCCCCTCGGCCTGCAGCCGCCGCAGCTGGCCTTCAAGAGCTTGCTCCCGGCTTCCGAGCGTCTGCAGGCGGGCCCGCACCGCCTGCTGGACCGCCTGCGCCTGCGCGCGGGCGTGCTCCAGCTCGATGACCTCCGCCTGGGCGTCCTCCGCGGCAGCACGGGCGAGGTGCGACTTTTCCTGCGCCGCCACCAGCTGCGCGTGCACCTCCTGCATCCTACCGGCGCAATCCTTAAGCTCCTGCTGATGCCGATCCAGCTCCTCCTGCAGCCGGGCCAGGGTCTGCGCCGCCGTGTCGCGTTCGCACACCACCCGGTCCAGCTCCTCCCGGATTCGGCTGTGCATCTGCGCGTTGGCCAGCAGCTGCTGCTCGACGAGCCGCGCCCCCTGCTGGGCCAAAGCTGCCTCCTCCGTGGCCCGCACCAGCGCCCGCTGCACCTCCTCCAGCAGCTTGTGAGCTTGCTGTGCGCGATGGCGTGCACCTTCCAGCTCTTCCCGGGTTCGCCCCAGCTCCGCCTGCGCTTGGCTTCGGCGCTCCCTTGCCGCCTGCAGCTGCGCTGCGGCGCGGTGCAGCTGGCTTCGGGCCCGCCGGAACTCTTCCATGTGCAGCAGCAGCTCCGCCTGGCGCAGCCGATCCTGGGCTTCCCGGTACAGGCGGGCGCGTTCGGCCTGCTCTGCGAGCTCCGCGGCCCGCGCTTCCAGTTCGGCCAGGCGGTCCCGGACCCGGGTGAGGTTGTGGCGGGCATGCTCCAACCTTCGGGCGGCCTCACCGGCGCGGCGCTTGTAGCGCGACAGGCCCGCCGCTTCCTCCAGCAGGGCCCGGCGCTCCGCGGGGGAAGCGTCCAGCACGGCCTCCACCTCGCCCTGGCCGATCATGGCGTACGCGCGGCCGCCCAGGCCCGTTCCCAAAAACAGCGTCTGGATGTCCCGCAGGCGGCAGGGCGTGCGGTTTAGGAAAAACTCGCTTTCCCCCGCCCGTGTGGCTCGCCGGGTGATGGTGACCTCCGTGAACGCCAGGGGGAGGAAGCCGTCCTCGTTGTCCACCGTGAGGTGTACCTCGGCCATCCCGTGGGCACGACGGTTGCGCGTCCCCGCGAAGATCACGTCCTCGGTGCGCTGGCTGCGCAGCGCCCTCCATGAGGTCTCCCCCAGGACCCAGCGGATGGCGTCCGCGAGGTTGCTCTTTCCCGAGCCGTTGGGCCCCACGATGGCGGTGATCCCGGGGCCGAAGAAAAGCTCCGTGCGGTCCGCGAAGGTCTTGAAGCCCCAAAGCTCCAGCCGTTTCAGGTGCATGGTCGCCTCCGTGCGCGCCGCGTGTGAGGGTCCTCCGGAAACTTCACGCCTCCTCCAGCAACGACCGGTACAGCTCCACCAGCCGGCCCGCCACCCGGAAAGCGGAGAAGGCTTCGGCCCGCTTGCGGGCCCGCTCGCTCAGCATTCGCCGCAGGTCCTCCTCGGCCAGCAACTTCTCCAGCGCCCGCCCGAGAGCCTCCGGGGAGGGCTCCGTGAGCAGGCCCGTGAGTTCGTGTTCCACCACCTCCGCCACACCCCCGGCCCGCACCGCCACCACGGGCGTCCTGCAGGCCATGGCCTCAACCACCACCAGCCCCTGGGTCTCGGTGCGGGAGGCGAAGAGAAACACCCAGGCCAGCTTCATCCACGCCACCACCCGTTCCCACGGCTGCGGCCCCAGAAAACGCACCCGCTCGTGCACGCCGAGCCGCCCGGCCAGGGCCCGCAGGAAGTCCAGGCTCGGTCCACCCCCCACCATGACCAGCCAGGCGTCCTGGGACGGGCGCAGGTGGGCGAACGCCTGCACGACCACCTCCATGCTCTTCTCAGGCGCCATGCGACCTGCGCACACCACCACGGGTGCTCCCCGGGGGATGCCGCACTCCTGCGGGTCCGCGGGCGCCACCCGGTCCAGGAGATCCAGGTTCAGGGCTGCGGTGGGCACCACCTCCACCTTGGACCGCACACCCCGGGCACGCAGCAGGTCCTGTACCGCCCGGGTAGGGGCCACCACCAGGTCGCAGCGGTTGCAGAACCGCACCACGTGCCACCGCACCCAGCGCCTGGCAAGCGAAGCGGGGGTCCACGGAGCGTAGTGCACATACTCCTCGTACAGGGTGTGGTGGGTGAACACCAGGGGCCGCCCCCTGCGGCTGGTAGCGGCCAGGCGTCCTGCCGCGAAGGGGGAGTGGGTATGCAGCACTGCCAGCCCCAGGTCGGCCACGCGCCGGTTCACGTCGGCCGCCACGGGAACCAACAGGGGGAAGTCCGGGTGCGCGGGGTTCGCGAGCGAGGGCAGGCGGACCACGTCCGGCTCGCAGTCCCGGTACCCCGGATAGCGAGGGGCGAACACCACCACGCGGTGACCCTGTTCCCGCAGCGCCTGCGTCACGGCTGCCACGGAGTGCACCACCCCGCTCAGGCGGGGCCGGTACGAGTCTGTGAACATGCCCACAGCCAGCCTCACGCCCTGTAGGACCGGCCCGGACAGCCTGGGTGCCTCACGTGCCGCGGGGAGGTCGCGGTGGGGGGACGTCCATGGGCAGCGTCTGTTGCCGCACCAGCCGAGCGAGCCTGGCCCGCCCGTCCGGTGGGTGCTTGAGATCCCGCGCCGAACCGTCGCCCCGTCCTCCGTCCATGGCCTCCGATAGTGTCGCTGGTTTTTGGGCCGAAAGCCTTTGAAAGCTTCGCGCCCAGATCGTCTTACTCCTGCCCGGTGGCAGCAGGCCCCGCAGGCGATGTACCATCGTCCTGCCATGCGCCGGGTGTACCTCGACCACAGCGCCACCAGCCCCGCCCTACAGGAGGTGGTACAGGCCGTGCGGGAGGTTCTGGAGCACGTGCACGGCAACCCCGCGTCGCTGCACCGCCTGGGCTTGGAGGCGGAGCGCGTGCTACAGGCCAGCCGGCAGACGGTGGCGGCGGCGCTGGGCGCGAATCCCGAGGAGGTGGTGTTCACCTCGGGGGGCACGGAGGCCAACAACCTGGCGGTGTTCGGGACGGTGTGGGCTCGCCGCAAGCCCCACGTGGTAGTGTCCAGCTTCGAGCACTCCTCCGTCCTGGAGCCGGTACGGCGGCTGCGGGAACAGGGGGTGGAGGTGGACTTCTGCTCCGTGGACCGGGAAGGCTTCGTGCGCCTGGATGCGCTGGCAGACCTCCTGCGGCCCCACACGGCCCTGGTGAGCGTGATGCTGGTCAACAACGAGGTGGGGACGGTCCAGCCGGTGGCGGAGGTGGCACGGCTGCTGGACGAAGCGCAGGAACGGTGGGGCCGCCGACCTCTTCTGCACACCGATGCCGTACAGGCCTTCGCGCACGTCCCCTTCCGCGTGGGGGACCTGCGGGCGGATCTGCTGACGGTCTCCGCGCACAAGCTGGGCGGTCCCAAGGGCGTGGGCGCCCTGTACGTGCGCAGGGGCGTGCGGCTGCAGCCGCTGATCCTGGGAGGCGACCAGGAGCGCGGGCTGCGGGGCGGGACACCCAACCTGGCGGGGATCGCGGGGTTTTCGGCCGCGGTGCGTTTCTGGGAACGCGCCGGAGACGGCCTGCGGGCCCGGCTGCGGGAGCTGTGGCACCGTCTGCGGCAAGCGCTGGAGCCCCTGGGGGGGCTGCGGTGGAACACCCCCTCGGACGCGCTGCGCACCGCCCCCCACATTCTGAACGTTTCCGTCCCGGGGGTGCGGGGTGAGGTGCTGGTGCACCGGCTAGAGCGGGAGGGCGTGTACGTGTCCACCGGCTCCGCGTGCCACTCCCGCAAAAGCCGCCCCAGCCACGTGCTTCTGGCCATGGGAAGGTCCGAGCAGGAGGCTTCCTCTGCGGTGCGGGTGAGTCTGGGCCCGGACACCACGGAGGAGGACGTGGCCAACGCCGCGGAGGCCTTCCGGGTCAGCCTGGAGGATCTGCGTTTCCTCGTGCCCTCCTAGGACGCTGGCCGTGGAGCGCGTGGTCCTGGTCCGCTACGGGGAGATCGGGCTCAAGGGAGCGAACCGTCCCGCCTTCGTGGCGCAGCTGTACCGCAACCTGCGCCGTGCCCTGCCCGGGGTCACGGTGGAGAACCGGTTCGACCACCTGGTGCTGCGGGATGCTGACGCCCCGTGGGTTCTGGAGCAGCTGCGCCGGACCTTCGGGGTAACGAGCAGCAGTCCCGCCCTGGAGGTAGCCGCAGACCTGGACGCCATGGAGGCGGCGGCCCGCACGCTCCTGGCACAGCGGGGCTGCAAGCCGGGCACCACCTTCAAGGTGGAGACCCAGCGCCGCGACAAGTCCTTCCCCCTCACCTCCCCGGAGGTGGACCGGGAGCTGGGCCGCCGGCTGCAGGCACACTTCCCCGGGCTTAGAGCGCGCATGAAGGATCCCCAGGTGTGCGTCCGCGTAGACATCCGCCAACACGCGTACGTGTATACGGAGGTCCACCCGGGGCCGGGTGGCCTCCCCGTGGGGACCGGCGGCCGGGCGGTGGCACTCCTGTCCGGCGGGATTGACAGCCCGGTGGCCATCTGGATGGTGGCCAAGCGGGGCGTGGAGGTCACCCCCTTGCACTTCCACGCCCCGCCCTTCACCAGCGAGCGCAGCAAGGAGAAGGTGGTGCGTCTGGTGGAGGTGCTGTCGGAGTGGTGCGGTCCCATGGAGCTGTGGGTGGTCCCCTTCGCCCACGTGCAGCGCGCCATCCGAGAACGCTTACCAGAGCCCCTCTGGACCGTGGCCATGCGCCGGGTCATGATCCGCGTGGCAGAACACGTGGCGGAGCGGGTGCGGGCAGCGGCCCTCGTGACGGGGGAGAGCCTGGGCCAAGTGGCCAGCCAGACCCTGGAGGCACTCGCGGCCATCGGCGCGGCCACGCGCCTTCCGGTGCTGCGGCCCCTGGTAGGCTTGGACAAGTTGGAGATCACCGCCCTGGCCCAGCGCATCGGTACCTACGAGATCTCCGTGCTGCCCTATGAGGACTGCTGCACCCTGTTCGTTCCGCGCCGCCCGCGCACCCGTCCTTCCCTCCAGGAGGCGGACGAGGCAGAGACGGGCCTGGACGTGCAGGCGTTGGTGGAGGAGGCGCTGGCAGGGGTGGAGGTGATCGCTGCTCGCAGCCCAGCTCCCGTCAAAGCCTGACCGCGACGCTGCAGGACACCCACGGTTCACTTGACACCGGGCACAACCTACACGGCTCGGATGCTTCCATTGCTGGTCGGAATGGTGCTGGCGGTTGCCGCGTGCGGAGGCGGGGTGACGGGCCCTACACCCGGCCCCACAGGGACCGTGACGGGTTCGGCTGTAGTACAAAGCGGTACTGTCTCTACTGCCGCGGTGCGCGCGACCATGGACACCACACCGCCGCGCGACATCCGCAAGCTCCCCTCCTTGGCGCCCGACCGCCTCGTGGTGAAGTTAAAGCCAGCGGCGGATCCTGCCGCCCTCGACGCGCTCGTTCGCGGGGTGCGAGGGCAGATTGTGAGCTCGATCCCAAGACTGAACGCCGTCGTCCTCCGTCTCGATCCGGGGGTATCCGCCTCTTCGGCTCTCGCAACTCTGCGGGCCTCTCCGCTCGTCCAGCACGCGGAGCAGGACGGATACGCCTACACACTCGCCGCCCCCAACGACCCCTTATACTCCCTCCAGTGGCACTACCCCATGATCCAGCTCGCCAACGCCTGGGACATCACTACCGGCTCTCCTGTAATCGTGGCCGTGGTGGATACAGGCATCCGCCCGGATCACCCCGAGTTCGGGCGTGGAGTGCTCGTTCCGGGCCGAAACTTCTTCAACGGTGCCGACGACGACGACACGACCGACCCAGGCTGTCCCAGCTTGGAACCCACGCGGTACAGCCACGGAACACACGTGGCCGGCACCATCGCAGCCTTGACAAACAACGGCGAGGGCGTGGCCGGCGTCGTCTGGGGGGGTGCTACCGGCGTCAAAATCATGCCTGTCCGAGTTCTGGGGGAGGAGTTGGTGCGGTTCAGGTTTTGCGGTGTTGGGTTTGCCTCCGACGTCGCGAAGGGCATCGTCTGGGCGACCGACAA
>PSLI01000056.1:0-9091 GCA_040289515.1 Candidatus Sysuimicrobiota bacterium
CACGCGGCCGCCGCTCGGGCGGCGTCCCGCGCGGCCCCGGGGGCGGAGGTGGTGCTCAACGAGCGCGCCGAGGAGCTGGAAGTGGACCTGACGGGCCCGTGGACGCTGCGGGTGCCCTTCGTGGCATCCCGACAGCAGGCCATGGACGTTGAGCACACGGAGGAGGAATGGGAGGCGGTGCTGGAAGCACACTTCCGCTCCTTCGGGATCCCCTTGTCCTCGGGAGGAGCCGGGTAGGGACGCCGGCTCGTACCGCGCGGAGGTCCTCAGGAGCGGCTACGCCCGCCGTCCGTGGCGGGTTTCGAAGTACCGGAGGTAGCCCAGGACGTTCATCCGGTAGTTGGACGCGATTTCCTGGCGTTCCGCCACCGCGCTGCCGCAGCGCGCTTCCACCTCCGGCTGCAGGTACACCCGCAGGCGGTCCGTGAGGCGGTCCACGTCCTCTCCGGCCCGCCAGCCCTCCAGCAGGAGGCCTTCCACCTCCCGCAGGCGGCGCCGCAGCTCGCGGAGGACCTCCGGAGGATCGTCGCGCACGCCGAAGTGGGTCAGGTACAGGCGCCTCAGCTCCAGGCGCTCCAGGCGGTCCAGGGTGGCTTCCCAGGCGTCCAGGTCCAGGTCCGGCGGCGGGGTGGGCGGCCGCACCACTGGACAGCCGGGCAGGGAGATGCCTGCCGCGTCGCCCGTGAAGGCTACCCGGGCCGCCTCGTCCACGTACACGTGGTGGTGGGTGGCGTGGCCCGGCGTGGCGACCGCGCGCAGCACGCGCCCTCCGGCGCGGAAGGTCTCGCCGTCCTCCACGGCGGTGATGCGGTCTGCGGGGACCGGCGCGACTTCGCCCCACAGGGTGTCCATGAGCGGCCCGTAGATACGCTGGGCGCTGCGCAGAAGCCGCGTGGGGTCCGCCAGGTGAGGGGCGCCCACCGGATGGACGAACACGCGCAGGCGAGGGTTTCGCCGGCACAGGGCGCCCACCGCGCCCGCGTGGTCCAGGTGGATGTGGGTGACTGCCACCGCCTCCAGGTCCACCACGCGCAGGCCGTGGGCAGCGAGCCCCTCCTCCAACAGCGCCAGACACGTGGCCGGCCCCGTCTCCACCAGGGCGGGCCGTTCGTCCAGCAGGAGGTAACTGCCGAGGACCTCCTCCAGGCCGAAGTGGAGGTCCACCAGCACGGTTCGGTCGTCCACGGGCCGGGTATGGTTCACGATGCTCCCCCCACGCGTCGGTACACCACCGGCGGGCCTTCCTCCCTGGTGAGCCGCCCCGCGCGGTGCAGCCACTCCAGGTGGGCCGCTGCCTCCCCGACGGCGAGAGGGAGAGGAACGTCGGGGACGGCGGCACCGTCTGCGCCAGCCTCGAAGAACAGCCGCTGGGCCAGCCAGAAGGCGGTGGCTCCCTCCGGGGGCACCAGGGCGTAGACGGCTTCGATCCTCGCACGGTGGTGCTCCAGGAGCTGGTCCACGCGGGCGGTCCAGCCCAGCAGGGGATCGCCGTGGCCCGGCAGGGCCAGGCGGGCGGGCAGGTGGCGGATTCTGCGCAGGGAGTCCAGGTAGTCGCTCAACGGGTTGGGCCGCGCGTCCGGATACAGAGACACGTTGGGCGACACCTCCGGCAGCAGGTGGTCGCCGCAGAACAACCTGCCGCGGGCATCCAGCAGCACCATGTGGCCGTCGCTGTGGCCGGGCGTCCACAGCACGCGAGCGGAGAATCCGTCCACCTGTAGCACCTGGCCGTCCACCACCGGGCGCACATCCCGGAAGGGCGCCACCAGCTCACGCAGAGCCTCCACCTGCCGACCAACCTGTTCGGCCTGTGCTGGAGGAACGCCGTGGGCCATGAGCATCTGGACCACCGCACGGACGCGCAACCCGTCTTCCTGGCCCCACACCCGGCGCGCCAGGCGCTCCTCCACGTCCAGCAGGTACAGGGGTGCGCCCGTCCGCTCCTGGATCACACCCGCCAGCCCGATGTGGTCAGGATGGGCGTGGGTCAGCACCACCGCCCGCACCGCGGACAGATCCAGGCCCGCAGCCTGCAGGGCCTCCTGTATTGCCGCAAGACAGTCGGCGGTCCGCAGGCCCGCATCCACCAGGACCGCTCCGTCGCCCGCACGCGCCAGGTAGGCGTTCACCGAGCCCAGGGGGAAGGGGATGGGCATACGGATGCAGAACAGATCTGGCTCCAGACGGACGACGGACAAACCCTCCTCCGCGCCTGCCCTGCAGTGTATCGGCCGCTCGCGTGGGAGGCAAGCCGGCGCAGGAACCGAACAGGCGTGGAACGGCACACGGCGGAGGGAGCCGAGGTGCGGGTGACGGTGGACGAACCGGTAGCGCAGCGTGTGTGCCTGGGAGTGGTACAGGCCGAGGGGCTGGTGGTGTGCTCGGCGGCACCGGAGGTTTGGGAACAGCTGGAAGCCCTGGCGGGCCGGCTGCGCGAGCTGTACGGGGGCCGCTCCCCGTCCGAGATCGAGGCGCTGCAACCCGCCCGGGAGCTGTATCGCAGCACGGGGGAGGACCCCACCAAGACCCGGCCCGCCTCCGAAGCGCTTTTGCGCCGCATCCTGCGCGGCCAGCCCTTGCCCCGGGTGAACAGCCTGGTGGACCTGTGTAACCTGTGTTCCCTAGAATTCCTTCTGCCCATCGGGCTGTACGACCTGGACCGCGTGCGGGGTACGGTGCAAGTGCGGCTGGGCCGCCCCGGGGAGGCGTACGAGTCCCTGGGCAAGGGCATCCTGCGGGCGGAGGGGAGGCTGGTGGTTTGCGACGAGGAAGGACCCGTGGGCAGCCCCACGCACGACTCCGCACGAACCGCCATCCGCCTGGAAACCCGCAGGGCGCTCGTGCTGGTCTTCGGCCCCGGGTCGTACGCCGGCGCGCGCATGGCGGAGCACGTGGAGGTGCTGTCCGGCCGCCTCCGGTCGGTGGCCTGCGCCGCGTCCGTCCGAGGCCAGGTCCTGGGGGGGCGTTGACCGGCGTCCGACCGGTAGCGGGTACCCGGTGCGGAGCGTCAGGACCCGTGCCGCTGCACGGCCGCGAGGGGCGTGCTGCGGGGGAGCCAGGCGGGGGTGGTGCGGGCGTACGCCTCGTAGGCGGCTCCGTAACGCCGGGCCAGCTCGGCCTCCTCCCGGCGCGCCTGCCGCACGTACGCCCACGTGAGCATGGGCCACATGACCAGTCCGGGCAGGGTGGGCCAGTGGACGAGCCACCCGGCCGTGATCAGTACCAGCCCCAGGTACTGCGGATGGCGCAGGGACCGGTAGACGCCCGTGGTTACGAGCTCGTGCCGGTGCCGGTGTAGCTCCCGCCAGCCCAGGACCACCAAGAGGACGCCCGCCAGGGTCAAAAGGGACCCCACGGGCATCCCCACCCGGTACATGTAGGTGAGGAACTGCCGCTCGAACAACGTCCAGCCCATGGCGGAGGACAGGAGGTACGCCGTAAGGGGAAACCCGAACATCTCCGCGAACAAGGACACGACAAAGGCCGCATAGGTCCCGTGCGCCCGCCAGTCTGCGCGCGGACGAACCGGCAGGAGGGCCAGAAACGCCAAGAACAACGCCGCGGAGGCCGCCGCGAGCGCCCACTGGCCCCGGGACAAGGAGAGCAACTCCTCGCGTAAGGGCCGGCCGAGCAGGGCCAGGGAGTGGGCGGTAGCCCCGAGGAGAACGGTGATGCTCACCGCTGCAGCGCCAACACCGACCGCCCCTCGAACCGCCGCCGGGTCCCTGCGGGCCATCTGAAAACTACCCGCGCCCTACGCGGCCACCGGGTAGCCGGCCTGCTGTAGGGCCTGCTTCAGGAGCTCCTCGTTGACCGCCCCTTCCTCGAAGACCACCCGCACCTCCTTGGTGGCGAGGTCCACGTCCACGGACCGCACACCCGGTACGCTCCGGACGGTGCGCTCCACCGTGGACACGCAGCCGCTGCAGCTCATCTTTGGTACGCGGTAGACCTTCTCCATGGTCCGCTACCTCCCTTGCATGCGTTTCTGCACCCGAGGGATCACCACCGGCATCAGCACAATGGCCACAAGCAGGAACACCCACGCGGCCCCGATGAGACGGCTAGCCCAGGATACCTCCCCCTTCCACGTGGCGAGGGCCACGAAGGCGGCCGCTGCCGCCGCGGACAGCCCCAGGTACAGGGCCGCCGCTACCGCGGAAGGGTTGTGACGGAAGCCGCGCACGGTTCACCTCCCCGCAGGAACCGCCGCGGGCGTGGCTACAGGCTGCCCGCCCGGCACCGCCCGGCGCCGCACGGGCGGGGTGTACGCCCGCATCCGCTGGGTGTTCAGGGTCACCGACAGGGAGCTGGTGGCCATGAGGACGGCCGCCAGCTCCGGGCTCACGATCTGGTGCAGGAACGGGTACAGAAGGCCGAAGGCCAGCGGGATGGCTGCGGTGTTGTACGCGAAGGCCCAGAACAGGTTCTGCTTCACCAGGGCCATGGTGGCCCGGGCGATTTCCACGGCCGCCACCACGTCCAGCAGGTCGTCGCGCACCAGCACCACGTGCCCGGTTTCCTTGGCCACGTCCGTGCCCGCGCCCATGGCGATCCCCGCGTCCGCCTGGGCCAGGGCCGGCGCGTCGTTAATGCCATCCCCCACCATGGCCACGCGCAGCCCCTGAGCCTGCAGCCGCCGGATCTCTTCCGTCTTCCGCCCGGGCAGCACCTCTGCCAGCACCCGGTCCATGCCCAGCTCGCGTGCGATGGCCTGGGCGGTGCGGCGGTTGTCACCCGTGAGCATGGCGACTTGGAGGCCGCGGGCCCGAAGCTCACGCACCGCGGCCGCCGCGGTCTCCCGCAGGGTGTCCGCTACGGCCACGATCCCCACCCCCTGCCCGTCCACCGCGACGAACATGGTGGTCTTGCCCTGTCCTTCCAGGTGTTCGGACCGCTCGGCCAGGGAGCCCACAGCTACCCCGTGCTCCGCCATGAGGGCCCGGTTACCTAGCAGCACCCGGTGCGCTCCCACCCGGGCCACCACGCCCCTGCCCGGCACGGCTTCGAAGGCGTCGGGGTCCGGAACGGACAGCCCGCGGTCCTGGGCAGCGCGCACCACAGCCTCTCCCAGCGGGTGCTCCGACCGCTTCTCCGCGGGCGCGGCCCACCGCAGCACCTCCTCCTCCGGCGCGGAATCCGACACCACGTCCGTGACGGAGGGCAGACCCCGGGTGAGGGTGCCGGTCTTGTCGAACACCATCACCTGCACCCGGGACAGGGCCTCCACGGCGTCGGCTCCCCTGAAGAGGATCCCAAACTCCGCTGCTTTGCCCGTACCCGCCATCATGGCCGCGGGGGTGGCCAGGCCCACCGCGCAGGGGCAGGAGATGACCAGTACCGCGATGCTCACCAGGACCGCAAACCCTACCGCGCTGGCGCCCGAGAGGGCGTAAGGGGTCAGCAGGAGGCGGGTCTGCGGGGTGAAGTACAGGTCGTAACCCACGAAGTACCAGAACAGGAAGGCGGCCAGGGCCAGCACGTGCACCCAGAAAATGAACCGGCCCGCGACGAAGTCCGCCAGCCTCTGGATGGGGGCCTTGGAGGTCTGGGCCTCCTCCACCAGTTGGATGATCTGGGCCAGGGCCGTCTCCCGGCCCACACGGGTGGCCCGGAAGGTGAACGAGCCGGTCTTGTTCAGGGTGCCGCCGATCACCTCGTCGCCCGGCTTCTTCTCCACGGGGAGGCTCTCGCCCGTGATCATGGACTCGTCCACCGCGGAGTAACCATCCAGGACCACGCCGTCCACGGGGACCTGGTCTCCGGGCCGGACCACCAGCACGTCGCCCACCTGCACCTCCTCCACGGATACTTCCGCCTCCTGGCCGTCCCGCAGCAACCGAGCCCGGCGAGGCTGCAGGCGCAACAGGCGCCGGATGGCTTCCGAGGCCCGACCCCGGGTCACCGCCTCTAGGTACCGGCCCAGGAGGATGAACCACGTGAGCAGGGCCGCGGCCTCGTAGAAAGTGGCCTGAGGTCCGCCGAACCCCGCCTGCGTCCAGAAAGTGTTCACCACCGCGATCAGGTACGCGGCGCCGATCCCCGTGGCGTAGAGGAGGTTCATGTCGGTTACACCCCGGCGCAGGCCGCGGAAGGAGTGCACAAAGAACTGGGCCCCGGGGCCTGCCACCAGAGGGGTGGTGAGGAAGAACAGTACCAGCTTGTTGTGCAGAAGCTCGGGGACGATGTGGGAGAGCACACCGTAGGGCTGGAAGGTGCCCAACATGACCAGCAGGGCAAGGGGGGTAGCCAGGAGGAGGTTGCGGCGCTGGTGCTCAAGCTCCCTGCGTCGGGCCTCCTGCTCCCGGTCCGCAGCCGCAACACCCTCCGCCTTCTCCTCTGCCCCGTAGCCCACCTCCCGCACCGCGGTCAGCATGTCCCGCACCGTCATCGCGCCCGGAAGGTACTCCACGTGGGCGGTCTCGGTGGGGAGGCTGACAGACACCTCCAAAACGCCGGGCAGCGCCTGAAGGGCCCGCCGGACGTTCTCCACGCAGGAGGCGCACGTCATCCCCGTGACGCGCAGGGTGACGGTGGCCCTGCGCAGCCTGTAGCCCACCTCCTCTACCGCACGCCGGAAGTCCTGCAGGTCCGCCGCGGAGGGATCGTACTCCACCGTGGCCTGCTCCGTGGCCAGACTGACCCGCACCTCCCGCACGCCGGGGACCTGCCGCAGGGCCTGCTCCACGTTGGCCACGCAGCTGGCGCACGACATGCCCTCGATGGGGAGCACCACCCTGCTCATCGACGTTCCCCTCTTGCCTCGAATACGTCCAGCAGCTCCGCGATTACCCGCTCCCGCTCCTGGGGGTCGTCCGAGCGGATGGCGGTGCTGACGCAGTGGTGCAGGTGGCGTTCCAGCAGAAGGGCGTTGACCCGATCCAGGGCCGCCTGCACCGCCCTGGTCTGCTTGAGGATGTCGATGCAATACGCATCCTCCTCCACCATGCGAAGCACCCCCCGCACGTGCCCCTCGATGCTGCGCAGGCGGGCCAGGATCTCTTCCTTCGCCCGGGGCGCCACCCCGTGAAATCTAGTGCTGTGAAATGTGCGGCTGGTCATGCACCCCCTCCCCCGTGGGGTGGGTTCTACGGGCAGGCTAGCAGGACCCCCGGATCGTGTCAACCAGCTCGGGCCTTTCGATCACAGAGCTCGCCACCAGTAGCCCAGCGTGAACAGGCCCGTCGCTACCAGGAAGGAGGCTGCGAGCCGGTGTACGTGGGGCACGATCGCTCGCACCCAGCGTGTGGTGGCGCTTTCGAACAGGGCCATGGCCACCAGGGCCGCGGTGAGCACCGTACCCATGCCGAGGGCGTAGCCAACGAAGTTCGCAGCCGCAGACAGCAGGCTCTGCGCGGCCAGGGCGCTACCCACCACGGCCAGGAACACGGGGAGGGTGCAGGCCAGGGAGCAGACGCCGTACGCCACGCCGAAGACCAGGTAGGAAAGGAGTCCACCGCCCGGCCGCGTACGTTCCCACACCCGCGTGGCACCCGCGAATCCCAACCCCCGGCCGGAAATCACCAACCACGCCCCCAACACGGTCAGCGCTACGCCCACCGCGGTCCCTCCGTGCGGGAACCAGCGGGCCAGAACCCGACCCCCCGCCCCTACGAGGAGGCCCACCGCTCCGAAGAGGAGCACGAAACCCGCCGTGGCCAGCGTGCCCAACAGCAGAACGCGGGCGGTCCGGCGTCGTTCCGGCGAGATCCCCCCCGAGCGGGCGAGGGTGTAGGCCGCCAGGGAGGGCAGTAACAGGATGCCGCAGGGGTTCACCGCGGCCACCATGCCGGCAGCGAAAGCGTATCCCACGGGCAGCCACGCCACCGCGGTGGCGAACTGCCCCTGCAGCGCGTACAGGTTCTTCGTGGAGGCCTGCAGGGCCAAGCCCAGTCCGACCCCGAAGGCCAGGAACCCGATGCCCGCGAGGTCGATCCCCCAACGGGTGGCGTGCCCGCTCACGGCCCCTGCCCCTCCGAAAGGTGCACTAGCTGCGTGAGCTGCTGGCGGGTGATGGGGCCTACCCACCTGGCGCGCAGCTGGCCCTGCGGGCTTACCACGTAGGTCTCCGGGATCCCCGTGACCCCGAACTCTACCAGGATCCGCCCCTGCGGGTCAGGGCCGTTGGGGTACTGGATGCGGAAGCTCTGCAGGAATTCACGCGCCGCCTCCTCAGAGTCCCACACGTTCACGCCCACGAACAGCACCCCACGGCTGCGCAACGCCTCCCAGCTGGCCACCAGCTCGGGGGCCTCCTCCCGGCACGGCGGGCACCAGGAGGCCCAGAAGTTGACCACCACGGGATGACCGCCGAACGGAAGGATGCGCAGAGTCCCGCCGCCGAACAGCGGCAAGCTGAAGTCGGGTACGGGGCGCGGCCGCAGGGCTGCCGCGCGGCCGAAGGTGTTCACCGCGATGCCGCCCCGGCGCGGCCCTTGCGCCCGCATCAGAGCGGAGGCCAAGGGCACCAACAAGGCTAGGATGGCCAGCAAAACCACCACGAGCCGCGCCCGGGACGGAACGGGGCGGGGCGCGGGAGCCGCCCGGCTCAACTCGGTGTACTCTTGCTGCATGGGTCTGGCTGCCGCACCTCGTCCCCTAGGGTATCTGCCCTCCCTGCTGGTGCGCCAGAGGGTCCTGCCGTCCGCCCGGCAAGAGCGAGGGGAACAAGGCAGGCCAGGACCAGGAGCAGCGGCAGCCACACCACGGCCTTGCGTATGCGTGTGCAAGCGCTGTGCGGTCCCGGGCGTTTCTGAGACCGCAGAGGCTTTGACCCAGCGCGCAGCCGTCCCGCAGGTGCACCACCAGATACCCCGTGCTGAGTAAGGGGGCGAACAGGGGAGCGCCAAGCCCCATGTAGCCGGATCCCGCCCCGTTCGCCCCGCGCACGCAGGAGGTCCCGGAGCTCTTGCCGGAGCTGTACCTGCACGGACTCGCCGAGGGGGACTTCGACTTGGCCCTGCGGGGGCTGTTGGGCGAGGATGCGCCGCTTTCCGCCCGCAATGAATGAGCGGAGGCCGATGAGCAGCGGTACTGGAAGGGGCCCCCCACGAAGTCCAAGACTTCGTGGGGGGCCCCGAGGTGCAGGCCA
>PSLI01000057.1:0-8727 GCA_040289515.1 Candidatus Sysuimicrobiota bacterium
CCCCTTGAGCCTGCTGGCCAGCAGCCACGGCCCTGCGCTGGTCCTGATGATGGTGGCCTACGGAGCCGTGGGCGTGCTGGCTGCTTTCGCCGTGCCCGTCCTGGGAATCCGGCTGGAGGAGCCCTCGTGGACCCTGCCCTTGCTGAGCCTGCTTTTGTCCGCGGCCTGGGCGCTCCGCTCTGCAACCGGCGTGGGCGACTTCTTCGCCACGTGCGCGGCCCTTTGGGCGCTTTGCGTCGCAGCACACCTGTGGGGCCGCACCCGCAGGGACCGGCGGAAAGGAGGTTGACGCGGGCCGTGCAGGACCTCGCGGTGGTAGGTGCCATCCTGGCCGTGCTGGGCTTGGGCGCGGTGTTCTACGGCCTTCGGGCAGGGAAGCGCTCGTCGGTGTGGGTGGGTGTGTTCGTCCTGGCCACCGCCGGCCTGTTCGCGCACCAAGCCCTGCGGCTGGCAAGGCTGCCGCAGCGCAACCCGGTTCCCCCCACCGAGCAATCGGTGCGCCTGGGATGGCGGCTTTACCGGGCCCACTGCGCCGTATGTCACGGCCCTGCCGGGCACGGGGACGGCCCCGCAGCAGCCAGTCTGGTACCGCGGCCTGTGGACCTCCGCCGCACGGCGCGCATGTCGGACGCGGTGCTGTTCACCCGGATCACCGAGGGCCTGCCGGGCACGGCCATGCCCGCGTTTCGAGACGTGCTCACGGATGAGGAGCGCTGGCACGTGGTGAACTACTTGAGGGTACTGGCCACCGGCGCGCGCTGACACGCCGCCGCAACCCGCGGCTGGGGGGCCATTGCAGGGAGGTGCGGCCTTGAGAGCATGGTGGTGGCTTCCGGTGTGGGGGGTGTGGGCGGTTTGGGTGGTGGTGGCCGCGGCCCACGCGAGGCTGGTGCGCGCGGATCCTGCTCCGGGCGCCGTGCTCCGGTCCGCGCCCCGCGTGGTGCGGGCCGTGTTCCAGGAAGAGCTGTCCGCACGGGGAAGCTTTTTGGCGGTGCTGGACTTCCGAGGCCGGCAGGTGGACGACGGCAAGGGTGGCCTGGACCTGGAGGACCTCGACCGCCGGACCCTGGTGGTGCGCCTGCGCCCCATCGGCCCAGGCCGGTACACGGTGCGGTGGCAGGCCACCTCCGCGGACGACGGCTACGTGGCCCGCGGGCAGTACCAGTTCACGGTGCGGCCGTGAAGGGGTGGATCTTCCTGCTGCTGTGGATGGCGTGGCTGGCTGCAGCCCGCCCCGCCTCCGCCCACGCGGTGCTGCAGAGCTCCTTCCCCGCACACGGCTCTTCGGTGGATCCCGCACCTCGGGAGGTGGTGCTCACCTTCACGGAGCCCGTGCATCCCCAGGCCAGCACCGCGCAGGTGGTGGACGCGGAGGGACGGGCGGTCTCGGAGGGGTCCGAGGTTTCGCCCGACGGCCGCACCCTTCGGGTGAAGCTGCGCCAACCGGCGCGGGGAACGTACACGGTGCAGTGGAAGGTCCTCAGCCGCGTGGACGGACACGTGAGTACGGGCGTGGTGAGCTTCGGCGTGGGCGCACCACCCTCCCCCGTGCCGGCTCCCCAGGCGCAGCCGCCCGCCTGGCAGGTGCTGCTGCGCTGGGTGGGTGACCTGGCCAGCCTCTCCCTGGCGGGGGCGTTCGGTTTCAGTTACCTGGTCCTGCCGGCCTCAAGCATCCCGCACCGGCTGAACGTGGTACGGGCGGTGGCGGCACCGGCAGCCGTGGCCCTGGCGGGTGCGGCTCTGCTGGACACCGCGGCGCGTGCCCTCTGGCTTCACGGTCCTGGCCAGGACCTGTGGGAGACCCTGAAGACGCTGCTGCGCACGTCCACCGAGGGGCCGGCCCTGCTGCTGCGGGTGGGCTCCGCCCTTCTCGCGCTAGACGCCTGGCATCACGGGACCCGATGGGTCGGGATCCTGTCGGTCGTTGCAGCGCTTTTCGCACCGGTGCTGCAGTCGCACGCGTGGGCCGCGGGGCCTGCCGCGGTGGTGTTGGCCTGGCTGCACCTGGCGGGCGCGTCCGTGTGGGTCGGCGGCCTTGGGTGTTTCGTTCTTAGCCTGAGCCGCACCCGGGACCGGGAGCAGGCAGCTGGTTTGAGCCGGGCCTTCTCCCGCTGGGCGGCTGTGAGCCTGGCGGTGGTGGCGGCTACCGGCACCTACGCGGCCTTCCTGCACGTCCCCGACCGCAGTGCCCTGGTGGACACCGGGTACGGCCGGTGGCTGGCCGTCAAGCTGGCGGTGGTGCTGATCCTTGTGGCGTTGGGGGCGTTCCACCGGCACCAGCTGCTCCCGCGTCTGGAGTCGGCCCGGGGCAGCCTACGGCGGCTGCAACGATCCGTACGGGTAGAGCTGGGTGCAGCTTCCGTGATCTTACTCCTGGCGGCGGGCCTGAGCGTGAGCCCGCCTGCGCGGGCCGTGCGGGCCGCCGCGGAGAGCCGGCCGCTCCTGCTGGCCGCTCAGCTGGAAGCCAGCCGCGTGGTGCTGGCGGTGGAACCGGCGCAGCCCGGTTGGAACCGCTTCACCCTCACCGTCCGGGACGCCCGGGGTGCACCTTTTCCCGTGGACCGGACGCTTTTGAGACTGCGGAAGCTGGACGAACAGGCCGCTGCACCCGCCGTGCCCCTGGAAGCTCAATCCGAGGGCGTGTACGCCGCGGAGGGCGCGTACCTGGCCAGGTCGGGCCTTTTCGAGGTGGAGGTGGTGCTGCGCAGACGCGGCCTGCCGGACGAGGTGGTGTGGTTCCCCCTGCTGGTGGGGTCCTTCCAGCTGAGGTCGGACCTGGAAGCGTTCCGCGTGCTGCGCCGGGTCCAGGAAGCCATGGAGAGGCTGCGGACGTGGCGGGAGACAGAGCAGATCACGGACGGCGCGGGTAACGTGGTGGTCACCCGCTACGCGTACGAGCGCCCGGACCGCCTGAGGTTTGAGGTGCTGGGCGGGGTTCGCGGCGTGCTGGTGGGCAGGGAGCGGTTCGTCCGCACGGACCGCGGGTGGGAGCGTGACACCCTCCCCGAGCCCTTCTCGGCCCGCGGTCCCCTGGTATACCTGCAGAACCCCCTGCGGGCCAGCCTGGGGCGGGAGGAACCCTGCCCGGAACCAATTCAGCAGACCTGCCGTGTGGTGCTATGGGAATCGTCCGACGGGCTGGCCTCCTTCGCCGCCTGGGTGGGCACGCGCACGCACCGCGTGTACCGGCTGCTCATGTGGGCCCCCGCCCACGCCATGACCACCGTGCTGGAGGATTTCGACGCGCCGCTTCGCATCCAGCGCCCGGGCCGGTAGCCGGCTCAGCGCTTCGAGTACTGGAAGCCGCGGCGGGCCCGCTTGCGCCCGTACTTCTTGCGTTCCTTCGCCCGCGGGTCGCGGGTCAACAACCCGTGCTGCCGCAGCACAGGCCGCAGGTTAGGGTCCAGGCTCAGCAGGGCCCGCGCGATGCCGTGCCGCACCGCATCCGCCTGCCCGGACAGTCCCCCGCCTTGGACGTTGGCGTGGGTGTCGAAACGGCCGTCCAGGTTGGCCACCCGCAAAGGCTCCAGCACCCGGTACCGCCGCGCAACACCGGGGAAGTACTGCTCCAGGGGTCTGCCGTTGATCCACACCTGCCCCGATCCCGGGCGGAGGATCACGCGGGCGCTGGCCTCCTTGCGGCGACCGGTGGCGGGGGTGAGGGCGACGGTGCTCATGGCGCCTCCGTGGGATTACAGCTCGATGGGCTTGGGCTGCTGGGCTGCGTGGGGATGCTCCGGGCCCCGGTACACCTTCAGCTTCTTCAGCATGCGGCGGCCCAGGGGGTTTTTGGGCAGCATCCGCTGTACCGCCTTCTGGATCACCCACTCGGGCTTCCGCTCCAGCATCTGCGCCGCGGTGGCGGACCGAATCCCTCCCGGGTAACCCGTGTGCCAGTAGTACACCTTCTCCTGCAGCTTGCGGCCCGTTAGGCGCACCTTCTCCGCGTTCACCACCACCACGAAGTCACCGCCGTCCACGTGGGGTGTGAAGGTGGGCTTGTGCTTTCCCCGCAGGATGGCGGCGATGCGGCTCGCCACCCGACCCAGCACCTTCCCCTGGGCGTCCACCAAGAACCATTGCCGCTGCACCTCAGAAGGCTTCTGCTGGTACGTCCTCATGGATGACCTCCGAACAAACCAACGGCAAGCATACTACGGCTGTGGAGGGGTGTCAAACGCGCTTCCCGCCAGCCGTAACGGAGGCGGGCCAGCCGGGCGCTTTCGCCGGGCCCGGTCTTAGCGGTCCGGCCTGGCCCAGCGGTAGCCCACCGGGCCCGCGTACGGGGGCAGCTGCAGCTTCTCGCGCCGCCGGATCCGCGCGTCCACCCCGATGGCCCGTAGGCCATCCAGGAAGCCCCCGCGAAGCCGCAAAGCGGCCTCCATGACCTCCGCAGGCCCCACGGCCGTCACCACGTACGGCGGTTGGAGCGGCACCCCGTCCACCACAATCCGTCTGCCGGACTGCCTGTACGCGGATCGGCTGAGGACCCTCCTTCCGTTCACGGCCACGGCCTCCGCCCCCGAGGCCCACAGCTCGTTCACCAGACCTGCGAGGTCCAGGGCCTGCAGGTCCGCCGGCACCGGCAGGCCGGGGGCCGCCCCGGGCACGAGAACCACCTCCAGCCCAGGGCCCCGCACGGGCTCAAGCCCCAGGACCATCCGGTACAGACGCATTTCCTCCACGAGGCCCTGAGTGAGGGCGCGGCCCTGCGCGGTCAGCCGTTCGTACTCCTTCAGCCGGGCCCGCAGCCGCCTCACCTCCGCCTCCAGCACCGCCCTGTAGGCCTGGGCCTGGGCCACCAAAGCGGCCAGCTCCTCGGCCCTCTGGGCCGGGGGTGCCGGAGGACGCGTACGCGCGCCGCTGCGCGCGTGGATGGCCACCGCGAACCCCGTCAGCAGGGCCACAGCCGCCACCACGGGTGCCCCGGAAAGCCTGCGCGTATCACGCACGCCACTTCACGGCCCTAGCCTACCACGGGCTGGGTTAGCACTCTTCCCCGTCGAGTGCTAAAATTGGAGTTGGCGCGAAAATCCCTGGGAAGGAGGTTGAACACCCATGCCGGCGAAGCTGCTGCTTTACGACGAAGCGGCCCGCAGGGCCCTGGAGCGCGGGGTGGAGAAGGTGGCCTCCGCGGTGCGCGTGACCCTGGGACCCAAGGGCCGGAACGTGGTGCTGGAGAAGAAGTGGGGCTCGCCCACGATCACCAAGGACGGGGTGACGGTGGCAAAGGAGATCGAGCTGGCGGACCCCTACGAAAACCTGGGGGCGCAGCTGGTACGGGAGGTGGCCAGCAAGACCAACGACCTTGCGGGCGACGGCACCACCACCGCCACGGTGCTGGCCTGGGCCATGGTGCGGGAAGGCCTCAAGATGGTGGCCGCGGGACACAACCCCATGCTCATCAAGCGGGGGATCGACCGAGCCGTGGAGGTGGCGGTGGAGGAGCTGAAGAAGCTCAGCCAGCCCGTGGAGGGGCGTGAGGACATCGCCCACGTGGCGGGCATCGCGGCCAACGATCCCGCCATCGGGGAGATCATCGCGGATGCCATGCAGAAGGTGGGCCGCGACGGGGTCATCACCATCGAGGAGAGTAAGGGCATCGAAACCACCACGGAAGTGGTGGAGGGGATGCAGTTCGACCGCGGGTACATCTCGCCGTACTTTATCACGGACCCTGACAAGATGGAGGCGGTGCTGGAGGAGCCCTTCCTGCTCCTCACGGAGAAGAAGATCAGCGCCGCCCGGGACATCGTCCCCATCATGGAGAAGGTGATCCGGTTCGGGAAGCCGCTGGTGGTGATCGCGGAGGACGTGGAGGGAGAAGCCCTGGCCACCCTCGTGGTGAACAAGCTGCGGGGCGTGCTGCAGAGCGTGGCCGTGAAGGCGCCCGGCTACGGAGACCGGCGCAAGGCCATGCTGCAGGACATGGCCATCCTCACGGGCGGCCGGGTGATCAGCGACGACATCGGCGTGAAGCTGGAGAGCGTTGAGGTGGACATGCTCGGCCGCGCGGAGAAGGTGCGGGTGACCAAGGAGGACACCACCATCATCGGCGGCAAGGGCAAGCCGGAGGACATCAAGGGGCGCATCGCCCAGATCAAGAAGGAGATCGAGGAGACCACCAGCGACTACGACCGCGAGAAGCTGCAGGAGCGGCTGGCCAAGCTGTCCGGCGGGGTGGCGCAGATCCGTGTGGGCGCCGCCACGGAGACGGAGATGAAGGAGCGCAAGATGCGCTTCGAGGATGCCCTCAACACCACCAAGGCGGCGGTAGAGGAGGGGATCGTGCCAGGCGGTGGCGTGGCCCTGATCCGGGCCCTGCCGGCCCTGGACAAGGTCCAGGCGGAGGGCGACGAGGCGGTGGGGGTCGCCATCGTGCGGCGCGCTCTGGAGGAGCCCCTGCGGCAGCTGGCGGAGAACGCGGGGATGGAGGGCTCCCTGGTGGTGGAGCGCGTGAAGGAGGCCAAGGAGAAGAACTTCGGCCTGGACGTGCTCCGGGGCGAGTTCACCGACCTGGTGAAGGCGGGCGTGGTGGACGCTACCAAGGTGGTGCGCCTGGCCCTGCAGAACGCCGCGTCCGTGGCGGGCATGCTTCTCACCACGGAGGCCCTGGTGGTGGAAAAGAAGGAGAAGAAGAAGGAGAAAACACCCTCCACCCCGGGCATGGACGAGGAGTTCTGACCGGGCGGCAACCGCGGGGCCGGGGCAGTGCCCCGGCCCCGCAATTTTCTACAGCAGCTTTCCCGGGTTCAGGATCCCCCACGGGTCCACCGCCGCCTTGAGGGCCCGCAGCAGCTCCAGCCCGGCGCCCAGCGCCTCGGGGACCAGGTGGCGCAACTTCAAGCCGGCGCCGTGGCAGTACTCCAGAGCACCGCCCGCCCGCAGGGCTGCCCGCAACAGCGCATCGCTCACCGCCGCGAGGCGTTCCCGGTGCGCCTCCTCCGCGGGATCCCCCTGGGGGTCTGCGTACGCCACGCTCACCAGCTCGGGGCTGCCCCACAGGCCGAACTCCGCCAGGCGGTACCCTTCCTGCGCCAGGTGCTGGAACGCCACCTGTCGGAACTGCAGCACGGCGCTTGCGGGCACGGACACGCACAGGTAGTCGAACAACCGGCCCCCGCGCGCCCGCAGCCGCGCGTCGGGCTGCGACCGCACGCGGCGCGCGAACTCCGTGCCGGGTTCGTGGCGCGTCCGCCAGAACTTCTCCACGTGGGCCTCCGGCAGCTGTTGGCCACCGCAGTTCGCCGCCAGGCGCACGCACCGCGCCACGGAAGACTCCACTACCTCGCGCGGGCCGTGGAAGCCTACGTACGCGGTGGTCTCGGTGTAAAACCCGCCCGGCGCGGGCGCACCGGGGCCGGGCTCCTCTCCCACGTCCAGCACCACGGGACGCAATCCCAGCTGGAACAGGGCCAGCACCCAGCGCCAGGCGTCCTCGAAATTCCGGAAGTACAAACCCACCAGATGCTCTGCCTCTGGCTGGGGCCAGGCTCGCAGGGTGGCCGCGGTCACCACCCCCAGGGTCCCTTCGGCTCCGCAGAACAGCCGGTACAGCTCCGGGCCAGGTCCTGGCGCGGGTACGGCTGGCGTGCGCAGCAGGCGGCCGCCCGCCAGGACCACCTCCAGGCCCAGTACCTGGTCCGCCATGCGGCCGTAGCCGCCCACCCGGTAGCCTGCCCCGTTGGTGGAGACAGCCCCACCCACGGTGGTCACGTGCAGGCTCCACGGGTCGTGCGCGAAGAACAGCCCGTAGGAGGCTAGGGCTTCATCGAGGTCCGCCAACAGGACGCCTGCCTCCGCCTCCACCGTGCGGTCCTCGGGAGAAATTTTGCGGATGCGCCGGAGGCCCCGCAGGTCCAACGTCACCGCCCCGGGAACCGCCACCGCTCCCCCCATCACCCCGCTGCCGCCCCCGAAGGGTACCACCGGTACCCCCTCCTCCTGTGCCCAGGCCAACAGCGCGCACACGTCCTCCGTGGTCTGGGCCCGCACCACTGCCGCGGGCAGCACGTCCGCCCGGAAGCCGGAACGGTGCGCCCGCGCGGCCACCAGGGCGTCTGCGGCGTAAGGGGCGAGATCTTCGGGTTCGGTTAGCACTCGATCGGGGAAGCGTTCGGCCAGGGCCTGCTGCAGGCGGGTACATGAAGAAGGGTCACGGGTTCCTCGCACGCTCTCACCTCCGTCCGGCCCCAGGATAGCACCGCCGGATGCCGGAGGGGTCAGCGGAAGTCGCGGCTGCGCACCCGGGCAGGCTGGGCCCACGATGGGGACCAGAAGCGTTCTGCCACCACGTGCACCACCCCGTCCTCCACCTGCAGGCGGCCCGTCACACCCAGGAAGGTGGCGGTGGTGGCCAGCAGCCGGTGGCGGTGGAACACGTCGCGCCACGCCACCACGTTCACAAACCCCGTCTCGTCCTCCAGGGTGAAGAACCGCACCCCGCCCGCCCGCTCGGGCGCCTGCCGGCAGATCACCAGCCCCGCGTAACGCACCCGGGTACCGTCCCGCAGGGAGGCCACGGTACGGGCGTCCGGAAGCCCCTGCTCCTCCAGCCAGGGCCGGAGAGCCTGCAGCGGGTGGCCCCGGGTGCTGTGGTCCGTGGCCTCGTAGTCCCACCGGACGGCCTCCAGCAACGACAGGGGTCCGAAGGAGGGCACCTTTTCTGAAACCTCCGCGGGCAGGGGGTCGTCCCTGCGGTGCACCAGGGCCCGTACCTGCCACAGG
>PSLI01000058.1:0-8129 GCA_040289515.1 Candidatus Sysuimicrobiota bacterium
GCCAGCCAGGTGCGCAGCCGCAGCAGCGCCGACGCCTGGATCTGGCACGCCCGCGACTCCGTGAGGCCCAGGATGCCGCCGATTTCGGCCAGGGTCAGGCCCTCGTAGTAGTACAGGCCCAGCACCAGCCGCTCCCGCTCGCTGAGCCGGGCCAGCCCCCGGCGCAGAACCCCCACCAGCTCCTCGAAGGAGGTCACCACGAGGCTGTGCAGCCGGGTCAGCTCCGCGTCCAGGGCCTCCGGCGGCAAGCCCACCTCCGCCGCCAGCTCCTCCCGGGTGGGCTCCCGGCCCAGCCGCGCGGCCAGCTGTTCGTGCGCCCGCTCGATGCGCCGCGCGCTCTGCCGGTCCGAGCGAACCGCGAGGTCCAGACTCCGCAGGTGGTCGAGGATGGCTCCGCGGATGCGGTGCCACGCGAAGGTTTCGAACCGCACCCCCCGTGCGGGGTCGTAGCGCTGCAGCGCCTCCAGCATACCTCCGGGGTGCGGACATGCACAGACGGTGCCGCAGCTTTCCGGGGTCGGGCGGGCGGCCGAGGGAAAAATCGGTCCACCGCCCGATGGCCTGGCGCCTTCACAGCCGGTTTACAATCCCAGCGGACCCAACAGGTCTGCTGACCCCGCTGCACACGGCGGGTGGGCTGCCGCGCTTACGGGAAAAGCACGCGAAACCACAAGGAGGTGGTGCGGATGAAGAAGCGGTGGTTGGTAGCCGTGGTGGTCCTCACCCTGGCAGCAGTGGCGGGCGCGGCAGGTGCGGGTGCCCCGGTCCCCACGGTGAAGCTGGTGGCCAAGGAGTTCGCCTTCGAGCCCCGGGAGATCAAGGTCAAGGCGGGACAGCCGGTGAAGCTGGTGCTGGAGAACAAGGGGGTGATCGAGCACGACATCGTGGTGGACAGGCTCGGGCTGAAGACGGCCGCCATCCAGCCCGGCAAGACCGCGGAGCTCACCTTCACCCCCAAGGCGAAGGGCCGCTTCCCCTTTTTTTGCGCCGTGCCCGGCCACAAGGAGGCCGGGATGACGGGCACCCTGGTGGTGGAGTGAGGGTGGGGCGGATGCGGCGCACAGGATTCGTCCTGCTCATGGCAGGTCTAGCGGGCGCGGGGTTGTTGCTGCTCCAGCCCCCGTCCTCCGCACAGGGGAAGCGGTTCGAGCTGGTGGCGGGCCGCAAGACGGTGGTGGTGGACAAGGGCGTGGTCTGGCGCGCCTTCGCGTGGAACGGCCGGGTCCCCGGTCCCCTGATTGTGGTGGAGGAGGGGGACGAGGTGGAGCTTACCGTGCGCAACCCGGACACCATCACCCACGGCCTGTCCATCCACGCGGCCAATACCCAGACATCCCTGGTGGTGGGCAACATCCCGCCGGGCCAGTCCCGCACCCTGCGCTTCCGGGCGGAGTTCCCGGGCGTGTACATGTACCACTGCGCGCCGGGAGGGCACGGCATCCTCGCCCACACCATGGCCGGGATGTTCGGCATGGTGGTGGTGGAACCAAAGCGGGCCAAGTACCGGCTTGAGGAAGAGCTGGGTCGGCCGCCCGACCTGAAGGTCTACCTGATCCAGCACGAGGTGTACGCCAGCGGAAAAGACTTCGCAGACGGACGACCCGTGTACGTGATGTTCAACGGCTCCAACCTCCGCTACGTCCACCAACCCATCCCCGCCCGGCCCGGCGACTACGTGCGGTTCTACTACCTGAACGTGGGGCCCAACCTGGTAGGAAGCTTCCACGCCGTGGGGGGCATTTGGGAGTACTCCTATGCGGGCGGCAATCCGCACAACGTCTGGCGGGGGCTGCAGACCACCATCGCCGCGCCTACCGATTCCTGGGTCATCGAGTGGCGTGTGCCCGCGGAAGGCCCCTTCCTCCTGGTGACCCACGCCTTCAAGGACGCCATGAAGGGTGCCATCGGCGTGCTAAGCGCGAAAAGGGATGCCCCGCGCGTCGGGGTCATCCGGCCGGAGGGGCCTAACCTGCCCCTACCCGGTAAGCCCAGGCGGGTGGTGGATCCCTTCGGGGTGGGCTCGGTGGACCTGGACGTCCCCGTGCGGGCTCGTGCGGGTGACACGGTGTTGGTCCGCATGGTGGGCAACAGCTTCTGGCCCAAGGTGCTGGAAGTGCCCGTGGGCAGCCAGGTCACCTTTGTGAACGACGACGTGTTCGACCTCCTGGAGGGGGAGCGAACGGGGATGCACAACGCGACCTCCCTCAGGGGCCCCACCCGACTGGCCTCGCCCCTGCTCAAGCACGCGGACCGGTGGACCTTCCGGGCCACCCGGCCCGGGGAGTACGAGTACATCTGCGCGGTGCACCCCTACATGCGGGCTCGGCTGCGCGTGTACAGCGGCGGGCCGGAGCCCGGCCGCCGGTAGGATTCCCCGGCAGCCGCGGAACCTGCTCCGGCCAGCGTCCTGCGGAGCCGGAGAAGGTCCGCCGGCACGCTCGGGCGGTGGCCCGACAGGCCATGGCGGAGGTCGCCTCCCGGCTTCCCGGTAGCTCTGCCGTGGGCCGGGAAGGATTCGCCCAGTCCGAGCTCCTGTGCGCGGCCCAGGAGCTGCAGGCAGACCTGATCATCGTGGGTACCCACGGCCGCACGAAGCTCGAGCGGGTCCTGGTGAGCAGCATGGCCGAGCACGTGGTCCGGTACAGCCCCGTGCCCGTGCTCACCGTGCGACGGGCGCACCACTAGGCCCGGCCCGGGAGCCCGCGCGCCCTCCTCAGACGGACAGGAGCTTCCGCAGCACCATGGGCAGGATGCCACCGTGCCGGTAGTACTTCAGCTCCGTGGGAGTATCCACCCGCGCCAGGGTCTCGAACGTGACC
Source organism: Candidatus Sysuimicrobiota bacterium (assembly GCA_040289515.1). Classification (GTDB taxonomy): domain Bacteria; phylum Sysuimicrobiota; class Sysuimicrobiia; order Sysuimicrobiales; family Sysuimicrobiaceae; genus Tepidifontimicrobium. The sequence goes on from PSLI01000058.1 coordinate 2,820, forward strand.
TCGCTCCCGTCCTCCCGCCGGGCCCGCACGCGCACCCGGGCCTGCGGGGCCAGCTGCGCAACTCCTTCCACGTCGTACACCTCGCGGCCCGTGAGCCCTAGGGTCTGCACGTTCTGGCCATCGAGGAACTGCAGGGGCAGGACTCCCACCCCTACCAGGTTGGAGCGGTGAATGCGCTCGTAGCTCTCCGCGATCACAGCCCGCACCCCCAGGAGCATGGGCCCCTTGGCGGCCCAGTCCCGGGAGCTACCCGTGCCGTACTCCTTGCCCGCGAGCACCAGAAGCGGCACGCCCTCCTGGCGGTACCGCACCGCGGCCTCGTAGATGGGCAAAAGCTCCCCGCTGGGCAGGTGTACCGTCCACCCTCCCTCCCGGCCACCCGCCAGAGCGTTGCGCAGCCGGATGTTGGCGAAGGTGCCCCGCATCATCACCTCGTGGTTGCCCCGCCGGGCACCGTAGCTGTTGAACTCCTGCGGCGGCACCCCTCGCTCGATGAGGTAGCGGCCCGCCGGGCTGTCCGCGGGGATGCTGCCCGCGGGCGAGATGTGATCTGTGGTCACCGAGTCGCCCAGCACCGCCAGTACCCGCGCTCCGCGGATGTCCTGCAGGGGTCCGGGTGCTGGCGGCAGGTCCTGGAAGAAGGGCGGCTCCTGCACGTAGGTCGAATTCGGGTCCCACGCGTACAGGTCGCCCTCGGGCACGGGCAGGGTTCGCCACGTCTCGTCCCCCACAAACACATCCCGGTACCGGTCCCGGAACAGCTCCGGGCTTACGTACCGGTCCACCAGTTCCTGCACCTCCCGGGCGGTAGGCCACAGGTCCCGCAGATAAACGGGCTGCCCGTTGGGGTCGTAGCCCACGGGGTCCTTCGTGAGGTCCACCTCCACGGTGCCTGCCAGGGCGAAGGCCACCACCAGGGGGGGGCTGGCCAGGTATGCGGCCCGCACCAGGGGGTGGATGCGGCCCTCGAAGTTGCGGTTGCCGCTCAGCACCGCGGCCACCACCAGGTCGTGCTCCTGGATGGCCCTGGCCACCGGCTCCGGCAGAGGCCCGCTGTTGCCGATGCACGTGGTGCACCCGTAGCCCACCAGGTGGAACCGCAACGCCTCCAGGTACGGCATCAGCCCCGCGCGCATCAGGTACTCCGTCACCACCGCGGAACCCGGGGCGAGGCTGGTCTTCACCGCGGGGTTCACCACCAGCCCCCGCTCCACCGCCTTCTTCGCCAGGAGGCCTGCGGCCAGCATCACGGAGGGGTTGCTGGTGTTGGTGCAGCTGGTGATGGCCGCGATGACCACCGACCCGTGCCGAAGTTCCGCGTGCACACCGTCCAGGCGCACGTGCACCGTCTTGGGCTTCGTGGCCACCGCCACCCCGCCGCCGGGCGCGGGCCGTCCGCCCTCGGACTCAAGCCTGCCCGTGGCCTCCTGATTCTCCGTGAAGCGCCCCACGCGATCTCCGAAGGCCGCATAGAAACTCCGCGCCACCTCCCGCAGGGGCACCCGGTCCTGCGGCCGCCGCGGGCCCGCCACGCTGGGCTCCAGGGTACCCAGGTCCAGCTCCACCACCTGGTCGAAGGCCGGCTCCGCGGCTGCTTCCCAGAAAATCCCCTGTTCCTTGGCGTACCGCTCCACCAGGGCTACATGCTCGGGATCGCGGCCCGTGAGGCGCAGGTACCGTAGGGTCTCCTCGTCGATGGGGAACAAGGCGGCGGTCGCCCCATACTCGGGCGCCATGTTGGCGATGGTGGCGCGATCCGGCAGGGGCAGGTGGTGCAGACTCGGCCCGAAGAACTCCACGAACTTGCCCACCACCCCCACCCTGCGCAGGATCTGGGTTACGGTGAGCACGAGATCCGTGGCCGTTACACCCTCCGGCGGGCTCCCATGCAGCCGGAAGCCAAGCACCTGCGGCGCGGGGAGGTAAATGGGCTGGCCCAGCATCACCGCCTCGGCCTCGATCCCGCCCACACCCCAGCCCAGCACCCCCAGCCCGTTCACCATGGTGGTGTGCGAGTCAGTACCCACCAGGGTGTCCGGAAAAGCCACCCCGTCCCGCACGGCCACCACCGTGGCCAGGTACTCCAGGTTGACCTGGTGCACGATCCCTGTCCCCGGCGGCACCACTCGAAAGTTCGCAAAGGACTTCTGCGCCCACCGCAGCAGGGCGTAGCGCTCCCGGTTCCGCTCGTACTCCCGCTCCACGTTGAACCGGAACGCCAGAGCGGAGCCGAAGGCGTCCACCTGCACGGAGTGGTCGATCACCAAATCCACGGGCACCAGGGGATTGATGCGCTTGGAGTCCCCGCCCAGCCGCTTCACAGCGGACCGCATGGCTGCCAGGTCCACCACCGCGGGGACGCCCGTGAAGTCCTGCAGCAGCACGCGCGCGGGCAGAAAGGGTGCCTCCCAACCCGCCGCGCCCGGCCTCCAGCCCGCCAGCAGCCGCACGTCTCCCTCGCGGAAAGGCTCCGTGCCCGCATGCCGCAGCACGTTCTCCAGCAGCACCTTCACCGTAAAGGGGATGCGCTCGAGGGGCAGGGCCAGCTTCCCCTGCAGGCTGGACAGCCGGTAGTAGGATACGCCCGCGCCAGGCAGGGGGGCGCGCGCGCCAAAGGGGTCGCGGGACCTCAAGGGTCTCACCTCGCGTCCGAGTGTGGGGAGCGCGGACGCAGCCCGCGTTCCCGGTCTATTCTATCCTACTCTACGCGCTGTGCCCTGCCCGGCACGCCCCCGCGGGTCGCTCCAAACCGGAGGATGCGGTGGCGCGCCCGGAGGGAATCGAACCCCCGACCAGAGGCTTAGGAGTCCCCTGCTCTATCCACTGAGCTACGGGCGCGTCCGGCAGCATTTTACAACACGCCCTACGCTTGAGAGACCCCTACGCTAGCGCCCTGCGTGCGGGTCCGCGGCCTCCGCGGGCACGTGGGTGTCCGACCGGGTGTAGGGCAGGGCCACCCGCACCACCTCCGTGGCCACCACCTGCAGCGCCGCGGCCACGGGGATGGCCAGCAGCACTCCCACGGGACCCATCAGGGATCCCCCGGCCAGCAGCGCAGAGATGGCCAGGATGGGCGACAGGCCCACCGCCCGGCTCATGATGCGGGGCACCAGTACGTTCTGCTCGATCTGCTGCGCCAGGACGAACAGCACCACGACCCCCACCAGCTTCCACGTAGGCTGAAACAACGCCACCAGCACTGCGGGGACGGCGCCCAGGAAGGGCCCCACCACGGGGATAAGCTCCGCCAACCCCGCCGCCAGCCCCAGGACGTAGGGGTAGGGGATACCCAGCAACATCAGCCCCGCCGTGTCCATGACGAAGATGGACAGGGCCATGAGGAACGTACCCCGGACCCACCCGCTGAACTTCGCGGACACCCCGTCCAGCACCTGGATCACCAACCGGCGCTGCGCCGGGGGCCACAGGTGTACGAAACCCTGCTTCAGGCGCGGGCCCTCAATGAGCATGTAAACCACCAAGACGAGCACCGTGGTGGCGGTGAACACGCCGCCGACGAAGCGCCCGAACACCTCCGCCGCCGGGCCGAAGTACTGGCTGAGGTTCTGCAGCTCCTCCGGAAGCCGGGCCGCCCACCGGCTGGCGTCGGGAACCCACGGGTGGCGGGCCCGCAGCTGTCGCACCCACGCCTCGGCCTCCCGCACGTAGTCGGGGAGCCGCTCCAGGAAGGCGCCCGCCTGCTGCACCACGGGCGTCACCAGGCTGCTCAGCAGGGCCACGGACACCGCCACCACCCCCAACATCACCAGGGTGATGGCCCACCCGCGCCCCAGGACCCGCCTGCCGACCCGCACGCGTTCCAGGAACGCCACGCTGGGTGCCAGGCCCGACGCCAGGATGGCCGCGATGAGGAGCAGCACCAGGACGTCCCGGATGCGCACCAGAAGCCACAGTGCACCGTACAGCGCGGCCACCACCAGGCCCGCCACCAAAGCGTTGGCCGCCACCTCCGACCGGCTCACCCCGTCACCTCCCGCCGTTTGACACCGCTGCGCGGCCCGCGTAAGATCGAGCCGGCGTCCACCGTTCCGGCGTAGCTCAATGGTAGAGCACCTGGCTGTTAACCAGGGGGTTGTAGGTTCGAGTCCTACCGCCGGAGCCACCGGCTAACTTTTCCCGCCGGCACGCAAGTTGCTACTCCCCCGACCGGAGACCGTCGGAGGTCCGTCGCATGGCGTCTAGCCGCTTTCGGCTCCTGGGGGAAATCCTCGTGGAGGCCCAGGTGGTGAACCCTGATCAGCTGCAGCAGGCGCTCGCTTTTCAGGATCAGGCGGGCGTACGCCTGGGGGAGGCCCTCAGGGCCGCGTCGGCGGATTCGCGGTCCCGCATCTCACCGATCAGCAGCACGTCCGGCGCCTGCCGCAGGGCGGCGCGCAGGGCGTGGTGGAAGGAGGGGGTGTCCGTTGCCACCTCCCGCTGGCTCACCAGGCTCCGCTTGTCCGGGTGCAGGAACTCGATGGGGTCCTCCAGGGTGATGACGTGGGCGGTCCGCCGCTGGTTGATCAGGTCCACCATCGCCGCCAGGGTGGTGTACTTCGCGGAGACCGGGCACCTGGTGCTCAGCACCCTGCACTCCATCAACGCAGCCCAGGCTCTCGAGCGGCTGCTGGCCTTCTTCCCACCCGACCACACCCAGGAAACCCTGCACCGCCTGTCCATCATCCTGGAGGGGATCATGCCCCAGCGGCTGGTGCCCCGGGCGGATGGAGGGGGCCGGGTAGCGGCGCTGGAGATCCTGGTGGCCACCCCCCGCGTCCGAGAACTCTTGCGTCGGCGGGACCTGGGATCCATCAAGCAGGCCATCCAGGCGGGCGGGCAGGAGGGGATGCAGACCTTCGACCAGTCCCTGTACGACCTGTACCGGCGCGGCCTCGTGTCCCTGGAGGAAGCCCTGCGCCACGCGGACAGCGCCAACGACCTGCGGCTGCGGATCAAGGGGCTTTCCGGTACGTAACCCAGGACCACACACCTGGAGCCGGAAAGCTGGTTTTTTGGGCCGCGGCCCGTTGTCCCGACAGGCCCTTCGACGATACTACAATCGTGCCGAAGAAAGACCCTCATTGGGGAGGCGTGTGGACATGGAGGAGCGTCGCCTAGAAGGATTCCAGGAGGAGCTTGCGGAAGAAGAGTTCGACGAACAGGGCGACCTGTCGTTGACGACGGACGAGGAGGCGGAGGACATGTACGGCGAGATGGAAGCGCCCACCACGCCGGCGCCGGCCGAGCCCACGCCCGCGACCCCCGCGGCACCCAAGCGGCCCGCACCGGCCCGCAAGCCCGCACGGAAGG
>PSLI01000059.1:0-7978 GCA_040289515.1 Candidatus Sysuimicrobiota bacterium
GCCGCCGCGATCCCTATGCGGTCTGGGTGTCGGAGGTGATGCTGCAGCAGACCCGGGTGGTAGCCGCCATCCCCTATTACCGGGCTTTCCTGCGGGCGTTCCCTACGGTGCGGGCGCTGGCCTCTGCCACCCAACAGCAGGTGCTGCGGGTGTGGGCGGGCCTCGGCTACTATGCGCGGGCACGCCACCTGCTGCGGGCCGCGCGACAGATCGTCCGGCGAGGAGATTTCCCCACCAGCGCCCGGGAATGGCGTACGCTGCCGGGAGTGGGCCCCTACACCGCGGCCGCTGTCGCCAGCATCGCCTTCGGGGAGAACGTGGTGGCTGTGGACGGCAACGTGGTGCGGGTGGGAGTGCGACTGCTGGGCCTTGCGGGCACGCCCCGGGACCCCACAGTCCGTCGCACGGTGCAGCAGGCGTTTCAGGCGTTGCTGCCCACTGGCCGTGCGGGCGAGTTTAACCAGGCCCTGATGGACCTCGGGGCCACCCTGTGCCTACCCGAGGCTCCCCGCTGTCCGGCCTGCCCCCTGCGGGAGTTCTGCAGTGCGCGCGCACGCGGCCTGGCGCACCGACTTCCCCTGGGAACGCGCAGCCCGGCCAAGCCCCGCCGGCTCTTCGTGGCCGCCCTGGCCCGCGATGCCCGCGGGAGCGTTCTCTTGCTCCGTCGGCCCCCGGTAGGCCTGTGGGGAGGGCTGTGGACGCCGCCGTACGTGGAGGCCCCCTCCTGGGAGCAGGCCCGGGCTGCCCTGCGCCGCGTCCTCGGGGTGAGCCTGCGCCGGGACGGGCTGGTAACATCCTTCCAGCACGCCTTTACCCACTTCCACGCCACCTTTACGGTGTACGGTGTGCGCCTGCAGGGCCCTCCCCGCACTGGCCGGTTTCTCGATCCTCACGGGTCGGACCTTCCGATGCCCGCGCCCGTGCGCCGGCTGCTCTCGGACCTCGCCCGTCAGCAGCGGGAGTAGCTGCAGGATCGGCAGAGGGCGCAGCCGTTCTCGTAGACGAGCTTATCCCCGCAGTCCGGACACACCCCCACGAAAAAAAGCCCGGTGTCCGCAGCACCGTTGCGGGCAGGAGCCTGCTCTCGCGCGGAGAAGGGCAAGCGCTCCTGCCGGGCGCGCGGCGTCGGCTCGGGTAGGGCCGCCGCGCGCGGAAACTCCTTGTCGGGCCGGAAGCCGTCCCCGTACAAGGTCCGACCCAGGGCCAAGGCCACCGCCTGGGCGATGGTGCTCACCCGCACCAGGGTGCCGTCCGCGGAGCGGTCCAGGGCCACCTCCCGGGACTGCACCCGCCACAGCTGCTCGATCACCTCCCGGGGATCCACCCCGCTGCGCAGGCACAGGGACACCAGCCGCCCCGTGGCCTCCGCCTCCACGTCCAGAGACTCCACGAACACCTCGCACGGCCCGTACTCGTCCTCGTTCACGGTCACGTACACGCGCCCGCGGGGGGTCTCGATCCGTTCCGTTCGACCCTGGGTCACCTTCGGCCGCGGGCGCACAACCGCTCGATCCCGCGCCGGCTCCGTATCCCACCGGACCGGCTCGGGTTGCATCTGCTGCTGCGCTTTCGCCTCCGTGATCAAGACCCCCTCGCGGGACCCCTCCCGGTACACGGTGATCCCCTTGCATCCCAGCTTCCACGCCAGGAAATAGATACGCTCCACGTCCTCCACGGTGGCATCGTCCGGGAGGTTCACCGTGGAGCTGATGCTGTGGTCGATGTGCTTCTGCACGACCGCCTGCATCCGCACCCGCATCTCGGGCGCGATGCGGTGGGCGGTGGTGAAGTACTCCGGCAGGTGCTCCTCGTCCACCCCGAACGCATCCATGTACTGCCGCACCAGGGGGTGGTAGACCTTGAATTGATGCTGGCGCAAAGACTCGCTGCGCCGCAGGTAGTACAGGTCGAAGATGGGCTCGATGCCGCTGGTGGTCCCCGCCAGGGCCGCCCCGCTGCCTACGGGGGGCACCGTCAGCAGGGCCACGTTCCGCAGCCCCTGCGTGTACGCCTTGTCCCGCACCCGCGCGTCCAGGGTCTGCAGGAACCGGCCGCGGAAGTGTTGCTCCCGGTCGAAGGCGGGGAAGGGGCCCTTCTGCGCGCTCAGGTTGGCGCTCTCGTCGTACACCACGTTCTTGATCCGCTCAAAGGTCCGGTCCACGAAGCGGAGGGCCTCCTCCGAGTCGTACCGCAGCCGCAGCTTCGCCAGCATGTCCCCCATGCCCGTAAAGCCCACCCCGATGCGCCGGCTGCGCAGGCTGGCCTTCTTCTGCTCGGGCAAAGGATGCTTGTCCGCGTTGTAGTCCAGCACGTCGTCCAAAAACCGCACCGCCCACCGCAGGGCGCGCTCCAGGGCCTCCCAGTCCAAGTGCGCCCGCTCCGTGAAGGGCTCCCGCACGAACGCGCTCAGGTTCACATTGCCCAGGCAGCAGGCTCCGTACGGCTCCAAGGGGATTTCCGAACACGGGTTCGTGGTGACCACATTCATCCCGTTGTACTCCGAGGTGGACCACCGCCGCACGCTGTCCCAGAAGATCACCCCGGGCTCCGCGTAGTCGCGGGCTCCCCGCACCAGCTCGTCCCACAGCTCCCGGGCGCGCACGGTGCGCTCTGTGCGCACCTTCTCGTTCGAAAACCGCAGGGTGTACTCGGCGTCCTGTTCCACCGCCCGCATGAAGGCGTCGTCCACCCGCACGCTGATGTTGGCGTACCGCACCCGGTTCAGGTTCCGCTTCACCTGGGTGAACTCCAAAACGTCCGGGTGGTCGCTCCGAATGGTGATCATGAGCGCGCCCCGCCGCCCCGCCTGTCCGATGGTGCCCGTGGTGGTGGACAGCAGCTCCATGAAGGACACCGCCCCGGAGCTGGTGATGGCCGCGTTGTTCACGGGTGTGCCCCGCGGCCGCAGGACGCTGATGTCCGTGCCCACCCCTCCCCCGAAGGAGTAGGTACGGGCCGCCTGCTTGCACCACTCGAAGATGTCCTCCAGGGAGTCGCCCTGGATCGGAATGACGTAGCAGTTCAGGAGTGTGGCGCGGCGCGGGTTGCCCGCCCCGAACAGGATGCGCCCTCCCGGGACGAACCGGAAATCCTCCAGCAGCCAGTAAAACTTCTCCTCCCACTCCCGCCGCTGGGCCTCGGTGGGCTCCACGGAGGCGATCTCCCGCGCCACCCGGGCCCACATCTCGGGCGGCGTGGCCTCCACCACGCGCCCCTCGCGATCCCGCAGGGCGTACTTGTCGAAGAACACCCGGGCCCGCAGCTCATCCCCGTCGAAGTAGCGCAGCGTTTGCTGGTACAGGTCCGTGGCCTCGCGCGTGGTGCTCATGGGTTCACCTTCCCGTGTCGGTTTGTGCCGTTGGCCCGGCCCTCCCCCAGGGGCAGCAGGGGCACCTGCCGGCGGAGGCGTTCTGCGCGTTCCTTCTCGGCCCGCAACCGCTCCACTTCCTCCACGATGCTCTGCACGTCCTGGAAGCGGCGGTATTCCGAGGCGAACCGCACGAAGGCCACCTCGTCCACGTCCCGCAGCCGTTCCATCACCAGGTCACCGATGCGGCTGCTGGGTACCTCCGGTTCGCCCAGGTTCCGCACCTGCCGCTCCACCTCCGCGGCCAGGGACTCCAGGACCTCCGTGGGGATGGGTCGCTTGCCCCGGGCCTTCAGCAGCCCCCCGAGGATCTTGCCGCGGTCAAACGGCTCCCGCCGGCCGTCTCGCTTCACGACCATCACAGGGACAGGGTCCACCCGCTCGAAGGTGGTGAACCGGCGCTCGCAACGGGGGCACTCCCGCCGCCGCCGGATCGCCGCCCCCTCCTCCGCTGGGCGGGAATCCAACACCCGGCTGTCGTGGTAACCGCAGAACGGACAACGCACTCCGGCGCCCCCTCCGACCAGGGCTGACTCAACATTTTGAGCCAGCTTCGGGTCCCGGTAGCACATATTGTGCCCACACGCTCCGCGCGTGCGTCAAGTCTTTGGCGTTTAGTCCCTGTCGACCAAAAGGGTGCTTGCCAACAGAAGGCCGGTGCATAGAAAGGCGGAGGAGCCAACCGTCCAGACCACCTCCAGGGGGTCGGGGAGCCCCCCGGCAGCCGCCCGGCTGGCCAGAAGCATGGGGCCCAGCACGGGAAACGCGGGAGCCAATGGCCAGCCTTCCAGGGTGCGTGCGCTTGCCGCGGCCCCCAGCACCCCCAGGTACACGGGCAGGCTCCACTGGTTGGCTTCCCGGACGCCGCGGCTCACAAGGCCCACCAACAGGGCCAGGCCGGCTGCCACCGCGCTGGTGGCCACGGCCGCCACGCCCAGGGCCGCGGCCTGCAGGGCCCCTACCGACCCCAGCCCCACCACGGCCAGCTGCGCTGATGCGGCCAGAATTGCGAGGGTTGTCCCCGCCACCCAGGAGGCCACGAACTTGCCCCCCAACAGGTTCATGCGGCGCACGGGAGCACAGCGCAGGATGTCCCACGTCCCGCGTTCCTTTTCCCCGGCGGTGAGGTCCGCGGCCACTAGGGACGCTCCCGCGAAACTCCACACCACCAGCACAAGGGGCACAAGATCCCCGAACCAGCCGGACCCGCCCGGTACTGGTTCGTCCCTTAGGCGTACCGGGGTGAGGGCCTCCCGATCCAGGCCGCGCGAAGCCAGGGTGCGGTCCACGAAAGGCAGGGAGTACCGGGCCACCGCCTGCGCCACCTTCTCCCGAGCGGCAAGCCCCTGCAGGTCCCGGGCACGATAGCGCACCGCTACCTCCACCACGCGGTCCGCATCTACCCGCAGCTCCACCACCGCTGCCACGCGGCCCGACCGCAGGGCCTGCTCGGGGTCCTGCACGGCAACCGCCTCCAGCAGGCCCTGGCCCGACCGCAACAGGTCCGCGGAGCGGGGGCCCACCACCGCCACGCGGGCCGGGGAGTTGAGCCTGTCTAGCGTGCCCCCCTCCACCAACACCGAGAATCCCGGCACGGCCACCACGGGCAGCAAAAAACCCAGCAGCAGCGCCCGTCGGTCCCGGGACAGGTCCACCAGTTCCTTGGCCGCCACCACCCAGGCCTGCCTCACGGGACCCTCGCCGGGACTTCGGGAAGGGCAGCGGGATCCTGGCGTACGGTGCCCCGCTCCAAAACCACCATGCGGTGGCCCACCGCGCGAGCCTCCAGGAGGTCGTGGGTCGCCAGCAGCACGCACCGTCCCTGGCGGGCCAGGGTTCGCACCGCCTCCCGCACCGCCCGCGCGGTTGGAGCGTCCAGTCCCGAAGTGGGCTCGTCCAGCAGGACTACCTCCGGGTCGTGCAAAAGAGCGCGGGCCAACTGCAGGCGCTTCTGCATGCCCCGGGAGTACGTGGAGGCCGGCCGGTGGCAAAAGTCGTGCATCTCCAGCCAGCTCACCAGCTGCTGGCTTCGCCGCTCCACCTCCCGGCGATCCAGCCCGTACAGGGCCCCAAAGTACCGAAGGACTTCCAGCGCCGACAGCCGCCCGTACACCCCCGCCTGCTCGGCCACCAGCCCCACGCACCGCCGCACGCGGTCCGCCTGGCGTACCACGTCCCACCCGCACACCCGCGCGCTGCCCTCCGTAGGCCGGGTCAGGGCCGCCAGGATGCGTAGGGTGGTGGTCTTGCCGGCCCCGTTGGGACCCACCAGGGCCACCGCCTCGCCTGGCCCCACGCGCAAGTCCACGCCCCGGAGCACCTCCTGCTCCCCGTACCGCTTGGCAACCCGCAAAAGCTCCACGCTCACGCTAACGCCCCACCAGCTCCCCCACCAGCCGCAGCAGCAGGAGGAGGTTGGTCCACGGCAAAGCCACCAAAAACACCACCAGCAACCCCACCCCGGCCCAGCCCCGGGAAGGCGAAGCGGGCGTCAGGTCGTCCATGGGGCCTGGGTGACCCCGCGAAAGCAGGAACAACAGCAGCAGAGCCATCAGCCACAGGCCCATCAGGAACAGCAGACCTACGGCCACGTACGACCCCCAACGGTGCCACCGGTCGCCCAGCAGGGCGCGGGTCACGTGGCCGCCGTCCAGGGAGCCTGCGGGTAGCAGGTTGACCGCGGTCACGAACACCCCGATCACGGCCGCGTCCAGCAGCGGGTCCAGGTACACCACCACCTCCGGAGAGGTGCCGAACCGCCAGCGTAGTGCCTGGTCCACCACCCACGGCAGACCGAAGGGGAAGCGGGGCAGGGCTAACAGCGGGCCACATTCCTCCAGACGGGGCACCGGACACAGGGCCCGCAGGTCCAGCAGCACCGTGCGCTCCAGCCCCAGCCACAGGACGGCGGCGGCCACCAGCAAGCCCGCCACGGGGCCGGAGGCCCCCAGGTCGAACAACCCGTTCCGGTCCGGCGCCGGCTCCTTGGAGAAAATCACCGCGCCCATGGTGCCCAAAGACATCTCGCCGCCCACCAGCAGCGGTGGGAAGGGGATGAAGTACGGGCCGCTGGCCTCGATCCCGTGCACCCGGGCGGCCAACTTGTGCCCCAGCTCATGCACCAGCAGGATGGCCAGGAGGGCCGCGCTGAAGGTGAGGCCGTCCAGCCAGGGGTTGGGCCAGTACCCTGCCCGCAGCACCGCGTGGGGCACCTCCCGCAGGACCTGCGCGAACCGCTGCGAGGCCAAAAACCCCGTGGCGAACGTGGTGCCGAGGGTGGCCAAAAACAGCGCCACCACCAGCCACTGGTGGTGCGCGCTCCGCGGCGGCCGCGGCACCAACTGTAGCCACGCCTGACCCCGGTGGCGGCGCAAGAGCGGCGCGTACCCCAGCTCCGTCAGCTCCCGCCGCAGGCTCCGGAACGCCGCCCCAAGGCCCGGGCCTTCGGCGATCACGAACCGCACGGCTCCGTCCGCCCGGTGTACCTCCCGCACGGGGAAGTGGCGCCGCACCGCGCGTTCCAAAGGGTCACCCAGGTCCGTCATACGTCCTCCCCGGCACGGCGAACCCGCCGTGCCAACCCGTGCCCGGAGGGCGCCGTTCAGCGCTTGCGCAGGAACGCAGGCACGTCGAGGTCGTCGATGAACACCTTCACGGGGACCTCCCGCTCTGCAGGCGGCGCGGGCGCCTCCGCGCGGTCGGGGGACTCCGCTTCCCGCTTGGGACGCGCGGCGTCAAACCCGGTGGCGATCACCGTGATCCGCACCTCGTCCCGGAGCCCCTCGTCGATCACCGCGCCGAAGATGATGTTGGCGTCTGGGTCCGCGGCCTCCTGGATGATCTGCGCGGCCTCGTTCACCTCCACCAGTCCCAGGTCCAGGCCGCCCGTGACGTTCAGCAGCACCCCCCGGGCGCCATCCATGGAGGTCTCCAAAAGCGGGCTGCTGATGGCGGTACGGGCCGCCCGCACCGCCCGATCCTCCCCGGAGGCCACGCCGATGCCGATCAGGGCGCTGCCGGCCTCCGCCATCACAGCCCGCACGTCTGCGAAGTCCAGGTTGATGAGACCGGGCACCGTGATGAGGTCCGCGATCCCCTGGACCCCTTGACGGAGCACGTCGTCCGCCAGCCGGAAGGCCTCCACCATGCTCATGCTGCGGTCTACCAGCTGCAAAAGCCGGTCGTTGGGGATGGTGATGAGGGTGTTCACCTGCTCTTTCAGGTTCCGGATGCCCTCCTCGGCCGTGGCGGCCCGACGACGTCCCTCAAAGGAGAACGGCTTGGTCACCACCCCGATGGTGAGGGCTCCCTGCTCCCGCGCGATGCGGGCCACCACGGGGGCACCCCCAGTCCCCGTGCCCCCGCCCATCCCCGCGGTGACGAACACCATGTCCGCACCCTCCAGGGCCTCGTACAGTTCGTCCCGGGTCTCCTCCGCGGCCTGGCGGCCTACTTCCGGATTTCCCCCAGCCCCCAGGCCCCGGGTCAGCTTACTACCGATGTGGATCTTGCGCTCCGACTGGGACAGGGCCAGCGCCTGCGCGTCCGTGTTGATGGCGATGAACTCCACGCCGCGCAGGCCCGCGGCGATCATCCGGTTGACGGCGTTCA
>PSLI01000060.1:0-7754 GCA_040289515.1 Candidatus Sysuimicrobiota bacterium
ACGCTCCGGGCTTGCTGGAGAAGGTGTATGCGGGCGTGCGGTTCGAGGACGGGATCGAGGTCAGCCAACCCCAGGCGGTCGCCGCCTGAGTGTTTTTCCACACCTATTTATTGACGGGACCTCGCGTGCTACAGTGTTGATGTACAGGTTGATAGAGGGACGAACGTGATCGACCGGTTGCGCATGCAAGTGGACGAGGACCTCCGGCGCCTGCAGGACGTCGGGAGGTATCTTTGACAGCCCGGACTGTCAGGCGCGGTTTTCGGAGCTGGAGCGGGCCGTCCAGGATCCGGCCCTGTGGGAGAATCCTGACCGAGCCCGGCGGGTGCACCAGGAGCTGGAGACCCTGCGGGAGCAGGTGGAGGCAGTCCGGACCCTGAGGAAGGGGCTTTCGGACCTGCGGGAGCTCCTGCAGATGGCTACCGACCCGGAAGAGCTGCAGCTGCTGGAGCAGGAGGCCCGGGACCTGCACGAGCGGCTGGACCACCTGGAGCTGCAGACGCTCCTCAGCGGGGAGCACGATGCGCACAACGCTCTTCTGTCCGTACACGCGGGTGCGGGGGGCACGGAGGCCCAGGACTGGGCCCGGATGCTCCTGCGGATGTACCTGCGCTGGGCGGAACAGCGCGGCTACACCACGGAGGTGCTGGACGTGTCTTCCGGGGAGGAGGCGGGGATCAAGAGCGCCACGGTGCTGGTGCGGGGACCGTACGCGTACGGTTACCTGAAAGGGGAAGGAGGGACTCACCGGTTGGTTCGGATTTCCCCCTTCGACGCCGCGCACCGGCGCCACACCTCCTTTGCCCTGGTGGAGGTGTTGCCGGAGGTGGAGCCCGTGGTGGTGCAGCTCCGGCCGGAGGAGCTGCGGGTGGAGACCTTCCGGAGCGGGGGAGCTGGCGGGCAGAACGTGAACAAGGTGGAGACCGCGGTGCGCATCACCCACCTGCCCACGGGGCTGGTGGTCCAGTGCCAGAACGAGCGAAGCCAGCACGCCAACCGAGAAAACGCCCTCCGGATCCTGGCGGCGCGTCTGTACGAGCTGCGGCGCCGCGAGCAGGAGGAGCGCCTGCGGGCCCTGCGGGGCGAGCACCGGGAAGCGGCGTGGGGGAACCAGATCCGCTCCTACGTGCTGCAACCGTATACCCTCGTCAAGGACCACCGCACGGGGTATGAGACGGGCAACGCGGAGGCGGTGTTGGAAGGCGACCTCGATCCCTTCATCTACGCGTACCTGCGGCACCAAGCCGCACAGGCGTCCCGCACGACGGGCCCCCGGGCGGGCTAGGCAGGACCCGTGCGCCTGCTCGCGAGGCATCCTGTCCCGCTGTTCCTGCTGGTCGCGGGCTTTGTGGGCTCGGTGGCCGTGGCGTGGGAGCGCCACCGGGTGGAGTCGGGCTACCGGACGGTGGAGCTGGTGCTGGACTCCGAGGACTGGAAGGTGTTGTTCCAGCGGGAGGCCCAAGCCGGAGTGGAGCCTTGGCAGGCCCTGCGGGCGCATGGCGCGGGGTCCGTGGCGGTGTACGAGGCCACCCTGAGGCGGCTGCAGGACGAGGGGCGGGTGTCCTACCGGTCCGGGTCGGAGCTGCGGGACCTACTACGAACCGGAACCCTTGCGCCACCCCTGCGGGCGCTGGCGGCGCGTGCGGATGCCGCAGCCCTTTACGTGGTGCCCGCGGATCCCGAGGTGGCCCGGCAGGTGCAGTGGGGCTTCCGGACGGCTTTGGGGCCCGAGCGGGTGGCGGTGGTGTTGCGCGAGCCCCTGGTGCTCAGGGTCCTTGGTCGGCCCCGGGACCTCGAGGAGACCGGCCTCGGCTTTTTGCCCTCCTCGGTGCGGCGCTGGGAGAGCCTCGGGTTCCGGGTGGTGCTGCGCCCCCGCAACGTCCGCAGCTTCACCCCGGAGCGCCTGGCGCAGCGGGTAGCGGGTTACGCGCATCTGGTGCGCGGGCACACCGTGGTGTTTGAGCTCAGCGAGGTCCTCGGCTACGAACGGTTGGTGGAGGTAGCCGCCTCCGCCCTGCGGGATGCGGGCGCGCTGTACGGCCGGGTGGAGGTGCTGACCCCTGTCCGCCGGATGCGGGGGGAAGAGGCGATGACGCGCCTGATGCGCCCGCAGGTGCTGAGGGTGATCAGCATCCCGCCGGAGGAGCTGGAGCGCATCCCGCGGGAGGACGCGGTGGACCGGTTCGCCCGAGGCGTACGGGAGCGCAACGCGCGGATGGTGTACCTGCGGCCCTACCTGCAGACACCGGGGGGCGTGGACCCCGTGCGCTTCAACCTAAAGTACGTGGAGCAGGTGGCCTCCGCGGTGCGAGAAGCAGGCTTCCAACTGGGTCCTGCCCGCTCCCTGCCGGAGGTGACAGTCCCCTCGGGCCTGCGGTGGGGCGCGCGGGCTGCTGCGGTGGCCTCGGTGGTGCTGTTGCTGGTGGTGGCGGCGCAATTGAGCGGCCGGCCTGTTTCGCAGAACCTGGCGCTCTCCGCGTGGACAGCGGGCATGGCTGTCCTGGCCGCGGGCTCGGCCGCGGGGCTAGCTCTATGGGTGAACAAATTGGCAGCCCTGGGGGCCGCGGTGGCCTTTCCTACCTTGGCGCTGTGGGCCGTGGCCGATTGGGCGGAGGGCCGCCGGTGGGGCCTGGTCTCCGCCCTGCTGGCCCTGTGGGCCACAAGTGCGGTCTCCGCCGCCGGGGGCGTGGTGGTGGCGGCTTTGCTGGTGGACTGGCCCTTCCGGATGGCCGCGGACACCTTCCTCGGGGTCAAGGTAGCCACCGTAGCACCGCCGGTGCTACTAGGCGCGCTGTACTTCGCCGGGCAGCAGACCGAACCCTCCCGAAACGCCGTATGGGAGCAGCTGCGGAGGTGGCTGGCCAGGCCTGTGACTGTGGGCGGCGCCGTGGCGGTGGCCGTGGTGGCAGGTGTGGCGGTCCTGCTGCTGTTGCGCACGGGCAACACCGGGGTGCCGGTGCCCTCCGTGGAAGAGCGCCTGCGGGACGCCCTGGAGCGCGCGCTGGTGGCCAGACCGCGGACCAAGGAGTACCTGCTGGGCCACCCCGCGCTCGTGCTTGCCGTGACCGCAAAAACCATGGGCTTCCACGGCTGGACCCTCCCGCTGCTCGTCGCAGGCGCGGTGGGTCAGGCAGGCCTAGTGAACTCTTTCTCCCACCTGCACACCCCGCTGCTGTACACCGCCTGGCGCACCGCCAACGGGCTGCTGCTGGGGACCGTCCTGGGAAGCGTGCTGTACCTGTGTGCCAGGCGGTTAGGCCGGCCGCTGGCCGCGGCAGCCCATCCCCCCTCCTCGGCGAGCGAAGCGCGCCTGGGCAGTCCGGAGTCCAGCACCCCCGTGCGGGCGCCCTGACGGTGCGGGTGGCCATCCTCGGCTACTACGGGTTCGGCAACCTGGGCGACGAAGCGGTCCTGTGGGCAATGCGGGCTCACCTGCAGGAGGCGCTGCCGGGGGTGGAGGTGTGGGTGTTGTCCGCGGATCCCGCTTGGACGGAAAACGTGCACGGCGTGCACAGTCTGCCCCGGACGAACCTGCGGGCTGTCCGGCGGCTTTTCCGGTCCAGCCACCTGGTGTGCAGCGGCGGCGGGAGCCTGTTCCAAGACGTCACCTCGTGGCGCAGCCCGCTGTTCTACGGACTGCTGCACGAGCTGGCCCGCGGCAGGCCGATCCTGGTGTACGCACAGGGGCTGGGGCCCCTGCGGCGGAGGGTCAGCCGTGCGGTCACCCGGAAGGCCATGCAATCGGCTTGCCGCATCACCCTGCGGGACGAGGACTCTGCCCTGCTGCTGCGGCAGCTGGGGGTGCAGCGCCCCACGGAGGTTGTCTGCGACCCTGCTCTGGCCCTCCCGGCTGCGGGGGGCGTTCGGGAGCCGATGCTGGCCGTGTGCGTGCGGCCGTGGCAGGACGTTCCGTGGTCAGGCCTGGTGGAAGCCCTGCGAACGGCCGCAAGGGCGTCCGGGCTTCCCGTACGGGTGGTGTGCCTGCACCGGCGCGCCGACCTGCCCATGGCCACGCGCCTGGCCGAGGAGTTGACCGCAGAGCTGGCGGTCCCCTCCACCCCCCAGGAGGCTTTCGGGTTGCTCGGCCGGGCGCAGGCGGTGGTGGGCATGCGCCTGCACGCCCTGGTGCTGGCCGCCGCTGCGGGCGTACCCTTCGTGGGGATTGCGTACGACCCGAAGGTGTCTTCCTTCGCGAACTCTCTGGGAATGCCGTGGGTTCCAAGCCACCTCCCGGACCCGGGCAAGGTGGCGCGGTGCGTGGCAGACCTCCTCCGCGAGGCCGGTGCAGGGGAGCGGCTTCGACGGGGTGTGCGGGCTCTTCAGACGCTGGCCCGAAGGCCTGCCCAGGTCGCGGCGGAGATCCTGGGGGTCAGGGGTTGAGCGGCCGGGTGTGGGTGTTGGGCGTGCCCTTCGACCGCCTGACCCTACAGGAGGCGGTAGACCAGGTGGCGTCCCTGGCCTCCGCGGGCGGTCCGCACCTGGTGGTGACCGCCAACCCCGAGCTGGTGGTGACCGCTCAGTCCGACAGCGAGCTGCGGGGCGCCTTACAGACCGCCTCCGTGGTGGTGGCGGACGGGATCGGCGTGGTGTGGGCTTCCCGTCACCTGGGGAGTCCCCTGCCCGAGCGCGTTCCCGGAATCGAGCTGATGGAGGCCTTGTGCGCCCGTGCCGCGGGAGTGGGGTGGTCCGTGTTCCTGCTGGGAGGCATACCAGGGGTGGCGGAACAAGCCGCGGCCACCCTACAGGCCCGCTGTCCCGGGCTGCGGGTGGCAGGAACCCACCACGGGTACTTCCAGGAGGACGCGCCGGTGGTGCAGCTTGTGGCGCGCTCGGGCGCCCACTTCCTGTTCTGCGGGCTGGGCAGCCCCCGCCAGGAGCTGTGGCTGAGCCGGCATCTGAATCGGTTGGGGGTCCGGGTGGCCATGGGCGTGGGCGGAAGTTTGGACGTGCTGGCGGGCCGCCTGCCCCGCGCGCCCGCCTGGGTGCGGAGAGTCCACCTGGAGTGGCTGTACCGGCTGGCGCGGGAGCCCCGGCGGTGGCGGCGCCAGCTGGCCCTGCCCAGGTTCGCCTGGCTTGTCCTGCGTTCCCCGGCAGGAAGGGAAGGGGCGGGTTGACGCGGAAGACTAAGCTGCGCGGTGCGCGAGCGAGGACGCCCCGCCGCGGGTGGTCAGGGTGCCCGAGGTACTCAAGGTCTCTGCGGACTCCAACCCCAAGGCCGTGGCCGGGGCCCTCGCGGCCTTGCTGCGGGAGCACGGCTGTGCGGAGCTGCAGGCCATCGGCGCGGGGGCCGTGAACCAGGCGGTGAAGGCCATCGCCATCACCCGGGGGTTCATCGCGCCCAACGGCATCGACCTGGTAGCCATCCCCGCCTTCACGAAGGTGGAGATCGACGGCCAGGAGCGTACCGCCATCCGGTTCCTGGTGGAGGCCCGCACGCTCGCCGGCCGCTGACCGCCCGCGCGGCGGTTGCTATAGTGGGGACGGAGGCCACGGCCGGAGGCGCCCTTGGAGTACGGACCCCTCAAGCTGTTCAGCGGGACCTCCAACCGCCCCCTCGCGGAGCAGATCGCCGGGTGTCTCCGGTTGGAGCTGGGGCGGGCCCGCATCGAGCGCTTCGCGGACGGAGAGATCTACGTGCGGTACGAGGAGAACGCCCGGGGCGTGGACGCCTTCGTGATCCAGTCCCTGTGCCACCCGGTGAACGAGAACCTGATGGAGCTCCTCATCATGGTGGACGCTCTCCGCCGGGCGTCCGCGGGCCGCATCACGGCCGTCATTCCGTACTATGGGTACGCCCGCAAGGACAAGAAGGACGCGCCCCGGGAACCCATCACGGGCCGGCTGGTGGCGGACTTGCTGATCACCGCGGGGGTGGACCGGGTGCTGACCGTGGATCTGCATGCGGGGCAGATCGAGGGGTTCTTCAGCATCCCTGTGGATCACCTGCGGGCCATGCCCCTGTTTAGCGACGACCTCCGCCACAAGGGCCTGCGCAACGCGGTGGTGGTGGCTGCGGACGACGGGGCCGTAAAGCGCAGCAAGCAGCTGGCGGACCGGCTGGACCTCCCCCTGGCCATCGTGTTCCAGCGCCGGGTGGGCAAGGACACCAAGCAACCCGTGGAGGTTGTGGGGGAGGTGGAGGGCAAGGTCCCCATCCTGATTGAGGACATCATCGACACCGCGCGTACCATCACGGGCGCGGTGGAGGTCCTGGTGCAGCACGGCGCGCAGCCGGAGGCGTACGTATGCGCCACCCACGCGGTGTTCGCGGGGCCCGCCCTACAGCGGCTCAGCCGGCCCGAGATCCGGGAGGTCATCGTCACCGACACCATTCCCCGGCAGCCTGAGGCACCACCGAAGGTGCGGGTGCTGTCCGCGGCCCCCCTGCTGGCGGAGGCCATCCGCCGCATCCACGCGGACGAATCCGTAAGCGCCCTGTTCACGTAGGAGCCACGTTCGTGTCCTCCGTCCGCACCCGGATTCCGCCCAGCCCCACGGGTTACCTGCACGTGGGCAACGCCTGGGCCGCCTTCTTCAACTGGCTGTTCGCCCGCCGCCACGGGGGCCGGGTGGTGCTGCGGATCGAAGACACCGACCCCACCCGGTCGTCCCCCGAGTACGAGCGGGCCATCTACGAGGACCTGCGGTGGCTGGGCATGGACTGGGACGAGGGCCCGGACGTGGGCGGGCCGTACGGGCCGTACCGTCAGAGCGAACGGACCGAGCTGTACCGGGAAGCCGCAGAGGCCCTGCTGCGGGCGGGTGCTGCCTACCCCTGCTACTGCACCCCGGAGGAGATCGAGCAGGAACGCCAGCGTGCTTTGGCGGAGCGGCGGCCGTACCGGTATTCGGGTCGCTGCCGGACCCGCCCGGAGCAAGAGATACGTGCCCTGCGGGCCGCAGGGGTGCGGCCCGCCCTGAGGCTGGACGTGGGCCGGTTCCACGACCCAGCCTGGAGCTCGGGCTGGCTGGAGCGCCGGCGGGAGGAGGGCGGACCGGAGCGGCTGTATGTGGTGGTGCACGACTTGATTCGGGGGGAAGTGGCCTTCGCCCTGGACGAGCTGGACGACTTCATCGTGGTCCGCTCCGACGGGACGGCGCTGTACAACTTTGCCAACGTGGTGGACGACCACGACATGCGCATCACGCACGTCCTGCGAGCCGTAGAACACCTGAGCAACACGCCCCGCCAGGTGCTCCTGTACCGGGCCCTGGGCTGGGAGCCGCCCCAGTTCGCACACCTGCCCGTCCTGGTGGGTCCGGACCGGAGGAAGCTCAGCAAGCGGCACGGGGATGCGGCCCTGCGGGAGTACCGGGACGAGCTGTTCCTGCCGGAGGCCCTGCGGAACTTCTTCGCCCTCATGGCGTGGTACCCGGAGGACGGGCGGGAGATTTTCAGCACCGAGGAACTGGTGCGGCGGTTCGACCTGTCGCAGGTGGGCCGCGCCTCGCCGGTCTTCGATCGGCAGAAGCTGGTGTGGATGAACGGGGAGTACATGCGCCGGGCCTTGCGGGAGGACCCTGAGCGGGTGGTGGAGCTGGTGGCGGGCTACCTGGTCCGGCACGGGCTGCTGCCCGGCCCGCCCACGTCGGACCAGCGGGTGTACGTGCGGCGGGTGGTGGAGGTCCTCGGCGAACGCATCAAAGAGGGTTCGGACGTGTTGCGGTACGGTGACTTCTTCTTCTTGGACCTGCCCCGCTACGACCCGCAGGCGGTGGAGGCGTACCTTCGGGGGGAGCAGGCGGCCGCGGTA
>PSLI01000061.1:0-6937 GCA_040289515.1 Candidatus Sysuimicrobiota bacterium
CCCGCTGCTGCCGGTCCGTGCGCAGGGCCTGCAGTAGCGCTTCCACCTCCTGCCTTGCCCGCTCCACCACCCGGCGGGCCTCCTCCCGGGCCTGGTTCAGCAGGCGAGCGCGGTCCTCCTCCAGGCGCCGCAGCCGGTCCTCGTAGCTTACGCGCAGGGCCTCCAGCTCCGCGCGCAAACGCTCCGCCTCCTTGCGGTCCAGCTCCGCGGCGTGCCGCTGCCGCTCCATCCCCTCCAGCACCGCATCCGCCTCCTGCACCTCGCGGGCCAGGTGCGACCGGGCGCGCTCCACCACCGCCTCCTCCAAGCCGAGCCGCCTTGCGATCACCAGGGCGTTGCTGCGGCCGGGCACTCCCAGGCGCAGCCGGTACGTGGGCTGGAGGGTCTCCACGTCGAACTCCACGGAGGCGTTCTCCACCCCCTCCATGCGGTACGCAAGAGCCTTCAGCTCCCCGTAGTGGGTGGTGACCACATTACACGCCCCGCGTTCGTGCAGCGTCTCCACCACCGCGCGGGCCAGGGCGCAGCCCTCTGCGGGGTCCGTGCCCGCACCCACCTCGTCCAGCAGCACCAGGCAGCCGGGTCCCGCACGGCGCACCACCTCCGCCACCGCCCGCATGTGGGAGGAGAAGGTGGACAGGTTCTGCTGGATGCTCTGCTCGTCCCCGATGTCCGCGTACACCTCCCGGAAGCACCCCGCGCGGCTGCCCTCCGCCGCGGGGATGGCTAACCCCGCCTGGGCCATCAGGGTGAGCAGCCCCACCGTCTTCAGGGTCACCGTTTTGCCGCCCGTGTTGGGGCCTGTGATCACCAGGGTTCGGAACTCCTCGCCCAGGCGCACGTCCACGGGCACCACGGGCGTGCCGTGGCGGCGCCACCGGTCCACGAGCAGGGGGTGCCGTGCCGCGCGAAAGTCCACCACCGGGGCCGGCACCAGCACCGGGCGGCAAGCCTCCAGCTCCTCCCCCAGCGCTGCCTTCGCCAGGGCGAAATCAAGCCGCGCAAGAACACGGCTGAGGCGGTCCCAGTCGGCCCGGCGGGCGCCCACCTCCGCGGAAAGCTCCGCCAGCACCCGCTCGGCCTCCCGCGCCTCCTGGCCCTGCAGCTGGCGCAGGTGGTTGCCCAGCTGCAAAGCCACCAGGGGCTCCATGAACACCGTAGAGCCGCTGGCTGACTGGTCATGCACCACGCCCGGGAACTGCGCCGCGTACGCCTGCTTCACGGGCACCACGTACCGGTCTCCCCGCACGGTGACGATGGGGTCCTGCAGCATGCGGCTCCAGCGGGGCGACCGGACAATCTCCTCCAGCTTGGCCCGCAACCGCTCCTGGGCGGCCCGGATCTCCCGCCGCACCCGCGCTAGGCCGGGGCTGGCGCTGTCGAGCACCTGCCCCTCCTCGCTGAGGGAACGCTCCAACTTGGCCTCCAGGAGCTCGAAGGTGGGCAGGCCGTGCACGAGGGCCGCCAGCAGGGGCAGCCGCTCGGCCCTCGCGCCCACCGCCGCCTTGGCCAGGCGTGCGGCCCTGGCCGCCCGCCACACGTCCACCAGGGCCCGCCCCTCCAGGCTGCCTCCCATCGCAGCCCGCTGCACCCAGGGCCGGAAGTCCACCACCCCCCGTAGGGGAAGCCCGCCCTCCCGCAGCAGCACCCGCGCCTCCGCGGTCTCCTGCTGCAGCTCCTGCACGCGGTCAAACGCCACCTCGGGCACAAGGCCCTGCGCCAGCTCTTCCCCCAGGGGCGTGGCGCACAGATTGCGCAGGCGCTGGCGGACCCAGCCGAACTCCAGGACCCGGAGGGTACGTTCGTCCACGCCTCCAGCATACCCGAAACGGCTCCTGCACCCGCGCGCTACCGCACGAGCAGCGCCTCCAGGGCAGGGGCCACGTCCGCCAGGGATCGGCAATGCAGAACCAGTCGCTGCGCACCGGGACCGGCGGCAATCAGTGGGACAGGGTGGGTGGTGTGATTGCCCTGCGGGGACTCCGCGCCGCCGTGATCGCTGGTCAGCACCAGCAGGTCCTCTTGGGGATCAAGCTCACGGAGGGCCGCGCCCAAGGTCCAGTCCAGGCCCTCCAGCACCGCGGCCACCGGAGCTTTCCACCGGCCGTGCGAGGCCAGGCCCAGGGCGAAGTACTCGAACGCGGTGAACGTATAATGACGGGCCAAAGCCGCCAGGCCGCGGCCCGCCTCCTCAGGCGAGACCACCTCTACGCGGTGACCCCGGGCGGCAAGCCCCTCGCCCGTAAGGTCACCCGCCACCGCCCACCCGCGCCGCAGGTCGTCCAGGCCCCGCAACCGCACGCCGGCAAACTGGGCGGCGAGGAAGAACGCCCCCCGCGGACGACGGGTGTCGTGGAGGTAGCTGGCCGGGTACGCGTTGGCCAGGGCCACGGGGAGTCCCCGCGCCCGCAGCCTGGAAAACGGGTTGCGCTCCCGCAGCAGCGTGTGCAGCCGCGCGCTGGGGAAACCCGGCACGCCGCGGCCCTCCAGGGCCGCGGCGTTGCACCCCGCCAGCAGCGCGGTCTGTCCGGTGCCGCTCTGCGGCAGCCCGGGCACTCCGAGCGTGGCGTCCAGGGGAACCACCGCACACCAGCTCCTGTACACCGGCAGGGATCCCGCGCACAGGGGCCCGCCTACGAGCTCCTGGAAGGTGGGCGTGGCCGCCTCCAGGAGTGGGTTGTGCTCGGGCGGGCCCAGGCCCAGCCCGTCCACGAACCAGAACAGCACGCGCCGGTAGGTCATCGGGACACGAACGGGCTTGTGGGGTCGAAGAATCGCCACGGACGATCCGTGGCGCGCCGGATGCCGATACGGGGCGAGCTCTCCACCCGGGCGGGCGGCTCGCCCCTTGCCAGGTACAGGCTGCCGGGGCGCGTGAGGTCCCAGCCGTTGAAGCGCCGGTCCACGCGCAGCCCGTGCGTGAGGCGGCCCGGTCCCGAAAGCAGCAGACGGACGTCCCGGATGCCGCGCAGTCGGCACATCGCCTCCACGCCCTGCAGGGGCTCTGCGGCCCGGAGCAGGACCGCGCCCGGCACGCCCTCCGGTTCCGTGACCACGTTCATGCAGTGGTGGTTCCCGTAGGAGAAGTACACGTACGCGTGGCCCGGCGGCCCCCACATGATAGCGCTGCGCGGGGTACGCCGGAAGGCGTGGCTTGCGGGGTCCTGCAGCCCCAGATACGCCTCCACCTCCACCAGCTTGGCCACCAGCACCACACGCTCCGTGGCCCCGCCGGGCACCTCTGAAGGTTCCAGGACCCTCACCACCAGGGCACCCACCAGCTCCGGGGCCACCTCCAGAGTGGGGCGCGCGAAAAAGGGACGCTCTAGCGGCCGCACCGCCTTCCAGCACGGAGACCTTCACCCGCCCCGCTTCCGCCGCAGGCGGGCCAGTAGCTTCCGCAGGGGCAGCGTGTTCACCACGTCCTGCGGCTCCAGCCAGCCCCGCCGCGCGGTCCCCACTCCGAACTCCATGAAGCGCAGCTCCGCCGGGCTGTGGGCGTCCGTCCCGATGGCCACCTGCACCCCGCGCTCCTTGGCGAGCCGCAGGTGGGTGTCCTTCAAGTCCAGCCGATCGGGCTGCGCGTTCAGCTCCAGGATGGTCCCTGTCTCCCTCGCGCCCTCCACCAGCTTCTCCACGTCCACGGAGTAGGGATCCCGCTGGCCCAGCAGGCGTCCTGTGGGGTGCCCGATCATGGTCACGTAACGATTGCGCATGGCGCGCAGGATGCGCTGGGTCATGGCCTGCGTGTCCATGCGGAACCGGCTGTGCACCGAGGCGATCACCACGTCCAGCTCCCGCAGCACCTCGTCCGGGTAGTCCAGGGTGCCGTCCGCCAGAATGTCCACCTCGGAGCCGATGAGCACCGTAATCCCGTCTAGCCGCTCTGACAGGCACCGGACCTCCCGAATATGGGCGCGCAGGTCCTCCACGCTGACGCCGCCCGCAAACTTCAGGGACTGCGAGTGGTCGGTGATGCACACGTACTCGTAGCCCAGCTGCTGGGCGGCCCGGGCCATCTCCTCCGCGGTCGCCTGCCCGTCGCTCCACTTGGTGTGCATGTGGAGATCCCCCTGGATGTCCTCCCGACTCACCAGGCGCGGCAGCCTCCTCCGCTCCGCAGCCTCGATCTCCCCCTGGTCCTCCCGCAGCTCGGGGGGAATCCACGGCAGGCCCACCGCCGCGTACACCTCCTCCTCCGTGCGGCCCGCCACAAGCCGGTCGTCCTCCACCCGGAACACCCCGTACTCGTTCATCTTGAGGCCCATGCGCACTGCCCGCTCCCGCAGCTTCACGTTGTGGTCCTTGGACCCCGTGAAGTACTGCAGGGCGGCCCCGAAGCTGGCGCGGTCCACCACCCGCAGGTCCGCCTGCATGCCGTTGCGCAGGACCACGCTGCTACGCGTGGTGCCGCGGGAGAGGATTTGTGCCACCAGGGGGTGGGTGGTGAACACCTCCATGGCGGCCTCCGGCCGGCTCGCGGTAGCCAGCACGTCGATGTCGCCGATGGTGTCCCGCATGCGGCGCAGGCTGCCCGCCACGCTCACGTCCCCAATCCCCCGCGCTTGGCGCAGGGCTTCCACCAGCTCCCGGGCCACGGGTAGCACCGATCCGAGGGGCAGCCGGGTGGACTGGCGCCGCACCTGCTCGATGCCCCGCAGGATGTTCTCCTCCGTCTTGCGGCCCATACGGGGCAGTCCCCGCAGGCGTCCCTCGCGGGCCGCACGCTCCAGCTCATCCAGCGTGGTGATCCCCAGGTGCTCATACACCAGCAGGGCTGTCTTGGGCCCCAGTCCGGGCACCCGCATCAGGGTGGTGATGCCGTGGGGCAGCTCCCGCAGCAGCTCCTGGTGGTAGGCGATCTTGCCCGTGCGCAGGTACTCGGAGATCTTCTCCGCCAGGCTCTTGCCGATCCCCGGGATCTGATCCAGCTCCCCGCGGTCGGCCACCTGCTCCACGTCCTCCGCCAGGTTCTCCAGGGAGCGGGCAGCCCGCCGATACGCGTTGACCCGGAAGGGCGACTCCCCTTTGATCTCCAACAGGTCCGCGATCTCGTTAAAGAGGGCTGCGATCTCCAGGTTGCGCATGACCGGCTTGAGCCCGTCCCCTCCGCGTGACCTTCCCCGGGGAAGATCCCCGGCGGGTCCCGCCTTCAGTCTAGCCACGCCCGGCCGGTGGCACACGGCGCCTCCCTCGGCACCGCGCAGCCGTATCCCCTGTCCGGGTGAACGAGCCCTCCCCCGAACGGGGGTTGCACGCGGCCAGGTCTTTCATGGCCCGACGATCCGAGGCCCTACAGATCGCCTCACGCGCGGGTGAGGATGGCAGCCCGGGTCGCCTTGCTTGTTGCCGCAGCGGCGAACGGGTTCCTGGTCGCCCCGATGTTGTCGAGCCGAACCCTCGTTGAACCCCGCAATTCTCAGAACGCCGCGCGCGTGGTTCGAGGGGACGTCCTTGAGCGCAGGGCCGTGAGCCTTGGCGAGCGCACGGTCCTGGAGCTGTCACCACCGGGTGGGTGGGGGTGGTGCTGTACGAGCACGACGGGAATCCGGAATCTCTGGCTCGGTTCCAGGCGGGGCACACCCCGCGCAACACCAGGGTCTTCCAGTCGGTCCGGGAGCTGTCCTACCCCCTCTCCAGCGTGGCCGGGGCGCAGTTTTACATCCGGGTGCGGCACCTGCAGCCGGGCGAGACCAGCCTGCAAACCGGCCGGGCACCGCGGACTAGGCCATGGGCCGGTTGCGGAAAGGCCACAACCTGGCTCGCAACCGCGGGACCCTGCTGGCTCAGGGTCGGCTGTTCGCCCCGTGTACCAGCTGGTCCCCGGCACCATCCTGCGGGGGGTGCGCTCCGGCACGGGCACCGTGGGCGTGCTGAACCCGAGTTTGACACTTCCCATCCACACGAAGGGGCGGGAAAGGCCGTCACGACAGGCTTTCCCGCCCCTTGCGTAGGCATGCCCGTGTGTCTACGCGCTGGCCTGGGCGGGGTCGATGCGGAAGAAGCGGGGCGGCTCCGCTACGCCGGTCGCCTCGAAGAGCCGGGCCTGGAAGGGCATGGTCTCCGTGAGCTGGTAGACCACACCGGCCTGGCCGCGGAAATAGCCCAGGTGCATCCGCTCCAGCTCGGTGCGGATCCGCTCCCAGCTGTGACGCTGCCGGAGGCGCTCCTCCCCCCGCACCTCCGCCACCCGCACCAGCAGCAGGGCCAGCCAGCACAAGAGCACGTGGGCGCGGATGCGCTCGTCCTTCCGGTGGCAGACGGGCCGCAGCTCCAGCGTGTGCTTGAGGGTGCGGAACGCCTCCTCCACCTCGATGAGTTGCTTGTAGCCCAGCGCCACATCGACGGGTGCCAGGGTGTCGTCGGAGGTCCGCAGCAGGACCTTGCCGTCCAGCCGGGCCTCGGCTTGCACCTTTGGCCCGGTCGATCACCGGCCAGCGCCGCTCGTCCAGCTTCAGGTAGCGGCCGTAGGTGGGATGCGCCAGGAGGCGCAGACCGCCTTCGCCTGCTGCCCCTTGGGGAGACGCTCGATGGCCCGCAGCTCCTCGCGGATGCGGCTTAAGATCTGCTCCCGCCGGGCGCGGTCCCGCTCCGCCTGCTCCCGGTTGCGCACCAGGATGTACCGCTCGCGGGCCTCGCCCGTACCCACCACCAGCTCCTTGACCTCTAGGTTCGGCCGCACCCGCCGGTAGCGTCCGGGCCGGGACAGTGCCTCCTCCACCCCCGCCTTGCCCGCCCGCAGCCGTTCCCCGGCGATGTAGTGACCCCCGGTGCGCTGCAGCACCCGCAGGTTCTCCTCCGAGACGAAGCCGCGGTCCACCACCGTGACCACCCGGCCCAGCTTCCAGGCGATCAGGTCCTGTTTGACCTCCTCCACCCGGGTCACGTCGGCGGTGTTCCCCGGCCAGACCCAGCAGCGCACCGGCAGGCCGGAGCG
>PSLI01000009.1:0-53529 GCA_040289515.1 Candidatus Sysuimicrobiota bacterium
CCGCTGCTGCGACTGGCTCGCCAGCGTCGCCTCGCCGGAGAGCCTGGCACCGATACTGCCTCACCTCCTGCTGGGCCGTGGTCCGCGCCTGCAGGCCTGGCAGCGCAGGGCGCTGGAGGGGGCCGCGGCCATGGTCGGAGGCCGCGAGGCACTCGGCTGGCGGATTCTGTGCGGCCTCGGCCCAGGCCTGACGCCCAGCGGGGACGACTTCCTGTGCGGGTGGATGCTGGCCCGGTACGTAGCGGGCCTGCCCCGGGGAACACCGCGCCTGGAAGGCACAGGCCGCATCTCGCGCGCGTACCTGCGTGCCGCGGCTGCAGGTCAAGCTTCGGAGGCGTGGCACCACCTCGTGGCATCCCTGGCCGCGGGGGGGCCCTGGGAGCCTGCGGCAGAAGCGGCGCTGCGTGCAGGGGAAACCTCCGGCGCGGACACCCTCACGGGCTTCCTTGCCGGGCTGCACCGCCTTCGGACCTGAGGCCCCCGCTACCCCCGGGAGCGTAGAATGGGCTTGTGGCGCAGCCGCTGCTCCTGGTGGCGAACCCGTACGCGGGCGGCGGGCGGATCGCGGAGGTGCTCCCCGTGATCACCCGCGTGCTCCGCAGCCGCGGCGTCCCGTACGAGGTACAGGAAGCGGCAGGCTTCGACGCGCTGGCGGAGGTCGCGGAGCGGGGCAGCCGCGCGGGTTTCCCCGCCGTGGTAGCGGTAGGGGGCGACGGCACCGTGAACGCGGTGGTGAACGGGGTCCTGCGGGCCGGCGGACGCAGCGCGGTGGGCATCGTGCCCGCGGGGACCGCCAACGAGTTCGTGCGGGGGCTGCCCCTGCCCCGCAGCGTGCAGCGGGCCACGCAAGCCCTGGTGCACGCGCAGCCCGCGGACTTTGACGTGGCGGAGGCCAACGGCCGCTTCTTCGCCAACGTCTTCGGGGTCGGGTTCGACGCCCGGGTCGCGGTGGGTGCCAACCGTCTCCGGGACCGGCGCATCCTGCGGGGCCGTGCGGTGTACTTCCTCGCCAGCCTTCTGGAGCTGGTGAGCGGACGGGAGGCCCTAGAGGTGGAGGTCACCACGGAGTCCGAACGGTTCACGGGGCGCGTGCTGCTGGTGGCCGTGGTCAACGGCCGCATGTACGGGGAACGGGTCCCGTCCCTTCCTACCCCCAGCCTGCGGGACGGCCTGCTGGACCTGTACATCATCCAGGAGATGCGCCGCATGCGGTCGTTCAACGCGGCGCTGAAGATGATCCGTCGCTCGCCCATCCCCGAGATCGTGATCCAGCGCTGCCGGGAGGTCACCGTGCAGGCGGACCGGGAGGTGGAGACGCACGTGGACGGCAACCCCATGGTGCGGACCCGCACCATCCGGGCCCGGGTCCTGCCCCGCGCCCTGCGGATCCTGCTGCCGCCCGAGTCCCTGCCCTGGAAGCCCGCGGAACGCGTCCTGGACGCCGTTCCCTGGTAGGCCATGGATTGCACCGCCCGCCCCGGGGCTCCCTGCTTCCTCGTGCTGTCCGCCTCCTACGGCGGAGGCCACCAGCGCGTGGCGGAGGTGCTGGCGGCGCAGTGGCGCAGCGGCTTTCCGCAAGCGCAGGTGGACGTGGTGGACTTCTTCGAGCAGTTCGTAGACCCCGCCTTGAACCGCTTCACGCGGACCTTGTACGTGCGCAGCGTGCGCCACGCGCCGCGCCTGTGGGGTGCCTTCTACTACGCCACAGGCAACATCCGGCCCGATTCAGCCACGCAGCGGTTCATCAACCGGCTGGGCAAGGCCCGGCTGCTGGCCTACCTGCACCAGCGCGCGCCCCACGTGGTGGTCTCCGTGCACCCGACCCCCGCGGGATCCCTCTCCGAGCTCAAGGGGGAGGGGAAGGCCTCGCAGCCCTCCGCGGTGGTGCTCACGGACTACGCGGTGCACTCCCAGTGGATCCACCCCCACGTGGACCTGTACTGTGTGGCCTCTGAGGATGTGCGGGCGGGCCTGGTGGACCGGGGTGTCCCCGCGGCCAGGATCCGCGTCACGGGCATCCCGGTGGATCCCGCCTTCGCGGCCCCTCTGGACCGGCAGGCGGTCGCACGCCGTCTCGGCCTGGATCCCTCCCGCACCACGGTCCTCGTGATGGCGGGCGCGTACGCCATGCTGGGCGGCATCCTGGACGTGCACCGGGTGCTGATGAACCTGTCCCGGCGCGTGCAGGCGGTGTTCGTGTGCGGCCGGGACGAGGCCCTGGTGGAACGCCTGCGGCACCGCAGCCGCCGCCGGGCCGACTTTCACGTGCACGGGTTTGTGTCCAACGTGCACGAGTGGATGGCCGCGGCGGACCTGCTCATCACCAAGGCCGGCGGGCTCACGGTGTCGGAAGCCCTGGTGCGGGAGCTGCCCATGGTCATCTACCGGCCCATCCCGGGCCAGGAGGAGTGGAACACGCGCATGCTGGCGGCCGCGGGCGCAGCGCGGGTGGCGCGCGATTTGGAGGACCTCCGGCGGGTGGTGGAGCATCTACTGGCCGAACCTGCGGCCTTGGAATCCATGCGCAGGGCCGCCCGGAGCCTGCGCCGGCCGCAGGCAGCCCGGGAGGCCGCACAGGCCATCGCCGGGCTTCTCCCGGAGGCGTTGCGGGGTGCGAGCTAGCCGCACCTACCACGCACCGCTGGTGGGGCTGGTGGAGTGCGCCCGCGGGGCGCTCCTGTTCACCTTGTTGCCCAACCACCTGCGGTTCGGTGTCGGGCACGGCATGTCCGTGGTGGGCCTGACCCTGTCCGTTTATTACGTGTCGGAGCTAACCCTGAAGGTGCTCTCGGGGTGGCTGGTGGATCGCTTCGGCCGTCGTCTGCCCGTGGCAAGCGGTTTGGCTCTGAGCCTTTTCGCCACCGCCCTGTTCGCCCGCGTGGAGTCCGTGTGGGGCCTCCTGCTGGCCGCGGCCGCAGGAGGCGCGGGAGCATCCCCTGTGTGGCCCGCAGTGGTCAGTGGTGTGGCGGACGCCACGGAGGACGGGGGCCGGGCGCGGGTCATGGGGGCCGTGTTTACCAGCTGGATGGTGGGCACCGGCGCGGGTTTCGTGCTGGCCAACTTCCTGCTGGAAGTCCACACCCTCGCCGCCTTCGGGCTGGTGGCCAGCTGTCAGCTCGCCGCCCTGGCCCTGGCCCGGCGGCTGGAGGCCGGACCCGGCGGCCACGTGCAGGAACAGCTGCGGGAGTCTGTACACGAGGTGGAGCTCACCGCGGCCCGCCTGTGGCCCCTGGTGGCGGGTATGGCGGCACAGACCATGGCCACAGGCATGCTGATGCCCAGCCTCTCCCCGTACGCCCGGGAGGTGCTGCACCTCACGCCCCTGTGGGTCGGGGTCCTGCTGCTGGCGGGGCCCGGGCTGACGGTGGCTCTGCTGGTCCCCCTGGGCCGTCTCATCGACCGCCTGGACCGGATAGAGGTGCTTCCCGTGTGCATCGGCGTGGCTGCCGTAGTGCTGTTCGTGTTGCCCTTCTTCCGGTCCCTGTGGATCCTCATCCCCCTTGTGGCCATCCTGGGGCTCAGTTACGCGACCATGTTGCCCGCTTGGAATGCCCTGCTGATGGACCTGCTGCCCCCATCTCGCCGGGCCACCCTGCTGGGCCTGGCCATGTCCATCGAAGGTGTTGGCCTGAGCCTAGGGACAACTGCAGGCGGGATCCTGTGGGACGCCCTGGGCCCCGGTGCACCCTTCCACGCTGCGGGGCTGCTTCTCCTGCTGGTGGCGGGCAACTACCTCCTGCTGCTCCCCCGCAGCATGGAGGCCGCCCTGCGCCGCCGCAGCCCACCCGCCGGCCAGGAGGTACACGGGCAGTGAGGTCGTGGGCCTGGTGGGCAGCTCCCGCGGTGGCGCTCGGGTACACCGTGGGCGCTCAGCTGGCCGCCCGTGCTGGGCTGTCGGTGCGCAGGGGGCCCCCACGACCGCAGGTGGCGCTCACCTTTGATGACGGGCCGCACCCCGAGTACACGCTCCGGGTGGCGGAGGTGCTCCACCACCTTGGGGTGCGGGCCACCTTCTTCTTCGTGGGCCGGCACGCCCTGGAACTGGCGGACGTCGCACGCGAGGTGGCGCGCGCCGGCCACAGCCTGGGTAGCCACACCTTTAGCCACCCGCACCTGTGGGTTTTGAACCCCCGCGCCACGTGGAAGGAGGTGGCTGAAGGGGCCCGCGCGGTGCAGGAGGCCACCGGCCTGCCTGCCCGCTACTTCCGACCTCCGTGGGGGGCCTTCAACCTCGCGGCCCTGCTGGCCTGCCGACACCTGGGGTTGATACCGGTGCTGTGGACGGTGCGCGGGGAGGGCTACCGGTGGAAGCCCACCCCGGAGGAGATGGTACAGGAGGTGGTGCGCCGCGCCCACCCGGGCGCGGTGGTGGACCTGCATGACCGGGGAGGGTTTCCCGACACGCCCGCCCGCGTGCTTGCCGCCCTGCCCGGGATGGTGCAAGGGCTGCGCTCACGGGGGCTGGAGCCGGTCAGCCTAGACGAGCTGCTCGGGCCGCCGCACGGAGCCCGCACGATGGGTCCGGCCGTACAGCTCCACTAGCCGTCGGCGCGAGATCCAGATCTGCCGCGCCCGCGACAGCCGCTCCCGGCCCGCGGTGCGCCGCGTGCCCTCCGGATGGTAATACCATACGAGAAAGCGCAGCCACGCGTTGAGCAGCAACCGTTGAATTCCGCCGGGCAGGTCCCGCACCTCCCATCCCAGGCGCTGGGCACCCTGCCAGTACAGGGTGGTGCCGAACACCGCCACCGCGGGGATCTGCGGGTTGTCCCGGAGGTACGCCGCCAGGGCT
This sequence comes from Candidatus Sysuimicrobiota bacterium, assembly GCA_040289515.1. Classification (GTDB taxonomy): domain Bacteria; phylum Sysuimicrobiota; class Sysuimicrobiia; order Sysuimicrobiales; family Sysuimicrobiaceae; genus Tepidifontimicrobium. The sequence goes on from PSLI01000009.1 coordinate 4,793, forward strand.
GCGAAGGCGTCCGTGAGCTGCCGCGCGAACTTCAAACCGACCCGCCGCGGATCCTCCGCCCCCCGGTGCAGCTGCTCCAGGCGCGCGTTGTCCACGTGCACCTCGGCCACCGGGTCGCCCTCACGCACCACGGTGCCGTCCGACAGCGTCACGGTGGCGCCCCGGTGGGGGTGCAGCTGCAGCCGCAGCACGCAGTCGGGGGCGTAGTCGAACACTCCGTACCGACGGGCCCACCAGCCCTCGAACCACTGGAAAGCCACCCGCGGGATCAGGCGCTGCAGCATCGCCCTCAGTGTACACGCGGCGGCCCGGGGTCCGTCTGCCGGAGGTCACCCGAGCGCGACAGCACCCTGCCGGTGCAGGGTTTCCGCCTCCTCCTCCGTGTACCCCAGCTCCCGCAGCACCGCGCGGGTGTGCTGACCCAGCAGGGGCGGAGGCATGCGCACCGAGCCGGGTGTCTGCGAGAACTTCACGGGCACGCCCGTGACGGTGATCCGTCCGGCCCTGGGGTGCTCCACCTCCACCCGCATCTGCCGGTGCAGCGTTTGAGGGTCCTCGAACACCTCCCCCACGGTGTAGAGGGGGCCGTTGGGGACCCCTGCCGCGTCCAGAATCTGGGTCCACTCACGGGTGGTCCGGTGCCGGAAGCGTGCCTCCAGCAGGGGAATCAGCTCCGCGCGGTGGCGAACCCGGTCCGCGTTGGTGCGGAACCGGGGGTCTTCCGCCAGCTGCGGGTCCACCACATCACAGAACCGCCGCCAGATAGCCTCGCTGCCCACCGCCACGTTCAGGTAGCCGTCCTGCGTGCGGAACGCCTGGTACGGGCACAGGTTGGGGTGTGCGGAGCCCATCCGGGGCGGGTTCTGCCCGGTGGCGAAGTAGTTGGCCGCCGCGTACGTGAGCCACGCCACCTGGCCATCCAGCAGCGCCGCGTCCACCCACTGCCCCCGGCCCGTGCGGTCTCGCACCCGCAGGGCCGCCAGGATCCCGAACGCCGCGAACATCCCCGCGCAGATGTCCGCCACCGCCACACCCACCTTGACCGGGGGTCCCCCCTCCTCCCCCGTGATCCCCATGAGCCCTCCCATCCCCTGCAGGATCAGGTCGTAGGCAGGCTTCTCCCGGTACGGCCCGCTCTGCCCGAACCCGGAAATGGAGCAGTACACCAACCGGGGGTAGCGATCTCGCAGACGCGGGTAGTCCAGCCCCAGCCGCTCCATCACCCCGGGCCGGAAGTTCTCCACCAGCACGTCCGCCCGTTCCAGCAGCCGGTGCAGGACCTCCACCCCGCGGGGGTGCTTGAGGTTAAGCGCCACCGACTCCTTGTTGCGGTTCACGCTCAAAAAGTACGCGCTCTCGCCCTCCAAAAAAGGGGGCCCCCAGCCCCGGGTGTCGTCTCCTCCCTCCGGGGACTCCACCTTGATCACCCGGGCACCCAGGTCCGCCAGCATCATGGTGCAGTACGGCCCCGCCAGCGCCCGGGTAAGGTCCACGACCAGCAAATCCTCCAGGGGCTGCACGCTACTCCCGCACAAAGGCTACGAAGCGGCAAAAGGCGGCCTCCCCGCCCTTAAACCGGAAGGGGAAGGCTCCCACCCACACGCGCCGGTTCAGGATCCGGTCGATGTCTCCGCCCACGTTTTCCACGTGGAACACCCCGCGCGGGAACAGTTTCGTGTGCGTGGCCTGATAATCCCGGGGCCACGGGAAGGCTTCCTCCAGGGACATCCCGATCTTTCGCTCCACGTCGGGGATCAGGTCCCGCCGGGCCTCCCGCACCTTGGTGTTGAAGGGGTGGTCAGTGGAGATGGCGTCCACCGCTAGCCAGCGGATCTTCCGGTCCAGCACCCACTCGCAGAACTCGGCCCGGGGCCCCGGGTGCCGGAGGAAGGACCGGGGCAGGTCCGGCGCCGCGTCCGGGTGGTGCTGTCTGGTGTGGGGGGACCAGTCCTCGTTGTAGTAGGCGTGGTAGCCCGTGTGGATGACCAAAATGTCGTCGGGCTCGATGCGAATCCCCGTCCTCCGCTCCCACTCCTCGAAGTGCTGCGGCCCGTACACGTCGTAGTCCCCGATGCCGAACTGCTGCAGGTCCACGATGCAGGCAGGCCCCACCAGGTGCTCGATGGGAATCCCGGAGATGTCCGGGCCCGGATCGTAGAAGTGCAGGGGTGCGTCCAGGTGCGTGGCGATGTGGTTGGTGGTGGAGATGTGCTGGGCGTTCACGCCCTCGAAGGCCATCTTCTTCACCCACTTGATGGTGGGACCGTCGTAATAGGCGAACGGTGGGGAGTCCATGCTGAAGTTCTGGGACAGGTCCAGGACGCGACAGCCCCGCAGGTCGAACAGTTCGAAGGCCATCCCTCTCACCTCCCGACGATGGAGTCCTTCGCTGCGCTGGAAAGCGTGGCGCCTTTAGGGCGCTTCCGGCACCTTCTCCGGACGCCGCAGCCGACGGGTGACACCTTCCCGCAGCTCCTCCAGCTCCTGCTGCAGGAGCACCTTCCAGTACGTGCCCACCTGGCCCATGTGGCGGTAGCGCTGGTAGCGATCCCGCAGCAACCGGCGGGGAGCCTGCGCCTGCACCTCCCGCAGGGCGTCCACCAGGTGGTCCCGCAGCAACTCCGCCGCCCGCTGGGGGTCCGTGTGGGCTCCGCCCGGCGGCTCCGGCACCACCCGATCCACCACCCCCAGCCGCTTCAGGTCCGCGGAGGTCAACCGGAGAGTCTCGGCCACCTGCGGCGCCCGGCTCGCGTTCCTGTACAGGATCGCGGCTGCCCCCTCCGGCGAGATCACCGAGTAGATGGCGTGCTCCAGCATGAGCACGCGGTCCGCGGTGGCCAGGGCCAGAGCACCCCCGCTGCCACCCTCACCGATCACCACGGCCACCGTGGGTACCGGCAGCGCCACCATGGTGGCCAGGCAATCCGCGATGGCCCCTGCCAGCCCCCGCCGCTCGGCCTCCGGTCCTGCGTACGCCCCGGGGGTATCCACCAGGGTGACCAGGGGCAGACGGAACTTGCTGGCCAGCCGCATGATCCGGCAGGCTTTCCGGAAGCCTTCGGGCATGGCCATGCCCCGCCGACGCTGAACCTGCTCTTCTTCCGTGCGGCCCCGCTCCTGCGCCACCACCAGTACCGTCTGGCCGTCCAGCTCACCCAGCCCCGCCACCACCGCTGGGTCATCCCCGGAGGTGCGATCGCCGTGCAGCTCCACGAACCCGTCGAACACCCGCGACAGGTAGTCCACGGAGGTGGGCCGGCCGACCCGGCGGGCCAGCTGCACCGTCTCCCACGCGGACAGCTGCGCGGGCTGCGCCAGGGGCGGTAGCTGCGGCCGCCCGGAGCGGCCTGCGGGTGCGGGCCGCAGGTGGCGTAGCAGGTAGCTCAGCACCCGCCGCTGCTGCCCGCGCGGGACGATCATGTCCACCAAGCCGTGCCGCAGAAGGGTCTCGGCCCGGTAGGCTTCCTCCAGGGCAGGCTCCCCAGTGGTCATCTCCACCACCCGGGGACCCACGAAGCCCACCAGGGCTTCCGGCTCCGCCAGCAGCACATCCCCCCGCGCCCCGAAGGAAGCCGCCACCCCTCCGAAGGTGGGGTTGGTGAGCACCACGATGTACGGCAGACCCGCCGCGTGGTGCTGGCCCGCCGCGGCTGCGGTCTTCGACATCTGCACCAGGGACAGCACCCCCTCCTGCATCCGCGCGCCCCCAGAGGCCGTCACCGCGATGACCGGAAGCCGCCTCCGGGTCGCTCCCTCGAAGGCCCGTGCCACCTTCTCCCCCGCCGCGGACCCCATGGTGCCACCCAGGAACCGGAAGTCGAATACCACCAGCACGAAGGGCTGGCCGTTCAGGGTGGCCTGCCCGGTGACTACGGCCTCCCGCAGCCCCGTAGCCTGCCGCGCCTCCGCCAGCCGCTCCCGGTACGGCCGCCGGTCCGCGAACCGCAGGGGGTCCACGGACGTAAGGCCCCTGTCCCACTCCCGGAAGGAGCGCGCATCCGCCAGCTGTGCGATCCGTTGCAGGGCGGGCATGGGCAGGTGCGTGTGGCAGCTGGGGCACACGTACAGGGACCCACCGAGGACCGCCTCCTCCAGTCGCAGGCCGCACCGGGGGCAGCTCACGATTCCCGCGGGGGTCACCTCCGCTGTCAACCCGCCACCTCTTCTTCGGGCAAGTTCGGGACCACGGCCCTTCTCAGCTTACCACCCGCCTGGGGAAGCTAGCGCCGCTCCACGATCCGATCCGTCACCTCCTCGATCCGCTCCTGCCGCAGCACCACCGCCCGCCACACCTCCTGCACCCGCCGGGCCACCTCCGGGGGCACGTTGCGGGGCGGCAGGAGGCTCATCCCCGATCCCGGACGCATCTCGTAGTACCCGCCGGTGCGGCCCCGCAGGATCTGGCGGGTGACTTCCACGTAGGGTTTGCTGAAGTTGAACAGCAGGGAGGTAGTGAAGTTCTGGGGCGCGTAGCTGGTCTTGTCCGTGTAGAAGGTGGTGAGGAGCACGCTCCGGCGGGCGGCGCGGGCCGCCTCGATGATCCCCACGGTCCCCAGGTTGACGCTGATCAGGATGAAGTCCACCCCCGCGGCGATCTGGCTCTCCGCGGCCTGGCGGGCCTTGATGGGGTCGTTCTGGTCGCCCACGAAGGCGTACAGCACCTCCGCCCTGGGGTTGTATTTCTGAAAAGCCTGGAAGATGGCGTTCAGGGAGCCGATGAAGTCCGGCAGCCGGATCCCCGCGATGTAGCCCACCTTGTTGGTCTTGGTGGTTAGGGCCGCCAGCGCCCCCAGCACGTAGAAGCCCTCGTAGAACCGCCGGCCGATGTTCCACACGTTCCCCGGCAGCCCCTGGATGGGTCCGGAGGACTCCGCCACGAACACCACGTCCGGAAATTGAGGGGCCAGCTTCTGCACGATCGCCAGGTACTGGCCCCCGTGGAAGGCCACGATCCGGTACCCCGCGGCGATGTACTCCCGGGCCACCCGCTCCGCGTCCGCCACCGCCACCTGCTCGGAATGTGCGGTCTGCACCCCGGTGACCGCCTGTACCTCCTTGAGGGCCTGGTAGCCCACCGCGTTGAAGTCCGCGTCCTGGATGACCCCCGGGAGGATCATGGCCATCCGGGGCCGCGCCGGCGCACCTCCCGCCGCACCCGCCACGACCACGCTCAGCATCAACGCCAGCCACCAGATCCGCTTCATGGGTCTGCCTCCTTCCCCGACGTGCACGGCCGCACCGGGATTTTTACCTGTCGTTGGGCCAGGGCCTGGAGAACCTTGTCCAGGTCTGGGTCCTCCGCGGCCCGCAGCGCCACCACCGTGTGCTGGTGGCGCACCATCTCCTCCACGGTATCGCACAGGGCCTGCACCCACGTGTGAGCGGACGCGCTTGTCCCCAGCAGCTCCAGCCGGGGGACCAGGGTGAGCCCGTAACCTTCTTCCACCCACCGATCCACCACGTCCCGGTGCCGCCGCAGGGTTGCCCCGCTCAGCAGCAGCGTCCTTCGGGACCGGCGGTCCAGAAAGTCCAGCTCACGCATCGAGGAATTTCTTCACCTCCTCCAACGCCTCCGGCAGGGAGGTGGGGTAAGGGCCTTCCCGGGGGATCCGGTAGGGCGGGTAGATGGCCGCCGGGGCCACGTCCGTCATCCGCACGGGCAACCCGCGTTGCGCGAGTGCCCGCTCCAGCTCCTCCACGAACACGCCCTTGCCCACCACCGCGGGCGGCTCCAGGGGGACCTGGAAGGGCTTGCCGCCCCAGGTGGGATCCGACTGGGTCATGCGGAGTCCGCAGGTGGGGCTGAGGCCCTGCCCCACGAAGTACAGCTTCGCCCCCCGACGGTGGTAGGCTTCCGCCAGGTCGGCCACCGCCTCCGCCAGCTGCCGGCAGTGGCGGCGGTAGCCCACGCTGTCGTACAGCTCCCTGGTAAACCACCACCGCCGCAGACCCACGAAGCTGGTCTCCGGGCACGGGATCTGCACCACCTCGAACCCGCGGTCCAGCAGGAAGCGGTACAGGTCCTCGATGGGCCCCCGGTGCACCGCGATCCCGGGTGCCCGCACGTTCATGTTCAGCACGCTGTGCATGAGGAAGACCACCTTGTCCGACTCCTGCATCCACCACCTCCGCTTCAAGATAGCATGGGACGCTACGCGCGGGCTTCCCGGTCGTAGGGGCGACCCAGGGCCTGCGGGGCCACGGCGCCCCGCGTGGCGCCCACCAGGGCCGCCACGGCAAACGCATACGGGAGCATCTGCAGGAACTGGGGCGGGATGGCCTTGGCCACCAGAGCCACCTTGAACTGCAGCGCCTCCACGTAGGCGAACAGAAGCGCCCCCGCCAGCACCCCCTGCGGCACCCAGCGGCCGAAGATGACCAGCATGAGGGCGATCCAGCCCCGCCCGCCCGCGATGCCCTCCGTGAAGGTCCCGGTCACGGTGAGGGGGAGGGCCGCGCCCGCAAGCCCGATCAGCGCCCCGCCCGCCACGGTGGCGGCGAACCGCAGACCGAAAACGTCGATGCCCACGGCGTCTGCGGCCGTCGGGTTCTCTCCCGCGCTGCGCAGCCGCAGGCCCCAGGCGGTCCGGAACAAAAACACGTGCGTGACGACCACCACCGCCCAGGCACCGTACACCAAGCCGTGCTGCCGGAACAAAATCTCGCCCAGCACCGGGATCCCCGACAGCAGCGGCAGCGCCACCTCCGGCAGGCCCTCCACCCGGGGTGGGGTTAGGCGCACCCCCACCAGCACCCGGTACAGGAGGGAGGACAAGCCCAGGCAGAGCACGTACAGGGTGAGGCCCACGGTCACCTGGTCCCGTCCCCACGTGACCGCGTACGTGGCCAGCACCGCGGCCACGACGGCGCCCGCGGCGGCCCCCGCTAGCAAGGCTAGCTCCGTCCGCCCGCTGGCGAACCCCGCCAGGAACGCCGCCGCGGCACCCAGGGTGACCATCCCCTCGATGGCAACGTTGAGGATCCCCGCCCGCTCCATGACCAGCTCCCCGCAGGAAGCCAGCACCAGGGGAGCGGACATGGCCACCGTCAGGCGAAACAAGGACGGGTCCAGCACCAGCTCCCAGCTCATGCACGCCTCCGGGCGCGGATCCCCTCCGCGGCCAGCAAAAACAGCAGGATGGCCGCCTGCAGCACGAACACCGCGCTGGCCGGCAAACCCGCGCTGCGCTGCAGGGAGTCCGAGCCCACCACCAGAACCGCGAACAGCACCGAGCCCACCACCGCCCCGGGCACCGTCCGGCGCCCGAGCACCGCGATGAGGATGGACATGACCCCGTACCCCGGCGACAGCCCCAGGATCAGCCGGTGGTGGAACCCGGTCACCTCCACGGCGCCTGCCAGGCCCGCCAGGGCCCCGCTCAGCACCAGCACAAGGGCCGTGGTGCCCTCCACCGGGATCCCGCCTAGCCGGGCCGCGGAGGGGTTGTCGCCGGTAGCACGGATCTCATACCCGAGGACGGTACGGTACAGCAGGGCCCACACCACCACCGCCGCCAGGACGGCCAGGAGGATGCCCGCGTGGGCGCCACCCTGCGGCAGCAGCAGGGGCAGCTGGTAAGCGCGTGCGATGGGCCGTGTGATGGCCTCCCCCGCCATGGGATCGTTCCACGGGCCCGTGGACAGATACTCCACCCCAAACAGGGCGATGAAGTTCAGCATCACGGTGACGAAGATCTCGCTGACGGCGTACCGGGCCCGCAGCAGCGCGGGAAGGGCCGCCCACGCGGCCCCGCCCGCCAACCCCGCCACCAGGGCCACGGGCAATGCCACCGCACCGGGCAGGCCGGGTGCGGCCAGCGCCAAGCCCGTGGCCGTCACCGCGCCCGCGTAGATCTGCCCGTCCACCCCGATGTTGAACACCCCGCCCCGCATGCCCAGCACCACCGCCAGACTGCCCAGCAGGAGGGGCACCACCTTGTTGAGGGTTTGGCCTACGCCCCCTAGGGTCCCGAAGGAGGCCCGCACGAGGGCTCCCAGAGCCCCCAGTACATCTCCGCCCACCGCGGCCACGAGGGCTGCCAGCAGGCCCGCCGCCAGGGCCGCGGCCCCCGCGTACGGCCACACCGACTGCCAGCGGCCTCCGTGGGCGGCACCCGTGGTCACGCGTCAACTCCTCCCGTCATCGCCCGGCCGATAGCATACCGGTCGAACCCGTCCCGGGAAAACTCCGCCACCACCCGTCCCCGGTAAAGGACCACGATGCGGTCCGACAGCTTCAACAGCTCGTCCAGGTCTTCGGAGATGAGCAGCACCGCCCCGCCGCGCCGGCAGAACTCGACCAGCTGCCCGTGCAAAAACTCCGTGGCGGTAACGTCCAGGCCCCGCGTGGGGTTGTGGGCCACCAGCAGCCGGGCGTCCCGCTCCCGGCTAGCCCCGAACACACGGGAGGCGATGAGTTTCTGCAGGTTGCCGCCGCTGAGCTGGCCGGCGGGCGCGTCCGGGCCCAGGCAGTGGATGCGGAACTCCTCGATGGCCTCCCGGGCCAGGCGGCGGCCCACCTCAGGGTCGTACCGCAGGCTGCGGAAGTGCCACCGGTGTCGCCCCAGCAGCACGTTCTCCGCCACGGTCATGCGCGGCAGGATCCCCTCCCTCAGGCGGTCCTCCGGGACGGCAAGCACACCCGCCCGCATACGCTCTGCCACCCCGCCCCGCGCGCACGGGAGCCCGGCCAGGCGCACCTGCCCCGCGTGCGGATGGGCGCTCCCCGCCACCACCGCGGCCAGAGCCTGCTGGCCGTTCCCGCTGACACCCGCCACCCCCACCAGCTCCCCCGCCCGCACCAGCAGGTTGCAGCCGTCCAGCACGGCCACCCCTCGACCGTCCAGCACCCGCACCCCTTCCAGCTCCAGGACCGGCTCGCCCAGCTGGCCGGGTTCCCGGACGGCCGCTGGTGGCAGTGCGCTGCCCACCATCCACTCCACCAACCGGATGGGGTCCACCTCCGCCCGGCGGGCCGTCACCACCCGACGCCCCCTGCGCATCACCGTGACGCGGTCGCAGGCGCGGAGCACCTCGTGCAGCTTATGGGTGATGAACACCACGGAGATCCCGGAGGCCACCAGGGACCGCAGGGACACGAACAGGGCATCCACCTCCTGCGGGGTGAGCAGGGTGGTGGGCTCGTCCAGCACCAGCACCCGCGCGCCCCGGTACAGGGCCTTGAGGATCTCCACCTTCTGCTGCACGCCCACGGGCAGCTCCCGCACGGGGCGATCCAGGGGCACCGGCAGGCCCACCCGCTCCATGAGGGCCTCCACCTCCGCCCGCAGGCGATCGCGCCGCAGCCACGCGCCGCCCTCCCGCCCCAGCACCACGTTCTCCAGCGCGGTCAGCTGCCCCACCAGCTCGAAGTGCTGGTGCACCATGCCGATGCCCAGGCGAACCGCGTCCCGCGGCTCCCGCACGGTCACACGGCGGCCATCCACCTCCACGATCCCCGCGTCCGCCCGGTACAGGCCTGCCAGGACGTTCATGAGGGTGGTTTTGCCCGCCCCGTTCTCGCCCAGCAGGCCGTGGATCTCGCCCGCGGCCAGCTCGAAGTCCGCACCGTCCAGGGCCACCACGGGCCCGAAGCGCTTGCACATGCCCTGCATGCGGACCACCGGCGGGTTCATCCCGATACCAGCTCCGCTAGGGCCCGCACGGCCTGCTGGAAGGGCTCCAGGGGGGGCCGCACCAGCCCTGCGCCGATCTGGCCCACGCCCGGCTCCCGGTGCGCGATGCCGGTGTTCACGCGGGGGGTAATGCCGGTGCGCACCACCTTGCGCACGTCGATGGCCGTGGGGGTGCCGCGGAAGTCCAGCTGGGGGATGGCAAACGCAGGGTTCTCCGCCAGGGTGATCTCGTACATCTCCAGGGTGGCCGCCACGGCGTCCTGCGGGGTGCCGCCCACGAACTTCACGATGGCGGGCGCCGCGGCCATGGCGAACGCGCCCAGCCCCGCGGTCTCCGTGATGGTGGAGTCCCCGATGTCGGGGTTGGCCTCCTCCTCGTTAAACCCGGGGAAGTACAGGCCCTTGGGCACCGGCGCGGGTGCTGTAAACCACCGGTCCCCCAGCCCGGAGACCCGGATCCCGAACTCCACCCCGTTGCGAGCCATGCAGGTGACCACTGTGGAGCCCGGAACACCGTGGGCGGCGTCCATGGTGGCCTTGCAAGCCGCCATGACGGGGTTCAGGATGGCCAGGTCGTTGTCAGCCAGGTAGCGCAGGGCCGCAGCCAGCACCTCGGAAGGCAGGCCACACTCCGCCAGGTGAGGGGCCAGCTGCCGCGCGAACAGGCTGGAGCCTGCCACGTTGCGGTTGTGCCCCTCGTCCCCCATGGTGAGCTGACGCGCGATGGTGGCCTTCAGGTCCAGCCCTCCCATGCGCTCCAGGGCCCGGCCGATGGCCGGTGCCACGGTCTCGTTGATCCACCGCAGCCGCTCCAGAACCTCAGGCCCGTACGCGCCGTACCGCAGCACCCGGCCGTAGCCCTCGTTGAAGTTGGAGTACGCGCGGTTGCCGTGGGTGCGGTTCTCCACGATGTACACGGGCATGGAGGCCGAGGTCACGCCCGCCATGGGGCCCACCGCCCCGTGGTGGTGGCACGGTTCGAACCGCAGCGTCCCCGAGGAGGCCAGCTCCACCGCCTCGTGCTCGTCCCGGGCCAACCCCTCGTACAGCAGGGCCCCGATCACCGCTCCGCGCAGGGGGCCGCACATCCGCGCCCACTCCACGGGCGGTCCCGCGTGCAGGATGAGGTCCCTGCGCATCCCGGGGATCACGTCCAGGGCCCTGCCCACCCCCACCAGCACCGGGTGGGCCTCCAGGATCCTCTGCACCACGACCTCGTTGGCCGCCTCGATGTCCATCCTGTGCCTCCGAAGCCAAGCGAAACGCGGGCCTCCGGGGCTTGCAGAGGCCCGCCAATCCCCATGGTACCCGAACCGGACAAAAAACGTGCTCGCTTCAACCGCCCAGGCGCGCCAGCAGGTCCAGCAGCTCCGGATCGCCTGGGGCAGGCGGCCTCCAGTCCACGGACACCACCGGAACGCCCTGGGCCTGCAGGCTCTGCGCGAAGGACTCCAACCCCACGTTCACCACCCGCGGGGTTCCGGATAGCAACCGCCGCACCGGTTCGGAGCTGGGGCGGTGGATGGGTACGGGCTCTGGTACTTCCACCGCCGGCAGCCATTGCGGGAAAGCTGAAGGTGCTTGGGCGCCGCACAGCGCCGCGGCCACGCGGGCTGCAGCGGCGTTGCTGGGCGCCACCACAATCCCCGCCTCCCGCAGCCGCCGCACCTGCTCGGGGTACGGCTGGGGGTCCAGCTCGGTCCCGCACACCGACGTCACGCACACCAGCTTTCGGCCCGAGCGCCGCAGCGCATCCTCCCACGCCCGCGCCAGCTCCCCCGCGGGATCGGGGTGCGCACCGTAGCCCAGCACCACATCCGCCAGGATCACGGCCACCTCGGGGTCCTGGGCTTCGTGCAGCAGCCGCAGGTTGCGCACGGAAGGGTCCAGCATGGGGTGCAGACGTCCCACGGTGAACTCGTCCGACCCGAGGTCCACCACGGTGTGCTCCCGGCTGACCAGGGGGTCTGGCAGCCGGGCCTGTTCGGTCAGGGGCACGTTGGACCACACCCGGCCCAGCCGCGGCCGCAAGATCACCTGCGCTTCCACGCACAGGGTGCCGCCCGCAAACAGACCCCGCACCCACCGCTGGCCTGGAGCCCAGGCCAGCGGTTCGGGCGTTGGGTCGGCCCGCTCGGGAATTTCGCGGCCCAAGAGCCGCACGGCCAGGTACGCCGCCTCTTCCAGGGTGGTGGCGAAGTGCAGGCCCTCCCACGCTCCCGCGGGTTGCGCTCCCAGGAAGCTCACCACCACGGGCTTGCTGCAGCCACGGGCAACACGCAGCACCCGTGTTGCCACCTGCGGGGAGGGCGGTTTGGAGAGCAGCACGATGACCTCGGTGAGGGGGTCTTCCGCCAAAGCCAGCAGGGCCGTGATGAAGGTGGCTCCCCCAACCTCCTCGGACAGGTCTCGGCTCCCGGTACCGAGCGCGTGGGAGACGCCTACCCCCAGGCGGTGCACCAGGCACGCCACCTCCTGCAGGCCCGTCCCGGAGGCCGCCACGATGCCCACGGGCCCGCGCCGCAACCCGTTGGCGAACCCAAGTCCAGTACCCGCCACCACCGCGGTGCCGCAGTCGGGCCCCATGACCAGCAGGCCGCGCTCGGTGGCCAGGCGCTTCAGTCGCACCTCCTCCGCCACGGCAACGTTGTCGCTGAACAGGAACACGTGCAGCCCTTCCCGCAGGGCCTCCTCGGCCACTCCCGCGGCGAACCGCCCCGGCACGGACACCACCGCCAGGTTCGCACCTGGCAGCGCCCGCACCGCGGTGCGGACGCTCCGGGGACGGTAGTCGGCCTGCTGGGTCCCTGCGCGGTGGGCCAGCAGTTCATCCAGCCGTTCCAGGGCCCGTACCGCCTCCGGTTCGGTGCGGGCCCGCACCACGGCCACCAGGTCGTCGGCGCCGGCGTGCTGCAGATCCGGGGCGTCCAGCCCCGCCTCCCGTAGCAGTGCCAGGTTGGCGGGTGTACCCATGACCACACCCGCCTCCTCCACGCCCGGAAGCTCCCGGAGGGCCCGCTGGACCTGCAGGAGGGCCACCGAGTCGTGGTAGGCTCCCTTGCGGATCCTTGCCACCACCGCCACGGCGCTTCCCTCCTTCCCTGGGCTTCGACGCCCGAACCCTCCACCCCTTCCCGGCACGCAGGAAAACCTCCTGTCCGTGTGGAAACTACCACAGCTGTCCGCGGAAGCGGATGCCGCCGGCGTTGCCGGCGAGCCCGGAAAACCTAGGTAGGAGGGAGAGCCATGGAGCGTGCGAGCCGTTCAGGCGCACGGGGAGGCTGGGCCCGGTTTTCTGCGTGGGCCCTGGCGTTGGTGTTGGTGGCGGGGGCCGCGTGGTCGGCACGTCCCGCGGGAGCGGCGGCGTCCCCGGTAACCCTGGCGATCCTGCACTTCAGTGTCATCAAGGGCACCACGTGGTCGGGAGCGCACCACCGGGCGGGGCAGCGCATCGCGCAGAAGTATCCCAACGTGCGCTACGTATACCGCGAGGAGGTGGGGCCGGACCTCACCGTCCCGTACGCGGAGGAGCTCATCCGGCAGGGTGCCAACATCGTGGTGGGCAACGCGGAGTTCATGGGCCTGCCCCTGAAGAACATCGCGGACAAGTATCCCAACGTGTACTTCGCGTCCGTGGTGGCCAGCGACGTCACGCGCAAGGCCAACTTCATCCGGTTCTTCCCGCGGCAGTACCAAGCCCTGTACCTGGAGGGGCTCATCGCGGGTGCCCTGACCCGGACCGGCAACGTGGGGGTGGTGTCCGCCTTCCCCAACGTCCAGGTGCTGCGCCGGACCGCGGGCTTTTTCCTGGGTGTACAGGATGCCGCCCGGGCCCTGGGCAAGCGGGTGAACGTCTACGTGAAGTACGTGGGCGACTGGTACAAGCCCACGGAGGAGCGGGAGGTGGCCACCACCCTGGTGACCCAGTACCGGGTGGACGTGCTCACGCAGCAGACGGACTCCGGCTCCCCCCTGGACGTGGCCCAGCAGCGGGGCATCTGGTTCGTGGGCAAGGACATGGACATCGTGGGCTTCTACGGGTGGTCCAACACCGACACAGTGGCCGTATCCTTCGACACCCGCTGGGAGGTGCTGTACGACCGCATGATCCGCGACTACCTGGCGGGCAACCGCACGCCCCGCAATCTCCTGTACCTGGGCATGAAGGACACCATGACCCTGGCGGACGGCACCGTGGTGTCCACGGTGGACATCATGAACAACAAGAAGGAGGGCATAGACGCCATCAGCCCGAAGGCACGCCGTCAGCTGCCGGAGTCCATCGTGCGGCTGGTGGCCCAGCGGCGGGAACAGATGCGCAAAGGACAGTGGGACCCCTTCCAGGTGCACGCCCTGGTGAGCAACGGCACCGGGTTGGCCCTGCCCGGCACGCCCATCCCCCCCAAGGGGACGGTGGTGAAGCCGGCGGGCCAGATGCCCACCGACGAGTGGCTGCTGTCCAAGTTTAACTTCGACCTCAACGGCCTGAACGTGTTGAAGTGAACCCTGCGGGGCCCGCTCGCCCGGGCGGGCCCCGCTTCCCCACCGTGACGGCCGACTCCTACCGCGCAGCCAGTTCGCCTCCGGCCCTCCTGGCCCGAGGCATTACCAAGTCCTTCCCCGGGGTGCTGGCCCTGGACCGGGTGGATCTGGAGGTGACCGAGGGGGAGGTGCACGCGGTCCTGGGCCAGAACGGAGCCGGCAAGACCACCCTCATGAACGTTCTGTTCGGCCTGGTGCAGCCCGACGCGGGCGAAGTGTACGTCTGGGGCCGACCGGCTCGTTTCCGATCGCCCCACGACGCCCTGGCCTGCGGCATCGGCATGGTGCACCAGACCCGCCGGCTGGTGCCCGCCCACACGGTCCTGGAGAACCTGGTCCTCGGACACCCCCAGGCGCGCGGCCTGCTGGACCTGCGGTCCGCCCAGCGGGAGCTGGAGGCCCTCGCGGAGCGGTACGGCGTGCACGTGGACCTGGGCGCCCGCGTCTGGCAGCTGTCGGAGGGCGAAAAGCAGTGGGTGGAGATCCTCAAGGCGCTGTACGCGGGGGCCCGGATCCTGATCCTGGATGAGCCCACCTCCGCCCTCACGCCTCCAGAGGTACAGGTGCTGCTGCGGGCCATCCGCAGCCTCGTGGATGAACACGGCGTCACCGTGGTGCTGGTGACCCACAAGCTGCCCGTGGTACGCGCGGTGGCCCGGACCGTGACCGTGCTCCGGGCGGGCCGGATGGTGGCTCGACTGCCCGTCTCGGACGTGCAGGACCAGGAGCTGGTGCAGTACATGGTCGGCCAGGAGGTGGCCCTGCCCTCGATGGCCGCCTCACCGGACCGCGGCCCCGCGGTCCTGGAGGTGGAAGGCTTGTCCGCATACAACGACAAGGGGCTGCTCAGCCTGAGGGGCGTTTCCTTCACCGTGCACGCGGGCGAGATCCTGGGCGTGGCGGGGGTGACGGGCAACGGCCAGGAGGAGCTGGCGCAGGTGCTGGCCGGCCTGCGGCCGGCTGCCTCCGGGCGGGTGCGGCTACTGGGCCGTGACGTCACCCACGCTTCACCCCTGGAGCGGTGGCACCTCGGCATGGGCTACGTCCCCGCGGAGCGGGCGGAGGTGGCCACCATCGGCCCTTTGAGCCTGGTGGACAACACGGGGCTCAACTATCACTTCGACCCCGCCTACACACCCCGCGGGCTGCTGGATCGGGCGTTGCTGGAGCGGCTGACCCGTCAGATTTTGGCCACGTTCCGCGTGAAGGCACCCCACCCGTACGTGCAGGCGCGGCAGCTTTCCGGTGGAAACCTGCAGAAGCTGGTGCTGGGCCGCGTGCTGTCGCGACAGCCGCGGGTGCTGGTGGCCCACCTGCCGACCCAGGGGCTGGACGTGGAGGCGGCTACCTTCGTGCGGGCGCAGCTGCTGGAGGCGAAAGCGCGGGGAGCGGGCGTGCTGCTCATCTCCGAGGACCTGGACGAGATCTTCGCCGTCAGCGACCGCGTGGGAGCCCTGTACGAGGGGCGGTTCGTGGCCTTGGTCGCCCGGGAGGAAACGGACCCGGAGACGGTGGGGGCGTGGATGGCCGGGCTGCGGGGGCGCTCTCCTTGAGGCTCGCCGGCCTTTCTGTCTCCGTGCAGCGCGCGGAGGCCACCTCCCCGGCGCGGGTGGCGGTAGGGGCGCTTGGGGCCGTCTTGTTGGCCCTGGCCCTAGCGAGCATCCTGTTCTGGACCGCGGGGGCGGGGCCGTGGACAGCGTACCGCATCGCCCTCGGCTACGCTTTCGCCAACCCCTCCGGGCTCGGAGCCACCCTGCAACGGGCCGTCTACCTGCTGCTCTGCACCTTGGCGTTTTTGGTCCCCCTCCGCGGCGGGCTGTGGAACATCGGGCTGCCCGGCCAGGTGTACGCGGGCGCCCTGGCTGCTTTTGCCGTCGCCCTGCGGGCCGGGGCGCGGGAAGCGGGCGGGGTTGCTTTTACCAGCCTGATTCTGACCCTCATGCCCGCCGCCGCGGCCCTGGCCGGTGCCGTGCTGGGGGGCCTGGTGGGGTTCCTGCGGGCCAAGCTCTCGGTGAACGAGATCCTGGTCACCATGATGCTCAACTCGGTCATGTTCTGGCTCACCTCGGACTTCATCAAAGAGGGCGGGGCCCTGATGAGCGCCACCGCGGAGGGTGAGAGTTTCACTCTGCCGGAGGGCTTGCGGCCTCCCCTTGCCCTGGGCCTGCCCCCCAGCGCCCTGCTGGCCCTCGGGGCGGCCGCGGCGGTGGACTGGGTGTTCTTGCGCGCCGCGTCCGGCTACCGGGTAAGGGCCTTCGGCCTCAACCCGCAGGCAGCCCGGTACGCGGGGATCGACCCGGTGCGGGTGACCCTGTGGGTCTTCCTGCTAGGGGGTGCCTTCGCGGGACTGGCGGGCTACCACTACTTCGCCGCGGTGCCGGGGCTGTACAAGATCCCCACCAACTACGGCTACTACGGCGACCTCGCCTTCTACGGGATCATCTGCGCTTTGATTGCCCGCGGCAGCGGGGTGGCCGCGATCCCCATGGCCCTCCTGTTCGCCGGACTCTCGGTGGGCGGGCGCTTCGCCCAGGGTGCTTTGCGGCTGCCCTTCGGCGTGGACTACGCTCTTTTGGGCCTGCTGATGATCACCTTCGTGCTGTCCCACCTCGTGGATCGGTACCGGGTGGTGTGGCGCCGCGTGCCTCCCGAACTGCCCACGCCCGCCCCGCCCCACGTGGAGGGCGTCCGGTGACGGAGCTTTTGGCGCGCAGCCTGGAGGCCTCCACCATCTTCCTGCTGGCCGCCCTGGGCGAGCTGGTGAACCAGCGATCCGGCGTGCTGAACGTGGGGCTGGAGGGCCTCATGCTGTTCGGCGGCACCGCCGCCTTCCTGGTGGCGCAGGGCACGGGCAGCCATGCGGTAGGCCTGGCGGCAGGAGTCGCGGTCGGGGTCGTGCTGGGAGCGGTGCACGGCCTGTTCTCCGTGCGCCTGCGGGGGGACCAAGTGGTCAGTGGCATGGGGCTGTGGATCCTCAGCTTCGGCCTCACCACCTACCTCGGCAGCCCCCACACGGGCCCCCTGGGCCTGCACCGCTTCCCCACCCTCCTGGGTCTGTCCCCCTTCGTGCCGGTAGCGGTCCTGCTGGTGGTGGCGGTGTGGTTCGTGCTGTCGCGGACCTCCCTGGGCCTGGCCATCCGGTCCGTGGGCGAGAGTCCCGCGGCCGCTGCTGCTTCGGGGGTGAACGTGGGGGGTGTGCGCTTTGGGTGCGCCGTGTTCGGGGGCGCTCTGGCAGGGCTGGCAGGTGCGGCGTATACCCTGTCCTACAACCCCGTGTGGAACTACAACTTCCTCATGGGTTGGGGCTTCGTGAGCCTGGCCTTGGTGTTCTTCTCCATGTGGAACCCCTGGATCCTCCTGGGAGGGTCGGTGCTGTTCGGGGTCATGTGGCAGCTGTCGCTGAGCCCGGAGTACGTGCTGCCCGGTGTGCTGTCCCGTTACGTGTGGCGCACGGTGCCCTTCCTGGTGACCGTGGCGGTGCTGGCGGCCATCAGCACCCCATGGTTCCGCACCCGCTGGGGCCTGGCCAAGCCGCAGGCCCTGGGGGTACCCTACACGGACTGACCCGTGGTGCCCGGAGGGGGATTCGAACCCCCACGGGTTTCCCCACACGCCCCTCAAACGTGCGCGTCTGCCAGTTCCGCCATCCGGGCCTGTCCCGGCAAAGCCGGGCAAGCCCGATTATAGCCGGCCCCAAGATGCGCCACCAGGGGTGGGTCAGCGCACGAAGGCCAGGTAGGTGCTGGTGAGGGCGAACAGCACGGAGGCCACCGCGGTTGCCCGGGTGAAAAAGGTCTCCCGAGGCCGGGGGCCGTGGAACAGGCGGGCGCTGCCGCCGATGGCACCCAGCCCCTCGCCCTTGGGCCCCTGCAGTAGCACGAGCCCCACCACCGCAGCGGCCAGCACGAAGTGGAGGATCAACACCACCGTGTGCATGCGCTCCTCCATCTTAACCGCACCGGGGCCACCCCGCAACGAACCTGCTAGAACGCACCACCCCGCACCGCGGCCCGGACGACGTCCACGAACTCCTCCGGGTCCAAACTGGCTCCACCTACCAGGGCCCCGTCCACCTGAGGGTGCCGCAGGAACTCCGCGGCGTTGCGCCGGGTCACGCTGCCCCCGTACTGCACCCGCGTGCTCTCCGCTGCGGCCCCGAACCGCCCCCGCAGGAATTCCCGGATCAGATCGTTCACGCGGCCGGCCTCCTCCGCCGTGGCCGCATGCCCGGTGCCAATGGCCCACACGGGCTCGTAGGCCACCACCAGCTGACCCACCTCCTCCGTGGACAGGTCCGCGGTGGCCGCCTCCAGCTGCGCCAGCACTCGCGCCTCCGTCTGGCCGGACTGGCGCTCCTCCAGCAGCTCACCCACGCACACGATGGGCACCAGACCCGCGTCGAAGGCGGCACGCACCTTGCGCCGCACGCGGTCGTCGGTCTCCCCGAACAGCCGTCGGCGCTCCGAGTGCCCCACGAGGACGTAGGTGCAGCCCACATCCACCAGCATCCCCGCGGAGATCTCCCCCGTGAACGCCCCCTGGCGCTCCCAGTGCAGGTTCTGGGCTCCCAGCTTCACTCCGGAACCGGCCAGCAGGCGCCCCACGGTCTCCAGGGCTGTGTACGGCGGACAGAGGACCACCTCCACGCCGCCCACCTCCGCCAGCCGGGGAAGTGCCGCTCGCACGAAGGCCCCCGCCTCCGTCCGCGTCTTGTGCATCTTCCAGTTGCCCGCCACCAGGGGTGTCCGCACAGCTCACCGGTCCTGGAGGACCCGGATCCCCGGCAGCTCCTTTCCTTCCAGGAACTCCAGGGTGGCGCCCCCGCCCGTGCTCACGTGGTCGAACCGATCCAGCATTCCCAGCTGCTCCAGGGCGGCTGCGGTGTCGCCTCCGCCCACCACGGTGGTGCCGGGACACCGCGCCACCACCTCCGCCAGCCGTCGGGTCCCTTCTGCGAAGGGTTCCACCTCGAACACCCCCATCGGACCGTTCCACACCACCAGCCGCGCCCGCTCCACCACCTGCGCGAAACGCTGTACGGTAGCCGGCCCCACGTCCAGGCCCATCCACCCTTCCGGGATCTCCCGCACCAACACGACCCGCCGTGGCACGTCCGCGGCAGGCCGCTGGGCCACCGCCACGTCCTCCGGCAACAGCAGCTCCACACCCCGCTGCCGCGCCTGTTCCATTAGCCGCTCTGCCAGCTCCACCTTGTCCTCCTCCACCACCGACCGGCCCACGGAGAGCCCGCGGGCCCTCAGGAACGTGTACGCCATCCCTCCCCCGATGAGCACCGCATCCACCCGCTGGAGGAGGTTTGCCAGGACTCCCATCTTGTCGGACACCTTCCTGCCGCCCAGCACTGCCACGAACGGGTGGTCGGGGTTCTCCAGCAGCCGGCTGAGGTAGCGGATCTCCTTTTCCATGAGCAGCCCTGCCACCGCGGGCAAAAGCCGGGCCACCCCCACGGTGGAGGCGTGCGCGCGGTGGGCGGTACCGAAGGCGTCGTTCACGTACAGGTCTGCTAGGCGCGCCAGCGCGGCGGCGAAGGCGGGGTCGTTGGCCTCCTCCCCCGGGTGAAACCGCAGGTTCTCCAGCAGGGCCACATCCCCAGGCCGCAGCTGCCCTATCAGCGCCTCCACCTGCGGTCCCACGCAGTCGGGCAGCACCCGCACGGGCTGGCCCAGCAGCTGGCCCAGCCGTTCGCCCACGGGGGCCATGCGCAGTTCCTCCACCACGCGCCCTCCAGGACGGCCCAGATGCGACATGAGGACCACCGCGGCACCGTGCTCCAGCAGGTAACGCACGGTGGGCAAAGACTCCCGGATGCGCCGGTCGTCCGCCACGCGGCCGCAGTCGTCCAGGGGTACGTTGAAGTCCACCCGCACCAGGACGCGCCGGCCGGATACCTCCACGTCCCGTACGGTGCGCTTGTCCACCCGCTACACTCCGCGCTCGGCCATGTACCGGGCCAGGTCCGCCACCCGGCAGGCGTAGCCCCACTCGTTGTCGTACCAGGAGACCACCTTCACCAGGTTTCCCCCTACCACCAGGGTGTCCGGGGCACTAAAGATGGAGGACCGCGGGTCTCCCTTCAGGTCGCTGCTCACCAGGGGCTCCTCCGTGTAGCCCAAAACGTGCGGAATCCGCTCCTCCGCCCACCGGCGCACCGCGGCGTTCACTTCCTCCCGGGTCACCTCGCGCCGCAGGAGCACGGTGAAGTCGATGACGGAGACCGTGGACACGGGCACCCGGAACGCCATCCCCGTGAACTTCCCCTGCAGCTCGGGGATCACCAGCCCCACCGCCCGGGCCGCGCCGGTCTCCGAGGGTACGATGTTCATGGCCGCCGCGCGAGCGTCCCGGGGGTCCGGGGCGGCCACGTCCAGCAGCCGCTGGGAGTTGGTGTACGCGTGCACCGTGGTCAGGATGCCCTTTTCGATGCCGAACTCCTCGTGCAGCACCCGGGCCACGGGGGCCAGGCCGTTGGTGGTACAGGAGGCGTTGGATACGATGTGGTGCCGGTTCGGGTCGTAGCGGTGCTCGTTCACGCCCAGCACCACGGTGAGGTCCTCGTTCTTCGCCGGCGCGGAGATGATCACCCGCCGAGCTCCCCCCTCTCGGTGCGCCCGGGCCTTGCGGGCGTCGGTGAACAGGCCCGTGGATTCCACCACCAGCTCCACGCCCACCTCGTGCCAGGGGATGCGGGCAGGGTCTCGCTCCGCGAACACCCGGATCCGGTGCCCATCCACCACCAGGTCTCCGTCCCGTGCCTCCACCGCGCCGGGGTACACGCCATAGTTGGTGTCGTACTTGAACAGGTGCGCGTTCATCTGCGCGTCCACCAGATCGTTGACGGCCACCACCTCCAGGGTGCCCTGGCACCGCTGCAGGATCGCCTTCAGAACCTGGCGGCCGATGCGCCCGAACCCGTTGATCCCCACTCGGACCGCCATCCGCTCACCTCCCTTCTGGTTGCCCGGCTCCCTGCACCGCCTCTCGGGCGAACCCACGGAGCAGGTCGCGGCGGATGAAGCTCACGTTGTTGAAGATCCGCATGCTGAACACGATGACGGCACCCAGGTACACGTCGACCCCCAGGAGGTCACCGATCGCGGTCAGCAGGGCGGCAAAGGAGGTGTTCACCAAAAACCCGCTGGTGAACACGACCAGATCGAACCGGCCTTCCAGCTGGGCCCGCAGCCCTCCCAGCAGGGTGTCCAGGGCCGCCAACACCGCGATGGCGGTGTACTTGACCAGCCCCAGGGGGATCTCCACTCCCACCACCAGGCCCAGCAGGACGCCCACCAGAAGTCCCGCAAGCGGAAGCCACATCCTAGATCCCTCCCCTCGGACGGCTATGGGCGGTCCACCTGCGCGAACCGGAACTGGAAACCGCCGCGGTACGCGGGGACCCGCAGATCCTGCCCTGTGGCGACCCGCACCGGTAACCCGAAGGCCCTCAGGGCTGTCAGGGGGCTATCCTCCGCCTCCAGGGCCGCGGCCAGAGCCCGCGGGTTGCCCAAGGCTACGATCACGTACGGCGGTGCCAGGCGCCGGGCGTTGCACAGAATGGTGGTACCCACGCAGGTAAGGCCCGTGGTGGAAACCACCCGCTCGCCGTTCACGGCCACCGCCTCCGCCCCCGCGCCCCACAGGGTGGCCACCACGGCCTGTACGTCCGTGTAGTGCACCAGGACCAGGTTGGGGTCCTCCCCCTCCGCCAGGGGCTTGGGGCTGTCCCGCAGCTCCACCACCACTCCGGGGCCTCGCAGCGGCTCTACCCCCGCGGCCAGCCGCAACGCCTCCAGGCGGCGCTGCAAAGCCTGCAGGGCCCCCCGGTCCCGGGTGGCCACTTCCTCCGTGCGGCTCAGCCGCTCCCGCAGAGCGGCGATGTGTGATTCCAGCTCCTCCCGCTGACGTGCCTGCTCCTGCAACAGGAACGTCAGCTCCTCCAGCCGCTGGGACGGGATGCGCAGGGCCGCCCGGATGGAACGTTCCGCCCTCAGCTGCCAGGTGCCCAGCAGCCCGACGCACAACAGCGCCGCCGCCAGGGCCAGCTGCAGCCCGGTGGGCCGACCGGGTACCGCCTCCCCGCGCAACGCGTACGACACTCGCCTCGCGGACACACCTCCAGTATACGGGAGGCGGTGCGCCCGCTAGCCCTGCCGGGCCTCCAGCTTTTTCTTGATGCGCTTCAGCCGGAAGACATCCTCCCGGGTTCGCTGTTCCAACACGTCGTTGATGTAGCGGATCTCCGAGCGGATCCGCGGGATCACCACCTGCTCCAGGGCGTTCACGCGGCGGGTGGTTTTCTTGATCTCCTCTCCGATCTTCCGCAGCCGCAGCTCCGTGCTGGCCACCTGCAGGATGGCATCCAGCACCTCCTCGAAGGCCTCCTGACTCTCCAGGGTCCGCACGGTGGTGCCCGTGGGGCTGAGCCCGCGCTCCAGGAAGGACCGCCGGACCCGGTGGCTGCGCACCTCCGGGACCTTGATCCCCCAGATGTTGCGGATCTCCACGTCCACCAGCACGGGCCGCCGTTCCACGAGGGCCGCCGCCTCCAGGGCCTGGCGGCCATCCACCGCCTTGGCCAGGCTCAGGATCACGTAGGCCTTCTCGGAGATGGCCACGAGCCGATCCCGCGCCTGCAGGGCCTGCCGCACCACCTGGAAGAACTCCGCCACCAGGGCGTCCCGCTTGCGCTTCAGCAGGTCCACGCCCTGCTGCGCCACCCGCAGCTGGTTTTTCCGCTGCAGGAGGTTCATCCGGGTCGGGCTGACGAGCTCCGGCATGGCGCGTGCTCCCTTACCTCTGCCTCCCCAGGGGGACTACCGCCGGGAAAGCCGCTCTTCCTCCGCCCACAGCTGCTCTATCGCCTCGCCGAAGTAGTACTTCTCCACGTGGTCCTGCTTGACCCGCTTCAGCTCCCCCTTCGGCAGCAGGGAGAGGAGCTTCCAGCCCAGGTTCAGGGTCTCCTCGATGGACCGCTCCGTGTGACGCTGATTGAGGAACTCCTGTTCGAAGGCGTCCGCGAACCGCAAATACATCCGGTCCCGTTCCGTCAGGGCCTCCTCCCCGATGATGGCCACCAGCCGGCGCAGGTCCACCCCGTTGGCGTACGCGCTGAACAGCTGGTCCTTCAGGCCCGCGTGGTCCTCCCGGGTGCGGCCCGGACCGATGCCGTCGTTCATGAGCCGGGACAGGCTGGGCAGGGGGTTGATGGGCGGGTAGATGCCCTGCCGGTGCAGGGCCCGGCTCAGAACGATCTGCCCCTCCGTGATGTAGCCCGTGAGGTCCGGGATGGGGTGGGTGATGTCGTCGTCCGGCATGGTGAGGATAGGCAGCTGCGTGACGGAGCCCTTCCGCCCGTGGATCCGGCCCGCCCGCTCGTAGATGGTAGCCAAGTCCGTGTACATGTAGCCCGGGTAGCCGCGGCGGCCTGGGATCTCCTCTCGGGCGGCACCGATTTCCCGCAGGCTTTCACAGTAGTTCGTCATGTCCGTGAGGATCACCAGGACCTGCTTGTCCAGCTCGAAGGCCATGTACTCCGCGGTGGTGAGGGCCAGCCGCGGGGTCATCAGGCGCTCAATGGTAGGGTCGTCCGCCAGGTTGAGGAACACCACGCTGCGGGACAGGGCCCCCGTGGCCTCGAACTGCTCGATGAAGTACGCGGCCTCTCGCTGGGTGATCCCCATGGCGGCGAACACCACCGCGAACTCCTCCTTCTCGCCCAGCACCTTGGCCTGCCGGGCGATCTGGGCCGCGATCTCGTTGTGGGGCAGGCCGGCGCCGGAGAAGATGGGCAGCTTCTGGCCCCGCACCAGGGTGTTCAACCCGTCGATGCTGCTGATGCCGGTCTGGATGAACTCCTGCGGCCGCTGCCGGGCCACGGGGTTGATGGGGGAGCCGATGATGGGCAGGCGCTTGTCCGGGATGATGGGGGGCAGGCCGTCGATGGGCTCGCCCCGGCCGTTGAACCGCCGGCCGATGATCTCCGGGCTCACCCCGAACCGGGCCACGTCCTCCCGCAGGCTCACGGAGGTCCGGGCCACGTCCAGGCCCGTGGTCTCCTCGAACACCTGGATCACCGCGTGCTCCCGGGAGACCTCGATCACCTGGCCGCCCCGCACGCTACCGTCGGGCAGGTGGATGTTCACGATGGCGCCGTAGGCCAGGTCCTGCGCCCCCTCCACGAACAGCAGGGGTCCGGAGATGTACGAGATGGACTGGTAGCGCTTGGTGGCCAGTTCCATGGTTCCTCCACCTCCCGGCTCAGGCCGTCCCCGCAGGGGCCCGGAACGTTTCCGCCATCCTTCGCAGGAACTCCTCCGTGTAGACGGGGAAGCGGTCCGCGGGCACCTCCTTCATGCGGGCGATCTCCTGGATCTGCGGTAGGTTGAGGAGCTCGTCCATGGTCATCCCCCGCCGCAGGGCCGCCGCGGCTTGGTCGTAAAAGCTCAGGATGGCCTTCAGCATCCCGTAGGACTTGACGGGCGGGCAGTAGGCGTCCACCTCGGAGAAGGCGGACTGCTGCAGGAAGTCCTCCCGCAGGATCTTGCCCACCTCGATGACCAGGCGCTGGTCGTCCTGCAGGGCATCCGGACCCACCAGCTGCACGATCTCCTGGAGCTCCGCCTCCCTCTGCAACAGCGCGGAGGCCCGTTCCCGCAGGGTCTCGAAGTCTTCGGGAAGGTTCTGGCGGTACCACTCGTGGAACAGGGGCGTGTACAGGCTGTACGAACGCAGCCAGTGGATGGACGGGAAGTGCCGCCGGTTCGCGAGCCCCGCATCGAGGGACCAGAAAGTGCCCACGATGCGCAGGGTGGCCTGGGTCACCGGCTCTGACAGGTCTCCGCCGGGCGGGGAGACGGCACCGATGACGGTGATGGCGCCCCGGCGCTCCGGACGCCCCAGACACACCGCCCGGCCCGCCCGCTCGTAGAAGGCCGCCAGGCGGCTGGACAGGTACGGCGGGTAGCCCTCCTCCGCGGGCATCTCCTCCAGCCGGCTGGAGATCTCCCGCATGGCCTCCGCCCACCGGCTGGTGGAGTCCGCCATGAGGGCCACCTTGTAACCCTGGTCCCGCCAGTACTCCGCCATGGTGATCCCCGTGTACACGCTGGCCTCCCGGGCCGCCACGGGCATGTTGCTGGTATTGGCGATGATGATGGTGCGCTCCATCAGGGGCCGGCCCGTGCGGGGGTCCTCCAGCTCCGGAAATTCGTCCAGCACGTGGGTCATCTCATTGCCGCGCTCCCCGCAGCCTACGTAGATGATCACGTCCGCGTCCGCCCACTTGGCCAGGGTTTGCTGCATCACCGTCTTGCCGCTCCCAAAGGGGCCCGGGATGGCCGCGGTGCCCCCCATGGCCACGGGGAACAGCACGTCGATGACGCGCTGGCCGGTTACCAGAGGTTCCCGGGGGTCCAGCCGGCGCGCCACAGGCCGCGCCAGCCGCACCGGCCAGGTGTGCAGGAGCCGCAGCTCCCGACCGTCCTCCAGTCGGGCCACCACGCCTGTCACAGCGAACTCGCCCTCCCGGATCTCCGCCACCCGCGACGGCCGAGCGTCCGGCGGCACCAGGATCCGGTGCGAGAAGCCGAACTCCTGCACCTCCCCCAACACGTCCCCCGGACCCACCTCCGCTCCCACGGACACCAGGGGCCGGAACGCCCACCGGCGCTCCCGGTCCAGGGCCGGAGCCACCGCACCCCGCCGGATGAAATCGCCCTGCTGCGACCGAACTGCCGGCAGCGGCCTCTGGATCCCGTCGAAGATGTTACTCAGCAACCCCGGCCCCAGTTCCACCGCCAGGGGTAGCCCGGTGCTCTCCACCGGCTCCCCCACCCGCAGCCCGGAGGTGTCCTCGTACACCTGGATGAAGGCGGTGTCCCCGCTGAGCCGGATGATCTCCCCCACCAGGCGTTCCTCTCCCACTCGGACGATGTCGTACATCCGGGCCCCCCGCATCCCGCGGGCGATCACCGCCGGCCCCGCAATCCTCACGATCTCGCCCTGCATGGCCACCGCCTCCTCTAGCGCAGCTTCACGTAGAAGCCGATGTGTTCTTTCACCAGGCGGGCGATGTAGTCCTCGCCCGACTCCAGCTTGGCCCGCGGCGCGGGGAAGGGCACCAGAACCGGCAGGTCCCGTCCCCGCAGGACCCGGGCCACCTCCTCCTGCACCCCCTCCAGCAGCGCCTCGTTCACTGCCACGAGGCCATAGTCCCGCTGGACCAGCTCCCGCAGTACACCCACCGCGGCCCGGGGATCCTCCGCCTCGAACACGTCCGCCCCCGCCAGCCGGAACCCCGTGGCGGATTCGGAGTCCGTAACCACCGCCACCCGGTACGCCATCGCCTACACCAGCGCCATCTCCCTGCGGACCAGGTCCCGTGGGATCCCCAGGGCCTTGCTGCGGGCAATGAGCCGCAGGTTGCGGATCTCGTTGGCCAGCAAGGTTAGGTACCCCACCACCACGTCCACCCCCAGGGGATCGCCCAGGTACAGGGCCGCCATCCGCCGGGTTGCCTCCTGCTCCAGCCACCGCTCCACCTCTGCGGGCGAAATACCCTCCGGGTGGATGCCGCGGGCGCGCAGCTCCCGCAGACCCACCTCCGCCGTCCTGGGGTCTGCCAGGTTTCGGAACACGTTCCGGGTGACCACCGCACCGCCTTCCAGGAAGAACCGCTCCCGCTGGTCTGGGGTCAGCTCGGGCACCTGCTGGACCTTGAAGGCGGTCTTCACGTTGGTGAAGTCCACCTGGGTACGCACCAGTTCCTTCACCCGGGCCGCGTCGTAGCCGCGGCCCCGCGCCGCCCGCAGGGCCCAGTCGTAGTACGCGCGGTCCAAAGCCAGCTCCAGGCTCAGCAGGTTGTGGGAATCCTGGTACCCCGGGAGCGAGCTGGCCAGGGCCTCCGCCAAAGGGTGACCCCAGGTGGCCAGGGTGCTGATCACCGCTGCCACGTCCGGTTGCTGCAGAAGCTCCCGCAACCGGACGTCGGACAACTCCGCGGCCGGGATCAGGGTGGCTTCCACCGCCTCGGGGGGGTGCCCTGAGTGCTTCCCCCGCAGGACCGCCCGCAGGTTGTGCACGTCCCAATGGAGGAGCAGCACCTGGATAAGGGTGCGGGGCTTGCCGTCCGCGAAGGACAGCACCCGGCGGGCCGCCTTCTGGAACGCCCGCGACAGGGCCTCGTCCACCGCCCGCAGCCCCTGGTAGCGCGTCAGCGCCTCCTGCAGCTCCGCCCCGTACGGCGTGTTGACCAGAGCCTGCAGGAAACTGTCCAGGTCCGGAACGCCCAGCAGCTCCTCCAGCCGCCCCGGGGGCAGCAGCCGCGACCTCATCCCTTTCACCCGGGCGTTGATGTACCCGAAGTCCGCCGGCACCTATCCCTCCCACAGGAGGTCTGCCACCTCCGCCAGCAGCAGCTGGCGGGCCCGCCGCAGGCGGGAGCCCAGGGTGTTCTCCACCACGAACCGACCATCCTCGCTGCGCACCCTCACCCCTTCCCGCAGGGATGGGTCGACCCGCACCTCCACCACGTGCAGACCCAGCTCCCGCGCGGCCGCTTCCACCGCGGATGCGTCCCTTTCCGGACACTCCACCACCACCGGCCCGTTGAAGCCCTGCGCCGCCTCCCGCAACAGACCCCGCAGGATGCGTGCGTAGCGGGCGGGGTCCTGAAGGATGCGCTCGAGCTCTGCGCCCGCGCGCCGGAACACCTCCTCCAGCTGCCGGTCCTTGGCCTCCAAGACCATAGAGGCCGCGCGCAGCTGCGCCACTCCCCGGGCCCGGACCCGGGCTGCCTCCACGCTCGCTGCCACGCGCTGGCGGTGAGTCTCCAGCAGGGCCTGAGCCTCCGCCTGCGCCCGCTGCAACAGCTGCTCCGCCTGCCTCCGCGCCTCGGCCAGCAGGCGCTGCCGCTCCGCCTCTGCCTCGCGCTCGAGCAGGTCGATCAACTCCGATGCCATGAGCGCAGTTGCTAGATCCGGCCGATCAGGAAGAAGGCCACCAGGAAGCCAAGGATGATCATGGTCTCGGGCAGGGCCAGGAACACCAGCATCAGACCGCCGATTTCTGGCCGCTCCGCCATGGCCCCCGCCGCCGCGGCTCCGATCCGGGACTGGGCCCACGCGGTACCCAGCGCACCGAACGCCAGCGACAGGGCCGCCGCGATCCCCAGCAGCCCGGCCCGAAGTCCGTCCCCGGCCCGAGGGGCCGCCTCCGGGGCCTCCGCCGCCAGGGCGGGCAGGCCCACCAGGGCCACCGCCAGGACCGCCAGCACCACCATCCACGCGCGCTTGCTCATTCCCACGATCACCTCCCTGTCCGTTGGAATGGTCGGTACGGTTGCCCGGTCTCCTCGTGATACTTCACCTTGGTGAAGAACTCGACCCAGTGCAGACGCGCGGGCTGGATCACGTGTCCCACGATGGTGAACACGAAGAACAGCACCTGGGCCAGGGCCGAGAGAAAGGTCGCCACGACCGTGCCCACCACCCCGCTCAGCCCGAAGGTCTCCGCCATGCTGGGACCCAGCTCGTTGGCGGCCGTGGCCAGGGCAGCCGCCGCCAGACCGAAGGCCATGAGTCGGGCGTGGCTGAGCACGTGACCGAAGGCCGTGGCAGACTCCAAAAACCACATGGGGTTGGCGGCCCGGAAGGCCAGCCCCAGGCCGAAGGCCGCCAGCGCCGCCCACAGGAAGTTCCAGCTCACCGGCACCGCCGCCGCGGGCAGCAGGCCCGACAGGCCTCCCAGCAACAGCAGCACCCACGTGAGGGTCAGGATCATCACCGTGCTCTCCAGGACCCCCCGCAGGTTCCGGTGCCGCAGGGACTGCACCAGGTGCCCAGCGAGCCCGCCGTAGATCATCACCATCCCCAACAGGACGATGAGCTGGAAGTACAGATCGCGCTGCGCCCGTACCCGGTCGAACAGGGGGTGCACCTGAAACAGCAGCTCCGGCAGGTTCCCGAACACCTCCGCGTACAGGACCCCGAACACCACCACCCACCCGGCGATCACCCGGACAATCCACGACACCGCCTGCAGGGTCTCCGGGCTCAGGCGCAGGTTCAGCAGGCTCACCTCCAGGGGCAGGCCCTGCCGGGCGCGGTTCCGCAGCCACCACCCGAGGGCAAAGAACAAGATTCCGTAGCCCACGTCCCCGATCACCAGGCCCACGAACAGGGGGAAGGTCACCGCCAGAAGGGGGCTGGGATCCCACGTGCCGTACCGCGGGGGCCGGAAGATGGCCAGCAGCAGCTGAAACGGCTGCACGGGTGGAGGGTTCTCCAGGGCTACGGGCACCTGGGCCGCCTCCTCGTGGTCGTGCGCGTCCACGGGGCTGTCCACCACCACCACCTCATCCCCGAACCGCTGCCGCAGGGTCGCCCGCAGCCGCGGGACCTCCCGGGTGGGAACCCATCCGTGGACGATGAAGGTGTACCGGGACTGAGCGAAGCTGGGCAGCACCTCCAGCTTGGCCAGCTCGTCCCGCAGCCGCGCCTCCACCGCCTGCACGGTGCCCCGGGACGTGCGGCTGAGGGCCTCCAGCTGCCGCTGACAGTCGGAGATGACCTGCGGCAGCTGCTCCCGCAGCCGCGCCATCTCCTGCACCGCCTCCGCAGCGGGTCGGTCCGCGAACCGGCTGGGCAGCCGCAGCTCCGTGATCCCCGCCCGCTGCAAGAAGGAACGTACCGCCTCCCCATCCCGGCGGTGGAAGGCCACCACCACACCCAGGGTGTTGTCGTCGATCTGGTGGGAGACGACCTCTACGCGGCCACCCGTGATGCGGTCCAGCTCCCGGTGCAGCGCGGCCAAGGCAGGGGCCGCCTTTCCCCGCAGGAGGAAGCCGTAGGTCTCAAAGTGCCGGCTGCCCCGCAGGGCCCCCAGGAGGGGCGAGAGGACCCGTATTGCGCCCTCGTAGGACCGCACCAGCTCCAGTTCCTCCTGTGCTTCCGCCCGGCGCCGCACGAGCTCCCGCGCCTCGCGCTCCACGGGTTCCAAAATTGCTTCCAGCTCCTCCAGGCTCTGCTCGTGCAGGTCCGGGATCACCACAGGTCCTACCCGCGGCAACAGCTCCAGCAGCCCCCTGGTGCGCGCCAGCAGGCTCTCCAGGCGCCGTTGGAGGGCCTCCTCCTCGCTGCCGGGTTCCACGGGCCGTAACTGCAGAGCTTCCTCCGCCTCCACGCGGTCCACGTGTACCACGCCCAACCGCTGGACCGCGTCCGTCACCTCCCCCAGCAGCCGCTTGGGCCCCAGGAGGATGACCCGGCTCATCTCCACGATCATGGCTCCAGACCTTGCAGCACCGCGGCCACCACGCGGCGCACCGCGGCTTCCAGGTTCTTTTGGGCAGCCTGCCGGACGCGCTCCGCCTGCTCCCGGGCACGCCGGAGCTCTTCCTCCTCTGTCTTCCTGGCTTCCGCCTCCGCGCGCTCCTTTGCTTCCCGCTCCAGGCGTGCGGCCTCCTCCTGCGCCTGGGCTCGGATCCGGGCGGCCTGCGCCTCGGCTTCCTTCACCAGACGCTCCGCGTCCGCGCGGGCCTCCGCCAGCCGGCGCTCCAGCTCCGCCTCTTTTTGCGCCAGCAGCTGCAGCACGTTCCGTCGCTGGCGTTCGTGGCCCTCAGCCATGCTCCGCTTCCTCCTCCGCGGTGCGGCGGTAGACTTTGCGGGTCCGCACAGCTAGCAACCCGCCCCGCAACGCCCACGGACCAACCATGCAAACGGCGGCCCCCGCCGCGCCCGCCCGGCGGGGGACCGCCCCCGCTATGCTATCACACGTCCGCCAGTGTGACACGCGGATCTCCCGCCCCGCTAGCCACCCAGCAGGCGCCGGGCCAGCTCCACGAAGCCCACCACGGGCTGCGGGTACAGGCCCACCGCCACAGTCCCCACCAGGGCCACTCCCAGGCCCACCCGCAGCGCCGGCGACACCGACAAGGGGGTCCTCTCGGGCGGAGGCATGAGGTACAGGGCCCGCAGCACGCCCACGTAGTAGTACAGGGAGACCACGCTGTTGGCCACCGCCAGGGCTGCCAGCCACAGCAGCCCCGCGTCCACCGCGGCTGCGAAGAGGTAGAACTTTCCGAAGAAGCCCGCCGTGGGCGGGATCCCCGTCAGGGACAGCATGAACACCACCATGGCCGCCGCCACCCACGGGGCCCGCTGGCTCAGCCCCGCGTGGTCGGGGATCTCGTCGGACCCGGTAGCTTCGGAAGCCACCAGGGCCACGAAGAAGGCTCCCAGGTTCATGAACAGGTAGGCCAGCAGGTAGTACAAAAGGCCGGGCAGGGCCCAGGCGGACTTCCATGCAGCCAGAGCCATGAGGACATAGCCCGCGTGGGCGATGCTGGAATAGGCCAGCATCCGTTTGAGGTTGCGCTGCAACAGGGCGAGGAGGTTGCCCACGGTCATGGTGAGGGCGCTAAGTCCCGCCAGCAGCAGGGGCCACTGCACCTGCTCCAGGGGAATTCCCACACTCAGGGTGCGCACCAGGGCCGCGAAGCCCGCGGCCTTGGGGCCCACGGACAGGAAGGCGGTGATGGGTGTGGGTGCGCCCTCGTACACGTCCGGGGTCCACTGGTGGAAGGGCACCATGGACACCTTAAATCCGAATCCGGCCAGGGCCATGCCCACCGCCAGGTACGCCGCCCCGCCCGCGCGCCCCAGGCGCGTGGCGACGTCGTACAGGCTCGTGCTGCCCGCCAGTCCGTACAGCAGGGAGAACCCGTAGGCCATAACACCTGTGGTGGCCGCCCCGTACAGGAAGTACTTCACGCCCGCCTCGTTGCTCTTGGGATCCCTCTTCAAGAAGCCCGCCAGCAGGTACGAACTCAAGGACACGAACTCGATGCTGAGCAGCAACAGGATGAGGTCCGAGGCGCTGGCCATGAGCAGCAGGCCCACGCCCGCGAACAGCAACAAGGCGAAGGCTTCCCCCACGTGCGGGGTGCGGCCGGGGAAGTAGTCCAGGCTCACCAGGGCCACCAGCGCCACCGCACCCAGCGCCACCAGCTTCACGTAGAGGGCGAAGGGGTCCACCGTGTACGTGTCCGCGAAGATGCGCACTCCCCCGCTCCGGAGAGCCTGCAGCTCCGCCAGGAGCTGCCCGCAGGCGGCTGCGGCCGGTACTGCCGCCGCCACCGCGAACCACCCCAGCTGCCGCCTGCGGTCAGGGGCGGTCATCAGGTCCGCCAGCAGCAGGGCCACCGCGGCGCCCGTCAGCACCAGCTCGGGGACCAGCCAGCGCAGGTCCTGCCAGTTCATCGCAGCATCGCCACCAGCTGGCTGCTGGTCAGGTTGATGACGTCCAGCAGGGGCTTGGGGTACACCCCGAACACCACCATGAGCACCACCAGAGGCACCAGCACCCACGCCTCCCGGCGGTCCAGGTCGGGCAGGTTCGCCCACCGCGGGTTGGTGGGGCCCAGGAAGATGCGCTGGATGGTCCACAGGAAGAAGGCCGCGGTGATCACAACGCCCAGGGCCGCCAGGGCGGTGAACACGGGGATGATACTGAAGGAACCCACGAAGATCAGGAACTCCGCCACGAAGCCCATGAGGCCCGGCAGGCCCAGGGAGGCGAACATGGCCGTGATGGACACCGCCCCGTACTTGGGCAGCACCGCCCAGAGTCCCCCGAAGTCGTCCACCCCCCGGGTGTGCGTACGGTCGTCGTACAGCACCCCCACCACCAGGAACAGGGCCCCCGTGATGACCCCGTGGGCCAGCATCTCCATGGTGGCCCCGTTCAGGGCGGTGGCAGCCGCGTCCGCCAGCTCCGGCCGGCCGTAGGCGTGAGCCGCGGCGGCCACCGCCAGCATCACGTACCCCATGTGGTTGACGGAGGAGTACGCCACCAGCTTCTTAAGGTCCGTCTGGGCCATGGCCACGAGGGCCCCGTAGAGGACCCCCACCACCGCCAGGGCCGCGATGAGCAGGGCGTGCTGATGGAACACCTCCGGGAACAACGGCAGGCTGAAGCGCACGAACCCGTACGTGCCCAGCTTCAGCAGAATGGCGGCCAGGATCACGCTGCCCGCGGTGGGGGCCTCCACGTGGGCGTCCGGCAACCAGGTGTGGAAGGGCCACATGGGCACCTTGATGGCGAAGGACAGGAAGAAGCCCCAGAAGGCCAGCTGGGCCAGCAGCCCCGTGCCCGACAGGGGCCGCTGCCGCACGATTTCCGGGACGTCGAAGGTGCGCTGGCCTGGGGGCAGGTGGAAGTACAACAGCAGGATCCCCAGCAGCATGGCCAGGGAGCCCACCAGGGTGTACAGGAAGAACTTGATGGCCGCGTACTCCCGCCGGGGCCCACCCCAGATCCCGATCAGGAAGTACATGGGGACCAGGGTCAGCTCCCAGAACACGTAGAACAGGAAAAAGTCCAGGGCGAAGAAGACACCCAACATCCCGGTTTCCAGGAGCAAAAACAGCAGGTTGTACTCCTTCACTCGGTGCCCCTCCCGGAAGGAGTACAGGACCGACAGCACGGTGAGCAGGGTGGTGAGCAGGACCAGCACCAGGCTGAGCCCGTCCACCCCCACCTTGTACTGGATACCCACCGCGGGGATCCACGCGGCCTGCTCTATCCGTTGCATCTCCCGCCGCCCCAGCTCGAAGCGGGGCAGGATGAGCAGGGAGGCCACGAAGGTGGCCAGGGCAAAGCCCAGGCTGACCCGACGAATACGGTCCGCGTCCTCCCGGGGCAAGAACAGCAGCACCAAGGCGCCCAGCAGGGGCAAAAAGAGGGTGATCGTCAGGATGGGCATGCTCGGACTCCCTGATTCCAGATTCCCCGCCGCAAAGGACACCTCACAGTCTCCACAGGCTCACCACCACCAGGACCGCCAGGCCCGCAGCGGCCACCAGGATGTAGTTGTACGCGCGGCCGGTCTGCAGGGGCTGCAGCAGCAGGCCTAGCCCCCGGGTGGCCCAGCCCACCAGGTTCACCAGACCATCCACCACGTACGTGTCCACCAGACGGTGCAGGCGGCTGGTGAGCACCGTGGTCCAGCCCACCAGGTTCACCAGACCATCCACCACGTGCCGGTCGAACCACCACAGCCCCGCCGCCAGTGCGAGCCCGCCGCGGACGAACACCCAGCCGTACAGAGTGTCGATGTACATGCGGTTGCGCAGGAACCCGTACGCCGGACCCGCCCATGCCCGCACCTGGTCGCTGCGCACCCACTCGAGGCCGTACACCACCCAGGCCACCGCCATCCCCGCCAGGACGACCCCGAGGGAGCGCAAAGCCAGAGGCCACGAGAAGCTGGGCGCCTGAATGCCCGCCGCCTCGAAGCCCTTGAACTTCAGGAAGTGATGGATCCAGGACCCGCCCTCCGGCCCCGTACCCGGGACAGCCACGAACCCCGCCCCAAAGGCGAGCAGGGCCAGCACCACCAGGGGGACGGTCATCACGGGCGGGCTCTCGTGGGGCTCTGCGGAGCCGTGGTAGCCGTGGGGGCGGTACAGCCCCGCCCGCGCGTAGTCCTCCGGCAGCCACGGATCGGGCTCCGGGTGCGCGGGTCCCCGATACGGACCGAAGAAGGCATAGGCCACCAGCCGGGACATGTACAGGGCCGTCAGGAATGCCGCCGCGGTGAGCACGGTGTACACCGCCGGCTCGTGGTGGTATGCCTCCAGCAGGATCTCGTCCTTGCTCCAGAAGCCCGAGAAGGGGAATACGCCCGCCAGGGCCAGGAAGCCCGCCAAGAAGGTCCCGAAGGTGACAGGCATGGGGCGCCACAGGCCACCCATCTCCTTGATGTTGTTGGTGTGCACCGCGTGGATCACGCTGCCTGCAGCCAAAAACAGCAGGGCCTTGAAGAAGGCGTGGGTCAACAGGTGGAACAGCCCCGCGGTGTACCCCAGCACCCCCAGCCCGGCCATCATGAAGCCCAGCTGGCTAATGGTGGAGTACGCCAGGATGCGCTTGATGTCGTCCTGGGCCACCGCCATCAGGGCCGCCAGCAGCGCCGTCACCGTGCCCACCCAGGCCACCACGGTGAGGGCCTCGTGGTGCGGGGTGTAGAAGAACAGGGGGTAGGCGCGCCCCACCAGGTACACGCCCGCGGCCACCATGGTGGCCGCATGGATCAGGGCGGACACGGGCGTGGGGCCCTCCATGGCATCCGGCAGCCACACGTGCAGCGGGAACTGTCCGCTCTTGCCGATGGGCCCGCCGAACACCAGCAGGGCGGTGAGGGTCACCAGGGGTACCTCCCACGGGCCCAGGCGCACCACCGCCGCAGCCTCCTTGGCCCCGCGCTGTACGGCCTCGAAGACCGCGTGGTAGTCCACCGTGCCGAACTGCCAGAACAGGGCCATGATGCCGATCAGCATCAGGGTGTCCCCGACCCGGGTGGTGAGGAAGGCCTTCATCTGGGCCATGTTGGCGGATCGCCGCCGGAAGTAGAAGCCGATGAGCAGGTACGAGCACAGGCCGATCACTTCCCACCCGATGAGCATCAGGAGGAAGCTGTTGGCCAGCACCATGGTCAGCATGCCCGCGCAGAACAAGGAAAGGAAGGCGAAGAAGCGGGGGGTGTAGGGGTCCCCCCCCATGTAGCCCACCGAGTACACGAAGATGAGGCCGCCCACCAGGGTGATCATGGCCACCGTGATGGCCGAAAGATGGTCTACCGTGTAGCCCACGGTGATGACCCGCTGCCCACCCACGGCCCAGGCAGCGCGCCACACGAAGCTCTCCGCACCCAGGACCTGCTCCACGAACACCCCCCAAGCCACCAGGGCCGACAGGGCCATGGCCCCGATGGCCACGAAGGGAGCCCGGTCCCCCAGGGCGCGGCCCCGGAAGATCAGCACCGCGTAGCTGGCCAAGGGAAACAGGGGGATCAGCCAAGCAAGCCGTGCCACTGGGTCCTCCCCGCGTCGTGCTGCAGGTCCCTACGCGCCGCCGTCTGCACCGTCTACCCCTTCAGCAGGTCCACCTGGTCCACGTTCACCGTCTCCAGGTGGCGGTAGGCGTTGATCACCAGGGCGAGGCCCACCACGGCCTCGCAGGCAGCCAGGGTGATCACCACCAGGGCGGCGATGTGGCCGCGCACGAAGGTGGGGTCCACAAAGCGCGTGAAGGCCACGAAGTTCACGTTGGCCGCGTTCAGCATGAGCTCGATGCCCATGAGGATGGCCACCGCGTTCCGCCGGGTAAGGACGCCGAACAGACCCAGCCCGAACAGAAGGCTGGAGAGTACCAGGTAGTGAGCGAGCCCGATCATTCCTCCCTCCGGGCGATGACGATGGCCCCCACCAGGGAAGCTAGGATGACCAGGGAGATGACCTCGAAGGCCAGAACGTAGGGCAGAAGAAAGCTCCGCCCCACGGCACCCGGGTTGTAGGCGGGCATGGGCCCCGCGGGCGGACCCCACGGAACCCGCAGGAGGACCCCCCACAGAAGCAGCACCAGCGCCCCGCACACCACGAAAGCCAGGGGGACCTGCTCGTTCCGCTGGCGCACCCGTAGGCCCGTGGCCCCCTCCGTAAGGAGGATGACGAACAGGATGAGCACGGTGATGGCGCCCACGTAGATCAAGATCTGGATGGCGGTGACGAACTCCGCGTGCAGCAGCACGTACAGCCCGGCCACCCCCAGGAGGGTCGGGACCAGGGACACCGCCGCGTGCACCAGGTTCCGCGAGAGGACCACGAGTCCTCCGCCGGCCAGCACCATAGCAGCCAGGGTGTAGAAGGCCAGGGCTTCCGCGTTCACCGCACGACCACCATCAGCAGGCCCGCCACCAGAAGGTTCACCATACTGACGGGCAGGAGGACCTTCCACGACAGCCCCAGAAGCTGGTCAATGCGGAACCGCGGGTAGGTCCAGCGCACCCACATGAGGAAGAACACCACCGCGTACGTCTTCAGGACGAACCACACGAGCCCGTTCACCACGGGCCCCGCCCCGGGCAGTTGAAAGGGGCCCTTCCAGCCGCCCAGAAACAGGGTGGTGAACAAAGCAGAGCTGGCCAGCAAGGACCCGTACTCCCCCAGCTGGAACAGAGCGAACCGCATGGGCGTGTACTCGGAGAAGTACCCCGCCACCAGCTCCGCTTCCGCCTCGGGGAGGTCGAAGGGGATCCGGTTAGCCTCCGCAGTGGCTGCCACCAAAAACACCACGGCCGCCACCACCACCGAGGGGTACAGGTACGCGGGGTACGGCTGGGCCTCCACGATCCGTACCGTGGACAGACTGCCCGTGATGGTGGCCACCAGGATCAGGGAAAAGCCCAGGGGCAGCTCGTAGGACACCATCTGCGCGGCGGACCGTAATCCCCCCAGCAGGGAATACTTGTTGTTGGACGCCCACCCGCCGGCCAGGATGCCGATCACCGTGAGGCTGCTTACCGCGGCGAAGTACACGACCCCCACATTCAGGTCCCGCACCACCCAGCCGGGGGCGAAGGGGATCACCACCCAGTCCAGGAGGGCAGCCACCGCCACCAGGATGGGCGCCACGGAGAACAACACCACGTCCGCCCGGTACGGGGCGATGTTTTCCTTATAAAGGAGCTTCAGGGTGTCCGCCACCGTTTGCAGCAGGCCGTGGGGCCCCACGTGCTTGGGCCCGACGCGGGCCTGGATCCAGGCGCTGATCTTCCGTTCCGCCAGCACCAGAAACAGCGGTCCGCCCACCGCCAGGAAAGTAAACACCACGGCGGCCAGAACCACCATGCGGACCAGCTCCACCTGCCACAGGGCGCCGAACAGCCCTCCTACACCCACTCCAGAGCACCCTTCCCCCACGCGTAGGCCAGGCCGACCCCCAGAACTCCCAGGAAGATCAGCATCTCCACGAAGGCGAACCCACCCAGCTCGCGGAGGACAACGGCCCACGGGTACATGTAGATCACCTCGATGTCGAATAGCAAAAACGCCAGGCCAAAGAGGTAGTACCGCACATGAAACTGGCTCCAAGCTTCCCCGAAGGGGATGATGCCCGACTCGTACGCCACGCGCTTCTGCGGGTACTGGCTGCGGGGGGCCAGCAACCACACCAGCCCCAGGGGAAGAGCCGCCATCCCCGCTCCCACGAGCGCGAAGACCGCCACGTACGCCCAGTCCAGCGGCACCCGCTCACCTCAACGGTTCAGCTGCCTCCTCGTCCGCGCACGGGTTCGGCGCCCGCGCGGCCGAGCCTTGCCCGCGGCCGCCGTCGGCGCACACCTGCGCCGGTGGAAAGCGGGAAACCGAATGCGAAGGGACACGCCGGATCGCGCGTCCGGCCGCGGCCCACGGGCATCATACGGGCACCCCTGAGGGCTGTCAAGCTGGCCCGCAGTCCCGGCTTCGCGTCGGGCCGGAGGTCCGTTCACCCCTGGGGCGGTGCGGGTGCGCAGGGCGTCGGAGGAGGCGCCGGGTATCCCGGAGGTCCTCGCGGAGCTCGAAGAGCCGAGGGTCATTGGCCGGCTTCGGGCAGCTGGGCACCCATCACGACCGCCTCCACGGGTGGGGACCTGTTCACGTCTCGCCACCCCTCCCAAAGTCGCGCGTACGGTCGTGTCCTGCGGGCCGGCGTGCTGCACGCGATCCCGTTCGGATCCTGGGTTTGAGCGCCTGCCGGTGATGGTACCAGGCCCTCAGCGGTGCCTCGAGACGCCGGCGGCAAACGCCGCCAGCTCCACGACCCCCCTTCCAGCCTGCTCTTCTCGGCGGCCAGCGCCATCAGGTGGCTGTCGATGGATTCCCGCATCGAGGTCTCCGGGGCCCCCTTGCCCCGCCGGGCCGCCCGCACCCGGCGCACAAAGACTTCCATAAGCTCTCGTCTCCGCTGCCGTGCAAGAGTCCCGACACGGGGCGAAACGTCTGGCGCCCGGCTGGGCGGAAGGTGCACAACCCAACCTCTCCCCTGCTCCAGGTGGTCCCGGATCTCGCCGTTGGTGCCCATGATCTTAAGGGTGCGGGTGTTCTCCTCGGTGAAAGCC
Organism: Candidatus Sysuimicrobiota bacterium; assembly: GCA_040289515.1. Classification (GTDB taxonomy): domain Bacteria; phylum Sysuimicrobiota; class Sysuimicrobiia; order Sysuimicrobiales; family Sysuimicrobiaceae; genus Tepidifontimicrobium. The sequence goes on from PSLI01000009.1 coordinate 43,925, forward strand.
GGGGGGGTGGACGCGGCTGTGACGCCGTTTTCGAACTCCAGGGCCACCACCTGGTGGCCGACCGCGTCGTTGTCGAAAAAAAGCACCGCCCGTAAGGCCCGTCGCGCGGGGCTTTGATCCGCCCTTCCGCCGAGGGATCCTCGGTGATGACCGACACCGGCCAGCCGTCCCAGCCGGCCAGAATCTGCGTGTAGAACCGGGGGGCGGAGAACGCGCACCGCTCTTCGGCGGGGCAGGCGTCGGTGCAGCGGGGCGGGGCGCCCTCGGGGGCGTTTTCCTGCCGCGCAACCGTCCGCCTCAAGGGCGGGCGGGAGGCCGTACGTGGCAGCCAGGAAGAACCGGTCGCCCTCCAGGAGCGAGACCCAAGCCGTCTTTGCGTCCAGGAAGCGCGCCAGGGCCGGCAGAACACCCTCCAGCATGGGTTCCAACTCCACGTGGCGGTTCACCAGGTCGGCGACCGCTACGAGAACCTCGAGACGCGGAGCGCTATCCCCCATCCTCCCTCCCACGCGCGAGCTTCCCCATTTCCTCATCCCGCACAGCGCACGTCCCGGCCAACCAGCACCCGCAGGGGTCCGTTAAACTCTGTGCTCGAGGGCATCAATCGGTGCAGGAACCGGCTTCGCTAACCAGAGCTCCAGCGCGGCGTAGGACACGCTGCCGCGTGTCCTATACAGGGTGAGGATGGATGGCAGCCAGCCGGGCCAAGCGTGCGGGACCCAGCGCCCTGCGGGTGGGCCCGACCAGGCTCCGGGCGGATGCTGTCGTCCACCCGTGCCAGACGGGGTGGTGGCGTGTCATGGTCCCCTTAAGGATCTGCCGGCGCGGGATCGTCGGAGCGGCTCCGACATTGGGGATCTGACCCCAATTTCCGGAGAAGGACTCCGCCAGGGCGCTTTGGCGGTTGACGAAGTTCAGCACCTCGTCGAAGAGCAACAGCACCCGCCGGCGGCCTCGAACAGACGCCCGACCGCCGCCGTCACCCCGTCGCCCGCCTTCTCAATAGTGGTAGACCCGCAGGAGGTGGTGCGCCGCCTCCCGACGGTGAGCCGCCTGTCCGCGGAATCGAGCCCCCGCCCCGGAAAGGACCGACCACCGTCGGAGCCGCTTCTGCATCAGCGCGCGGATGATCTCGAAGAGCCGTTCTCCGCTCGCGCTCCTGCGCCTCTTCGGTGGGCAACTTCTTCGAATGCGCGCTGGAGTCTTCCCCCACCGAGGCGAACCGCACCGCCCCGGAAACCGGTAGCGGCAGCCGCGCCCACCAGGGGTGGGCCCTTTGGGTGCAGCTCATGGCACCTTCCCAAACAGGTCCAGCGCCGCCCGCATGCTCGTCTCGTCAGGGGACAACAGACCGAGCTCCCCCGCACCAGCCGATGGTCGAGCGTGAAGAGCTTGAAGCGCACTTTGGAGGGGCCGGGAGCCCCGCCCCTCAGGAAGGTTATATATGCAGGCGCGGATACCTGGTTGAAACCGCTACGGGAGCGGCATTCCAGCTGGAGCCGGCGAGGGGATTCGAACCCCTGACCTGCTGATTACGAATCAGCCGCTCTGCCGACTGAGCTACGCCGGCGCCCGCGGGGATTATAGCAGACCGCCGCCGAAGAGCAGGTCAGAGCTGGACCAGCCGGTCCCCCGCGCGCCTGGCACGTTCCGCCGCGGCCTCCGCGGCGCCCAGCACCGCCGCGGGTTCCTGCCCGCCGCCGGTATACCCAGACAGCCCGAAGGACACCCGAACCGGGGTCCGCATGACCACCTCACTGCGGATGCGGGCTGCCACCCGCTCCGCCTGCTCCACCGTGGCACCCGGGAGCAGGCAGGCCAGCCGGTCCTCGCCCAGGTGCGCCACGTAGTCCGACCGGCGCAGCTCCCGCTGGACCGCCCGCGCCACCTCCTGCACCACCGTGGCCGCCCCGGAGTCCCCCAGGACCCGCCGCAGCTCCCCCAGGTTCTCCAACACCAACACCAGCACGGACAGGGGCTGCCGCTGCCGCTGGGCACGCAGCACCTCCTGCTGCAACCGCTCCCACAGGCGGTGGGGCAGATCGAAGCCGGTCACCGGGTCACTCTCCGCGCGCGTCCACCCACCCAGGTTGAGCCGGCGCGCCAGCAAGGTGGGCAGAAGGAGCACCACCACGGCCCCGGGGTTGGTCTGGAATAGGGCGGCCACGGCCACCCCCAGGGGAACGGACACCACCAGGGGCCCCAGGCCGGGACACGCGTGCAGCCGCAGGCTGTGAAAAACCGGCACGCCCGTGGCGGCGGCGAAGTAGCGGGCGCGCACCGCGAGGGCGGCCATGCTCCACAAAACACCTACCAGCAGGTAGCCCGCGGCGTTGCGCGATAGGTCCACCCACCGCGGGGAGGGAACGGCGTACAGGTAGGCGCCAGCTGCCACCACCGCGGGCAGCACCCGCCGGCCGAAGCGGTAACCCAGCCGCAGCGGGTCCGAGCGCCGCAGCAGGTCCAGGACCAAGGACAGCACCGCCACCATGCCCACCGACAGGAACGGTCCCACCACCACGAACCCTGCCGCCGCCCCCACCTCCAGGGCGTCCGCAGGTTCCTCGTCCAGGCTCCAGCCTGCCAGCAGCGTCAACACCGCCAGGGCAGCCAGGTCCGGCCACGAGGGCCACCAGGGCTGCCGGTCGGTGCCCAACACCCACAGGGCCACGGTGGCCAGCACGGCGAGAAGGACCAGCAAGCGCACATACCCCTGCACGCGCAAACGCGCGCCAGGTCCCCGGGCCATGGGTTCTGCCACCTCGACCTCCCCCGGGTAATTTCCAGGGCAACCTGGGTAGTTCCTAGTCCGCAGGACCACCGGCGGGCCGTGGTATCCTTTGGGGACGCGGAGGGGAATCCGGGCAATGGTCGCCAGGTACACGCCGGCCCGCTGGCGGCGCACCAAGATCGTGGCCACCGTGGGGCCCGCCACGGCGCAGCCGGAGCGCATCCGCGCCCTCATCGAGACGGGCGTGGACGTGATGCGCTTTAACTTCTCCCACGGCAGCCGGGAGGAACACCTGCGGCGGATGGAGTTCGTACGCCGCTTCAGCGCCGAGCTCGGGCGTCCCGTGGCGGTGCTGCAGGACCTGCAGGGGCCCAAGATCCGAGTGGGCGGCCTGCGGGACCACCAGCCCGTGGTCCTCGAAGAGGGCAGCGAAGTTGTCATCGGAACCGAGGCGGAGGGTGGAACCGCGCAGCGCCTGTCCACCACGTACCCGGAGCTCACCCGTGCGGTGCGGGAGGGAGACCGCATCCTCCTGTCGGACGGGGAGCTCGAGCTGGCGGTCACCGCGGTGGAGCCGCAGGGAGTGCGGGCCCGGGTGATCCGGGGCGGGGTCCTGGAGGAGCACAAGGGGATCAACCTTCCCGGGGTGCCCCTGAGGGCTCCCGCCCTCACGGACAAGGACGTGGACGATTTGAAGTTCGGGCTGGAGGTGGGCGTGGATTTCGTGGCCCTGTCCTTCGTGCGCACGGCGGAGGATGTGGCCCGGGCCCGGGAGGTCATGGAGCGGGTGGGACGCACGGTCCCCGTCATCGCCAAGCTGGAGAAGGCCGAGGCCGTGGACCACCTGGAGGAGATCCTGGAAGCCGCGGACGGCGTCATGGTGGCTCGGGGCGACCTGGGGGTGGAGCTGGTCCCGGAGCGCGTGCCCATCCTGCAGAAGCACATCATCCGGCGCGCCAACGAACTGGGCATTCCCGTAATCACCGCCACCCAGATGCTGGAGTCCATGGTGGACCATCCGCGGCCCACCCGGGCGGAGGCCTCCGATGTGGCCAACGCCATCCTGGACGGGACCGACGCGGTCATGCTGTCCGCGGAGACCGCGGTGGGCAGGTACCCCGTGGAGGCGGTCCGCATCATGGACCGCATCGCGGTGGAGGTGGAAGCCACAAGCCCGCAGCTGTACCAGCCGGCCCGCCACCACGAACGCCGGCTGGGGATTGCGGAGGCGGTGGCCGCGGCCGCGTGCCGGCTGGGCCATGACCTTCGCGCCAAGGCCATCGTGGTCATTACCCGCAGCGGCCGGACCGCTCAACTGGTATCCAAGAACCGGCCCGCGGAGCCCGTGGTGGCCCTGACGGAGGAGGAGTGCGTGGCGCGCAGCCTCAGCCTCTGGTGGGGGCTGCACCCGGTGGTGACGGAGTTCCGGGAGGACACGGACGCCATGCTGGAGCACGTGGAGGAGGAGCTGGTCCGCCGGGGTCTGGCAGAACCTGGGGACGTGCTGGTGGTGACGGGTTCCGCCCCCATCATCGCCCGGGGCCGCACCAACTTCGTGAAGGTCCACCGGGTGCGGAGGACCGCACGGCCGTGAACGACCGCCTCTGGGATGCTTACGAGCAGGTGTGCGTGGTGGAGCTGCGGCCCGTGCGGGAGCTGGTGGACCGGTTGCGGGCCGGGCAGTTCGGGCCGTTTCCCCGCCAGGAGGTCCTGGACCTGTTGCGAACCCTCCAACACAACGTGCTGGCCAACGTGTACGTGAAAGCCCAGGAGCACCCCGCGTACGCAGAGCAGGCGCACCGGGTGGCGGAGGAGCAGCGGGAGCTGTTCGATGCTCTGTTGGCGGAGGTGGAAGCGGACTGGCCCTGGCCGTAAACTGTTTTAGAAGTCCACCAGGAACCGGCCGTCTCGCAGGATCAACTCGCCGTCCGCGTAAACCTCCCCTCCTCGGCGCAGATCGCAGATGAGGTCCCAGTGGATGCCGGACTCGTTGCGCCCGCCTGTCTCCGGGTAGGAGGAACCCAGGGCCATGTGGACGGTGCCGCCGATCTTCTCGTCAAACAGGGTATTGCGCGTAAACCGCTGGATGTGCTCGTTCAGCCCAAAGGCAAACTCCCCCAACACCCGGGCTCCGGGGTCGGTGTCCAGCATCTCCCGAAGGAACTCTGCCCCTTTTTCCGCCTCCGCGTGCACCACCCGGCCGCCCTCGAAGGCAAGGCGCACGCCCATGACCTCCCGCCCCCCATACAGGGCCGGGAAGGTGAAGCGCACGTGCCCCTCGGTTCGGTCCTCCTCTGGGCCGGTGAACACCTCGCCGTCGGGAAAGTTGTGCTCGCCGGCGGCGTTCACCCACCGCCGGCCTGCCACCCCCACCACCAGGTCCGTGTCCTCCGCCACCACCCGCAGGGTTCGTTTCGTGGACAGGAACTCCGTGATGCGCTGCTGCCGCGCCCGGACCCGCTCCCATTCCGCCACGGGATCCGATCGGTCCAGGAACCCGGCCCCGTACACGAAGTCCTCGTACTCCTCCAGGGACATCTCTGCCTCCTGGGCGGCCGCTTGGGTGGGAAACTGCGTATCCACCCACCGCAGCTCACCCTCCGCGGCCCGCTGCAGGAACCTCTGGCTGACAGGGCGGGTGGCCTCCGCGCGGATCCGCCTGCGTTCCGGCGGGACCTGGGTGAGCGCGCGTGTGTTATAGTCCGCCCACACCCCCAGCGAAGCGTCGATCTGCTCCACCTCCTGGTGGAGCAGATCGGGAATGAAGCGCAGCTGCTCCTCGCTGGCCTCCCGGTAAAACACCTCTTCTACGCCCTCCACCGTGACCCGCAGCAGGGGGTGCCCGCCGGCCCGCAAAATTTCCCGGTAAGCGGCCACGATGAGCGGCTGTGCCACCGCGGGTGCGCTGATGCGCACCAGGTCCCCCGGCGTGACCCGCAGGGAGTACCGCACCAGCACCGTCGCCAAAGCCGTGACTCTGGGATCCATGCTCCCTCCCACTCCCAGCTGCCTTCCTCCGACCCTCGTTCCCGGTCATTCTAGGGCGAAAAACAGGCTTGCTTCACAGGCGCCCCGGCTCACCAGGGCGGACCTCAGGCGCACGCCCACCCGTCCGCCGGCTGGAAGCAGCGCTTGGAGGTCAGGCGCCCTTACCTCACCCTCAGCTGGGACGAGGGGATCCGCTTCCAGCCGGACCTGGAGAGGATGCTCCAGCTCCCCCCGGCCTTCCGGGCCGAAGGCGTCGTCACCGCGGGGAACAGCAGCCAGGTCTGCGACGGGGCCGCGGCGGTCCTCATCGCCGACCGCGACACCGCCCTCGCCGACGGCCTAAAACCCCGGGCTCGCTTCCGCGCCCGGGTGGTGGTGGCCGGGGACCCCACGCTGCAGCTTCTCGAGGTCATCCCGGCGACGAAAAAGGCGCTGAAGCGCGCGGGGCTTAGCCTGAGCGACCTCGACGTGATCGAGATCAACGATGCCTTTGCCAGCGTGGTGCTCGCCTGGGCGCGCGAACTCGAGCCCGACATGGAAAAGGTGAACCCCAACGGGGGCGCGATCGCCCACGGCCACCCCCTGGGGGCCACGGGGGCCGTTCTCCTGACCAAGCTGTTGGGTGAGCTCGAGCGGCGCGACGCGCAGTTCGGCCTCCAGGTCATGTGCATCGGCCACGGCATGGCCACGGCGACGGTGATCGAACGCATCTAGGGGGAGCTGATGAGGATCGAAGGGAAAAGCGTCCTCATGACCGGCGGAGCCTCGGGGCTGGGCGCGGCCACCGCCAAGCGCCTTGCGGCGCTTGGGGCCAGGGTGGTCATCGCGGATCTGAACGAGGCGGCGGGGCAGGCCCTGGCAAGGGAGGTCGAAGGGGCGGTCTTCGTCAAGACCGATGTGACCAACGAGGGCTCGGTGCAAAACGCGGTGGACTCCGCCACCCGCCCCGGGCCGCTTGGGGTCCTCGTGAACTGTGCGGGGATCGGCGTCGCCGCCAAGCTCCTCTCGCACGAGGGGCCGCATCCTCTGGACCTTTTCAGGAAGACCCTCGAGGTCAACCTGGTCGGCACCTTCAACGCCCTCAGGCTCGCCGCCTGGGCCATGGCCCAAAACGCCCCCGACGCGGACGGGGAGCGGGGCATTATCGTCAACACCGCCTTGGTGGCCGCCTTCGAGGGGCAGATCGGCCAGGCCGCCTACAGCGCCTCCAAGGGCGGCGTGGCCAGCCTGGTCCTCCCCGCCGCCCGGGAACTCGCCCGTTACGGCATCCGCGTGGTCGCGATTGCCCCGGGGATCTTCGAGACGCCGATGCTCCGGGGCCTCCCCGAGGCCGCCCTGGCCTCCTTGATCGGGCAGGTCCCCTTCCCCAGGCGGCTGGGCCGGCCCGAGGAGTACGCGGCCTTGGTCCAGCACGTCGTGGAAAACCCCATGCTGAATGGCACCACGATCCGGCTGGACGGGGCGCTGCGCATGGGGCACCGATGAAGCCCTTGGCCTTGGACCTCACCCGGCTTCTGCCCGGCCCCCTGGCGGGGAAAATCCTTTTGGAGCTGGGCTTCCGGGTCCTTCGCATCCTCCCTCCCCAGGGGGACCCGCTCGCCCGCCTCCACCCCGAGGCCCACGCCTGGCTGAACGCGGGCAAGGAGAGCGAGACGGTGGACCTCAAGCTCGAGGCGGGCAAGGCCCGGCTCAAGGCGCTCGTAAGGGAGGCGGCCGTTCTCCTCGAGACCAACCGCCCCGGCGTGATGGAGCGGCTGGGCCTGGGGCCCAAGGTGCTCCGCAAGATCAACCCCCGGCTCGTCTACGTGCGCCTCGCGGGTTTCCGCGACCCCGCGCGCCACGCGGCCCCGGGCCACGACCTCACCTACCTGGCCGCCGCCGGGCTTCTTCCCCGGGTGGGCGAGGCCTGGAGGCCGGTCCAGCTCGCCGATGTCACGGGCGCAATGTGGGCGGCGCTGGCCACCCTCGAGGGGCTGCGGCGCGGTGGGGGGGTTTGCGAGGTCTACCTCACGGAAGCTGCGCAGGTCTTCGCCTATCCGCCGCTTCCTTTCCTCGATGGAAGCGTGCTCTGCTACGCCATCTACCCGGCCCGAGACGGCCAGGTCGCCCTTGCCGCCCTGGAGGCCCACCTCTGGGCCCGGTTCTGCCAGGCCGCGGGAAAGGAGGCCTGGGCCGGGGCCGCCTACACGCCAGCCCGGGAGGAGAACCCCCTTTACCGGCAAGCATGTGCCTTCTTCCGAGAGAAAAGCGCCCGCGAGTGGGAGGCCTGGGCGGCCGAGCACGGCCTTCCTTTGGCGGCGGTGCGGCCATACACCCCGAGGGGATTCGGACTGCCCTGGGCCTTCGCCGAAGAGGCGCAGGTTGAAAAATAGCCAACCCCGCTTTCCACCAACTCTTGGATGGACCCCCTTCTCCTTCCGGTGTTGAACGTAGCCCCTTTGGGGCTGACCCCTTCGGGAAGCAACCCGGTGTTCCCTTCGGGAAGCAGCACGGCACACCAGATCAGGGAGCGCTACGGCCCTCCGGTATTCCCCTCGGGAAGCAACCACCGCAACCCCCTGGACAAGTGGGAGAACCAGGGTCTTCCGGTTGTAAGGCTGCTATCCCTGGGGTGAACTTCCTGGGCGCTCCCAAGGGTTTCCGGTGGACGAGGCCCTCTGAGCCGTGCGTTAGGCAGCGCTTTAGTTACCTTTTTTCGATACGATCGAGCAAAACCGCCTCAGAGAACAGATGCACCGCCGCGGGGCAAGCCACGCGGGTCCCCGGCGTCCTCTCGCTATCGGCTGCACACGGGGCGGTCAACAGCTCGTGGGCGGTGGGGGGGTTCGAACTTCCGGCCCTCTTGCGTGTGAAACAAGCATTTCTCCCGCATGCTGACCCCCCTGACTGAGTTCTGGCGGGCTGAGCGGACTGCAACACTGCAGCGGTCGGCCTCAAAAGCCCATCTGGCGGGGTTTGAACCGTTGCAGTGACCGCTGCAACACCTCAGGGTGTTGCAGTCCCTGGGGGCCGGTCCCGGGGGAACACTCCCGCTCCCCGCCGCCCAAGAGACCCTGCCGGCTAACGGCAGTTGTCCCCGCAGGCCGCTCACGGCGGCTCATTGCGCACCGTGAGCACGCGGCCTAACTGAGCATCCCCTCCTCCGCGGAGAGGCCGAGGGTTCCGTCGGTTCCCGAGAGTACCGAGTGCAAAGCCCCGCGGAGGGGTCTGTTGTCGCCGTTAAGCCCCGTAGGCCCTCTGCTAAGGAGCCGCATTGACGCAGGCCGGCCCCGCCGGCGTGAACAACACCGGTTCCCTCGTCCAAGCAGATGGCGCGGTATGCCGGGCTGGATCCTTCCGTGGAGCAGTCGGGCCCGCCCCGGCGCCTGCCGTTCCCCAGGCGGGCCCTTGCCCTCCCCCGGGTGCCGTAAAATTGAGCCATGGCGTGGGAACAGGTGGCCACCATCGTCATCACCGTGGTGCTGGCGGTGCTTGCGGGCGTCCTGTACAACAACCGGCGGTTCGATGACGTCAACCGGCGGTTCGACGACGTCCACCAGCGGTTCGACGACGTCCACCGCCGCATCGACGACCTCCGCGCCGACATGAACGCCCGCTTCGCTCAGGTGGACGCTCGCTTCGCTCAGGTGGACGCCAGACTCGCAGAGCTCCGCGAGGATCTGCGGGAGATCCGCGGTCTCCTCCAGGACGCCCTCCGCACCCGCACCACCTGAGTTCGGGACACGCCACCCAGCCCCCACCAGGAGCCCCGAGGTCAGCAGCCACGGGGCAGGAACGGCGGGACGCCTGAGCCGCAGCTGGGCCGCAGCAGTTGCTTACCGGCCAGCTCGACCACCGCCCGAGACCGTGGTAGCCTCTGGCCGGAAGGTCAACCGTGGCAGGCAGC
>PSLI01000010.1:0-53143 GCA_040289515.1 Candidatus Sysuimicrobiota bacterium
TTCCCATGATCCACATGCCCAATCGTCCCAATGTTCACATGCGGCTTCCGACGCTCAAACTTCGGCTTGGCCATGACCTGCCTCCCCAACTCCTGAATTGCCACCCGGGACTGCGCCCTGCCTTCTACGGGCACGGTCCCCGGGGGGACCTGCCGCCGACGCCCCTCCGGCTCCAAGCCCCGTGGCATCTTACCAGAAGCTCCCGCCCGGGGTCGAGGGGACAGCAGGGGCACCTGCAGGGTCCGCCGAACTACAACGGCTGCCGAAATCGACATGCCGGACCCCGGCGCACCCAGGGATCAGGCGAGAGAGGGCGAACTCCCCTTCACCGGCCCTGCCACGTTCTTCAAAGCTGCCCACCGGCCGCTCCACGAGGCCTGGGAGGCAGACGTGGGGTTCCTCGGCATCCCCTACGACTTCGGGGTGGGGTTTCGTCCCGGTGCCCGCTTCGGCCCGAACGCCGTGCGAGAGGCCTCCGGCCGCTACGCCCTGGGCCCCCGGGGGTACTTCGACGTGGAGAGTGGCACCTTCCGCCTGGCAGGTGCCCGGCTCGTGGACGCGGGCGATGTGGACCCAGCCCAGCTGGAGTACGAGGAGACCTTCCGGCGCGTTACCGACGCGGCCCGCACGCTGCGCGGGAAGGTGAAGCTGCCCGTGTTCGTGGGCGGAGACCACTCGGTCACCTACCCGATCCTGAGGGCCTACGACGACGTGCCCGGACTACACGTGCTGCAGCTGGACGCACACCTGGATTTCTCGGACAGCCGCAACAGCACTCGCTACTCCAACTCCAGTCCCTTCCGGCGCGCGGTCGAGGAGCTGCCGGACCTTACCATCACCGTGATGGGGCTGAGAGGTCTGCGGACGAACCCGGAGGCGTACCAGGCCGCCCGGGCCCGGGGCCACACCCTGGTGCTGGCCCGGCAGGTGCGTCAGGACCTCCCGGCGGTCCTCAAGCTGCTGCCCCGCGGCCGCGCGCTGTACGTGAGCGTGGACGTCGACGTCCTGGACCCCTCCCTTGCCCCCGGCACCGGAAGTCCTGAAGTGGAGGGCCTTGGTTACGGTGAGGCGGCCCGGATCCTGGAGGTGGCGGTGCGGGAGAACCACCTCGTAGGCCTGGACCTTGTAGAACTGGCGCCCCCGCTGGACCCCACCGGGCTCACCCCGCTGGTGGCTGTGCGGCTGCTGGCGGAGGTGCTCACTTATTGGTGGGGGTAGACCCTCACGCCCCCCACGTACACGCTGTGGACCCGGAGGTCCCCCCACCAGTACAAGGGCTCAAGGGCGCGGGGCGAGTTCACCACCACGAAGTCCGCAACTGCGCCAGGCTCCAGCCGTCCTGCCTGAGGCCTCCCGAGCGCTCGGGCCGCGTTGGCGGTACCCGCCACCAGCGCTTCCTCCACCGTGAGCCGGCCCAGGCCCACCGCCAGCTGGAGGGCCAGGGGCAAAGAGCACAGGGGTGAGGAACCGGGATTGTGGTCGGTGGCCACCGCTACCGTCACCCCCGCGTCCCACATGGCCCGAGCATCGGGGAGGGGCTTCCTTAGCACCACGGCTGCTCCCGGGAGTACGACCGCCGCTGTCCCAGACTCTGCCAGGGCCTGCCAGTCCTCGGGCGTGCTCGCCTCCAGGTGATCCGCGGACAGGCCACCCATCGTCGCCACCAGGCGGGCTGCCCCTGTCCACGTGAACTGCTCCGCGTGGGCCTTGATTTGCAGCCCGTGCCGGATTGCGGCCTCCAGGATTCGCCGAGCTTCCCCCGCGGTGAAACCACCGCGATCCGCGAACACATCCACGGCCTCCGCGAGGCACGCGGCTGCCACGTGTGGGATCATCTCCTCCGTGACCATGCGGACGTAGGCGGCCCGGTCCCACCCCAGGGGGACCGTGTGCACCAGCAGGGTGGGCACCACGCGACACGGCCCCTCTGCACGTAACCGCGCGACCACCCGCAGGAGCTTAAGCTCCTGGTCCAGGGTGAGCCCATAGCCCGACTTCACCTCCACCGTGGTCACCCCGCCTGCCAGCAGGGACCGCAGACGTGAGCGTGCCAGGGCCAGCAGCTCCTCCTCCGACGCCGCCTCGGTGGCGCGGACCGTGGCGTGGATTCCTCCCCCGGACTCCAGAATGGACTCGTAGGACTCGCCGCGCGCCCTGCGCACGTACTCGTCCAGGCGGTCGCCCGCGTAGACCAGGTGCGTGTGGGCGTCCACCAACCCCGGCAGCACACCGCGGCCACCCAGATCCTCCCTGGGCCACGCCCGGTACTCCTCCGGAAGTTCCCATTCCGGGCCCACCCACGATATCTCCCCGTTCCGCACTGCTAGGGCAGCGGGGGAGAGGCGTCGGAAAGGGGTGTACAGCTCCGCGATCCCGACGAACACCCTCACGGCTCTCGTTCCCAGCCGCAGAGGTCAATCCCGCGCTCCCGGGCCACCCGCTTTGCCTTCTCGTAGCCGGCGTGCGCGTGGCGCATGATGCCCGTTCCGGGGTCGTTGGTGAGGACCCGCTCGATACGCGCGGCGGCCTCGTCCGTGCCGTCCGCCACCACCACCTGACCCGCGTGCAGGCTGTAGCCCATCCCCACACCACCGCCGTGGTGGAAGGCCACCCACCCGGCCCCGGAGACAGCGTTCAGCGCAAAGTTCAACAGGGGCCAGTCCGCCACCGCGTCCGACCCGTCCAGCATCCCCTCCGTCTCCCGGTACGGGGAGGCCACGCTGCCCGCGTCCAGGTGGTCGCGTCCGATGACCACCGGTGCCTCCAGCTCGCCGCGGCGAACCATCTCGTTGAAGAGCAGCCCGGCCTTGTCCCGCTCCCCGTAGCCCAGCCAGCAGATGCGGGCGGGCAGCCCTTGGAGCCGGATCTTGCTGGGTGCCAGTCGCAGCCAGCGTTGCAAGGCCTCGTCCTCCGGGAACAGCTTGCGCACCGCCTCGTCTGTCCGATAGATGTCCTGCGGGTTGCCCGAGAGCGCGACCCAACGGAACGGACCGCGCCCCTCACAGAACAAGTCCCGGATGAAGGCCTCGACGAAACCAGGGTAACGGAAGGCATCCGCGAAACCGCCCTCCCGGGCGTAGGACCGCAGGTTGTTGCCGTAGTCGAACACCACCGCGCCCTGCCGCTGCATTTCCACCATGGCCCGGCAGTGTTCCGCCATGGCCAGCAGCACCCGCATCCGGTAGCCCTTGGGGTCTTGCCGGCGCAGGGCTTCGGGCGACTCGTCCGGCTCCAGGGGTGGTACGTAGCCGTACATGGGGTCGTGTGCGCTGGTCTGGTCGGTGACGAGGTCAGGCCGAAACCCCAGCCGCACCATCTCCGGAAGGACGCGGGCGGCATTCCCCAGAAGCCCGATGGACAAGGGTCGGCCCTGTCGCTTGGCTTCCTCGGCCCACCGCAGGGCTTCTGACAGATCCGAAGTCCACGTGTCCAGGTATCCTGTGTCCAGCCTCCGCTGGATCCGCTGCGGGTCCACCTCCACGATGATGGCCACGCCCTCGTTCAGGGTCACCGCTAGGGGTTGGGCTCCTCCCATACCGCCCAGGCCCGCGCTCACGGTGATGGTCCCCCTTAGCGTGCCGCCGAAGTGGCGGCGGGCCACCGCTGCAAAGGTCTCGTACGTGCCCTGCAGGATCCCCTGCGTGCCGATGTAGATCCACGACCCGGCGGTCATCTGTCCGTACATGAGGAGGCCCTTGCGCTCCAGCTCGTCGAACACCTCCCACGTGGCCCACCGCGGCACCAGGTTAGAGTTGGCCAAGATCACCCGGGGAGCCAGGGGGAAGGTTTTGAACACGCCCACGGCTCGCCCGGACTGGACCAGCAGGGTCTCGTCGTTCTCCAACCGGTCCAGCACCTCCAGGATCCGGTACACATCCGGCCAGCTGCGGGCGGCTTTGCCCCGACCGCCGTACACGATGAGCTCCTCAGGATGCTCGGCCACCTCCGGATCCAGGTTGTTGAGCAGCATGCGCTTGGCAGCTTCCTGAATCCATCCCTTCGCGGTGCGGGTGGAGCCCCGCGGGGCCCGGAGGGGCGTCGCGGGACGCATGGCAACCACCTCCTCCTTTTCGCATTTCTACAGCGTCCCCGTCCGCAGGCCGTAACTCTCAACGAACCGGGTATCAGCGGCCACCTGATCGGCAGGACCCTCCAGCACGATGCGACCTGCCTCCATTACGTAGGCACGCTCCGCGTACTGGAGGGCCAGTCGAGTGTTCTGCTCCACCATGAGGATGGAGATGCCCTGCGCGTGCACACGGGCCAGGGCTTCGAACAGCTGACGCACCGCCCTGGGCATCAGCCCCAAGGACGCCTCGTCGATGAGCAGCAGCCGCGGCTTGCCCATCAGGGCGCGCCCCAACGAGAGCATCTGCTGCTCACCTCCCGAAAGGGTCCCCGCCGGCTGGTGGGCCCGTTCCTCCAGCCGCGGGAACAGGGCGTAGACCTGCTGCAGCGCCTCCTGCCGTTCTGCCTCCGCCAGGCGGCGTCCCGCCAGCAGGAGGTTTTCCAACACGGTCAGCCGGGGGAACACGCGGCGGCCCTCCGGCGCGTACCCCAGCCCCCGCGCCACCCGCTCCCAGGGAGGGAGGCCAGAAAGATCCTCGCCGAACAGCCGAACGCTGCCCCGGTACGGTAGCAAACCCAGGACCGCCTTGAGCAAGGTGGTTTTGCCCGCGCCGTTGGGTCCCACCAAGGCCACCCACTCTCCCGGGGACACCCGCAGGGTTGCCCCGTCCACCGCGAGGGCCTTGCCGTAGTACACGGTCACCGAGCTGACCTCAAGCATCCCCGCCCTCCCCAAGGTAGGCCTCCACAACCCGCGGGTTCCGGCGCACCTCCTCCGGTCGGCCCTCCGCGATGATGCGTCCCGCGTCCATGGCCACCGCACGGTCGCACACGGGCAAAGCCATGCGCACGTTGTGCTCCACCAACACCATGGTGATCTGTCCGCGCAGCCCCAGCAGAACCTCCAACAGCTGCTCAGATTCCCTCAGGTTCAACCCACCGAGGGGTTCGTCCAGAAGCAGCAACTTAGGCCGCAGGGCCAGGCTGCGCGCCACCTCCAGTCGCTTCAGCAGGCCCAGGGGAAGGTTTCTCGCCAGCTCGGAGGCGCGGTCCGCAAGACCCACCTTCTCCAGCACCTCCATCGCCCTCTGCCGGCGACCGGGCGGGTCGTACCGCCCCAGGGGCAGCCACCGGGTCAGGGCCGGGTGCGCCAGGGCCACCAGCACGTTCTCCAGAACCGTAAGCTCCCCGAACACCTGTACAACCTGGAAGGTGCGCCCGATGCCCTTGCGGGCCCGCAGGTGGGGCGGCAGGTGCGTGATAGTCTGGCCATTGAAGACCACCTCGCCACGGTCGGGCTTCAGGCTGCCCGCGATGAGGTTGAACAGGGTGGTCTTGCCCGCGCCGTTGGGCCCGAACAGCCCCAGCAGCTCCCCGGCTTGGACGTGCAGGTGGACTCCCGCCACGGCCACCAGCCCGCCGAACCGCTTGGTGAGGTCGCGGACCTCCAGGATCGTCACGTGGGCCTCCTACCCAGCAGGCCCTGCGGCCGGTAGCGCATGACCACTGCGAGCAACAGCCCGTACAGGACCAGCTGGTAGTTGTGGACGAACGCGAAGGCCTGCGCGAACCCACCCAGCAGGAAGGCGCCCGCCAGGGGTCCCCACATGGTCCCCATCCCTCCCACCGCCACCATGGCCAGCAGGGTCACCGACAGAGGGAAGCCAAAGTCCTCGGGGCGGATCACCCCAATGTAGGCCGCGTACAGGCCGCCCGCCACCCCCGCGAGGCCCGTGCCCAGCACGAAGGCCGTGACCTTGAACCGCCGTACGTCCACCCCCAAGGCTTCGGCCGCCGCCTCCGACTCCCGGAGGCTCATCCACGCCAGGCCCAGATCCGACCGGCGGAGGCGCTCGTGGCACCAAGCGACTCCCAGAGTGGTCGCAAGCACCAGCACGGAAAAGGCCACGCTCCCCATGGGCTTGGGGATCCCGCTGATCCCGTACGCGCCGCCGAAGTACGGGAGGTACAGCAGGGCCGCCACCACCACGAAGTTGAACGCGATGCTGGCGATGGCGAGGAAGTCCTCCCGCAGGCGCAGGCTGATGCTCCCCAACAGCAGACCCCAGCCTGCGGCCACCACCGCCGCCAGTAGCCACGCCGTCAGGAAGGGGAAGCCGCGGGTGGTGAGCACGCCCACCGTGTACGCCCCAAGTCCGAAGAAGGCCGCGTGGCCCAGCGATACCTGTCCGGCCAGCCCCGTCACCAGGTTCAAGGACAAGGTGAGGATGGCGTAGATGCACAGCTGTGTGAGGACCGTGACCGCGTACACCTTTCACCCCTGGGGCTCGGTGGCCAGCAGCCCCTGCGGTCGGAACAAGAGGACCAAAATCATGGCCACAAACGCCACGCCCTCCGGCGGAAACCGCGTGCCCAGGAATGCCACCGCCACGGCCTCCACCACGCCCAGCAGCAGGCCGGCCACCACCGTACCCCAGGAACTGCCCAACCCGCCCAGCACCACGACGGCGAGAGCCTTGTAGGCGGGGACAGCCCCCATGGTGGGGTAGATCTGGTTGTAATACACGCCCACGAAGACGCCCGCCGCTCCCGCCAGCGCCGAGGCGAGGGCGAAGGCCGCCTGGGTGTACCGCGGCAGGGGAATGCCCACCGCGGCCGCCATCTCCGCGTCCTGGGCGATGGCCTTCCATCCGACCCCGAGGGGGGTGCGGGTGACAACCCCGTACACGAGCAGGAACAGGAACGCGGTGGCCCCAACCACCGCGAGCTGGGGCAAGGTGATGGGTCCGGCTACCCGCTCCGGCGGGAGAACAGGGAAGCCCTGCTGGTAGGGGCCGAACAGGATGCGCAACAGGTCCCCCATCGCCAGGAACAGCCCGATGGACCCGATCAGGGGTACCAGGGGCGGCCTCCCCTGGAGGGGGCGGTAGAACCAACGCTCCAGAAAGAGCCCCACGCCAACGGCGCAGGCGGCGCCGGCCAGCAGGGCCAAGGCCAGCCCGCCGCCCGCGCTGAAGGCCAGCCAACCCGCGTAGGCTCCCATGGCGTACACCCCCGCGTGCGCCACGTGCAGAACCCGCAGCAAGCCGTACACGAGGGTGAGGCCGAAAGCGGTCAGGGCATAGATGGACCCCACCGCCAGGCCGTCTACCACGAGCGCGCTCAGGGTCGTCCAGTCCAACAGACCCGCATCCCGGTCAGGGCCTCAGGAGTTCCAGGGCCGTGTAGTTGCGGAACCTGCGAAACTCACCCTTGCGCACCACCTGCACGGTGGCCGTCTTCACAGGGTCTCCGTCCTCCGTGAAGCGGTACACGTGACCGACCGCGGTGTCCAGGTTGGCCATGGATTTCAGAGTCCACCCCACAGCGGGCGGATCTAGCCGCCCCACCTTCTGGACGGCCATGGCCAGCACCTTCAGGGCCGAGTAGCCCGAGGCCGCTACCATGTCCGCGGGGATCCCCGCTTTGGTCCGGTACTTCTTCAGGAAGCCCTGAACCTCGGGGTTGCGGCTGTCACGGTCGAGGGTCGTGGTAATAAGAACCCCCTCCGCCGCCGGGCCAGCTAGCTCGATGAACTTGGGAGAATCGTACCCCTCCTGCCCGATGATGGGGATGCGCATCCCCAACGCCCGGGCCTGGCGGACCAGGTTGGCGGCCTCCGCGTAGTAGCCGCTGGCGTACAGCGCCTCCGCCCCCGAGGCCGGGATGCGGGCCAGGACGGGGGTGAAGTTCTGGTTTCCCGGGGGATACAGGTCCGCGAACACGACCTCCAGCCCAATCTTCCCCGCGCGCTCCCGGAAGCCTGCCTCCAGGGACCGGCCGAAGTCGTTCTGGATCGTCAGGACGGCCACGCGCTTGAGTTGCAGATCATGCACGAGCTGCGCCCCCACGCGGCCCTGCACCGGCCCCAGCAAACCCATGCGGAAGGCGAAGGGCTTGCCGCGGGTGATGTCCGGGTGCACCGCGTAGGCGGCGATGAAGGGCACGCCCGCCTCGTTGATCACGGGAGCTGTCGCCAGGCTGGCACCGCTGTACGATCCTCCGATCACCAGGGAGACCTTGTCCAGCTCCACCAGCCGGCGGGCAAAGCTCACCGCCTGCTTGGGATCTGCCTGGTCGTCGTACACCACCAGCTCCACACGTCGGCCCAGCAGACCTCCCTTGGCGTTGATCTCCTCCGTGGCGATCTCGATGCCGGTGAGAACGCTCTTGCCGTCCGCGGCGGCGAACCCGGAAAGCGGTGCCAGCACGCCCACCTTCACGGGCACCGCCTGCGGGAGTGCCGGGGCCAGCCAGCCGGCGCTCAGGGTCAGGACAACCACCACGCACCACGCTAGAGCGCGCTTCATACTCTCCCCTCCCGTGGTTTTTTACTGGACACCTCGGAGCCGTCGCTCAATCTCTCGGGCCGCCTCAAGCGTGTGCTGGACCAGCAGCGGCACCCGTTCGGGCCCTGTTCGGAAAGCGGGTGCTACCAAGCTCACAGCTCCCTCCAGGACGCCTGCCTCGCCGAAGACGGGAACCCCCACGGCCCACGCATCGGGATCCACTTCGCCCTGGGTCACCACGTACCCGGCCTCGCGGATGCGGCGCAGGGCGTCCGGTAGCCCCGTACTGAGGTGCGGCGCGTGCAGTCTGGCTTCCGCCACCACCTCCCCAACCGTGCGGTCGTCCAGAAATGCCAGCAGGGCCTTCGCGGAGGCCCCCGCGTACAGGGGCCGGTCCACGCCGGGCCGGAAGGAGTAGTGGATGGGAAGCGGGCTTTCGACGGTCTCCACACACATGGCCCGGCGGCCCAGCACGACGGTGAGCAGCACCGTCTCCTGGGTCCGCTGGCACAGGCGCTCCATGGAGGGCCGGGCTGCTGCCACGAGGTCGAGGTTGCGGCGAAACGCAGCCCACAGGCTCACGGCCCTCGGCCCCACCGCGTAGCGGCCATCCCGGCCCACGCGCCGCACCAGCCCGCACTCCAACAGGGGCCCCAGGTACCGGTACAGGGTACTGATGGGAAGCCCCAGGCGCTGCTCCAGCTCCTTCGCCGTTAGGCAGCCGCTCTCTGCGGCCAAAAGGAGTAGCAGCCGCAACCCCCTCTCGAAAGTAGCAGCCGAGCTGCGAGCCCGTTGGCCCAGCCCCCTGCTCATGCCGCAATGCAAGAATAGATTCTTACAAAATGAGAGTCAAGGGCCGGGGAGCGGTACCGCCGCTCGCCTGCGATGGGGCTTACGGATTCTAGAGAAAGCAGGCGGCAAGACGGCGAATGAGCTAGGACCGGCACGACGGTGGAGCCCACGACCGGACTCGAACCGGTGACCTCGTCCTTACCAAGGACGCGCTCTGCCTCCTGAGCTACGTGGGCCCGCTCTCCGGCAGCTGCCCGGCCCCCACCGGGCCCGCCTGATTATAGCAACGCCTCCGGGTCGCTCCAAGCCGAGGGAGGTGGTACACTGGAACAGACGACCGGAGGCGCAGATGGGAGACGTGCTGGTCTGGCTTCTGATCGCGTTGCTGTTGTACCTGGTGTTCTTCGCCAGCGGCTAGGCGCCGGCCGGGTCCAAGGTCGCCCCACCGCTGTGGTGGGCGGGGTGGGGATCGAACCCACAAGGGCCGCTTCCGGCCCAGCGGATTTTAAGTCCGCCGCGTTTGCCGGTTTCGCCACCCGCCCGTGCCCACACTACCGTTGCCGCCGACCCCCGGGCAACCCTATAATGAACGCCAGCGGGCGGGTGTAGCTCAGCGGTAGAGCGTCGGCTTGCCATGCCGAAGGTCGCGGGTTCAAATCCCGTCGCCCGCTCCAGTCCCGCTTCCGGCACGCTTCTTGCAGGTTTCCCCACACGGAGGTAGACGGGTAGGCCGCTGTGCTTGCTGTGGTCGACCCAGCTGCGCCAAGCCTAGGAGTGGCGGGCGCACCGGGTACCACGTGCTGGCCCGACGCCACCGACGAGGTTGTGCCGTAGGGAGGTGCCACACCTGGGAGCAGGGGGGTGCTAAAATCCTCCGGGGGTCGACGTCAGGGCAGGAGGTGCGGCTTGCCGGAGCTCCAGGTGGGAGACCGCGTGCCCGAAGTGCTGTTTGTGGGTCCGGACCGCCAGCCGATCCGGCTGTACTCCCTACTTGGCCAGCCCCTTGTGCTGGCCTTTTTCCCCGCCGCCTTCACCCCCACGTGCACACGGGAGATGTGCACCTTCCGGGACGGTCTGGAACACTACAACCGGTTGAAGGCAAAGGTGGTGGGGATTAGCGTGGACCTACCCTTCAGTCTTAACGCCTTCGCGGACCAGCTCGCCCTCAACTTCCCCCTGCTGAGCGACTACGGCCGGCAGGCCGTGCGGGCGTTCGGCGTGGAGGATCCCAGGCCCTTCGCGGGGGTGTTCCCGGGGCTGTCCCGGCGTGCGGTGTTCGTGGTGGACCCGTCCGGTACGGTGGTGTACCGCTGGGTGTCGGACGACCCCAAGGTGGAACCGCCGTACGAGGAGGTCGAGAAGGCGGTGGAGGCCCTATCGCGGGGGATCCCCTTGGCGCCGCGTTGAGCCGCGGGTGGCAGGGCTGGTACAATCACTTCGGACCGCCGGAGGCGACGTAGCCAAGAGGCAAGGCAGGGGTCTGCAAAACCCCGATCCCCGGTTCGAATCCGGGCGTCGCCTCCAGTTTTGCGTTACCGATCCGTACGCCCAACCAGCCACAGGAAAAACGGCACGCCCACCAGGGCTGTGATGGCCCCTACGGGGATCTCCAGCGGTGCTGCAGCAGTGCGGGCCAGCAGGTCGGCCCACACCAGGAGGGAAGCCCCGAGCAGGGCGGAGCCAGGCAGAAGGTCCGCGTGGGCTGCACCGGCCAGCCGGCGAACCATGTGGGGCACCACGAGGCCCACAAAGCCCACAAGCCCCGCTGCGGCCACCGCAGCGGCGGTCATGAGGGTCGCGGAGGCCACCAGGTACACCCGCGCCCGGGGAACGTCCACACCTGTGGCCGAGGCCTCCTCCTCGCCCAGCAGCAGCACGTCCAGCTCCCGCGCACACCCGCGGGCCAGGAGGTAGCCTGTGAGGATGGCAAGAGCGGTCAGGTGCACGTGCTCCCATCCCCGGCCACCGAGGCTGCCCAGCAGCCACGCGAGAGCCTGCTGCAGGGAACCGTGGGACAGGACCAGGATGACGGAAAGAACGGCCGCGAAAAAGGTTCCCGCCGCCAGCCCGGACAGTAGAAGATCCTCCGGGCCGCGCCCGCGAAAGACCGCCACCCGGTACACCACGAACACTGCGGCCACCGCGAAGGCGAACGCGGCCACGGACACCCCTACGCCCCCCAGGCCTGCGGTGATGGCCGCCACCGCCCCTAAGGCCGCACCCGGGGCCACCCCCACCACGTACGGGTCAGCCAGGGGGTTGCGGAACAGGGTCTGGTAGACAGCACCGGAGCACGCCAGCCCTGCGCCCACCAGGCCCGCCAGCAAAGCGCGGGGCAGACGCAGCTCCACCACGATGGCGTAGCCGGGCCCGGACGCCGGATGCCCCAACCCCGCGGCCTCGGCCAGCACGGAAGCTACCTGGTGCAGGCTTAGCGGCACCGAGCCCAGCGCCACCGCGCAGGCCAGGCTGACCCCGAGCCAGGCCCAGCCTGCCAAGACCACCCAGCCACGCGGCAGGGGCCGCACCGGACCGGATGGGCGCGCCTACCGGGCGCGGATGAGGGACAGGAACTCCGCGCGGGTGCGGGCGTCGTCCCGGAACAGACCCCGCATGGCCGAGGTCACCATGATGCTGCCGGGCTTCTTCACACCCCGCATGGTCATGCACAGGTGCTCCGCCTGGATCACCACCGCGGAACCCTTGGCCTGCAGCTCCTCCACCAGCAGGTCCGCGATCTGGGAGGTCAGGCGCTCCTGAACCTGGGGCCTGCGGGCCAGGACCTCCACCACCCGCGCCACCTTGCTGATGCCCACCACACGGCCATTGGGCACGTAGCCCACGTGGGCGACCCCGTGGAAGGGGAGCAGGTGGTGCTCGCATAAGGAGTAGAAGGGGATGTCCTTCAGCACCACCATCTCGTGGTGCTGCTCTTCCTGGAACCCTATCCGCAGGAACTCCCGGGGGTCGCGGTGCAGGCCGCTGAACAGCTCCGCGTACATCTCCGCGATCCGCCGGGGCGTCTCCCGCAGGCCCTCCCGTCCGGGATCCTCGCCGATGGCCTGGAGGATCTCCATTACCGCAGCCTCGATGCGGGCCCGATTCACTCCTGCCGGCCGCGCCCGCGGCGCCACAGGAATCGGTCTGTGTCCGTCCATTCCGCCTGCCTCCTTACCTCACCCCGTGCTCACACCCGCGGCGACCCCTGCGGGTTCTGACGAACGAAGGACTCCGTGGTGTCCGGCACCGGCACCAGGCCCAGCAGCCCTTCCAGGGTTCGGGCCAGGCGCACCGTGAAGCGAACATCGTGGGTGCGCACTACACGCGCCCCCCGTTCGACGCCCAGCACCACCGCGGCCGCGGTGGCCTCCCGCAGCTCCTCCGGGGGCAGCCGCAGGATGTCCCGCAGGTAGTTCTTGCGAGAGGTGGCCAGGTACACCGGGTAGCCCAGGGACAGCAGCTCGTCCAGCCTCCGCAGTAGCTGCACGTCGTGGGCAGGTGTCTTGCCGAAGCTGAAACCCGGGTCCACCAGGATCCGGTCCGCGGGAAGCCCCGCCTGCCGGGCGACCTCCGTGCGTTCCCGCAGGAAGGCGGACACCTCCGCGAACACGTCTTCGTACTGCGGGTCGATCTGCGCCACCTTGTGGGGGCCCCGCCGGTGCATCACCACCAACCCGGCCCCGTACGCGGCCGCCACCTCGGCCATCTGCGGGGTGGGAAGGCCACTCACGTCGTTGATGGCCACCGCGCCCGCTTCCAGGGCCTTCCTCGCCACCTGCGGCTTCACCGTCTCAACCACCACCGGTAGCCCCACCTCCGTCCGCACCCGCTCCGCTACCGGCACCACCCGCCGTATCTCCTCGTCCACCGGCACGTGCGGGCCGGGCCGCGCGGACTCCCCTCCCACCTCGATAAGGTCCGCTCCCTCCTCTGCCATCTCGTGCGCCCGTTCCAGGGCGGAGGCCAGGTCGGGGTGGCGTGCTGCCGCGTAGAAGGAGTCCGAGGTCACGTTGAGGATCCCCACGACGTAGACGCGCCGACGCAGGTCCAAGGTCAGATCCCGCAGGCGCAGCAGTCCCTGGTGGCCCACAACACCTCATTGTAAGCCCCGCCGGCAAGCACCCGGCGCAGGAGGAACGCAAGCGGACACGAAGTGTTTCCGGTGGAAGCCCATGGACCCCCTGGCCAGGCCGGCGCTGAAATACGTCCCCGCGTACGTGTCGGGGCGACGGGCCGCCCCCGCAGGCCAGGCGCCCGTGGCGCACCTGGCGTCCAACGAGAACCCCCTGGGCGCCTCGCCCAGGGCCCTGCAGGCTCTGGCCCGTGAGGCGGCCGGCTGGGCCCGCTACCCGGACGACGACGCCAGCAGCCTGCGCGAGGCGCTGGCAGCGCACCTCAACGTCCCCGCGGCCTGCGTGGCCGTGGGAGCAGGCAGCAGCGCCCTGCTCAAGCTCCTGGCGGAAGCGTACCTGGACGGAAGCCGCACCGCGGTGTACGCGTGGCCCAGCTTCCCCCTGTACCCGCTTGTGGTGCGGCTGCAGGAGGCCGTGGAAGTCCAGGTTCCCCTGGACCCCGCCGGCCGCCACGACCTGGAGGAGATGGGCCGGTTCGCTCGGCAAGCGCACGTGGTGATTGTGTGCAACCCCAACAACCCCACGGGCACGTACCTCTCTGGACCGGAGCTGGAGGCTTTCCTGGATCAGCTGCCGCCCGAGGTTCTGGTGGTGCTGGACGAGGCGTACGCGGAGTTCGCACGGCACGCCACACCCGACTACCCGGACGGAGTTCGGTGGGTGCGGGAGGGCCGGCGGGTGGCAGTGCTGCGAAGCTTTTCCAAGGTATACGGGCTGGCGGGGCTGCGGGTGGGCTACCTGGTGGCCCCCGCGGAGGTGGTGGAGGCGGTCGTCCGGGCGCGGGAGCCGTTCCAGGTCTCCGCTCCCGCGCAGGCGGCGGCCCTGGCGGCGCTGTCGGACGCCGCCCACGTGGCCCGCACCCTGGAGGTGGTGGCCCGGGGCCGGGATCGCCTGCAGCAACTCGCTGGAGAGCTCGGGCTTCGCACGTACCGCAGCGTAGCCAACTTCGTGTGGCTGGACACAGGACGCCCCGCGCGCCAGCTGGCCGCACAGCTGGCCCAGAGGGGCGTCCTCGTACGACCGGGGCCGGACACCGCCACCTGGGTGCGGGTGTCGGTGGGCACCCCGGAGGAGGTGGACCAGTTCGAAGCTGCCCTGCGGGAGGTGTTGAACACCCCCGCGTGAGGAAGCAGGGAAGGTTGACGGACACGAAGAATTCCTCAGCGTACACAGGACCCGGTGGAGGGGGGAGGAAACGATGAGCGCGCGCAGGCGGTGGATCGCCCTCGTGGCAGGGACCCTGGCCGCGGCCTCGGTGGCGGGTGCGTCCGCGGCGCCCGCGGTGCGGTTCGACCGAAACATCAAGGTGGGGGTGGTGGACACCTACAGCGGGCCGCCCGCGGTGTTCGGCAACGACGCCCTCAACGGCTTCCGGCTGGCCCTGCAGGAGATCAACCGCGACGGCGTGCACGGCGCCCGCATCGAGTTCGTCACCCGGGACGAGAAGTTCAACCCGGAGATCGGGCTCAGCATGGCGCGGGAGCTGGTGCTGCAGGAACGGGTGGACGTCCTGGTGGGGACCATCAACAGCGCCACGGCCCTGGCCATCTCCGCCTTCGCCCGCGAGCAGCGGGTGCCCTTCCTCGTGTGGATCTCCAAGAGCGAGGCCATCACGGGTGCGCGCGGGCACCGGTACGTGTTCAGCACCACGGAGAACACCGCCATGGCGGGCAAGGCCCTAGCGGAGGCCATGGTGCGCCGCGGGTACACCCGCTTCTGGCTGGCGGCGGAGGACTACGAGTACGGGCACGCCGTCACCAACTCCTTCTGGCGGTTCGTCAAGCGCCTCAAGCCGGAAGCAGAGCTGGTGAACCAGACGTGGTGGCGCACAGGGGAGCCCGACCTGGTGCCCTACCTCACCCAGATCCTGCAGGCGCGCCCGCAGGCGGCCTTCTTCGGCACGGGGGGCGCGGGGATGGCCAACGTGATGCGCACCATGCAGGTGATCGGCTTCGCCCAGCGGGTGCCGTCCGCCATCCACACCGCCATCGACGTGACGGTGCTGCGGCCCCTGGGGACCGCAGCACCCGAAGGAGTGTTCGGAACTACGGATTACCTGTACTACTACCCGGACACACCCGCAAACCGCAAATTCGTGCAGGACTTCCAGGCCGCCTTCGGCGGACCGCCCGGGTTCCCCGCCTTCCACGGCTACATCACGGGCCACTTTATCGCGGAGGCCTTCCGCAGGGCGCGGTCCCTGGATCGGGAGCGGTTCGTGGAGGCCTTGGAGGGCTTGCGGATCCAGACCCCCGTGGGGGAGGTGGAGATGCGGGCCTGCGACCACCAGGCGGTGCTGCCCATGATCTTCGGGGTAACCCGCAGGGACCCGCGGTTCCCCCACTTAGTGGCGGGGGACCCTACCGTCATCCCCGGAGCCAACGTGATGCCCACCTGTGAGGACATCCGGCGGGCGCGGGAGCGCGCCCGGTAGCCCGTGGACGCCGCAGCGATTCTGGGCCAGCTGCTGGTGGGCCTGGGCCGGTCCATGATCCTGTTCATCGTATCGGCCGGGCTCAGCCTGGTGCTGGGTGTGCTGCGGGTACCCAATGTGTTCCACGGATCCCTGTACATGCTGGGCGCCTTCGTAGCCTGGACGGTAGCGGAGGCGCTGGGACCTCACCCCGCGGGCCTGTGGCTGGCCCTGGCCACCGCACCCCTGGTGACCGCCGCCGTGGGGCTGGTGGTGGAGCGCCTGCTGCTGTCCAGGCTGTACCAGCGGGAGCACCTGATGCTCATCCTGTTCACCTTCGGGGTGATGCTGGTGCTCAACGACGTGGTGAAGCTCCTCTGGGGTCCCACCTACCGCTCCCTGGTGCCGCCACCTTCCCTGCAGGGCGCGGCCACGGTCCTCGGGGTGGCGTTGCCGAAGTATAACGTGGTGCTGCTTTTGGCCGGCCCGGTGGTGGCAGCGGCCCTGTGGCTGTTCACACAGCGGACCCGGGCGGGCAAGGTGTCACGCGCGGCGGCCACAGACCGGGACATGGTGGCGGTGCTGGGCGTGGACGTAAGCCGCGTGTTCGGCCTGGCTTTCGCGTTGGGCTGCTTCCTGGCGGGCCTCGGAGGCGCCCTGGTAGCCCCCACCACCAGCATCACCCTGGGCATGGACCACAGCCTGCTCATCGACAGCTTCCTGATCGTGATCGTGGGGGGCCTGGGCAACCTGTGGGGCGCCCTGGTAGGCTCGCTGCTGTTCGGCGTCACGCAGTCCCTGGGCCTGCTGGTGTGGCCTCAGTTCGCGGTAGCGTTCCCCTACGCGGTCACCGCCGCGGTCCTGCTGGTGCGCCCCACGGGGCTCCTGCGATCCGCATGGTGAGCCGGTGGAGATGGCTGGCCCTAGCCCTGGGGGGCCTGGCCGTGGCCCCTGTGGTGCTGCCGCCCTTCTTTGTGTACCTGGTGGCCCTGGTGTTGGTAACCGGGCTGCTGGCCACCAGCCTCAACCTGGTGCTGGGCTACGGGGGCCTGTACCAGTTCCACCACGGGGTGTTCTACGGCATCGGTGCGTACACCGTGGCGGTGGGGATCACCCGCCTGGGCTGGCCCGCGTGGTTGGCCTTCCTGCTGGGCCCCGTGGCCGCCGCGGCCGCGGGATGGGTCATCGGCTTCTTCTGCGTGCGGCTGTCGCGCTTGTACTTCGGCATGCTGCAGTTGTCTTTGGGGTCCTTCGTGTGGATCGTGGCCCTGCGCTGGTACCCGGTGACGGGCGGTGACAACGGAATCCATGGCATCCCCCTGCCGGCACCCCTGCAGACCCTGGCGGGCGCGTACGGGCTGGTGGCGGCGGTGGTGTTGGTCTCCCTGGGGATCCTGTGGGCAGTGGTCCGGTCCCCCTTTGGCCTCACCCTACAGGCCATCCGGGACAACCCGCAGCGGTCCGAGGTGATGGGTGTGCCGGTGCGGCTGCACCAGCTGGCGGCCATGGTGCTCGCAGCGTTCTTCGCGGGTGTGGCGGGGGTGCTGTACGTGGTGCTGGAGCGTTCGGTGTTCCCCAGCATGCTGTTCTGGGTGCTGTCCCTGGAGATCCTGGTGATGTGCCTGCTGGGCGGCTGGTTTACTTTTTCGGGCCCCCTGGTGGGCGCCGTGGTGATGGTGGGGCTGCGCACCCTGGTGGGCCGGTATACGGAGTACTGGACCCTGGTGGTGGGCGTGCTGCTGATCCTGCTCATTTTCTTCCTGCCGGAGGGCATCATGGGTTGGCTGCAGCAGCGGCGGGCGGCCCTGCAGGCCCCCTCCGTGCGTCCGGCGGCGGCGGGGGACGTGCGTGGCTGAGTTGCTCCGGGTCGACGACCTGCACCGCTCCTTCAGCGGATTCCCCGCCGTGCGGGGGGCGTTTTTGCAGGTGCGCCCCGGTGAGGTGGTGGCGGTCATCGGGCCCAACGGGGCCGGCAAGACCACTCTGTTCAACCTCATCACGGGGGTCCTGCTGCCGGACCGGGGCCGCGTGCTGCTGGCCGGCCAGGACATCACCCGGTGGCCGGCGCACCGCCGCTGCCGCGCAGGGCTCGGCAGGACCTTCCAGATCGCCAACGTGTTCCCGCGGCTTACCGTGTTCGAGAACGTGCACGCCGCCTGCCTGGCGCACACCCGCAGGGGGTTCGAACTGCTGCGGCCCGCGCGGCATTTCGCGATGGACCAGGCGTGGGAGATCCTGGGGCTGGTAGACCTACACCACCAGGCGGACCGGCTGGCGGGCAGCCTGTCCCACGGCGACCAGCGCATTCTTGAGATCGCCCTGGCTTTGGCCAGCCGACCCCGGCTGCTGGTCCTGGACGAGCCCACGGCGGGCATGTCTCCAGAGGAAACGGCCTCCACCCTGCGCCTGATCACCCGGCTAAACCGGGAGCACGGGCTGACGGTGCTGTTCTGCGAGCACGACATGGAGGTGGTGTTCTCCGCTGCCCACCGGGTGGTGGTGATGCACCAGGGCCGCACCATCGCCGCGGGAACCCCTGAGGAGATCCGGCAGAACCCGGAGGTGCAGCGCGCATACCTGGGAGGGGAAGAGGCGGAGGCGGTCGAGGGCCGACCCGCCCGGCCGCCGGCCGCGGGAGAGCCCCTGCTGCAGGTGCAAGGGATGCACACGTACTATGGGCTCAGCCATGTACTGTTCGACGTGTCCTTCGAGGTGCGCGAGGGCGAGGCGGTGTTCCTGCTGGGACGGAACGGCGCAGGCAAGAGTACCACCCTGAAGAGCGTGGTGGGGCTGGTTCCGGCCCGACAGGGCACGGTGCGGTACCGGGGTCGGGACCTGGTGGGCCGGGCGCCCCACGAGGTGGCCCGCCTCGGCGTGGGCTACGTCCCCGACGACCGGCGCATCTTCCCGGACCTGACGGTGTGGGAAAACCTGGAGGTGGCGCTCCGGGGATCTGGGTACTGGACGTTGGACCGCATCTTCGAGCTGTTCCCGGTGCTGCGGGAGAAACGGCACCACCGGGGTAGCCACCTGAGCGGTGGGGAGCAGAAGATGCTGGCCATCGCCCGGGCCCTGGTGGGGAACCCACAGCTGCTCCTGCTGGACGAGCCTATGGAGGGTCTCGCGCCCCGCCTGGTGCGGGTCCTGGAAGACCGCATCCGTCGGATGAAGGCTGCGGGCGTGACGGTGCTGCTGGCCGAGCAGAACGTCCCTGTGGCCCTGCGCCTGGCGGATCGCGGATACGTCATCGACGACGGCAGGATCCGGTTCGAGGGGACGGTGGAGGAGCTGCAGGCCGACCACGAAGTGCGCCGGCGTTTCCTGATGGTGTGAGGACGGCGTTGCGGCGGGCGTTCACCCGGACGATGCCCGCCAGGCCACCGCAGGGCGGCGGACTCACCGCACCGCCTCCTGACG
This sequence comes from Candidatus Sysuimicrobiota bacterium, assembly GCA_040289515.1. GTDB lineage: Bacteria > Sysuimicrobiota > Sysuimicrobiia > Sysuimicrobiales > Sysuimicrobiaceae > Tepidifontimicrobium. The sequence goes on from PSLI01000010.1 coordinate 19,113, forward strand.
GTAGTCAGGCAGCTCGTGGGTGCGCAGGTACTCCAGCAGCCGGCGGGCGGCCGCGCGGCCCACCACCGCCGCCACCTCCTCCTCTGTGGCCTCCCGCAACCGTCGCACGGATCCGAAGTGCCGGATGAGCTGCCGCTTGCGCTTTTCGCCGATGCCCGGGACCTCGTCCAGCACCGAGTACACCACCCGGCGTGCCCGCAGCTGCTGGTGGTAAGCGTTGGCGAACCGGTGGGCCTCGTCCCGCACCCGCTGCAGCAGCTGCAGGGCCGCGGAGTCCCGCGGCAGGGGCAAGGGCTCCTCGCGGCCGGGCTGAAACACCAGCTCCTCCCGCTTCGCCAGGGCCACCACGGGCAGCTGCACGTTGTACTCGAACAGAACCTCCAGGGCGGCGGCCAGCTGCCCCTTGCCCCCGTCGATGAGGATCAGGTCCGGGAGCACGGACCACTTGGGCTGCACGGCCTCGTCCCGGTCCAGCCGGTCCTGCTCCTCCCGCGCATTCTGGAAGCGCCGGCGCAGAGCCTCCTGCAGCATGGCGTAGTCGTTGGGGCCCTCCGTAAACCGGATCCGGAACCTGCGGTAGGCGTCCTTGTGGGGCCGTCCGCCCTCGAAGGTCACCAGGCTGGCCACAGCCTCCCCGTGCTGCAGGTTGCTCACGTCGTACCCCTCGATGCGGAAGGGGGGCTCTTCCAGGCCGAGGGCTTGCTGCAGGGCCCGTACCGCGGCTCCCTCCCGCCCCGCCAGGCGCACCCGCTCCTGTTCCAGGTGCAGCCGGGCGTTGTCGCGGGCCATGTCCACCAGCCGCGCCCGGTCACCCCGGCGGGCCACCACCAGCCGTACCGGCGCACCCCGCCGCTCCGACAGCCAGCGGGCGATGACCCCCTGCCCCTCCACGGGTTCGGGGATCACCACCTCCGGCGGGGTTGCAGGCGCGTGCTCGTAGTACTGCTCCAGGAAGGTGCGCAGGACCTCCGCGGTCGCATGTCCCCGGGCCCCCGTGAGGAAGAAGTGCTCCTGCCCCGTCAGCCGCCCCGCCCGTACGAAGAACACCTGGGCGCAGGCGTCGTCGCCGTCCACGTGCACGGCCACCACGTCCCGGTCGTCCAGACTGCCCGCGGCGGTGCGCTGGCGTTCCGCGATGGCCTGCAGGGCCTGGATCTGGTCCCGCAGGGCCGCGGCCCGCTCGAACTCCAGACGCTCCGCGGCCTCCTGCATCTCGCGCCGCAGCTGGTCCACCAGGGTCTCCTGCTTGCCTTGCAGAAAGAGCACCGCCTGACGCACCTGCTCCGCGTACTGCTCCCGGGAGGCGCCCCACGCCACGCAGGGAGCGGTGCACTGACCGATGGCGTAGTCCAGGCACGGCCGCGGCAGCTTGCGCTCCACGTCCACGTCGCAGCTGCGGAGCTTGAACAGCCTTCGGATGGTGCGGATGGTGCGGCCCACCAGCTTGGGCTCGTGGTACGGGTACGGCCCGAAGTAGTGGGCCCCATCCCGCACCACCCGGCGGGTCATGACGATGCGCGGGTACGGTTCGTTGGTGATCTTCACATACGGGTAGGCCTTGTCGTCGGCCATGCGCACGTTGTAGGCGGGCCGGTGCTGCTGGATCAGGTTGGTTTCCAGGATCAGGGCCTCCACCTCGTTGGCACAGGCCACCACATCGAAGTCAAACACCTTGCCCATGAGGTGGCGCAGCCGGGGGGAGTCCACGGAGGCCGGCTCCTGGAAGTAGCTGCGCACCCGCTGGCGCAGGGAGGCGGCCTTGCCCACGTAGATCACCTTGCCCGTGCGGTCCCGCAGCAGGTACACGCCGGGCCGGTGCGGCAGAGCCCGCAGCTTCTCCTCCAGATGCGCCACCCGCTCCATCACCGCCATTGTAGACCACCGGGGGCGGGCCCCGGCCGGCGGCAGAAGACAGAACGGCCTTGCACGGGTAGACTAAAAGTCAAAGCGCCTGGCTTTCACGGAGGTCTATAAGAAAATGTCCTGGACGTCGCACCGCGCCCGGGCCATCCCGCAGTCGGTGTTCCTACTCATGGACCGGGCCAAGCAGGAGGCCCGGGGATCGGGCTTGGAGGTGATCGACCTCTCCCTGGGTTCTAGCGACCTGTCTCCCCCGCAGCCGGCCCTGGAGACCCTGGCGGAGGCCCTGCTGGACCGCGCCACGTACCAGTACACCCTGCGGTCGGCCACCCGCCCGTTCCTGGAGGCGGCCTCGGGGTGGTACGAGCACCGCTACGGGGTCACCTTCGACCCGGACACGGAGATGCTGAGCCTCGTGGGCAGTCAGGAGGGCATCGGCCACCTGCTGCTGGCCCTCACCGATCCGGGGGACCTGGTACTCATCCCGGAGGTGGCGTACCCGCCGTACTGGGGGATGGCGGCCCTGGCGGGCCTAGAGGTGTTCGCCGTCCCGCTGCGGGAGGACCACCTCCTCGACCTGGAAGCGGTGCCCGAGGAAGTCTGGCGGCGCGCCCGCGTGCTGATCCTCAACTACCCCAACAACCCCACGGCCGCGGTGGCAGACCCGGGATTTTTCGCGCAGGCCCTGGACTACTGCGGGCGATACGAGGTGTTTCTGATCCACGACAACCCGTATGTCGACATGGTGTTCGACGGGCCCGCTCCCTCCCCTCTGTCCCTGCCCGGTGCCCGGGAACGGTGCGTGGAGTTCTTCACCCTGTCCAAGTCCTACCACATGGGGGGGTTCCGGCTGGCCTTCGCGGTGGGCAACGCGGAGGCCATCGGGGCTTTGGAGGCCGTGAAGTCCACACTGGATTTCAACCAGTACCAGGGCGTGCTGCGCATGGGGATCACCGCCCTGCGGCAGCCGGAGACGTGGGTGCGGGAGCAGGTGGCGGTGTTCCAGGAGCGCCGGAACGCCCTGGTGCGGGGCCTGCGGACCGTGGGGTGGGACGTGCCGTTGCCGCGGGCCACCATGTACCTGTGGGCGCGCGTGCCCGTGGAGGTGGACGACGTCACCTTCGCGGTGGAGTTGTGCCGCCGCACGGGTGTGGCCGTCTCGCCCGGCCAGGCCTTCGGCCCGGGCGGAAGGGGTTACGTGCGCATCGCTTTGGTGCAGCCGCCCGAACGCCTGGAGGAGGCCGCGCCCCGCATCGGCGACTTCCTCCGGCGCTTCCGCGGCTAGCAGGCGCGACCGTCTTGGCCTCCAGACCGACCACGGGGGCCACTTCTGGCCCAGCCGTGCCAATCACCCGGTCGGCCCTGGTCGGGATCGACGTCCCGAAAGTCGGTCCTGCACCCACCGGAGCGCGGCTTCCAGAACCTCCTGGCGGTTGGACGGATTGAGCACCACCTCTGTCAGCCCCGGCCCGCGCCGAAAGCGTTCCGCCCAGGGATGCCGGCCCAACATAATTGTGGCCACCAGCGGCAGAGGGCTTCGGCGTACCTCCTCCAGCGCCCGCCGAAACTCCTCACTCTGCAGCTCCATCTTTCCTATTTCGTCCACCACCACCAGGTCCGCCTCCGCCAAAGCCCGCCGGACGGCGGCCACCCCAACTCGGTCCAGCACCGTCACGTCCACCCCGTACCGGCCCACCCGGTGGGCCGCCTGCTGCCAACCCACGTGAGCAAACACAGCCCGCTGGCCGTCAAGGGTCACGATCCCGAACCCCACCCGGCTGCCGTCCTTCCGAACCTCCTCCGTCAGGAACCCGCCCGCACGTCCCGGAAACGATCCGGCCAGCTGCTTTACCAGCGTGGTCTTGCCCACACCGGGCCTGCCCGTGATCAGAAGAGCGTCACCCATCGGCAATCCCGACTCTCGCTTCACCGGAGTACTTGGCACCGGTACCTGGAAATGGCACGCGCCACCGGCTACCAGGCTCTGACGCCGCCGCGGCAGCTGCCCGGGCCCGATTCACGTCCCGACCTCCTGCAGCTCATGGACAGCGCCTGGAAGATCTTACAGCCGAACCCCTACCCAGCACACCTGCACATCCCCGAAGGGCACCCTCCGCCGCCACACCACCACGGCCGCTGCCGGAGGCCGACCGTCTTGCCACTGCACGATGAGGTTTTCCCCTTCCGGGAAAACCCCAGGAGCGAGGAGCCGCATGCCTCCAGCTCCCACGTCCTCCACACACGCCCACACCTTGCGGCCCTGCCAGACTACCTGCACGGGCTCCGCGACCGCCTCGCGCCGGCCGGCCCGCCGCGAGGGAGGAGGACCGCCGATCGGGTCCCGGGGCTGTATCGCACGCTCGAGGATGCGGCGCTGCGCTCCCACCAACATCAGGCTCATGAACCGATCGAGCACCTTAGGATCGGCCGGCGCCAGTTTGAACCCCACCTCCGTGCGTCCATTTCGCTTTCGGACGGACCCCACCCGGCCCGGAAGGGCCAGCTCCGCCTCCGGCCAGCCCGGGGGCAACCGGAGAGTTGCAGGGCAGCCGGCCTCTGGGACGAAGTCTCCGTAGAACTCGAGACCCGCTCCCCCTTCGTGTACGTCGCGCAGCAGTCCCGCCGAAGAACCCCTGTCCCAAACCAGCAGCGCGGGCAGGTTCGCCCTGAGGCGCACGATTCCCCGGCGGTCTCGGTGAGCGGCTCCGGAGGTGACTGCCCACGCGGCCAGGTAGAAGTGCCAGGCGGCCCATAGGGCGTTCACCGCGTACGCGGCGGCGAACTCCGAGACCTCGAAAGCTCGCGCAGAACATCCCACGAAGGCCGCCAAGTTGCTTCCCAGCACCGTCGCCTGCGGGACCAGGCTCGCCAGCGCCGCCCCGTCCGCACCCGTACCCTTGGGCGTGACCTGGAAGCTGGCCCTGGGGAGGAAGAGCTGGAACGTGGCCCGTACGTACGTGGCGAAGCGGGCCATGTTGTAGTGCTCCGTGAGGAGAACAAGCCCGTGTCCCCGACTCGCCAGTTTGAAGGCAACGTTGCCCAGCAGGTGGTAGCTGGCGAAGGCGGCCAGGAACACCCAATCCACCGCGCGGATGGGCAGCTTGCCGGTTAGAAAGAACAGGGGCGGGGCCACGTACAGCGTTAGTTTCTGCCAGCCCTCAAACCACGTGATCATACTGGCAAGGTACGTGAGCCGCTGGGCCGGCGTGAGTCCTGGCCTCCACAGGGGATTGTCCCGGCGCAAGATCTGCATGGCCCCACGTCCCCACCGCAGGCGCTGAATCCGGTACGGGGCCACACCAGAGGGAGCCAGGCCGTACGCGAGAGGCTCGGCGTGGTACACGGACTTCCAGCCCCGGCCATGCATCCGGATGGAGGTGTGCAGGTCCTCGGTCACGGTTTCCACAGCGAACCCCCCGACGTCATCCAGCGCCGCTCGGCGCAAGATGGCGGGGGACCCGCAGTAGAAGGCTGCGTTCCAGTGATTCTTGCCCGGCTGAATCACCCGGAAGAACAAGGCCTGCTCGTGCCACGCCCGGCCCGTCCGCGGATCTAGACGGTGCTGATAGCTATCGAGGTTGTAGAATTCCTGGGGGGTCTGAACGAAGGCTACACGAGGATCGCGGAAATAGCCCAGCACGCGATCCAGGAACTCCGGGACGGGCACGTGGTCCGCGTCCAGGACCGCCACGAAGTCTGCCCGGCTGGTCTGCAGACCAAAATTCAGGTTGCCTGCCTTGCCGTGCTCGTGTGTAGGACGGCTCAGGTAATAACAGCCCAAGGAGGTGGCTAGCTCCCGAACCTCCGGCCGGCCGGCATCGTCCAGGACCAGGGTGCGGTGGGGATACCGGAGCCGCTGGCAGGCCAGGAGGGTCCGGCGCAGAACCCACAGAGGCTCCCCCTTCGTTGGTACTAGGATGTCCACGCGCAGGTCCTCCGGGGCTGACGGGGCCTGTGGGTACTCCGGCTTCCAAACGGTGAAGAAAAACAACACCGCGTTGAACCACCCAAACGCCTCAGCGGCCCACAGGGCTAGGGAAAAGCCCCAGGCGTCCGGGTTCAAGGTGCAGCCCAGGCGCCAGGCGAGGTATGCCGCGCCTATTACGCTTGCGACCACGCTGAGCGTCCTCGTGCAGCGTTCCAGACGCTCGTCTGTGGGATGGACCATGGCACTGGCACCTCCGGTTCCGTACCTCACTGAGAACGTCCAATGCCGGTTCCAGGTACCCGCTCCAGGTCGCGGTGCCTGGTACATAGACTCAGCTGCGCTGGGAGGCCAGGGTGCGCAGCAGGGCGCCCATGGGCCCCACCGCGCTCACGGCTCCATCCCGAAACACCACGCCGTAGCCAGGAGAAAGCGGGACCCGCTCCCCCGGCACCACGACCCCTGCCAGGTTCGCGGGGTCCGCGGCGCACACCACCACCACCTCGCCGGCGCGTGGCGTGCGGCGCGCGGCCCGCAGTGCTTCCACCGCCTCCGGCAGGGCAAACTGCTCGCCCACGAAACCCGACACGAACCGCCCCCCGCGCACCCGACCCTGAGCCTCCCACCTCCGGTACACACGCGCGAGCTCCCGCCAGGGCGGCGCCGCGCGTTCCCTGGCGAGGACCTCGCGGAACACTACCCCGTAGCGCCGCAGCAGCTGCTCCGCCACCCGCTCCGTCCGCTCGGGCTCTGCCAGCTCCAGCGCCTGGCCCCACGGAGCCCACCGGCCGGCGGGTGGAAGCAGCCGACCCCGTACCAGCCGCAGCCGGCCGTAGTGCCGGGTTCGCGCCGCAGAAAGCAGCGCCCGCATGCCGCCCAGCCCATCTCCCGTTACGCGGCCCGCAGCCACCAGCTCCCACAACGCCTCTTCCACCTCCGCGGGCAGCCGGCGCAGCGCCCGTGCCAGGTCCGGGAGGAAAGATGCCCCGTGCTCGCGCAGCCAGGCGTCTACCTGCCGGGCAAGGGCCGACAGCCTTACCTCCGCGAGGGCTCCAGGAAGGTACGCACCCAGGTCTTCCCGCAGCACGAACGCGATGGGCGTGCTCCGCGCCAGCCGTGCAGGACGCATCCTTCCGTCCTCGTGATCCCTACCGGGGGCAATGCGGCCCCACGCCACCAGCCCCGCGAAGCACAGGTGGTCCAGGTCCGCGGGGTTGTAGCCCGACACCCGGCTCGGCAGAACCCACTCCTCCCACGCGGGCGCGGGCAGTTCGAACCCCTGCAGCTGCCGCAGGATCTCCAACAGTCCCGCACGGCCGTGCAGCTGAGTCCCGGGGTGCACATGCTGCCAGCGCAGCAGGAACCGGACAAAGTCCGCGGGGGTTGCGGGCTCGATCTGCTGACGCAGCTTCGCCACGGTGAGCCGGTGGATCCGAGCGAGCAGGCGCCGTTCGCACCACTCCTCCTCCTGAACCCCGGGCGTGAAGCGGCCCCGCAACACCACGCCGGAAGCTTCCAGGGCCGCCAAGGCCGCCTGCACCTCACCGGTCGCTAAGCCCAGCCGGGCTGCCAGCTGCCGGACGGTGGCAGGCCCTGTGTGCAGCATCCAGCCCCGCACCAGCTCGCGCAATGCTTGCTGGCGGTCCGGATGCGGAGGCCCACCGGGGTCCGCAACCAGCCGGGCCTGCGGCCAGATCGCCCGCACGGTGCCCGCCAGCTCCCGGGCGGCGTAACCCGTAAGCCCCTCCGCCTCCACCTGCATCGCCCGCCCGGCGCGCACCAGCTCCTCCGCATAAGCCTGCCACGTCCGAGCCTCGGCCTCGGGCAGAAACACCACCGTCTGCAGGAGGTCGTGCAGCTCGTCCGGGTCACGGACGTCCGGGGCGGCCTGCGCCCTCACCTCCTCCAGAGCCTCCGGGTCCAGGGCACCGGGGCCGCAAGCCAGCTCTGGATCCACGCGCCGCAGCCGCACGGCGCGCGCTCGCCGTTCCTCCAGGGGCGCGTCGTCCAAAAACGTATAGGGGTTGGCGTTGAGGATCTCGTGGGAGGCGGGGGAGGGCTGCGGAGTGTCCACCGCCACCGTCTGAATTTCGCCCCGCTCGATGGCCTCCACCACCGCCTCCAAGCCCTCTACGTCCATGGCGTCCTGCAGGCAATCGCACAGGGTCTGGTTCACCAGCGGATGGTCGGGCGGCACCAGGGGCCCCATGCGGTTGTCCTGGCAGCCCACCTGCTCGGGGAACACGGCGCTCAGCAAGTCTTCCGCTTTCATGCGCTGGATCTGCGGCGGCACCCGGCGCCCGCGCCACTGCCGGGGAACCAGGAGGGCCCGGTTGGCGTTCTGGCGCCACCGGGTAACGAACAACGGCGACTGCAGGGTGGCTTGTACCAGGTCCTGGCGCACCGACTGGGGCCGCACGAACTGGAAGATGAACTCAAGGGGGAAACTGTGCTGCTCGCCCAAGGACAGCACGATGCCGTCGTCGGTGGCCGCGGCCTGCAACTCGAAGTCAAAGGTCAGGCAGAACCGCTTGCGCAGCGCTCGCCCCCATGCCCGGTTGATCCGCGCTCCGAAGGGCGCGTGCAGGACCAGCTGCATTCCGCCCGCCTCGTCAAAGAAGCGCTCCGCCACTACGCGGCGCTGGGTGGGTACGCAGCCCAGGACCGCCACCGTCTCCCGCACGTAGTCCACCACCTGCTGGGCTCCCGCCCGCGGCAGGCCAGCCTCCGCCACCAGCCACCGCGCGGCCTGTTCGGGGTCCCGGATCCTGTTGGCCACCTCCTCCCGCAGCCGGCTCACGGCCCGGGACAGCTCCGGGGTACGGGCGGGAGCCTCCCCCAACCAGAAGGGGATGGTCGGCGGTGCGCCGTGCGCGTTCTCCACGCGCACGCGGCCCGCGGACTCCACCCGCCGCACCCGCCAGCTGGTGTTGCCCAGAAGGAACACATCGCCCGCTTGGGACTCCACCGCGAAGTCCTCGTTCACGCGGCCCACCAGGTTCTCGTGGGGCTCCTCCACCACGTCGTACTCGAAGCTTTCGGGGATGACCCCACCGCAGGTGAGGGCCAACGGAAGCGTCCCGCGCCGGCCCCGCACCCGCCCGGTGCTGCGGTCCCAGTGCAACAGGGTTCCCGCCCGGCCGCGGGAGGGTGCGGCGCCGTCCGCCAGCATCGCCACCACCTGATCAAACTCCCGGCGGGTGAGATGGCGGTACGGGTACGCGCGGCGGCTCAGCTCCCACAGCTCCTCCACCGGGCAAGGTTCGGCCGCGGCTTCCGCGGCCACCTGTTGCGCCAGCACGTCCAGGGGCTTGTGGGGCAGGCGTACCCGGTCCAGCTTCCCCGCGCGGACGGCCCGGATGGCCGCTGCGCACTGCACCAGCTCGTCCCGGGTCAGGGGGAACAGGACTCCCTTCGGCCTGCCGTCCACCCCGTGCCCCGAGCGGCCCACCCGCTGCAGAAAGCTTACGAGCGTTCGGGGCGCGCCCACGTGGCAAACCAGGTCCACCGAGCCGATGTCGATCCCCAGCTCCAGGGAGGCGGTGGCCACCACCGCGCGCAGCTCCCCCTTTTTTAACCGCTGCTCCGTCTCGTGGCGCAAAGAGCGCGCCAAGCTCCCGTGATGGGTGGCCACCCAACCTTCCCCCAGGCGCAGGGTGAGGCGGTGCGCCACCCGTTCCGCCAGCCGCCGGGTGCTCACAAACACCAGGGTGGTACGGTGTTGCGTTGCCAGCTCGGCGATACGGTCGTACACCTCCGCCCACACCTCATGGGTGGCCACGGGGCCCAAGACCTGGTGGGGCACCCACACGGACAGGTCCCAGTCGCGCCGCCACCCCTCGTCCACCACCGCGCAGTCCGGGCCGTCCGGCCCGGTGCGGGCGGCGCCGACCAGCAGCCCTGCCAGCTCCTCCACAGGCCGGGCAGTGGCGCTGAGGCCGAGCCGCTGCGGCCGACAGGTTGCCACCCGCTCCAGCCGCTCCAGGCTCAGGCTCAGGTGCGCGCCCCGCTTGTCCTCGGCCAGCGCGTGCAGCTCGTCCACGATGACGGTGCGCACGGTACGCAGCAGCATCCGGGTGCCGCCTGCGGTCAGAAGGAGGAATAGGGATTCCGGGGTCGTGATGAGGACGTGGGGCGGCCTGCGCTTCATGCGCTCCCGTTCGCGGGGTAGGGTGTCGCCCGTGCGGACCGCCACGCGCACCTCGGGCAGCCGGTGGCCGGAACGGGCCGCCAGCTCCCGGATCTGGGCCAGGGGTTCCTGCAGGTTGCGGTGGACGTCCTGCGTGAGGGCCCGCAGGGGCGACACGTACACCACCCGGACCTCGTCCGGCAGCGGGTCGCTGGTGAACAGCTCGTGCAGGGCCCACAGAAACGCAGCCAGGGTTTTCCCGGAACCCGTGGGGGCCACCAGCAGGGTGTCGCGGCCGGAGGCCACCACCGGCCACCCGCGGCACTGCACGGGCGTGGGCTCGCCGAACCGTTCCCGGAACCACTGCAGCACCGCTGGGTGGAAGGGCGGAGTTGTCATCTGCGCGCTACCGCCCCGCTACCCCCAGACCCACAGCCTTGCGCTCCAGCCGGCGGCGCGCCTCCTCCACACGCTCGGGGTCCAGGACCCTGCGCAGGAACTGACCTGTGTAGGAGCGGTCCTGTAAAGCCACCTCCTCGGGGGTGCCCTCCGCCACCACCCAGCCGCCCAGTTCCCCGCCCTCAGGGCCCAGGTCGATGATCCAGTCCGCGGTCTTGATGACGTCCAGGTTGTGCTCGATGACCACCACCGTGTTGCCCGCGTCCACCAACCGATGCAGGACCTGCAGCAGCCGCTCCACGTCCGCGAAGTGCAGCCCCACGGTGGGCTCGTCCAGGATGTACAGAGTGCGGCCGGTGTCCCGGCGCGATAGCTCCGCGGCCAGCTTCACCCGCTGGGCCTCGCCCCCCGACAGGGTGGTGGCGGGCTGGCCCAGCTGGATATAGCCCAGGCCCACGTCCTGAAGGGTCTGCAGCTTCCGGCGCAGGCGGGGTACGGCGGAGAAGAACTCCAGGGCCTCGTCCACCGTCATCTCCAGGACGTCTGCGATGCTCTTGCCCCGGTACAGGACCTGCAAGGTCTCCCGGTTGTAGCGCTTGCCCTTGCACACCTCGCAGGGCACGTACACGTCCGGCAGGAAGTGCATCTCGATGCGCACGATCCCGTCGCCCTCACACGCCTCACACCGCCCTCCCCGCACGTTGAAGGAGAACCGCCCGGGCCCGTAGCCGCGCATGCGGGCCTCGGGGGTGGAGGCGAACAGCTCCCGGATCAGGTCGAAGGTTTTGGTGTAGGTGGCGGGGTTGCTGCGGGGCGTCCGTCCGATGGGAGACTGGTCAATCTCGATGACCTTGTCCACCTGTTCCCAGCCCTCCAGCCGGTCGTGGGTGCCGGGACGCACACGCGTCCCCATCACCTTCTGCGCCAGGGCGCGGTACAGGATCTCGTCCACCAGGGTGGACTTCCCAGAGCCCGACACCCCCGTGACGCACACGAACAGCCCCAGGGGAAAGGCCACGTCGATGCCCTTCAGGTTGTGCTCCCTGGCCCCGCGCACCAGCAGCCACTGGCCCCGCGGGGGGCGCCGCCGGCTCGGTACGGGGATGCGGCGCTCCCCGCACAGGTACCGACCCGTGATGGACCGCTTCTCCCCAATCACGTCCTCCAGGGTGCCGCTGACCACGATCTCGCCCCCGTGCTTGCCGGCCCCCGGCCCGATGTCCACGATCCAGTCCGCGGCCCGGATGGTGTCCTCGTCGTGCTCCACCACGATGATGGTGTTGCCCAGATCCCGCAGCCGCTTGAGGGTATCGATGAGGCGGTGGTTGTCCCGCTGGTGCAGGCCGATGCTGGGCTCGTCCAGCACGTACAGGACCCCCATGAGCCCGGAGCCGATCTGGGTGGCCAGGCGGATCCGCTGCGCCTCCCCGCCCGAGAGGGTGTTGGCCATGCGGTCCAGGGTCAGGTAGTCCAGCCCCACGTTCACCAGGAAGCCCAGCCGCGCGCGGATCTCCTTCAGCACCTGGTGCGCGATGAGCTCCTCCCGCTCGGACAGGTGCAGGTTCTCGAAGAACTCCAGGCACTGGCGCACCGTCAGGGCGGTCACCTCCGCGATGTTGCGCCCGCCCACCCGCACGCTCAGGCTCTCCCGCTTCAGCCGCGCGCCCCGGCACTCCGGGCAGGGCACCAGGCTCATGTACCGCTCGATTTCCTCCTTCACCGCCTCGGAGTCCGTCTCCCGGTAGCGGCGCTCCAGGTGGTGCACCACGCCCTCAAAGGAGGTCTCGTAGGACCGGAGGATGCCGTAGCGGTTGTGGTAGCGCAGCCGGATGGGCCGGTCCGACCCGTACAGGAGCGCCCGCACGAAGGAGCGGGGCAGCTGACGCAACGGGGCCTGCCAGTCCACCCCGTAGGCCTGGGCCAGGGCCCGCAACACCTGCGGGTAGTACTCCGCGGTGCTGTTGGCCCACGGGACCACCGCTCCCTCCGCCAGCGACTTGTCGGGGTCTAGCACCAGGTCCGGGTCCACCTCCTGCCGGTAGCCCAGCCCGGAGCACTTGGGGCACGCCCCGTAGGGGCTGTTGAAGGAGAAGATGCGGGGCTCCACCTCCGGCAGGGTGGTGCCGTGCTCGGGGCACGCGAAGGCGGTGGAGAAAGTGAGCAGCTCGCCGTCGGGGGACTCGGTCTCCCGCCACACGTACACCAGGCCCTGACCCAGCTTGAGAGCCGTCTCCACGGAATCGTGCAGCCGCGACCGGATCTCCGGCTTGGTCACCAGCCGGTCCACCACCACCTCGATGTCGTGCTTGCGGTTTTTGTCCAGCGGGATGGGTTCCGTCAGCTCGTACAGCACGCCGTCCACCCGCACCCGAGCGAAGCCTTGCCGGCGCAGGTCCTCGAACAGCTGCCGGTACTCCCCCTTGCGCCCGCGCACCACGGGGCCCAGGACGTGGATGCGGCTGCCCTCCGGAAGGCCAAGGACCCGGTCCACGATCTGTTCGGGGGTCTGCCGCGCGATGGGCCGGTCACACTGGGGGCAGTGGGGCTGCCCGATGCGGGCGAACAGCAGCCGCAGGTAGTCGTAGATCTCCGTGACCGTGCCCACGGTGGAGCGCGGGTTGCGGGGAGCGCCCTTCTGGTCAATGGACACCGCGGGGGACAGCCCCTCGATGGCGTCCACGTCCGGCTTCTCCATGAGGCCCAGGAACTGGCGGGCGTACGCGGACAGGCTCTCCACGTACTTCCGCTGGCCCTCCGCGTAGATGGTGTCGAAGGCCAGGGTGGACTTCCCGGACCCGGAAATCCCCGTGAACACCACCAGCTTGCCCCGGGGGATCTCCACCGTTACGTTCTTCAGGTTGTGCTCCCGTGCTCCGCGGACGACGATACGGTCCAGCGGCATAGCCCCTCCCGACCTATGACGGCGTGCAGGCCCCCACGGGTACCTCCCGCATAACCTCCTCCAGCTCCACCAAAACGGCCTCCTCGGGCTCCGCCATGAGCTCCACCTGGTTCCCGAAGGGGTCCCAGCAGAAGAACCGGCGCACCCCTGGTCGGGGCGGCGCTTCCTGAATGCGGATCCCATGGGCCCGCAGCCGGCTGCGCGCAGCTTCCAGGTCGTCCACCTGGAAGCAAACGTGGCGGCGCGAAGCCGGGCTTCCCGCCCCCTCCTCCACGCCCACGTGGATCTCGCAGTTGGAGGTCCAGAACCACACCCCGCCCCGCGCGGCCAGGGAGGACGGCTTGGGAATTTCCTGCAGGCCCAGCAGGTGTCCGTAGAACCAGCGGGCCTGTGTCTCCCCGCCCGGGGGGCAGGTGACGTGCACATGGTCGACCCGCACTACCCTCATGCTCCTCCCTCCCCTCACACCCTCGAGGGCGACCGGCGGATGCGGCCCTTGTGGCCTCCGCGGCGGCGGCCCGAGAAGAAGGGCTCCCCGAGGCCCTTTTTGAGCTCCGCGATCTGGTCCCGCAGCCGCGCGGCCTTCTCGAACTCCAGGTTGGCCGCGGCTTGCCGCATCTCCCGCTCCAGGCGGTCCACGGTGGCCTGCAGCTCCTCGGGGCTCAGCAGCAGAAGCCGCGCCACGTCCCACGGGACCGTGGCCTCGTGCTCCTCCACCAGGTGCAAAAGCTCCTCCGCGGTCAACAGCTCCCCCGAGCGGGGCCGGTACTCGGAGCTTTTCTCGGCCACCTGGTCCAGCTCGATGAGGTCCCGGATGGGCTTCCGCACCGTCTGGGGCGTGATGCCGTGCTCCTCGTTGTACCGCAGCTGGATCTGGCGGCGGCGGTTGGTCTCCTCGATGGCGCGCCGCATGGACTCCGTGACCTCGTCCGCGTACAGGATCACCCGCCCGGACACGTTGCGGGCGGCCCGGCCCATGGTCTGGATGAGGGCCGTCTCCGAACGTAGGTAGCCCTCCCGGTCCGCGTCCAGCACCGCCACCAAGGACACCTCCGGCAGGTCCAGCCCCTCCCGCAGGAGGTTCACGCCCACCAGCACGTCGTAGGTGCCCAGACGCAGGTCCTTGAGAATCTGCACCCGCTCCAGGGTGTCAATCTCGGAGTGCAGGTAGTGCACCTTCAGCCCCATCTCCTGCAGGTAGGCGGTCAGGTCCTCCGCCATGCGCTTGGTCAGGGTGGTGACCAGGGTCCGCTCCCCTCGCTCCACCTGGGCGCGGATCTCCGCCAGCAGGTCGTCCACCTGTCCCCGGGCGGGCCGCACCTCCACCTGCGGGTCCACTAGACCCGTGGGGCGCACGATCTGCTCCACCACCCGGCTGCTCACCTCCAGCTCGAAAGGCCCGGGGGTGGCGGAGACGAACACGCACTGGCAGATCAGCTGCTCGAACTCGTCCCACCGCAGGGGCCGGTTGTCGTACGCGGAGGGAAGCCCCCAGCCGTAGTCCACCAGGTTCTTCTTGCGGGCCCGGTCGCCCTCATGCATGCCCTTGATCTGCGGCACGGTGACGTGGGACTCGTCGATGAACATCAGGGAGTCACGGGGGAAGTAGTCCAGCAGGCAGCCCGGACGCTCCCCGGGAGCGCGGCCGTCCAGGTGCCGGGAGTAGTTCTCGATCCCTGGGCAGTAGCCGGTCTCCCGCAGCAGTTCCATGTCGTAGCGGGTGCGGAACTCCAGACGCTGGGCCTCCAGCAGCTTGCCCTGCGCGCGGAAGAAGGCCAGCCGCTCCTGCAGCTCCGCCTCGATGCTGCGCAGGGCCCGCTCCAGGCGCTCCTCCGTGGTGACCCAGTGCTTGGCGGGCCAGATGGCCACCGCGGGCTTTTCCTCCAGAACCTCCCCCGTGAGGGGATCCAGCTCCAGGATGCGGTCCACCTCGTCCCCGAAGAGCTCCACCCGCACCGCGCGATCTTCGTAGCTGGGGAACACCTCGATGACGTCCCCCCGCACCCGGAACCGACCCCGGGCGAAGTCCACGTCGTTGCGCTCGTACTGCACGTCCACCAGCCGCCGGAGGATCTCCTCCCGAGTCCGGCGCTCCCCCCGGCGCAGCACCAGCACCACCTCCCGGTAGTCCTCCGGCCGGCCCAGGCCGTAGATGCAGGACACGGAGGCTACCACGATCACGTCCCGGCGCTCCATGAGGGCTTTGGTGGTGGCGTGCCGCAGGCGGTCGATCTCCTCGTTGATGCTGGCGTCCTTGGCGATGTACAGGTCCGTCTGCGGGACGTACGCCTCGGGCTGGTAGTAGTCGTAGTAGGACACGAAGTACCGCACTGCGTTGTGGGGGAAGAACTGACGGAACTCCGCGTACAGCTGCGCCGCCAGGGTCTTGTTGTGGGCGATCACCAGGGTGGGCCGCTGGACCCGCTCGATCACCCGGGCCATGGTGTACGTCTTTCCGGACCCCGTGACCCCCAGCAGGGTGGTGTATTTGTGGCCCGCCTGTAGGCTGTCCACCAGCTGCTCGATGGCCCTGGGCTGGTCGCCCCGCGGCGGAAGGTCGGTGACCATCTGGAACCGGCTCACGGCGGCGTCCCCCTCGGCGTGACAGTTGATTATAGCCGCAACCGCCCCGGCCCTTCCACGCACCCTCACGGGTCCTGCACCAACTGCTCCCACAGGCGTCGTACCTGACTCGCGGTGTGGTGCAGGTCCCCGTCGTTATTTACCACCCACCGGGCGAAGCTCAGCTTCTCCCGCAGGGGACGCTGTGCTTCTAGCCTGCGGGCGGCCGCCTCCTCGCTGAGGCCGTCCCGCTCCCGCAGCCGCCGCAGCTGGGTCTGCGGGGAGGCGTACACCACGATGCCAGGCAGGGACTCCAGCTCGGGCAAAGGGACGTCGAACAGAAGCGGCACGTCCAGGATCACCACCGCGTCCGGGCGGCTGCGGCGGATGCGCTCCAGCTCCTCCCGCATGCGGTCCTGAACCCGGGGGTGTACGATGGCGTTCAACCGGGCCCGGCGCTCCGGGTCCGAGAACACCAGCTCCGCCAGGCGCTTGCGATCCAGGTCTCCGGAGGGCAGCAGGACCTCCGTCCCGAAGGCGGCCACGATCTCGTCCAGCGCTGGACTTCCCTGGGACACCACCTCCCGGCTGAGGCAATCGGCATCCACCACCTCCGCCCCCAGCTCCTGCAGCATCCGGGCCACGGTAGTCTTGCCGCTCGCGATCCCGCCGGTAAGGGTCACCAGCTTCATGCGAAGCGGCCGTCGTCCAGCTCCACCAGGTCTCCTGCCCGCACGCGGCCGGCCCGCAGGACCCGGGCGTACGCCCGGGCCTGACCGGGGTAGCGCTCCGGGTGCACCCGGGTGATGTCCCCGTCCCAGAAGTTGTGACGGATGGTGGCGCACGGGGTGGTGTACCGGGTCACCTCCAGCTCCACCTCCCCGATCCGCAATCGCGATCCTGGTTTTACCCGTGCCCAGTCCAGACCCGCCACCGTCACGTTCTCCCCAAGGCTGCCGGGCCACACCGGGTGCCCCTCCTCCCGAAGCCGGTGCAGCACCTCCAGGGAGAACAGACACACCGCACGCTCCGGGCCCCCGTGGTGACGGGTGTCCTTGTGCAGGTCCCCGGAAAGCCCCTCCGGGCCCACCTCGGCTTCCAGCACCGGGTTCTTGGGGACACCTCCCGCGGAGGTGTTCAGACGGTAGACCACGCCCCATCTGCCAGCCAGCTCCACCACGTGCCCACCTTCCAGGCGCCTGGCGGTCCCGTCGAAACGGAACTGGCCCCACACCCGCTTCCCGGCAAGCACCCGCGGAAGCCAGTAGGGGTCGCCCTCCCACATGTCCTCCAGGGGTAGGTCCTCCTGTGGGTGCCACCGGAGGGTCCCCTCCCGGCCCTCCATGACCGAACCGGAGAACTCCCCGCAGGTGAACACGTACACCCCCCAGGGCGGGGGCCCACCCGTCCCGAAGCGGAAGTGCAGCAGGGCCGCAAACCGCAGCCGGTGCGCGCGCAAGCCCGTTTCCTCCCACACCTCCCGGCGCGCGCCCTCCTCGGGGTCCTCCCCCGGGAGCAGCTTGCCGCCGGGACCGTTCCATTTGCCCCCGCCCCACAGCCCCTCCGCTTTGCGCAGCAGCAGCACGCGGCCGTCCCGCACCGGAAAGCAAAGGGTGGCGTACGTGGTCACGCCTGCCTCCCTCCTGACGCGGCCAACCCGGAAGACACCGTGGCAAAGGGCTGCAGGTCGCTCCAGTTGGGGCCCACCCGCAGCTCCACCTGGATGGGGACCGACAGGGGCAGGGCGTGCACCATGATGTCCGCCGCTTGCCGGCCCAGGGCCTCCGCCTGATCCGGGTCCAGCTCGAAGACCAACTCGTCGTGGACCTGCAGGATCATGTGCGCCCCGGGGAAGCGGGGCAAAACCTCCCGGTGGATCCGGATCATGGCCAGCTTGATGAGGTCCGCCTGGCTGCCCTGGATGGGAGTGTTGATGGCCACCCGCTCTGCCGCCTCCCGCACCACCCGGTTGCGGCTGTGCAGGTCCGCAAGGTACCGGCGCCGGCCCAGGAGGGTGCTCACGTAGCCGGTGCGGCGGGCTTCCTCCACAGTGCGCCACACGTACGCCCGCACGCCAGGATAGCGGGCGAAGTAGCGCTGGATGTACGCGTCCGCCTCCGCCGGGGTCACCCCCATCTGCTGGCCCAGGCCGTAGCCGCTGATGCCGTACGCGATGCCAAAGTTGATGGCCTTGGCCCGGCGGCGGTGCTCGGGGCTGAGCTGGTCCCGGGGCAGCCCGAACACCTCCGCCGCCACCTCCGCGTGGATGTCCCGCCCCGCCCGGAACACCTCCTGCAGGGCCGCATCCCCGCTCATGTGGGCCAGCAGGCGCAGCTCGATCTGGTTGTAGTCCGCGCTCAGCAGAACGCGGCCCGGCGGTGCCACGAAGGCGCGGCGGATCCGGCGGCCCTCCTCCGTCCGCACGGGGATGTTCTGCAGATTTGGGTCCTGGGAGCTGAGGCGGCCGGTGGCGGCCACCGTCTGGTTGAAGGTGGTGTGCACGCGGCCCGTGTGCGGGTTCACCAAGCGCGGGAGCACCTCCACGTACGTGGACAGCAGCTTGCTGAGCTCCCGGTGCTGGACGATCCTGGCCACCACGGGATGGTGGGGGGCGAGAGCTTCCAGCACGTCCGCGTCGGTGGAGTAGCCCGTCTTGGTCTTCTTCAGGGGGGGCAGGCCCAGCTTCTCGAACAACACGAAGGCCAGCTGCTTGGGCGAGCCCAAGTTGAACTCCAGGCCCGCCAGCTGGTAGATCTCCGAGGCCAGGGCCTCCAGCCGTGCCCGCAGCTCTTCGGCCAGCTCACGCAGGTAGGAGACGTCCACCGCCACCCCGGCCATCTCCATGTCCGCCAGCACCGGGACCAGGGGCATTTCGATCTCGCGGTAGATCCGCTCCCCCTCCCGCTCCTGCAGGGCTGCCCGCAGCCGCGGGGTCACCCGCTGCAGCGCATCCGCCTCCTCGCAGGCGCGTTCCCACGAACCCCGCAGGGCAGCCAGCCCCTGCCCGTCCTCCCCCAGACGCCAGCCGATCTGCTCCCACGCCACCGTTTCCAGGTCGTGGCTGCGGCGACCCGGATTCAGCACGTACGAGGCAATACCTACGTCGAAGCGAAACCCGCGGGGGTTCAGGCCGGCCCGGCGCAGGCGGATCAGGTCCGCCTTGGCGTCCTGGCTGATCTTGCCCACCGCCTCCGACTCCAGCAGGCCCACCAGAGGCGGCGGGAACCCGGCCTCCACGGATACGTACACCGCATGCCCGGGCCGATCTGACACGGCCACGCCCCGCACGGACCCCTCCATGGGCTTGCCCTCCGCGTCCAGGCTCAACGCCACCTCCCGGAGCGCCTGCCAGCGCTGCAGGCTCGCGGGTTCTACCCGCTCGTAGCGACCGCGCTCCTGCACCGCGCCCACCCCGAGCCGCTCCAGCAGGCTCTTGAACTCTAGCTCCCGGAACAGAGCTTCGACCCGCTGCCGGTCGTACGGCCGCACCCGCAAGGCCTCCCAGTCCACGGAGGTGGGTACGTCCCCGACCACGGTGGCCAGGCGTTTGTTCTGCAGCACCACCTCCACGTTCTCCCGCAGCCGGTCCTGCAGCCTCGGGGGGGCTTCCTGCAGGTGCTCCAGCAGGGCCTCCACCGAGCCAAAGCGCCGCACCAGCTCCGAGGCGGTTTTGTCCCCAACCCCCGGCACGCCCGGCAGGTTGTCCGTGGGGTCGCCCCGCAGCGCCTTGAAGTCCGGGAGCTGCTGCGGCTCCAGGCCGAACCGGCGCCGCACCGCCTCCCGGTCGTACGAGGTTGTCTCGCTGATCCCGCGGCTGGTGACCATCACCGTGGTGCGGTCGCTGGCCACCTGCAGGAGGTCCAGATCCCCCGTCACCACCACCACCCGGAAGCCCGCCTCCTCCGCCCGCCGCGCCAGGGTAGCAATCACGTCGTCAGCCTCGTAGCCGGCTACCTCAAACACGGGCACCCGGAAGGCGTCCACCACCTCCTTGACCCGCTGCATCTGGGACCGCAGGTCGTCAGGCATGACGGGCCGGGTGGCCTTGTAGGCGGCAAAGTCCTCATGGCGAAAGGTGGGGGAGGGCCGGTCGAAGGCCACGGCCAGGTGGGTGGGTTTTTCCTCCTCCAGCACCTTCAGGAGCATGTTGGTGAAACCGTAGATGGCGTTGGTGGGCTGGCCGTCGCTGGTGGTGAAGTACGGGAGGGCATAGAAGGCCCGGTATACCAGACCGTTGCCATCCAGCAGCACCAGCTTGGGCGGGGAGTCCTCCACGCCGCCGATTGTACCTTCCCCAGAGGCCGCCGGGCAGTGCCCGGGCAGCCTCACTCTTCCCACACGGCCCCCTCCCCCAGCAGCATCTCCAGCTCCCTGCGGAACTCCTCGTCCGCGGGGACCCCCTTGCGCAGCCGGTGCACGGACTCCCCCTGCAGGGTCACCACGTGCGCGTAGGCCTCCCGGGGGCCAGCTCGTCCCCGTAGGAAGTCCGCCAGCTGCAGCAGCTCCTCCGAAGTGGTAACCCGCACGTGCAGAGCAGGCAGCCCCCGCCCCTCCCCGTTCCCGCGTCCTGCAGGGACCAAGCTGTCCACGGGGGTCACCTCGTCCGCCAGCACCCGAGGCCTTCCCTCCGAGGCGTCCAGCCGGCCGGAGGCCACCACCACCGCGTCCACGTGGAGGGCGTGTTGGCACCGCTCGAACACCTTCGGCCAGACCACCACGTCCACCGCCCCGGACAGGTCCTCCAGCTGGACCACCGCGAAGCGGCTGCCGTCCTTCTTGGAAGTATTGACGCGCACGTGGGTCAGAACCCCGCCCACGGACACGGCGCTGCGGTCCTCCAGCTCGTGCAGGTCCGCCACCCGGTGTCGCACCCGCCCCCGCAGCACCGCCTCCCACGCCCGCACGGGGTGGTCGCTCACGTACAACCCCAGCATCTCCCGCTCCATACGCAGCATCTCCCGCGGATCCAAAGGCGGGACCTGGGGCAGCGGAGGGGAGCTACGCACGAGGTCCACCTCCCCGAACAGAACCGTCTGCGCCCTGGATTCCTGCTGCCGGTACCGGGCTCCGTACTCCAGGGCCTCGTCTAGGACGCTCAGAAGCGCCGCCCGGTCGCCCAGGGAGTCCATGGCCCCCGCCTTGAGGAGGCTCTCCACCACCTTCCGGGTCGCCACCCGCCCGTCCGTGCGGGCGCAGAAGTCAAACAGGGACCGGAACGGGCCGCCTGCTTGTCGCGCCCGGACGATCTCCTGTAAGGCGGTGCTGCCCACGTTCTTGATGCTCCCCAGGCCAAACCGGATGGCGCGGTCCCCCACCACGGTGAACTCGGGCTCGGACTCGTTCACGTCCGGGGGCAACACCGCGATCCCCATCCGTCGGCACTCCTCTACGTCCAGGGCGATGCGTTCCAGGTTGCCGCTGTCCGCGCACAGCACGGCGGTCATGTACTCCGCGGGATAGTTGGCCTTCAGGTATGCGGTGTAGTAGGCGATGAGGCCGTAGCACGCCGCGTGGGCCCGGTTGAATCCGTACCGGGCGAAGGGCTCGAACTGCTCGAAGACCTTGTCCACCACCTCCTTGGGGATCCCCCGCTGCAGGGCACCGCGCTCGAACTTCTCCCGCTGGCTCAGCAGCTTGTCTTTGACCTTCTTGCGGATGGCGTAGCACAGCACGTCCGCCTCCGCCAGGGTGTAACCCGCCATGGCCTGGGCCACGGTCATGATGTCTTCCTGGTACACCAGGACCCCGTAGGTCTCCCGCAGGACAGGCTCCAGGACCGGATGCAGGTAGGTGACGGGCTCCCGGCCGTGCTTGCGGCGGATGTAGGCGGGGATGTTGGCCATGGGCCCCGGGCGGAACAGGGCCACCATGGCCATGATGTCCTGGATGCTGCTGGGCCGCAGCTCCTGCAGGTACCGGCGCATCCCCGAGGACTCCAGCTGGAACACCCCCACGGTTTCGCCCCGGCCCAACAGGGCGTACGTCTCCGGGTCGTCCAGGGGGATCTGGTGGAGCTGGATGCGCTGGCCCCGCCTGCGCTCCACGATGCGCAGGGCGTGATCCAAAATGGTGAGGTTCGCGAGTCCCAAAAAGTCGAACTTCACCAGGCCGATGGCGCTGAGGCTGTCCATGTCGTACTGGGTCATCACCACGCCGTCCTTGCCCCGGGTGAGGGGCACGTGATCCGTCAGGGGGTCCGGCGAGATGATGACCCCGGCGGCATGGGTGCTGGCGTTGCGGGCCACCCCCTCCAGCTTCCGCGCCAGCTCCAGCAGTTTGTGGACCTGCTCGTCCTCGTCCGCCAGCCGCTGCAGCTCCTCGTCGGAGGCCAGGGCCTGGTCGAGGGTGGCGTTGGGGGGGATACGCTTGGCGATCCGGTCCACCTCCCCGTAACTCATCCCCAACACGCGGCCCACATCCCGGACCGCCTGGCGGGCCTTCATCGTGCCGAAGGTGATGATCTGGGCCACCCGGTCCTGCCCGTACCGGTCCATCACGTACCGGATGACCTCGTCCCGCCGGGTATCCATGAAGTCCACGTCGATGTCGGGCAGGGTGTAGCGCTCCAGGTTGAGGAAGCGGTCAAAGGGCAGGCGGTACGCGATGGGGTCCACGTCCGTGACCCCGCACGCGTACAGGACCAGGGACCCTGCCGCGGACCCCCGCACGGTGGTGAGGATCCCTCGGGAGCGGGCGAAGTTCACGAAGTCCTGCACGATCAGGAAGTACGGGGCGTACCCCATGCACTCGATGACGCCCAGCTCGTAGTCCAGGCGCTCCTGCAGCTCGGGGGTGATGCGGCCGTAGATGCGCCGCAGCCCTTCCTCGCACAGCCACCGCAGATACGACTGAGGGGTGAACCCCTCCGGGGTGGGGAAATCGGGCAGTTTGGGTCGGTCCAGCTCCAGGTGCAGCTGGCAGCGCTGCGCGATCTCCACGGTGTTGCGGAGGGATTCCGGGAACTCCCGGAACAGGATGCTCATCTCCGCACCGCTCTTAAGGTAGAAGTGCGGAACATCCCCCATGCGCGGGCGGTCCGGGTCGCGTATGGTCTTGTTCATCTGCACGCACATGAGGACGTCCTGGGCGGGCGCATCCTCCGGGAGGACGTAGTGCACGTCGTTGGTGGCCACCAGGGGCAGGTTCAGGTCCCGGGCGATGCGAACGAGCTCCGGGATGAGGATCCGCTGCTCGGGCAGCCCATGGTCCTGCAGCTCGATGAAAAACTCGCCGGGCTCGAACAGGTCCCGGAACTCCGCGGCAGCCTCCCGGGCTCCCCGCAGGTCCCCCCTCAGGATCTTCTGAGAGATCTCCCCGTTAAGGCATCCGGAAAGCCCCACCAGACCCTTGCTGCAGGAGGCCAGCAGCTCCTTATCGATTCGGGGCCGGTAGTAGAAGCCCTCCAGGTGCGCCTGGGTGGCCAGCCGGATGAGGTTCCGGTACCCGTCCTCGTTGCGGGCCAGCAGGGTCAGGTGGTAGCTGGACCCGTCCAGCTTCGGGTCCCGGTCCGTGTACCGGCGGGGTGCCTGGTAGGCTTCCATGCCCAGGATGGGCCCGATGCCCACGGCCTGAGCCTCCCGGTAGAACTCGATGACCCCGTACAGGGCCCCGTGGTCTGTGATAGCCAGCGCCCGCATGCCGAGCTGTGCAGCCCTCTGCAGGAGCGGCCGGATGCGGCTGCATCCGTCTAGCAGGGAGTACTCCGTGTGCACGTGCAGGTGGACGAACTCCGACATGTTGGGCCCCGCTTTCAAGGAACTACCACATATTGTAGGCGCCGGCGGCCCTGCGTCACTTCCGCGGGGAAGCGATAGGCGGCAGTTTGCGCGAGGGCCCGCCGCGAGCTTTGACCGCGCGCCTCCAGGCGGCGCCTTTCAACCCACCCCGCCCTCGGGCAAAGCCTCGGCCTCCCGCAGGCACTGCCCCAGGATCCCCAGGGCGGGGTCCAGCTCCCGGTCCCCCACCACCAGGGGTGGAAGGACCCGCACCACGTTGTGGTACACCCCTGCCCGCAGCAGCAGCACGCCCCGTTCTGCCGCGCGGCGCAGGACGAACTGCGTGTGCTGCGCAGCCGGGGTTTTCGCCTCGCGGTCGGTTACCAGCTCCAGGCCCGCCATGGCCCCCAGGCCCCGCACGTGCCCCACCAAGGAGCAGTCCTCCTGGAAGGCACGGAAGGCCTGCAGCAGCCGCTTTCCGATTTCGCGAGCCCGGTCCACCAGGCGCTCCTCCTCGAACACCTGGAAGACCGCCAGGGCTGCGGCGCAGCTCACGGGGTTGCCCACGAAGGTGCCGCCGATCCCGCCCTCGCGCACCGCGTCCATCACCTCCGCCCGCCCCACCACCGCGGAAAGCGGCAGCCCCGCGGCCAGGGACTTGCCCACCACCAGTAGGTCGGGCTGCACTCCCGCGTGCTCCACGGCCCACATGCGGCCCGTGCGGCCCATCCCCGTCTGTACCTCGTCGGCCACCAGCAGAATGCCGTGGCGGCGGCACAGCTCCTGCAGCCGCGGCAGGAAAGAGGGAGGCGGCACCACCACCCCGCCTTCCCCCAGCACCGGTTCCACCACCACCGCGGCCACCCGCTCCGGCTCCACGTGTAGGGTGAACAGGTCAACCAGCCTGCGCAGACAGTCCTCCACGGTTTCGAGCTCAGTGGGAAACGGGCTGCGGTAGGGGTACGGGTAGGGAGCCCGGTAAACCTCCGGGGCGAAGGGCCCGAACCCGGCCTTGTAGGGAACCACCCGGCTGGTGAGGGAAAGCGCCATGTAGGTGCGGCCGTGGAAGGCGCCCTCGAAAGCCACCACCGCGCTGCGGCCCGTGTACGCGCGGGCGATCTTCACCGCGTTCTCCACCGCTTCCGCCCCCGAGTTGAACAGGGCTGCCTTCTTCGGAAACCCTCCCGGGGCCGCGGCGCACAGCCGCTCGCACACCGCCACGTAGCCCTCGTAGGGAGCCACCGCGTAGTCGGTGTGGAGGAAGCGGGCGGCCTGCTCCTGCACCGCCCGCACCACGGTGGGGTGCGCGTGCCCCACCGCTAGGCAGCCGACCCCTCCCGCCAGATCCACGTACGCGCGGCCGTCTGCGTCGTACAGCACCGCGCCCTGGCCCCGCTCCACGAAGGCCGGAAGCTGCGGGAAGATCGCCCGCGCCACGCTGGCCTGGGCGCGGGCCCACAACGCGGCACTGCGAGGCCCCAGGGGGGCTGTGCGGTGCACGTCGGTTGCCAAGCTACCCCTCCGGCGGCAGCCCCAGGCGCTCCCGCAAAAGCCGCTGCACCAGGGCGGGGTTGGCGCGTCCCTGGGTCCGCCGCATGACCTGCCCCACCAAGAAGGCGATGGCCTTCTGCTTGCCCGCCTGCACATCCCGGACGGGCTCCGGGTGGTCGCGGATCACCGCCTCCACGGTCTCCCGCAGGGCGGCCTCATCCGCGATCTGCACCAGGCCCCGGCGGTCCACGATGGCCCGGGGGTCCTGGCCGGTGTCCAGCATCTCCGCGATCACGTCCTTGGCGATGCGCCCGCTGATGGTGCCATCCTCCACCAGCCGCACCAGCTCCGCCAGCTGTCGGGGCGTGATGCGCAGCTGCTCGATCTCCAGGTTGTGCTCGTTGAGGTAGGCGCTGACCTCGCCCAGCATCCAGTTGGCGATCGCTTTGGGGCTCGGGTGGGAGGCCACCGCGGCCTCAAAGAAGTCCGCGGTAGCCCGGGTCTGCACCAGCAGGTCCGCCTCGTACCGCCCCAGCCCGTACTGCGCCAGGAGCCGGTCCCGCCGGGCATCCGGGAGTTCCGGGAGGCCCTGCCGGATCTCTTGGAGCCACTCGGGGTTGACCTCCACGGGCACCAGGTCCGGCTCGGGGAAGTACCGGTAGTCCTCCGCCTCCTCCTTCCCGCGGGAGGCGAAGGTGACCCCGCGCCGCTCGTCCCAATGGCGCGTTTCCTGAACCACGGCTCCTCCCCGCTCCAGCACCTCCCGCTGCCGCGCCACCTCGTAGCTGAGGGCGCGCTCCACGCTGCGCACGGAGTTCATGTTCTTCACCTCCGTGCGGGTGCCCAGGGGCTCGCCCGGGCGGCGTAGGGACACGTTGGCGTCGCACCGGAGGGTGCCCTCTTCCATGCGGCCCGTGCTGACCTCCGCGTACTGCAGTACCTGTCGGAGCTTGAGCAGAAACGCGCGGGCCTCTTGGGGCGAGCGCAGGTCCGGGTAGGTGACGATCTCCAGCAGGGGCACGCCGGACCGGTTGTAGTCCACCCCGCTCACGCGCCCGTCCTCCGGGTGCACCAGCTTGCCGGTGTCCTCCTCCAGGTGCACCCGGCGGATGCCCACCCGCCGCCGGTTCCCGTCCCCCTCGATGTCCAGGTAGCCGTCCGTGGCCAGCGGGGGGTGCTCCAGGTACTGGTACTGGGAGATCTGGTAGTTCTTGGGCAGGTCGGGGTAGTAGTAGTTCTTCCGGTGGAACTGGGAGGTGGGGTGCACGGTGCAGTTCAGCACCAGAGCGGCCCGCAAGCCCAGCTCCACCGCCTTGCGGTTGATGACGGGCAGCGCGCCCGGCAAGCCCAGGCACACGGGGCAGGTCTGGGTGTTGGGGGGTGATCCGAACCGCGTGCTGCACCCGCAGAACATCTTGGACTGCGTGAGCAGCTGCACGTGGATCTCCAGGCCGATGACCGTCTCGTACTCCATGCCCGCGTACCTCACGGGCACGTCTCGCGGACCGGCCCCTCGCCCCGCAGGAGGGGGCAGCGGTGCCGGTGCCAGTCTGTGCTCTGCTCGTACGCGTACGCCGCCCGCAGCACCGTGGCCTCGTCGAAGGGCCGGCCCACCAGCTGCAGCCCCACGGGAAGTCCGTTCGCGAACCCGCAGGGCACGGAGATGGCGGGCAGGCCCGCCAGGTTCACGGGGATGGTGTACACGTCCGCCAGGTACATCTGGAGGGGGTCTGCGGTACGTTCGCCCAGCCGGAACCCCGCCACCGGAGACGTGGGGGTGGCCAGCAGGTCCACCCGCTGGAAGCAGCGGTCGAAGTCGCGGCGGACGAGGGTGCGCACCTGCTGGGCCTTCTTGTAGAACCCCTCGTAGTACCCCGCGGACAGGGCAAAGGTCCCCAGCATGACGCGCCGCTTCACCTCCGGCCCGAAGCCCTCCGCCCGGGTGCGGGCATACAGGGTGTACAGGTCCTGCGCGTGCGGGCTGCGGTATCCGTAGGCCACCCCGTCGTACCGGGCCAGGTTGCTGCTGGCCTCCGCGCACGCGATGAGATAGTAGGTGGGCAGGGCGACCTCTAGGGTGGGCAGCGCCACCTCCTCCACCACCGCCCCTAGCCCCTCCAGCACCCGCACCGCATTCCGTACCGCCTCCCGCACCTCAGGCTGCAGGCCGTCGCCGAAGAACTCCACGGGCAGGCCCACCCGCAAGCCCCGTACTTCTCCCTCCAGGGACGCCACGAAGTCCGGGACGGGCAGGTCCACCGAGGTGGAGTCGTGGGGGTCCTTCCCGCTGATGACCTGCAGGATCAGGGCACAGTCCCGGACGTCCAGGGTCAACGGGCCGACCTGATCCAGGGAGGATGCGAAGGCCACCAGGCCGTAGCGGGAAACCCGGCCGTACGTGGGCTTCAATCCCACCACCCCGCACAGCGCCGCGGGCTGGCGGATGGACCCGCCCGTGTCCGAGCCCAACGTCGCCACGGCCTCCCCCGCGGCCACCGCGGCCGCCGATCCTCCGCTGCTGCCACCCGGCACGCAGTCCAGGTCCCACGGGTTGCGGGTGGCAAAGAAGCCCGAGTTCTCCGTGGAGGACCCCATGGCGAACTCGTCCATGTTGGTCTTGCCCAGCAGCAGCGCGCCGGCTTCCCGCAGCCGGCGGACCGCGGTGGCGTCGTACGGGGGCACGAAGGACTCCAAAATCCGCGAGGCGCACGTGGTGCGCACCCCCTCGGTGCACAGGTTGTCCTTCAACGCCACCGGCATGCCCGCCAGGGGTGGCAGGGGTTCCCCCCGGGCCAGGCGGTCGTCCAGCTCCCGTGCCTGCGCCCGCGCCCGGTCCGCGGTCACGGTAAGGTAGGCACGCACCAACCCGTCCAGCCGGTCGATGGCGTCCAGGTACGCGTCCACCAGCTCCCGCACCGAAAGGTCCCTGCCCAGGCGGGGACGGAGCTCGTGATAGGGACGTCCCAAAAGCTCCCTCACGCCTCCGCCTCCAGGACCCGCGGGACCACCACGAACCCCTCCTGCGCCTGCGGGGCCATGGCCACCACCGCCTCTACGGGCAAAGAGGGGGTCACCTCGTCGGGCCGGAACACGTTGGTCACACGGATGGCGTGGGAGGTGGGCTCCACCCCTTCCGTGGGCACCTTCTCCAGGACGGCGAAGTACTCCAGGAGGCTAGCTAGCTGCGCGGCGAACACAGCCCGCTCCTGTTCGGAGAGCTCCAGGCGGCTCAGGCGCGCCACGCGCTCGGTCACCTCGGGCGTGATCCGCATGGCCTCCTCCCGGGAAACCTCCAGCATGCTAGCACGCGGGGCTAGTCCTGCGCGCTCAGGTGCTCCCGCAGGACCCGCTCCACCTCGGGCACGATGCGCTCCCAGTCGGCGTCGGGCTCGCGGGTGATGGTGACGAAGTCGTTCAGCAAAAACACCATCCGCACCCCGGGGATGCTCAGCAGCCGCTGGGCCAGGGGGGAGGCAGAGGCCTGCTCCCGGGAGGTGTACGTCTCACTGCGACCCTGCGTCAGCCGGCGGTCCAGGGTGAACTTCAGGGCGTGCACGTTGGGGGTCGGCTGGACCTCGATGCGCACCGTCCCACCTCCCCTATGCCAGGCCCCAGAGGGCCGTGCGTGCTCCCTGGACCGGGTCCCGGCGCAGGCGCCGCAGGGAGCTGGAAGGGATGCCCGCCTCCTCACGGTACTTGGCTGCGGTGCGGCGGGCGATGGGGATCCCCTCCCGGCGCAGCCGCAGGGCGATCTCCCGGTCCGTGAGGGGAGCGTGGGGGTCCTCCTCCTGCACCAGCTGCCGGATGCGCTCCTTGACGGGCAGGGAGGCGTCGAAGAACACCTCGCAGGACACCACGCGCCCGTTGGGCAGCAGCACGTACTTGCCGTCCAGGGCACGGCTGACCGTGGACTCGCTGAGTCCCACCCGCGCCGCCACGGTGGCCATGGTGAGGGGCCGCAGGTACGCGGGGCCCCGGTCCAAAAACTCCCGCTGCGCCTCCACGATGGCCTCCAGGATCACCTTCAGGGTGAAGTTGCGGCGCTTGATGCTTTCGATGAACAGCTTCGCCCGGGTGACGTAGTCGTGGATGTGCCGGGCGGCGTTGGGTGCAAACTCTTGAGGACACTTGCGAGCGCGCAGGTACAGCTCCCGGTACAGCTCGTTCACCCGCAGGCCCATGGTGGGCGAGCCCATCACTTCCACCGCGTACCCGCGGGGGGTCCGGACCACGACCGCGTCCGGCCGGGGCACTTCCTGAGGCCTGAGGCGACCGCCGCCTGCGCGCTCGGCCTCGTAGCGGTCCGCGGGGTACGGGTACAGGTGGCGGCGGATGTACTCGTGCACCTCCCGGGCTTCCTGGGCGGACGTACCCAGGCGCTGCCCCACCCGAGCGTACTGGCCGCGGGCCAGGTCTGCCAGCAACCCTTCCGTGATGAGGCGCTGGGCCAGGAGGTTGTGCGGGCTGGGCTCCAGGGCCCGCAGCTGCAGCAGCAAGCACTCCTCCACGCTGCGGGCCGCCACCCCTACGGGCTCGAACGCCTGCACCACCGCCAGCACCTCCTCCGCGACCCGCAAAGAGACCCGGAAGCGGCTCGCTGCCTCCTGCAGCTCGCAGGCGAGGTAGCCCCGGTGGTCCACGCAGCCCACCAGGTACTCCGCCAGCTGTCGCCGCCTGCCCTTGAGGTTCTGCGCGGCCAGCTGCAGCAGCAGGAACTCCTGCAGGGACACCTCCGCGCCCACCTGGGTGAGGGGATCGAACTCGTCGTCCGGGCTGCCCCGGGGGGCCGGGGACACTTCGTCCACCAGGGGCTCACCCGGTACGTGCCCGCAGTTGCCGCATGCCGCCCCCACCACCTCCGCCCCGCACCGGGCGCAGATCACCTCCTCCCGCTCCAGGGCCGGGTTCTCGTGCAGCTCCTGCTCGATGCGGGCCTCCAGCTGTGGCAGGGGCAGCACGAGCACCGCGCTCACCGCCATGAGCTTGGGCACCATCCGCTGCTGCGGCAGCGGGGTTACGTCCAGGCCCGGCCGGATCTCCACGTCCCTCACCGTCTCGGGGAGCGCTGCGGCGCGGGCAGCTGGATACCGTGCTGCTCCAGACGCCGTCGCAGCTGCGCGGGGCTCAACCCCAGCACCGCGGCCGCCTCCTCCAGGTTCCAGTCCGTCCGCTGCAGCACCTGCACCACGTGCTGCCGTTCCACCTCCGCCAGGGTGGGCAGACGCTCCTGTGCGGCCTCCGCACTCACCCCGCCCAGCCACAGGTCCTCCGCCCAGATCTCGGGGGTGCGGCACAGGATCACGGCCCGCTCCACGGCAAACTCCAGCTCCCGCACGTTCCCGGGCCAGGCGTAGCGCCGCATCTTGCGCATGGCCTGAAGGGTGAAGCCGGTGATGGGCTTTCCGTACTTGGTGCGGTACTTCTCCAGGAAGTGCTGCGCCAGCAGGGGGATGTCCTCCTGCCGCTCCCGCAGGGGAGGCACCTCGATGGGGACCACGCTGAGGCGATAAAAGAGGTCCTCCCGGAAGCGGCCGTCCCGCACCATCTGCCGCAGGTCCTTGTTGGTGGCCGCGATGACCCGCACGTCCGCGCGGATGGGCTTGTTGCTCCCCACCCGCTCGAAGGTGCGCTCTTGCAACACCCGCAGGAGCTTCACCTGCATGGCGGGGCTCATATCGCCCACCTCGTCCAGGAAGATGGTCCCCCCGTCCGCGGCCTCAAACTTACCGATGCGGGTGCCGGTGGCGCTGGTGAAGGCTCCCTTCTCGTGGCCGAACAGCTCCGTCTCCAGCAGGGTCTCCGGGATGGCACCGCAGTTGATGGCCACGAAGGGTCCGTCCGCCCGCCGGCTCTGGTCGTGGATGGAGCGGGCCAGGATCTCCTTGCCGGTCCCCGTCTCCCCGTAGATGAGCACGGTGGCGTCCGTGGGGGCTACCGCCGCGGCCACCCGGAGCACCTCCTGCATGCGGGGCGAGCTCCCCACGATCCCCTCGAACTTGAAGCGCGCCCGCAGCTCCTCGTGCAGCTTGCGGTTCTGCTCCCGGAGCTGCCCGTGCTCCAGCGCCCGGCGAACCTTCAGCAGCAGCTCGTCCTTCTTGAAGGGCTTGGAGATGTAGTCGAAGGCTCCCTGGCGCATAGCCTCCACCGCCATCTCCAGGGTGGCGTACCCTGTGACGATCATCACCACGGCTCCGGGATCCTCCCGGCGGATCTCCCGCAGCACCTCCATGCCGTCCTTCTCGGGGATCCGCACGTCCAGGAGCACAAGGTCGAACTCGCCGGAGCGGGCCCGCCGCAGGGCGGTGGCACCGTCCACGGCCGTCTCCACCTCCAAGCCCTCCTGCCGCAGGATCTCACTGAGCAGGTTGCGGATGTTCTCCTCGTCGTCCACCACCAGCACCCGGTACCGCGCCACCCGCCTCACCGCCCCGACGGTGACCTACCTCCCTTTTTTTTGTTTCGGCTTCCGCTTTTTTGTTTCGGCTTCCGCGGCCGAACTCCTGTGCGCGCCGAAACGGTTAGGGGTGCGAACGAATGTCCGCTAGTGCAGCCGGGCGGCTTGCCCCACCGTGGGCATCTCCGTCACCCAGCTAGCCACGCGGGCGAACTGCAGCAGGGCGTGCAGATACGTGCGCAGCAGCAGCAGGGTGCGCTCGGGGCCGGCCAGGGAGTCCGCAGTCATGAGGTTCCACCGGGTCTCGACGACGGCCCCCAGCCACAGGGCGTGCTCCGTGGTGATCAGGCCCAGGTCCGCGAGGGGGAAGAACACCTGCCAGCGCCGCGCGGGGCGCTCCAGGTCGTACGTGGTGAGCATGGCCTTGGCCACGCCCGTGGCGGCTCCCGCGCCGTTGCTGAACCACGCCACCACCTGGTTGACGCGCTCTGCATCCTTGGCGGTCTCCTCCACGTCCCGGGTCGCCACCTCGATCACCGCCACGGACGCCAACAGCCGCCCGAGTCGCCAGCCCACCCGCAACGGGTCCAGCATGCGCAGGGGCTGCCCGGGCCAGGTTCGGAACTCCGGGATTCCCTCCCCCAGCCGCCGCGCCTGCTGCAGGACCTCCCGGGCCTCCTCCAGCAACCGTTCCCGCGCGGATTCGATCTTGGCCTGGCTGTCCCGCAAAAACCGCGCGTGCGCCTCCCGGTCGTTCTCC
The DNA here is from genome assembly GCA_040289515.1 of Candidatus Sysuimicrobiota bacterium. GTDB lineage: Bacteria > Sysuimicrobiota > Sysuimicrobiia > Sysuimicrobiales > Sysuimicrobiaceae > Tepidifontimicrobium. The sequence continues at coordinate 51,250 of PSLI01000010.1, forward strand.
ACCAGCAGCTGGCCCCACCCCAGCATCTCGTACACCACGGGCAGCACGTGCTGGTTCAGCACGGAGGGCAGCAGCACGCCCTGGGCGGGTCCCAGCGGGTTATCCTCCCCCAGACGCTCCAGGAAGGCCGTCACCTGCTCCTCGGGAGTCTCCGGCGGGAACACCAGCCCCAGCTCGATGTCCGTGTCCGGATACGTGGCCCCCGAGGGGTAACGGCCGTACACGTACACCGCGCACACCTCGCGGCTGCGGGAGAAGTACGCGCGCAGCTCCTCGAACGCTCCCATCCGGCCCTATGCTACTGCCCCGCCCCCGGCACCGGAACCCCGTGCGGTGTCATAGAGGAAATCTATGGCGTCCTCGCGAAGAACCCTTCCCGTGGAGCTGCAGAACCTGGAGGCGTTCCTGCAGGTGGTGCGGGAGCGGAGCTTCACCCGCGCGGCGGCGGCCCTGTTTTTGACCCAGCCCTCGGTCACCGCGCGGATCCAGGCCCTGGAACAGGAGATCGGGCGACCCCTGTTCGAGCGCCGGGGCCGCACGGTGCGGCTCACGGAGGCCGGCGAGGCGTTCCTGCCGTACGCCCAGCGGGCCCTGGAACTGATCCAGGAGGGTGCTGCGGCGGCCCGGGAGACGGAAGGCCGCGGCACCGTGCTGGTGGGCGCCACGGTGTCCGCGGCCATCGCCCTGCTGCCGGACCTGCTGGAAGCCTTCCGCCGGGAGCGGCCCGGGGCCAGGGTGGTGGTGCGGTACGGCCACTCCAACGAGGTGGTGGAGATGCTGCGGGACGGGCTCGCGGACGTAGGGTTCGTGGTCCGTCCCCTGCACGAGCCCTTCATCACCCTCGAGCCCCTGGTGGCCGACGACATCGTGCTGGTCACGCCTCCCCGCCATCCCCTGGCCGCGCGCCGGCGGATCACCCCGAAGGACCTCGTGGGCCACACCCTCATCTCCATGCAGTGGGGCGAAGGATTCGAGGAGTTCGAGCGGTGGATACAGGAGGAGCTGGGCCTGCAGTCCACCATCTGGGTGGACGGTATTCCCCTGGGGGTGATCCTCATCAGCCGCGGCATGGGGGTGGGCTTCGCACCCCAGCGGTCGGTGGCGGTGTACGTGCGGGCCGGGATGGTGCGGGTGCGGACGGTACGGGACGTGCCCCCGGTGCACCGGGAGGTGTTTCTGGCCCTGCGCCGCACCGGGCGACCGTCCGGCACCGTGCAGGCCTTCGTGGAGCTGGTGCACCGCCAGTTCCGCCGGGAGGCGGCCTCCGCGGGCTGACCGCTTACCGGATGCGCTTGCCCAGCTGACCACCTCACGCCACCTGCGCCCACACCTCCGACAGCGCCTCCGCCTGCTCTATCACCGTCTGCGTGGCCTTCTCCTGCCTGTCCGGTGGGTAGCCGTACTTGCGCAGGATGCGTTTCACAAGGACGCGAAGATGCGCCCGGACGTTCTCGCGCACGGTCCAGTCCACCGTGACGTTGGCACGGACCGTCCGGACCAGCTCCTGCGCGATCTTCCTCAGGGTCGGCTCGCCCAGCACCTTCACCGCGCTGTCGTTGGTCTCCAGCGCGTCGTAAAAGGCCAGCTCCTCTTCGGTGAGCCCGAGCTCTTCGCCGCGTCGATCGGCCTCCCGCATCTCTCTGGCCAGCGCGAGCAATTCTTCAAGCACCTGCGCGGCCTCCACGGCCCGGTTTTGGTAGCGGCGGATGGCCTGCTCGAGCATCTCGGCGAACGAGCGGGCCTGGACCAAGTTCTTCCGCCGGCGTGTCCGAATCTCCCCGGAGAGCAGTTTCCGCAATAGCTCCACCGCCAAGTTCTTCTGCGGCATGCCGCGCACCTCGGCCAGGAACTCGTCGGAGAGGATCGAGATGTCGGGCTTTTTGAGGCCGGCCGC
>PSLI01000011.1:0-51521 GCA_040289515.1 Candidatus Sysuimicrobiota bacterium
GGCAGCTCCTCGGCCGGGATGCCGCAGCCGTCGTCCGTCACGCGGATGAGCGCGATGCCGCCCCCCTCGACCTGGACGGTGATACGGGTGGCGCCCGCGTCGAGGGCATTCTCCACCAGCTCCTTGACCACCGAGGCGGGGCGCTCCACCACCTCACCGGCGGCGATCCGGGCCGCCACGGCCGGTGCCAGTACGCGGATGGGCACGTCGCTCACCTCCGCGCCCAGTGTACCAAGGCGGACCCGGCACGGCGGGCTCACGCCCGTCGGGCCCGCTCGCGCAGCTCGTATAGGCGGGTGATCGCCTCCAGCGGCGTCATAGCGTCCACGTCGAGGGCCGCGATCTCGTCCAGGAGCGGGTGACGCACGGCAAATAGCGGCAGTTGCTGCGGCGGTCCGCCCCGCCTCCGCCCGGCGGCACTGGACGACCGTCCTCCCGCCTCCAGCTCCGCCAGCAGCTCGGCGGCGCGGTGCACCACCGCCCTCGGCAGGCCGGCGAGCTGGGCGACGTGGATGCCGTAGGACCGGTCCGCCCCGCCCGGTACAATGCGGCGCAAGAACACCACCTGCCCATCCTGCTCCGCCACCGTCACCGTGTAGTTGCGCACGCGCGGCAGCTGCTCGGCCAGGGCCGTCAGCTCGTGGTAGTGGGTGGCGAACAGCGTGCGAGGCCGGCCGTGGGCCCACAGATACTCCACCACCGCCCACGCGATGCTGAGCCCGTCGTAGGTGGCCGTGCCCCGGCCCACCTCGTCCAGGATCACCAGGCTGCGTTCGGTGGCGTTGTGCAGGATGTTGGCAACCTCCTGCATCTCCACCAGGAAGGTGCTGCGGCCCCCGGCCAGGTCGTCCGCGGCGCCCACCCGGGTGAACACCCGGTCCACGAGACCCACCCGGGCCGCGCGGGCGGGAACAAAACAGCCCGCCTGCGCCAGGATCGCCAGCAGGGCGTTCTGCCGCAGATAGGTGGACTTGCCCGCGAAGTTGGGGCCGGTGACCACCGCGATGCGGCGCCGCTGGTCCAACCGAAGGTCGTTGGGCACGAAGGGCTCGTCCCGAAGCCGTTCCACCACCGGGTGACGCCCCGCCTGCACCTCCAGCACCGGCTCGTCCACCACGTGGGGCCGCACGTAGCCGTACGCCTGCGAGACCTCCGCGAAGGAGCCCAGCACGTCCAGGCTGGCCACCGCGGCCGCGGTGGCCAGGAGGGTGGGGCCGCGCGCGGCCACCCGATCCTGCAGGGCGCAAAACAGCTCGTATTCCCGTTCCTTCTGCCGCTCCTCCGCGTGCAGGATGAAGGCCTCGCGTTCTTTCATCTCCGGGGTGACGTAGCGTTCCGCGCCCACCAGGGTCTGCCGGCGCTCGTAGTCCGGGGGGACCCGGTCCCGGTGCGCGCGCGTGACCTCGATGTAGTACCCGAACACCTTGTTGTAGCCCACGCGCAGGCTCCTGATGCCGGTCCGCTCCCGCTCCTGGGATTCCAGGTCGCGGATCCACCGCTTGGCCTCCGATGCGGCGCGGCGCAGGCCGTCCAGCTCCGCGTCGTAGCCTTCCCGCACGAACCCGCCGTCCCGGGGGTTGGCGGGCGGGTCCTCCACCAGGGCCCTGTCCAGCTCGTCGCGCAGGTCCTCGTGCGGGTCCAGCTGACCGGCAAGCTCCCGCAGCAGGTCGCTGTGCAGGCTTGAAGCCAGCTGCTTCAAGTCCGCCACCGCCGCCAGACTTCGCGCGAGGGCCACCAGGTCCCGGGGCGTGGCAACGCCGCTTCCGCATCTGCCCACCAGTCGCTCCAGGTCCGCCACCCGGGCCAGGCAGTCCTGCAGGGCCTGCCGGCTGGTGGCCACCAGCTCCTCCACCGCGTCTAGCCGCGCCTGGATGCGGGAGGGGTCCTGTAGGGGCGCCAGGATCCACCGCCGCAGCAGCCGGCCGCCCATGGCGGTACGGGTGCGGTCCAGCACCCCCACCAGGGTGGCTTTGCGGTCGTTGCCCACCAGGGGGTGCAGCAGCTCCAGACTGCGCACCGTACCGGGATCCAGCAGCATCGTCTCGTGCGGCCGGTACACCTGCAGGCGGTGCAGGTGCCGCAGCCCGCTGCGCTGCGTCTTGCGCAGGTACTGCATCAGTGCCCCCGCAGCCGCGGTCCCAAGGGGCACCTCCCCGCAGCCGAAGCCCTCCAGGGACACCACCTGGAACTGCTCGCACAGGACCCGCACCGCTTCCTGCAGGTCAAACCGCCATGGTTCGTACGGCGTGCGGGCGGCGGTGACCGACTCCGGGAGCGCCGCGTTCTCCGGGTACAGCACCTCGCGTACCGAAAGCCGCTCCAGCTCCTGCAGCGCCTCCGCGGGCGGCAGCTCCGTGACCCGAAACTCCCCCGTGGAGAGGTCCGCCACCGCCACGCCCCACCGGTCGGCCGTAGGTTTCAGCGCGGCCACGTACACGTTCTCCCGGGGCGGCACCAAAGCCTCGGAGGTCACGGTCCCGGGTGTTACCACCCGCGCCACCTCGCGGCGCACCAGGCCCTTGGCCCGTTTGGGGTCCTCCACCTGCTCGCAGATGGCCACCCGGAAACCTACCTCCAGCAGCCGGCCCAGGTATGACTCCAGGGCCTGGTGGGGAATCCCGCACATGGGCACGCGCCGGTCCTTGGCCACCGGACGGGAGGTGAGGGTGATGTCCAGCACCCGCGCGGCCACCTCCGCGTCCTCGCCGAACAGTTCGTAGAAGTCGCCCAGGCGGAACAGCAGCAGGGTGCCGGGGTAGGCCCGCTTCAGGGCCAGGTACTGCCGCATCATGGGGGTGTCCATCGGGTAAGGTGTTCTCGGGCCGTGCACCCGACTCCTGGTACCAACAAGATCCCCCTCGTGGTGGTGGTGGGTCCCACCGCGGTGGGCAAGTCCACAGCAGCGGTGGAGCTGGCGGAGCGCCTGGGCGGGGAGGTGGTGTGCGCGGACTCCCGCACGGTTTACCGGGGGATGGACATCGGCACGGCCAAGCCCACCCCGGCCATGCGCGCGCGGGTCCCGCACCACCTGCTGGACGTGGTGGACCCCACGGAGGTGTTCACCGTGTGGGAGTTCCAGCGCCTGGCAAGCGAGGCCATCGCGCAGATCCGCGCCCGGGGCCGGGTTCCCCTGCTGGTGGGCGGCACCGGGCTGTACGTGCGGGCCGTGGTGGACGGCCTCGTGATCCCCCAGGTACCGCCGGACTGGGCGGCCCGCCGCCTGTGGGAGGAGGAAGAACGCCAGCAGCCCGGGGTGCTGTACCGGCGCCTCAGGGAACTGGACCCGCAGGCGGCCGCGCGCATCCTGCCGCAGAACCTGCGCCGGGTGATCCGGGCTCTGGAGGTGGTGGTGCACACGGGGCGGCCCTTCAGCGAGCAGGCCCGCCGGGAGGAGGGGGAGCTGGCGGTGCAGCTGGGGCTGGTGGTGGATCGGATGAGGCTGCACGAGCGGATCCGGCGCCGCATCCAGGAGCAGTTGCAGGCCGGTCTGGTGGAGGAGGTGCGGGGATTGGTGGCACGGGGGGTGGACCCCTCCAAACCCGCGATGCAGGGCCTAGGCTACAAGGAGCTGATCCCGTACATACGGGGCGAAGTGAGCCTAGAGCAGGCCATCCGGCAGCTGGAGCGCAACACCCGCCGCTACGCCAAGCGGCAGTGGACGTGGTTGCGGGCGGACCCCAGGATCCGCTGGGTGAACGTGGAGGACTGGCCGCCGCAGGTGGTAGCGGCGCGGCTGCTGGAGATCCTGCGGACCGAGGGGTTTCGCCTTGGGCTATCCTAGGGCTGCGGGGAGCTTGAGGAGGCTTTGATGGAGCACCGGACGCGACAAGTGGAGTCGGCGCGGCTGCAGCGGGTGCCGCCGTACCTGTTCGCGGACCTGGACCGGCGTACGGAAGAGCTGCAGCGACGCGGTGTGGACGTGATCAGCCTGGCGGTGGGGGACCCGGACCTGCCCACGCCCGAGCACGTGGTGGAAGCCATGCGGCAGGCGGTGGCGGACCCGGACACGCACCGCTATCCACCGTACGCGGGCACGGCCACCTTCCGGGCCGCGGTGGCGGACTGGTACGGGAGGCGGTTCGGGGTGCGGCTGGACCCAGATTGTCAGGTGCTGGCCCTGATCGGCTCCAAGGAGGGCATCGCGCACCTGCCGTGGGCGGTGCTGAACCCAGGGGACGTGGCTCTGGTCCCCGACCCCGGCTACCCAGTATACCGGGTGGCCACCCTGCTTGCGGACGGCGTGCCCCACCCGCTGCCGTTGCGACCCCACGCCGGCTTTCTGCCGGACCTCACGGAGGTGGCCACGGAGGTGGCCAAGCGGGCGCGCCTAATGTTCCTCAACTATCCCAACAACCCCACCGCGGCCACCGCGGAGGTGGAGTTTTTCGCGGAGGTGGTGCGCTTCGCGCGGGAGTTCGACCTCGTGGTGGTCCACGACAACTCCTACTCCGAGATCGCCTACGACGGGTACCGGCCACCGTCTTTTTTGCAGGCTCCCGGCGCGCTGGAGGTGGGGGTGGAGTACCACTCTCTGTCCAAAACCTACTGCATGACCGGCTGGCGGCTGGGGTGGGTGTGCGGCAACGCGGAGGTGGTGGGCGCCCTCGCGAAGCTGAAGACGAACCTGGACAGCGGGGTGTTCGTGGCGGTCCAGCGGGCGGGGGAGACGGCCCTGCGGGGTCCGCAGGATCCCGTGCGGCAGCGGGTGGCCGCGTTCCAGGCGCGGCGGGACCTGCTGGTGGACGGCCTGCAGGAGGCGGGCTGGCGGCTGAGCCGGCCCAGGGCCACCTTTTACGTTTGGGCGGAAGTACCCGAGGGGTTCGACTCGGTGACCTTCGCGCAGCATGTGCTGGAGCGAACGGCGGTGGTGGTGACCCCCGGTGTGGGGTATGGGCAGGTGGGCGATCGGTTCGTGCGGATGTCCTTCACGACCTCGGACGATCGGCTGAGGGAGGCGGTGGACCGCCTGCGGCGGATCCGGTGAGCTGGTGCGGCTGCCGTTCCTCGTAGGGAACACCCACCGGCTGTCGAAGACCGCGCGACAGCTGGCCGTGGCGCTGCGGGGCCGGTCGTTTGCAGGGGAGTCGGTGTGTGACCCGGAGCTGGCTCGGCGCCTGGCGCAGCTGGCCCACACGGCGCGCCGGGAGGCGGGGGTACTGATGTCGCGCAGCGGCCACTGTGCCCACGTGCTGCTCGGGCGCAACTGGCCGGGCCTGGAGGGAACCCTGCAGAGGCGGCGGGAAGGTCGGCCGTGCGGGCTGCGCCTGGTGCTTGTGTACGACCAGCCCGACGGATACCCCGCAGACGCGGACCTGGAGCTTCTGGAGCACGCCCGCCTGGATCTGCTGGTAACCCTCGGCCACCGCCGCGGCGAGGTGACAGAGGCTTGGGTGGCCAGCGCCGCGGGACGCTCCTGCCAGCTGGAAGGGCCCTTCGACTTGGACACCCTGCCGCACCTGAGGGCTCTGGACCGGATCCGGGCCGCAGAGCCCGTCTGGCGCACCTCGCCTGCCGACTCGCAACGGCCCGAGCGGGCGGTGCTGGTGGGGTTGGTGGTGCCGGAGCGCGAGGGCTACTCAGACCCCGAGTCCCTGGAGGAGTTGCGCCGCTTGGCGGAGACCGCGGGTGCGGAGGTGGTGGACGTCCTCACCCAGGAGCGACCGAGGCCGGACCCCGCCACCCTCATCGGCTCTGGCAAGGTGGCGGAGCTGCGGGGCCTGGTAGAGCGGGAGGCCGCGGACCTGGTGGTGTTCGACGAGGAGCTGTCCCCTGCCCAGCAGCGCAACTTGGAGGAGGAACTGGGTATCAAGGTGCTGGACCGGACGGCCTTGGTGCTGGACATCTTCGCGCGCCGGGCCCGAACCCGGGAAGGCCGCCTGCAGGTGGAGCTGGCGCAGATGACGTACCTGTTGCCCCGCCTCGTGGGCAAGGGCGTGCTGCTTTCCCGGCTGGGCGGCGGCATCGGAACCCGCGGGCCCGGGGAGACGCAGCTGGAGACGGACCGCCGTCGTGTGCGGCGGCGCATCGACGAGCTGCGGGCGCGAATCGAGGAGGTGGCGCGGGCCCGCAGAACCCAGCGGCGCGCCCGCCAGCAGGCAGACGTGTCCGTGGTGGCCCTGGTGGGCTATACCAACGCGGGCAAGTCCACCCTCCTCAACGCCCTGACGGGTGCGCGGGTGTTCGTGGAGGACAAGCTGTTCGCCACGCTGGACCCCACCGCGCGCCGCACACGGCTTCCGGACGGCCGACCCGTGGTGCTGGTGGACACCGTGGGGTTTTTGCGGAAGCTGCCCACGCAGCTTGTGGCGGCGTTCCGCGCCACCCTGGAGGAGGTGACCGAGGCGGACGTGTTGGTCCACGTGGTGGACGTTTCGCACCCCGCCTGGGAGCGGCAGCGCCGGGCAGTAGAAGAGCTGCTGGAGGAGCTGGGTGCGGACGGGGTGCCCACCGTTCTGGCCCTCAACAAGACCGACCGCCTGCCCCCGAAGCGCGTGGCCCAGCTGGTAACGTACACCGGCGGGGTGCCCATCAGCGCGCTGCGGCGCACCGGTCTGGAAGACCTTTTGCGACGGGTTGCGGAGGCGCTACCCGGCTGGCCCCGCACGCAACTGCGGATCCCGTACGCGCACGTCCGCGTGTTGGCGGAGCTGCGGCGGTGGGGCCATGTCCTGCGGGAAGAGTACCTGCCCGACGCGGTGCACGTGGAGGCGGAGCTGCCCCAGGCCCTGCTGAGCCGCCTGGCAGCGTGGGCAGCCCCCGGCCCGTAGGAGGGCGGGCACCGGTGGCGTATCCTTGCTTGGAGGGATTGGGATGCCGCAGGTGGAGGTGCAAACGTTCGTGCGCGCGCCCGCCGAGCATGTGTACGCCCTGGCGAAGGACGTGGAGCGGTTCCCGGAGTTCATGCCGGATGTGGAGAGCCTCCGGGTGGTGCAGCGGGAGGGCAACCGCACGGTGACCGCGTGGGTAGGCCGCATCCAGGGCCGGCGGGTCGCGTGGGTGGAGGACGACGAGTGGGACGACGCGCGGCGGGTGTGCACGTTTCGGCAGCGGGAGGGGGACTTCGACAGGTTTGAGGGCACGTGGAGCTTCGAGCCGGTCCCCGGGGGCTGCTCGGTGCGCCTGGTGCTGGACTACGAGCTGCGGATCCCCCTCGTGGGGCCCATGTTGAGCAACCTGGTGCGGCAGCTCGTTCGCAAGAACGCGGAGGGGATGCTAGAAGCCCTGCGCCGCCGCGCGGAGGAAACCGCCGGCGGCTCGGGGGGAAGCTAGGGGGGTAAACCGATAGGATGATAGGATAGCGGAGGGTGAACACGCGGAGCGGAGGTGACCCATGGCTGAACTACTGTACGCGCAGGTGCGGGCGTGGCTACGCCGTTGGCTGGGCGACCGCTCCGGCCAGGCAGAGCTGCTGGTAGTGCTGCTGCTGGCCTTCCTCATCTGGGTGCTGGCCACAAACCGCCGGGTGGTGGTCCAGTAGCTTCCCCAGCGGGAGCGTAAGCGTGCCCGGCCGCGGGGAGCCCGACTGCTCAAGCGGGCTCCCGGAGACCGTGAAGGGTTAATTCCGCAGGGCCGTAGACCCCTCCGGGCCGGAGGGGTTGTTTCGTGTCGTGGAGGTGCAGGTGGAGGCAATTCCCATCGCGCGCCCGCTGATCACGGAGGAGGACCGCCGGAGGGTCCTGGAGGTCCTGTCCTCCGGTCAGCTGAGCTGCGGAGAATGGGTGGAGCGCTTCGAGGCGGCCTTTGCGGCGTACCTGGGGGTCCCGCACGCGGTGGCCACGTCCTCGGGGACCGCGGCGCTAGAGGTGGTGCTGGAGGCACTGGGTGTGGGTCCGGGCGACGAGGTGGTGGTACCGGCCTTCACTTTCGCGGCCACCGCCAACGCGGTGGTGCACCGGGGCGCGCGGCCGGTATTCGCGGACATCGATCCCGTCACCTTCAACGTGGACCCCCAATCCGTGGAGGACCTGTTGCGCAAGCACCCGCGAGTGCGGGGCGTGGTGGTGGTGCACCTGTACGGCCTGCCGGCCGCCCTGGACGCCCTGGTGCAGCTGGCGGACCGCCACGGCGTGTGGTTGGTGGAGGACGCGGCGCAGGCCCATGGAGCGGCCTTCGGGGGCAGGCGGGTGGGCAGCTTCGGCATGGCGGGCGTGTTCAGCTTCTACCCCACCAAGAACATGACCACGGGGGAAGGTGGGATGGTGGTCACCCAGGACCCCCAGCTGGCCCGCCGGGTACGGCTGCTGGTGCACCAGGGGCAGCTGGACCCGTACCGCTACGAGCTGGTGGGTCACAACTACCGGATGACCAACCTGGCCGCGGCTTTGGGGCTGGGTCAGCTGGAGCACCTGGAGGAGCGGAACGCGGCCCGCAGGCGCAACGCTTCGCTGCTCACGGCGGCGCTGCAGGGCCTGCCGGGGATCACACCGCCTGCGGAGCCGGCCGACTGTCGGCATGTGTACCACCAGTATACGGTTCGCGCCAGGCGCCGGGACGCGCTGAGCCGCCACCTGCAAACGTGGAGGGTGCAGACCCGGGTGTACTACCCGGAGCCGGTTCCCCATACCGAACCGTATCGCCGCATGGGGTACGCCCCGGGCGCGTGGCCGCAGGCGGAGCGGGCCAGCCGTGAGGTCCTGTCCCTGCCCGTCCACCCCGCCCTGCGGGAGGAGCAGCTGCAGCACGTGGCCCGCGCGGTGCAGGAGTTCGCGCAGGAGGTGGTGAGAGCACCGTGAGGCCGGAGGCGGTGCGGGTGGGCGTGGTGGGGTTGGGCAAGTGGGGACGCCACCACGTCCGCATCTACCACCAGCTGCCGGAGGCGCACCTCGCCGCGGTGGTGTCTCCCAATCCGCAGGAGGTGGCGGAGTTCAGCGCCCGCTACCGGGTCCCCGGTTACCTGGACCACCGGGACCTGGTGGGCAAGGTGGACGCGGTGAGCGTGGTGGCCCCCACGGTGCACCACTACGCTATCGCGCGGGACCTGCTGGAGGCGGGGGTGCACGTGCTGGTGGAAAAGCCCATTACCGCCCGGGTGGAGGAGGCCCGGCAGCTGGTGGCCCTCGCGCGGTCGCGAGGGCGGGTGCTGCTGGTGGGCCACGTGGAGCGCTTCAAACCCTCCGTGGAGGAGCTGCTGCAGCGGGCCAGTAGCCCGCTGTTCGTCCAGGCCCGCCGCATGCGTCCCTACCAGCCGGGCCGAGCCACGGACGTGGGTGTGGTGATGGACCTCATGATCCACGACATCGACATTGTGTTGTCCCTCACGGGGTCGCACGTGGCACAGGTCACGGGGGTCGGTGCGCGGCTGTACGACGGGGACGAGGACCTGGCGGTGGCGCACCTGGTGCTGCAGGACGGGTGCGTGGCGGCTCTGGTGGCCAGCCGGGTGTCCCCGCACAAGGCTGCGGAGATCGAGGTGACGACCGCGGAAGGGTGTGTGTACCTGAACTACCTGCGGGAGCACATGGCAATCCGGTCCGGCTGCGGGCGCTGGGAGTTGCCGGTGCGGCACGAGGAACCCCTGCGGGCGGAGCTGCGGCACTTCCTGGCCTGCGTGCGGGGCGAGACCACCCCGCGGGTGCCCGGCGAGGCGGGGCTGGAGGCCCTGGAGGTGGCGCAGCGCATCCTGAGCGGCATGACCGTGGTGACCCCACGCCTGCGGGCCCCGGCCACCGCGCAAGCGTGAGGTGCCCTCACACGCCCACGCAGCACGCCACCTGCACCACCCCGTGGATGCAGCGCAGCCGTTCCACCAGGGCGGGAATTTCCCGGGTACTCTGCGTGCGCACGACCACCACCACGTCGTAGGGGCCGAGGGTGGGGTAAACCTCGTGCACCCCGGGAATCATCCGTGCCTCGCGAGCCACCTGTGCGGGCGTGTTCCCGTCCAGGGTCAGCAGCAGGAAGGCCGCGTTCACCGAAGGCTCCCCACGGGCTGCTCCAAAAGCACCTGCGCCAGCACCTGTGCGCCCGACGCCACCTCCTCCACCGTGAGGCCTCCGTAAGCCAGCAGCCAGCCCCGCCGGTCCGGCTGGCCCAGGTAAAAAGGCCGCAGGGGGCTTACCCGCACGCCCCGCCGGCGCGCGGCCTCCGCCAGCTGCTGCTCGTCCAAGAAGGGGGCGAGCTCCAGGAAGGCGTGCAGCCCCGCTTCCATCCCGCGCAGCTGCGCTACCGCGGACGCCCGATGAAGCGCGTTCTGCAAAGCGCTGCGTCGCTCCGCATATTGCCTGCGTACCCGGCGCACATGCCGGTCGAAGTCGCCGCTGCCAAGAAATGCCGCCAGCGCGCGCTGCACGGGCCAGGGCACCCGGTCCCCGGACCGTTCCCGAAGCCGTACCAGGCGCTCCCGAAGCCACCGCGGTGCCACCACGTACCCCACCCGGAGGCCGGGGGCCAGCACCTTGGAGAACGTCCCTACGTACACCACCCGGCCCTTCCGGTCCATCCCCGCCAGCGCGGGAAGCGGCGGGCCGTCGAACCGCAGCTCGCTGTCGTAATCGTCCTCCACCACCAGCCGGTCATGGCGCGCCGCCCAGTCCAGCAGGGCTACCCGCCGCGCCACGGACATCCGCACGCCCAAGGGGTACTGGTGGGACGGGGTCACGTACACCAGGAGGGGCCGCTCGCCCAGCTCGAACGGGCGCAGGCCATCCTCGTCCACGCGCACGGGCAGCAGCAACGCGCCGCGGTCCTCCAGGGTCCTGCGCGCGGCCGGGTAGCCCGGCTCCTCTACCGCTACCGGGTCCTGATGCCTGAGCAGCGCCTGCGCCACTAGCTCCAGGGCCCTCACGCCGCCCGCGGTCACCACCACGTCCGCGGGGCTGCACCGTACGCCCCGGGCACGGCGCAGGTAGTCGACGATGGCCTCCCGAAGCTCCGGGTCCCCTTCCACGGGCCCAGCGTCCCTCGGCGGGCTCTGCCGAGCCACCGCCCGCCACATGCGGGCCCAGCTGCGCCAGCTGAGGGGCTCCACCACCTGTCGGCCCAGGGTGAAGTCCACCCTGCAGCCGTCTGGGTCTGGCCCACCTTCAAGGGCCTGCAGAGAAGCCAGCCACCGGGGAGGGGGGGAATGCAGGACCTCTCCGGCCGCAGGTAGTTCGGGAAGCCCCGAGGCCACATAAGTGCCGGAGCCACGCCGGCCGTCCAGGTACCCCTCCGCCGCGAGCTCCTCGTACACGGTGGTAACCAACGTGCGCGAGCAGCCCAGGGACTCCGCCAGGGCGCGCGTGGACGGCAGCCGCGTTCCAGGCCTGATGCGGCCTTGCAGGATGGCCTCCCGCAGCTGGTGGGCCAGTTCCCTGGCCCTGGGCCTTTCGCGAAGGTGCACGCTCAGCTCCACAAGTGGCACGAATATTTTGCGCAAAAGTGGACGTTTTCGCAAGCCACTTGGTGGTCTAACCTGGCCCGGTAGCGGGAGGTGGGAGGTTTGAGGACCCGGGACCTGACGGCAGGCGCCTTGGCGACCGCGCTGGTGGCAGCGACCACCATGGTGATCCGCATCCCGGTGCCGGCTACCCAGGGTTACATCAACCTGGGTGAGACGGCCGTCTATCTGGCCGCTCTGCTCCTCGGTCCGGTGCACGGGCTGGTGGCAGGTGGCGTGGGATCCGCCCTCGCGGACCTGTGGGGCGGCTACGCGCAGTTCGCGCCCTTCACCCTGGTGATCAAGGGGGTGGAGGGCTGGCTCGCTGGCTACCTGTTCTGGAGGGTGTTGGGAGGGGCTGGGTTCCTCCAGGGAGGGTGGGCGGTCCGGGCTGCGGTTGCGTGTGGGGCTGCCGGCGCGTGGATGGTGGGGGGCTACTACGTGGCGGAGGCGTTCTTGTTGGGCTTGGGCCCAGCTGCGGCCGCGGAGGTTCCCGGCAACGTGTTCCAGGTGCTGGCAGGGGTCTTGGTGGCCCTGGCGGGGGCTTCGCTGCTGCGCGGCGTGGTGGCACCCCGGTGATGCGGGTGGGGAAAGTCCCGCCTGAGCTGCTGGAGCGGTTGGTGTACCCGCACCTGGGGCGCCGACCGGATGTTCTCGTGCGGGCCCAGGTGGGTGAGGACTGCGCGGTGTTGGACTTCGGGGAGTGGGTGTGCGTGCTGACCACCGATCCCATCACGGGCGCGGGGCGCCACCTGGGCCGGATCGCGGTGTACGTGGCCACCAACGACCTGGCAGCCACCGGTGCGGAGCCGGTGGCGCTGCTGATGAACGTGCTCTTGCGGGAGGGGGCAGGCGAAGAAGAGCTGCGGGAGCTCATGGAGGAGGCGGGAAGCGCCGCCGGGGAGCTCGGCGCGGAGATCGTGGGGGGCCACACGGAGGTGACCGGGGGGCTGGACAGGACGCTGGTGGTGACCACCGCGGTGGGCCGGGCCCGGCGCGGGGAGTTCGTGACCAGCTCCGGAGCCCGGCCGGGGGACAGCCTGGTGCTCACCAAGGCCGCGGCCCTGGAAGGCACTGCCATTTTGGCGTCGGACTTCGAGGCGTACCTGGCGCGGCACCTGGGCGACGGAGTGGTGCGGCGGGCCCAGGCCTTTTTGCGCGAGATGAGCGTGGTGCGCGACGGGCGGGCCGCGGTGCGCGCGGGGGCGCGGGCCATGCACGACGCCACCGAGGGTGGCATCCTGGCCGCGGCGGTGGAGATGGCCGCCGCATCGGGAGTGGGCGTGGAGCTGTACGTGGATTGCGTCCCGGTGCGCCCTGAAACGGAGGCCATCTGCTCCCTGGTGGGTGTGGACCCTCTCGGCCTCGTTAGCAGTGGAGCCTTGCTGGTGGCCACCCCGACACCGGACCGCACGGTGGCGGCCCTGCAGGGGGCCGGGATTCCTGCCACGGTGGTGGGTCGGTTCGTGGAGAACGGACGGTGGAAGGTGCTGGGCTGCCGGAGGGAGCCCCTGGAGATGTACCCCGCGGACGAGCTGTGGAGGGCGCTAGAGCGCCTGCGGCAGCTTGGCGCGTAGGAGGTGAGGTGCCGTGCGACAGACGGGGACGGAACACATCAAGCGGGGTTTGGCGCAGATGCTGAAGGGTGGGGTCATCATGGACGTCACCACGCCCGAGCAGGCCCGCATCGCGGAGGACGCGGGAGCGGTGGCCGTCATGGCCCTGGAACGGGTCCCCGCGGACATCCGCGCGGAGGGCGGGGTGGCTCGCATGGCGGATCCCGCGCGCATCAAGGCCATCATGGCGGCGGTAACCATCCCCGTCATGGCCAAGGTCCGCATCGGGCACTTCGTGGAGGCGCAGGTGCTGGAGGCGATCGGAGTGGACTTCATCGACGAAAGTGAGGTCCTCACCCCGGCGGACGAGCAGCACCACATCGACAAGCGGCGCTTTCGTGTGCCCTTCGTGTGCGGGGCTCGGGACCTGGGGGAAGCCCTGCGCCGCATCGGCGAGGGGGCCGCCATGATCCGCACGAAGGGTGAGGCCGGCACCGGCAACGTGGTGGAGGCCGTGCGGCACGTGCGTCAGATCACGGACGAGATCCGCCGGCTGCAGGCCCTCCCGGAGGAGGAGCTGATGGCAGCTGCCCGGGACCTGCGGGCTCCCTACGAGCTGGTGCGGGAGGTGCGGCAGCTGGGGCGGCTGCCCGTGGTGAACTTCGCCGCGGGTGGCATCGCCACCCCGGCGGACGCGGCGCTGATGATGCAGCTGGGGTGCGACGGGGTGTTCGTGGGATCCGGGATCTTCAAGTCCGAGGACCCCGCTCGGCGGGCGCGCGCCATCGTAGACGCGGTGGCCCACTACGAAGACCCCCAACGCGTGGCACGGGCGTGCGAGGGGCTGGGGGAGCCCATGCGGGGGCTGGACGTACGGCGGCTGCAGCCCGCAGAGCTGCTGCAGACCCGGGGCACCTGAGGAGGAATCCCGTGCGGGTGGGTGTTCTAGCGCTGCAGGGAGACTGCTCCGAGCACGCGGAGGTGCTGCAGCGAATCGGGGTGCAGGTGGTCCCCGTGCGCACCCCTGAGGCGCTGGAGGGGTTGCGCGGGCTGGTCCTCCCGGGCGGGGAGAGCACGACTCTGGGGGCCTTGATGACCCGCTGCGGCTTGCATGAGGCCATCCGGGAGCGGGTCCGGGAGGGCATGGCGCTGTTTGGGACGTGCGCGGGATTGATCCTCATGGCCCGCCGCGCCTCGGGAGGCGAAGTGCCCCTGCTGGGATTGCTGGACGTGGCGGTGGAGCGCAACGCGTACGGGCGGCAGCGGGAAAGCTTCGAGGACGACCTGTGCTGCCCCGCGGTGGAGTCGAACCCCTTCCGCGTGGCCTTCATCCGGGCCCCCGTGATCACGTGGGTGGGTGCGGGCGTGGAGGTGTTGGCCCGGCACGAGGGGTTGCCCGTGCTGGTCCGCCAGGGACGCCTGCTGGGCACCACCTTCCACCCGGAGATCACCGGCTACACCGGTGTGCACCGCTACTTTTGCGAACTGTGCGCCAGGGCGGGTTGACACGCCCGGGAGGATGCGATAATTAGGGAGAGCGGCCGCCGCCGCGACAACTGAACAAGCTGTAGCCCTGGGGGAGCTCGGAAGAGCCGGGCTGAGAGTGCGGCCGGTCCCGTGCAGGCCAATGCCGCAGACCCCAAAGACCCGATCCAGGTAATGCTGGCGTGGGGAAGTGGCGAGTCCACGGAAGCCGCCAGGTCCTGCTCGGGCCTGGCGGTCGTGTTTGGAGGTGGCCGTGAGCCTTTCGCAGGAGCTGTGGGGCAGCCACCGGGAGCTGGCGCACAGGTGTCTGGAGCATCCCTTCGTGCAGGGCATCGCTTCTGGGCAGCTGCCCCTGGACCGGTTCCGGTTCTACGTGGAGCAGGACGCGTACTTCCTAGACGCCTTCGCCCGGGCCTACGCGCTGTTGCTGGCCAAGGTCCCCGACCGGCAAGGTTTTTTGGAGCTGAAAAAACTGTTCGACGGCGCCGTGGACGAGCTGCGGCTGCACCGATCCTACGCGGAGCGATGGGGTGTGAACCTGCAGCCGGCGCCCGCGCCCGCCACCCGTGCGTACACGGACTTCCTGCTGCGGGTCGCAGCTCTCGAACCGCCCGGTCACGGGCTGGCAGCGCAGGCACCGTGCATGCGGTTGTACGCGTACCTCGGTTCGGAGCTGCGGGCATATCTGCGGCCGGAAAGCCCGTACGCGGAGTGGGTGCACACCTACGCCAGCGAGGACTTCCACCGCCTGGCCCAGACCCTGGAGCACCTCCTGGACCGCTACGGCGGGGATCCCCGGCGTATCCGGGAACTGTACGGCCGCGCCATGGAGCTGGAGTACGAGTTCTTTGACGCCGCGTGGAGGTCAGGTTGAGCAGCGAGGCGCTGCGGGCGGCGCACAGGCAGCTGTGGGAGCAAGCCACCCGGCACCCCTTCCTGGACGGGGTGCGGGACGGGACTCTGCCGGAGCCCAGCTTCCAGCGGTGGCTGGTGCAGGACTACCACTTCGTCCGCGGCCTGCTGCGGGCGCAGGCGGCCTTCCTGGCCGCGGCACCGCGATCTGACCAGAGGGTGCTGGCCTCGGGGCTTGTGGCCCTGGTGGACGAGCTGGATTGGTTCGAGGACCACGCGCGCCGACGTGGTTTAACCCTGGACGTCCCCGTGCACTCCACCTGCCAGGAGTACGTGGACTTCCTCCTGGCCCTGCGCGAACGGCCGTACCCGGTGCAGATCACGGCCCTGTGGGCGTGCGAGCAGGCTTACCTGGACGCTTGGACGGGCGCGTGGCCGGGCGCGGAGGCGGACCGGGAGTTCGTGCACCGCTGGACGCAGCCGGGCTTCGCGGAGTACGTAGCCGCCCTGCAGGCAGCCGCACAGCGAGCGCTGGCCACCGCAGGCCTTGCGGAGCTGCAGGCGGCGGAGGATGCCTTTTGCCGTGTGGCGGAGCTGGAGCGGCGCTTCTGGGCGATGACGTGGGAAGGAGGCGAAAGATGACGCGCAAGCTGGTCCTGGCCGCGGTGTTCGCCGCAGTTCCCGTGATTCTTTCCTTCGTACCGGGCTCCATTCCCGTGGCGGGCGCGAAGCTGCTGCCCTGGCAGCACATGGCCAACGCGGTGGCGGGTGTGGTCGTGGGGCCCTGGTACGCCGCCCTGGCAGCCACGCTGGCCGCGGTGCTGCGGAACCTGTTCGGGGTGGGGACCCTTCTGGCCTTCCCCGGTGGGATTCCCGGCGCCCTGGTGGTGGGTCTGGCGTACCGCCTGTGGCCGCGGAGCTGGGTGGTGCTGCTGGAGCCGGTGGGCACGGGTCCTGTTGGTGCCACCCTTGGCAGCCTGCTGGTAGCCCCCGTGTTCCTGGGGAAGGCCATTCCCCTCGCCACGCTCCTGCCCCTGTTTTTGGCCAGCAGCGTACCCGGAGCGGTGCTGGGCTGGGTGGTGCTGCAGGCCCTGGTGCGAGCACGGGTTGTGCCGGAGGTGACGGCATGAGCGCGCAGGTCCGGGAGGCCGCGGTCACGACGGAGTGGGGGGTCGAGCCGATCCCCTCGGAGCGCCGGCCCCTCGCGGGTGCGGAGGTGTTCGTCCTCTGGTTCAACCTGGGGGTGAGCCTGCTGCTGCTGGTGGCGGGTGCGCTGCTCGTGCCCGGCCTGGGTCTGCGGGACGCCTTGCTAGCCACCGCGGTCGGCGTGGTGGTGGGCAACCTGCTGCTGGGTGTGGCCGCGTGGATCGGGGCGGAGGTGGGAGCGCCCAGCATGGTACTCCTGCGGGCACCTTTGGGGATCCGGGGCTCGGTGGTACCCACCGCCCTCAACGTCCTGCAGAACGTGGGGTGGGGAGCCTTCGAGATCCTCATCATCGCCACCAGCGCGGACGCCATCACGCGGCGGCTGGTCGGGTCGTCCAACTATGTGGCGTGGGTGGCGGTGTTCGGCTTGTTCACGACCCTGATGGCGATAGGCGGTCCCATTGTGGTGGTGCGGCGGTGGCTGCGGCGCTACGCCCTGTGGTTCGTGCTGGCCTCCACCGTCTACCTGACCTGGTATGTCCTCACCCGTCTGGACCTCGCAGCCCTGTGGAACCGCCCGGGGACCGGGGAGCTGTCCTTCTGGCTGGGTGTGGACCTGGTGGTGGCCATGCCCGTGTCGTGGATCCCCCTGGCCGCGGACTACACCCGGTTTGCGGTCAGGCCGCACGCCGCCTTCTGGGGAACCGCGGCGGGCTACGCGCTGAGCAACTTTTGGTTCTACGCCCTGGGCGTGCTGTTTATGCTGGCGCTGCGGGCTGAGGACCTGGTGGCCGCGGTGCTGGCCATCCCCGCAGGGGCCGTGGCCCTGGCCATCCTCCTCGCGGACGAGACCGACGAAGCCTTCGCCAACATCTACAGCACCTCGGTGTCGCTGCAGAACCTGTGGCCCCGGGCGGACCGCAAGCAACTGGCGGTGGCCTCGGGTGCGGTGTGCTCCGTGCTGGCGGCCACGGTGCCCCTGACCCAGTACGAGTCCTTCCTGTTCCTCATCGGGGCGTTTTTCGTTCCCCTGTTCGGCGTGCTGGCCGCAGACTACTTCGCGGTGCGGCGGCGCCAGCTGGACCCGGAGGAGCTGTACGGACCCGGGGCGCGTCCCGTTCGCTGGAAGGGGTTCGCGCCGTGGTTGGTGGGCTTCTTCGTTTACCAGTGGATCGTGCCGACGGACATCCCCGGGTGGAAGGAGATGCTGGCGGCCCTGTTCGGTTCCGTGGGGCTGCCCTTCCCCCTGAGTGCCCACGTCCCGTGGCTGGGCGGCTCGCTGCCCAGCCTGGCGGCGAGCTTCGTCCTGTACACCCTGCTGGCGGGGAGGAGGCGGTGAAACCGGGGCGGCTCCTGGAACGGGTGAGGGCCGTCCGCCCTGTGGTGCACCACCTGACGAACTTCGTGACCGCCAACGACGTGGCGAACGTGACCCTCGCCACGGGTGCCGTGCCCGTCATGGCCCACGCGGCCGAGGAGGTAGCGGAGGTGGTGGACCAGGCTTCCTGCGTGGTGCTGAACCTGGGCACGCCCACCCCAAGCCGGTTGCAGGTCATGCGGGAGGCCGGGCGCCGAGCCAACGCACGCGGTGTGCCCGTGGTGATGGACCCGGTGGGCGTGGGGCTGAGCCGGTTTCGCGCGGAGGCTGTTGCGGGTATCCTGCAGGAGGTCCGAACCTCCGCGGTGCGGGCCAACCTGGCGGAGATGGCGCACTTGGCCGGAGCGGAGGGGCTCCTGCGGGGGGTTGAGTCCGCGGGTGCGGGTGCCGCTCCCGAAGACGCGGCACGGCGCGTGGCGCGCCGGTACCGGTTGGTGGCCGCAGTCACCGGGCCTCAGGACTGGGTCACAGACGGGGCGCGCCTCGTGCGGGTGGACAACGGACACCCGCTGCTGCAGCGCATCACGGGTGGGGGCTGCATGGCCACCGCGGTGGTGGCCTGCTTTATGGCGGTGGCGGAGGACCTGTTGGAGGCCTCCGTGGCGGCGCTGGCGTACTTCGGGTACGCCGCGGAGCTGGCCGCCGCGCAGGCCACCGGAGGCGGCAGCTTCCGCGCCCTGCTGCTGGATCAGCTGGCACAGATGCGCCCGGAGGACCTGGAGCAGGGGGCGCGGGTACGGGAAGTCTCCTCCCCGGCCACGGGAGGTTCAGGAGACTGAGGTGCAGCTGGACCTGCGGGTGTACGTGATCACCGACCGTTCCTTCCGGGGCCGCACGCACGAGCAAGTGGCCCGGGCAGCGCTCCGAGGTGGTGCCACCGCGGTGCAGCTGCGGGACAAGCAGGCCACGGGGCGCGAGCTGCTGCAGTGGGCCCGGCAGTTGCGGGACCTGACCCGAGCCGCGGGGGTGCTGTTTTTGGTCAACGACCGGGTGGACGTGGCCCTGGCCGTGCACGCAGATGGCGTCCACGTGGGCCAGGAGGACGTGCCGGTGGCGGACGCGCGGCAGTTGATGGGCCCTGGGCGGGTGGTGGGCGCCTCCGCTGGTAACGTGGAGGAGGCGCTGCAGGCCGAACAGGCGAGTGCGGACTACCTGGGAGTGGGCCCGGTGTTTCCCACCGCTACCAAACCCGACGCGGGGGAAGCCATCGGGGTAGACGGCCTGCGGAGGATCGTGCAGGCAGTACGGCTCCCGGTGGTGGCCATCGGCGGCATCACCGCCGACAACGCGGGGCAGGCCATCCGCGCAGGTGCCGTGGGCGTGGCGGTGATCTCCGCGGTGGCAGCCGCGGACGACATGGTGGCCGCCACCCGACAGCTGCGGGAAGCAGTGGACGCGGCACTGCGGGAACGAGGAGGTGCGTGGGCGTGAGCATTCCCAGGGCACTGACCATCGCAGGTTCGGACTCCGGGGGTGGGGCCGGCATCCAGGCGGACCTGAAGACCTTTTCCGCCCTCGGGGTGTTCGGGATGAGCGCGGTCACCGCGCTCACAGCGCAGAACACCACGGGCGTGTATGCGGTCCACGAGGTGCCGCCCGAGGTGGTGGCCCGGCAAATCGACGTGGTGGTGGAGGACATCGGGGTGGACGCGGCCAAGACGGGGATGCTGAGCAGCGTGCCCATCATCGAGGCGGTGGCGGATCGGGTTCGGCGGCACCGGTTGCAGCAGCTGGTGGTGGATCCCGTGATGGTGGCCAAAAGCGGGGCGCCGCTGCTTCGCCCGGAGGCCCAACACACCCTGCGGACCCAGCTGGTACCCCTGGCCCTCGTGATCACCCCCAACCTGCCGGAGGCGGAAGTACTGCTGGGCCGCCCGATCCCGGACCGGTCCGCCCTGCAGGAAGCCGCCCGCGCTCTGCTGGACCTGGGTCCGCGTGCGGTCCTCCTAAAAGGGGGACACCTTCCGGGCGAGCCCGTGGACCTGTTCTACGACGGGGAACAACTCGAGGAGCTGCGTGCGGAGCGCGTGCCCACGCGCCATACCCACGGTACGGGCTGCGTGTTGTCTGCCGCCATCACCGCGTACCTGAGCCTGGGGATGCCCCTGCGGGAGGCGGTGCGGGGCGGTAAACGGTTCGTGACGGAAGCCATCCGGTTCGGGTTGCCCCTGGGCCGGGGCGTTGGCCCCTGCAACCCCCTGTTCCAATGGATACGACCGGACCAGGGCACCCCTGGAGGTGGCACGTGATTCCCGGCCGGACCCGTCAGCTGGCGGAGTCCGGCATTGCCATCGCGCTGGCCGCGGCCCTGGGCCTGGTCAAGGTGTACCAGCTACCCCAGGGCGGCTCTATCACCGCCGGCAGCATGGTGCCTCTCTTCTACCTTAGCCTCCGCCGGGGCCCGCGCACGGGTACGGCGGCGGGCGCGTTGCTGGGCCTGCTGAACTTCGTGCTGGAACCCGTCTTCGTTCATCCCGTGCAGTTCCTGCTGGATTACCCGGTGGCCTTCGGTGCCCTGGGGCTTGCGGGCTTCTTCCCCCGCACGCCCTGGCTGGGTGTGGTGGTGGGCGGAGCGGCCCGGTTCGTGTCTCACTTCCTCAGCGGGGTGGTGTTCTTCGCGCAGTACGCTCCGCGCGGGACCAGCCCTGCCTTGTACTCCGCCGTGTACAACGGCTCCTACATGCTGCCGGAGGTGGTGGTGAGCGTTCTGCTGACACTGCTGGTGCTGCGAGCCCTCCCGCGGGAGGGGTAGCGCGGCCCACAGACCCGGCTTTTTGCGACGCACACGGGTGCAGGTTACCATGCCTTCCGTGGGACTGCGGCAGCCCTATGCGGCCATCGTGGCCGGCGGCCGCGGCCCCCTGCCGGGCCGCTTTCGGACCGCAAAGCTCGTGGTGTGCGCGGACGGCGGGGCCTCCCGTGCTTACCGGGCCGGTTGGACCCCTCACGTGGTGGTGGGCGACTGGGACTCCCTGGATCCGAAGCTGACGGATTGGCTGGTCCAGGTTGGCGCCGAGCGGATCCGCTACCCCGCGGACAAGGACAAGACGGACGCGGAGCTGGCGGTGGACGTGGTGGCGGACCGCGGGTTCCGCACCGCGTACTTGCTGGGCGGCCTGGGTAAGCGGGTGGACCACGAGTTGGCCAACCTGCTGCTGCCCCATTACGCTGCGGAGCGCGGGGTGGACCTGCGGGTGGTGGCCGGGGGGACTGTGGTGCAGCTGGTGCGGGGCCGGGTACAGCTGGACGCCCGGGGGGGCGACTGGGTCTCCTTGTTCTCCCTTTGCCCCCAAAGCGTGGGAATCTACACGGGCGGGCTGCGGTTTGCCTTGGTGGACGGTACGCTCAAATTCGGAAGCACCTTGGGTGTGAGCAACGAGGTCACCGAGGAGCCCGCCTGGGTGGAGGTCCAGCAGGGGGAGCTGCTGGCGGTCCGGGTGCGTCAGCTCCGTGCGCGGCCGAAGGGAGGTTGAACGCGGTGGAGACACTGGTACGGGCCATGGGTGGGGAGGGCATTTTGGCCTTCGCCTGCGTGACCACCCACCTGGTGGAGGAGGCACGCCGACGGCACGCAGCCGCGCCCACGGCGGCCGCGGCCCTGGGCCGCGCCCTGACCGCCTCCAGCCTGTTGAGCGCCACCCTGGAGGGTCCCCAGAAGGTCACCCTGCGGATCCTGGGAGACGGGCCCCTCGGGGGCATCGTCACAGAGTCCACTGCGGGCGGTGACGTGCGGGGCTACGCGCAGAACCCGGCGGTGCACCTCCCCCTGTCCAGCCGGCGGAAGCTGGACGTGGGCACCGCGGTGGGGCGCGGTACGTTGCACGTGACCAAGGACCTGGGGTTGCGGTGGCCGTACCATGGCAGCGCACCCCTGGTGTCCGGCGAGATCGCGGAGGACCTGGCCTACTACCTGGCGCAGTCCGAACAGGTTCCCTCCGTGGTGTCCCTGGGCGTCCTGGTGGAACCCGACGGGCGGGTTTCGGCCGCCGGGGGATTTATCATCCAGGTGATGCCGGGGGTGGATCCCTCCGTTCGGGACTACCTGGAGGCGCACGTGCAGGAGCTGCCTCCCGTGACCCAGTTGGTGCGGCAGGGCCTCTCCTCCGCGGATCTCGCCCGCGCGGCCCTGGGCCAGCTGGGCGCGCGGATCCTGGAGGAGCGGCCGGTGCGGTACCGGTGCACGTGCTCAAAAGAACGGGTGGAGAGCGTGCTGACCCTGCTGGGTGCGGAGGAGGTACGGGCGCTGCTGGTAGACGGGCAGGCGCAGGTGCGGTGCCGGTTCTGCGGGCAGGTGTACGTGCTGGACCGTCAGGCCCTGCAGGAGCTGCTGCGCCACCTGAGGGAAAGCCCGCCTTCGGTAGCGTGACGTGGCGGCCAGCGCCTGCGGTGCGGAGAACTGACTAGACCGCCCGCCGCACGCGCCCGGATTTCAGGCACGCGGTGCATACCCGTACCCGGCGGGGCACGCCGTCCATCACGGCCCGCACCCGCTGCAGGTTGGGCAGAAACCGCCGCTTGCTGTGCTTGTTGCTGAAGGAGATGCTGTGCCCCGCGTGGGGCCCCTTACCGCAGATCTCGCAGGTCCTCGCCATGTTCGGTCACCGTCCGGTGCGTGCGCTGCCGATAGATTCTAACACGTCACGCGCGGGCCCGCAAACGCCAGGAAACCCGCCGCGGGGGTCGAACAGGCATACCGGATGCGCACGCGAGGGGCAGACGTGTTGCAGCAGCCCGTGCAGTATGTGCGGGGCATAGGCCCGCGGCTGGCTCAGGCCTTCGCGCGGCTGGGGATCCACACCGTGGAGGACCTTTTGTACCACACCCCGCGCCGGTACGAGGACCGCAGCCGGTTCGCCACCCTGTACGAGGCGCCCCACGACGCCTTCTGCACCTTCCGGGTGAAGGTGGTGCGCCTGCGGGAGCCGCCCCTGCGCGGGGGCAAGAAGCTCACCGAGGTCACCGTCACCGACGGCACGGCGCTGGCCGTGGCCAAGTTCTGGGGACGCCGCCACCTGGACAAGGTTCTAGCTCCGAGTACGGAGGTCGTCCTGTGGGGGCGGGTGCGGCGGGAGCGGGGCCAGATCGAGATCGAAGCACCGGAGTTTGAGCGCGCCGCGCAGGAGGAGGCTCTCCACACGGGCCGTGTGGTGCCCGTACACCCGGCCACAGAGCAGCTGTCCCCGCGGCTGGTGCGCCGGGCAGTGCACGCGGCCCTGGAGGCGTTCGCCGCCCGCATCCCAGAACCCCTCCCGGGGCCCGTACGGGCCCGGTATGGACTGCTGTCCACCCCGGAGGCCCTGTGGCGGGTGCACTTTCCCGAGACCCAGGAGGAGGGTGAGCGGGCACGCAGGACCCTGGCCTTCACGGAGTTTCTGGAGCTGGAGCTGGCGCTGCTGCTGCGCCGACGCGGGGTGGTCACGGCCACCAAGCCCCACCGCTACCGGGAGGACGGGGGCCTGCTGGACGCCTTCGTGGCTAGCCTCCCGTTCCCCCTCACGGGCGCGCAGCGCCGGGTGATCGAGCAGATCCGGCGGGAGCTGTACTCCCCCCACCCCATGAACCGGCTGCTGCAGGGCGACGTGGGTTCCGGCAAGACCGTGGTGGCCGCGGCCGCGGTGGTGGTGTGCGCGGGCGGCGGGCATCAGGCGGCCGTGATGGCACCCACGGAGATCCTAGCGGAGCAGCACTATCTCACCTTCCGCCGGTTCCTGGAGCCGGTGGGCGTACGGGTGGTGCTCCTCACGGGCGGGATGCGCAGGGCGCAGCGCGACGCGGTGCTGGCGGAGCTGAGCCGGGGCGAGGCGGACCTGGTGGTGGGCACCCACGCACTCCTGCAGGAGGACGTGGTTTTCGACCGGCTGGCCCTTGTGGTGGTGGACGAGCAGCACAAGTTCGGGGTGGCGCAGCGGGCGGCCCTGCGGGCCAAGGGCCACGAACCCGACGTGCTGGTGATGACCGCGACGCCCATCCCCCGGACCTTGGCCCTGACCCTGTACGGCGACCTGGACGTGTCCGTCCTGGACGAGCTGCCCCCGGGCCGCCACCCCGTGCGGACGTACCACCGGTTCCCCGAATCGCGCGACCGGGTATACGCCTTCGTCCGGCGGGAGGTGGAGGCGGGCCGTCAGGCATACGTGGTGTGCCCCCTGGTGGACGAGTCGGACAAGCTGGACGCCTCCGCGGCGGTGGAACTGTACGAGGGACTCCGGACCCGGGTGTTCTCCGATCTGCGGGTGGGCCTTCTACACGGGCGCATGCCGGTGGCGGAGAAGGACGCAGTGATGGAGGCCTTCCGACAGGGGCAGATCCAGGTGCTGGTGGCGACCCCGGTGGTGGAGGTGGGCGTAGACGTGCCCAACGCCACGGTGATGGTGGTAGAGGACGCGGACCGCTTCGGGCTGGCCCAGCTGCACCAGCTTCGGGGCCGGGTGGGCCGCTCCTCGCATCGCTCGTACTGTATCCTGATCTCGGCGCTGCCTACGGAGGAGGCGCGGCGCCGCATCCAGGCGCTGGTGGAGACCCACGACGGCTTCCGCATCGCGCAAGTGGACCTGGAGCTGCGGGGCCCGGGGGAGTTCTTCGGGACGCGGCAGCACGGAGTGCCGGACTTCCGGGTGGCGGACCCCATCCAGGACGTAGCCCTGCTGGAGCGGGCCCGACAGGCCGCGGAGGAGATTCTGGCCCAGGACCCCCGGCTGGAGTGGCCCGAACACCGGGTCGTGCGCGAGCGGCTGCTGCGGCGGTACGCGGAATCGGGGGCCTACCTGACGGTGGGCTAGAGTCGGCTAGGGAGGTGCGGTACCGTGCGGGTGGCTGCGGGGGAGGCCAAGGGTAAGCGGCTACGGGTGCCGCGAGGCGTGCACGCCCGCCCCACCCAGGATCGGGTGCGGGAGGCCATCTTCAACGCCCTGGGGTCGCGGGTGGTGGACGCGGAGGTGCTGGACCTGTTCGCGGGCGTGGGAACCCTGGGCATTGAGGCGCTGAGCCGCGGCGCCCGCCGGGCGGTGTTCGTGGAGCTCGAAGCCCGCACCGCCGCAGCCCTGCGGGCCAACCTGCAGGCCGCAGGCCTGCAGGACCGCGCGGAGGTTTGGCGCGCGGACGCCCTGCGGGCCCTGCGCCAGCTCCAGCAGCGGGGCGACTGCTTCGACCTGGTGTTCCTGGACCCCCCGTACCGCAGCAGCTGGCTTGCGCGCGCGCTGCGGGCCCTGGCCGAAAGCCCGGTCCTGCACCACGAGGGACTCGTGGTGGCGGAGGGGGCCCGGGGCGAGCCGCTGGACGGCCACGGACTGGAGGTGGTGTGGCACCGCACGTACGGCGACACCTCCGTGGGGTTCCTGCGGCGCGCGGAAGGGGGGACACGGTGACGGTGGCCGTCTACCCGGGGACCTTTGACCCGGTGCATAACGGGCACCTGGACGTGATCCGCCGCGCGCGGGCGCTGTTCGCCCGCGTGGTGGTGGGGGTGGCGCAGGAGTCGGGCAAGGAACCCCTGTTCACCGTGGAGGAGCGCGTGGAGATGCTGCGGGAGGCTGTGGCCGACCTGGAGGGCGTGGAGGTGCACAGCTTCGACGGCCTCACGGTGCACTTCGCGCGCCGCTGCGGCGCCGCGGCCATCGTGAAGGGGGTCCGGGTGGGCGACCTGGAGTACGAGCTCCGCATGGCCCACGTGAACCGCCGCCTGGCTCCGGAGGTGGAGACGGTCTTCCTGCCCACCAGCCCCGAGTACGGGTTTGTGAGCTCCACCCTCATCAAGGAGGTGGCACGCCTGGGTGGAACGGTGGACGGTCTGGTCCCCCCCGGGGTAGGGGAGCGCCTGCGGCGGCGGTTCCACGGGGAGTAGGCCATGGACAGCGTGTTCGAGCTGCTGGACCGGCTAGAAGCCCTTGTCAGCCAGGCCAGCACCGTCCCGTGGACCGACAAGCGGATCGTGGACGAGCGGGAGTTCCGCAGCCTGCTGGAGATGCTGCGGGCTCGCCTTCCCACAGAGCTGGCGGAAGCCCACCAGATGCGCAGCGCCGCGGAGCAGGTGCTGCAGCGGGCGCAGGAGCAGGCCCGGCGGATCGTGACGGAGGCCCAGGAGGAGCTGGCGCACCGGGTGGACGATCACGAGGTGGTGCGGCACGCCCGCCGCAAGGCGGAGGACATCCTGGAGCGGGCACGGCAGGAGGCGGAACAGACCCGCCGGGGCGCGGACGAGTACGCTCGCCAGGTGCTGGACGACCTGGAGCAGGGCGTGATGCGGGTCCTGCTGAGCATCCGCAAGGGCAAGGAACTCCTGGACCGGCGGGAGGAGGGATAGCGCTGCCTCTGTGGGGTTCGCCGGCTCTACGTCAATAAGTGGGGTGGGGCGAGGAGCCGAGCCAGACCCATACTTTTCAGCCTAGAGCCGGATTCGCCTTGACTTGCCGCACGCGGCGACCTATCATGACCGGGGTGCGCGCCCGGGTGTCCGGGCGCGCGGTGCTGTTATGAAGGTTTCCGCACAGGAGGTTCGTTCCAGCCCCGGAGGTCGGCTCCGCCTGCAGCTGGATGTGCCGGTCTCCTCGGGGGCGGAGGAGGTGCTTTTCGTGGTTCCCGTGCGGGGCGAGGTGGAGCTGCGGGCGGTCGGTAACCGGCTGCGGCTGGTGGGCCAGTTCCGCACGGAGGCGGAGCTAGCCTGCGGCCGCTGCCTGCGGAACTTCCGCCGGGAGCTGTGCGCCACGGTGGACGAGTGGTACGACCCGGACCTGCCCCTGGCGGAGGAGGTGCCCGTGGAGGACGGCGTCCTTGTCCTGCCCCTCTCGGAGCCCGAAGTGGACGTGACGGAGGTGGCGCGCCAGCACCTGCTCCTCGCCTGCCCCCTGGTGGCCCTGTGCCGGCCGGACTGCGCGGGTCTGTGCACGGAGTGCGGCGCGGATCGCAACACCACCCCCTGCGACTGCGCCGCGCGCCGGCCGGACCCCCGCTGGCAGGTGCTCCAGAACGTCCTGGGAGGTCCTTGATGAGCCGCTCGAGAAGGCACTCGCACATGCGGGTGGCCCGTCGTCGTGCCCTACAGAAGGTGGCGGTACCGCATCTGGTGCCGTGTCCCAAGTGCAAGACCCCCCGCCTACCTCACCACCTTTGCCCGACCTGCGGCACGTACGGGGGCCGCCAGGTGGTGCCGGTGGAGGAGGAACGTCGGTCCTCCTAGGGCTGTGGGGGAGCCGGAGTTGGCAGGCTTGGGACAAGCGCCGTGCGCGTGGCGGTAGACGCCATGGGGGGAGACCACGCGCCCGCCGAGGTGGTGGCCGCTGCGGAACGCCTCGGGGTGGAAATCCTCCTCGTGGGGCCCGACGACGTGGTGCGGGAGCAGCTGCGGCGCCATCGCGCACCGGCCCAGGGCCTGCGGGTGGTGCACGCTTCCCAGCACGTGGGCATGGAGGAGTCCCCCACCGCTGCCCTGCGGCGCAAGCCTGACAACTCCATCACGAAGGGTCTGGAACTGGTGCGGTCCGGCCAGGCGGACGCTTTCTTCAGCGCGGGCAACACGGGCGCGGTCATGGCCGCGGCGCTGCTCACCCTGGGCCGCATCTCCGAGGTGGACCGCCCTGCCATCGCCGCGGTTCTGCCCACCCTCCGGGGCCGCCTGGTGGCTCTGGACGTGGGGGCCAACGTGGACTGCCGACCCCGACACCTGCTGCAGTTCGCCCTCATGGGCAGCGTGTACGCGGAACGGGTGCTGGCCATCCCATCCCCCCGCGTGGGTCTGCTGAGCAACGGTGAGGAGGCGGGGAAGGGCAACGAACTGGTGGTGCAAACCGCGGAGCTGCTGCGGGCCACCGACCTGAACTTCGTGGGGAACGTGGAAGGCCGGCAGGTGTTCTTCGGGGCGTGCGACGTGCTCGTGTGCGACGGATTCGTGGGCAACGTGGTGCTCAAGCTGGGTGAAGGGATGGCCCAGGGGCTTTTTCAGATCATCCGGGAGGAGGTGCGGCGGTCGTTGCGGGCAAAACTGGCGGTGTGGCTTTTGCGCCCCCGGCTGCGGGCCCTGCGCAGGCGGATCGACTACGCGGAGTACGGCGGAGCGCCGTTGCTGGGCGTCCGGGGGGTGGTGGTAATCGGGCACGGGGCGTCCAACGCCCACGCGGTGTATAACGCCCTGCGGGTGGCCCAGGAGGCGGTCCGTCAGCGCCTGCCGGAGATCATCCAGCAGGAGACGTTGCGTCTGGCCTCCTCCCCCGCGGCGGACGCGGCGTCCACCTGAGGCGAACACCACGGGAGGGACCATGGGCTTGCATCGGTCAAGCAGAATCGCGGGACTGGGGCGGTACGTCCCCCGCACGGTACTCACCAACGGGGATCTGGAGCGTATGGTGGACACCACCGACGAGTGGATCACGGTTCGCACGGGCATCCGGGAGCGCCGGGTGGCCTCCCCGGAGGAGGCCACCAGCGACCTGGCCCTGGAGGCGGCCCGGGAGGCCCTGGAGCAGGCGGAGGTGGATCCCGCGGACCTGGACCTAATCCTGGTGGGCACCGCCAGCCCCGACATGATCTTCCCCGCCACCGCCTGCCTGGTGCAGGAGCGCCTGGGTGCGAAGCGCGCGGGGGCGGTGGACGTCTCCGTTGCGTGCAGCAGCTTCGTGTACGCCCTGGGTCTCGCCCACGGACAGATCACCGCGGGTCTGGCGGAGCGGGTGCTGGTGATCGGTGCCGACACCCTCTCCCGTATCACCAACTGGAGCGACCGGACCACCTGCGTGCTGTTCGGGGACTCCGCGGGAGCCGCGGTGGTGGTCCCCTCCGACGGCTCCCGGGGGCTGCTGTCCTTCTGGCTGGGGGCAGACGGCGGGGGCGGCTCCCTGCTCAGCCTGCCCGCGGGCGGCAGCCGCCTGCCGGCCTCGTGGGAGACCGTGGAACGAGGGCAGCACTACCTTCACATGAACGGGCCGGAGGTGTTCAAGTTCGCCAGCCGCATTCTGCCTCGGGCCATCGAGGAAGCCTGCCAGCGGGCGGGCGTGTCCGTGAACGAGGTGGACCTGTTTATCCCCCACCAGGCGAACCTGCGGATCATTCAGGCCGCCGCGGATCGCCTGGGCCAGCCCCTGGAGAAGTTCTACGTGAATGTTCACAAGTATGGGAACACCTCCTCCGCCTCCGTGCCCGTGGCCCTGTACGAGGCCGTGGAGGAGGGGCGCGTGAAGCCGGGCGACCTGGTGGTTCTGGTGGCTTTCGGGGCCGGGCTCACGTGGGCCTCCTGCGCCCTGTGTTGGGGGTAGCCGTGGGGATAGCGTACGTGTTCCCCGGGCAGGGCGCCCAGTACGTGGGCATGGGGGTGGATCTGGCGGAGGCCTTCCCCCGGGTCCGTGCCCTGTTTGAGTGGGCGTCCTCGGTGCTGGGCCTGGACCTGCTGGAGCTGTGCCGCCGAGGACCCGAGGAGGCCTTACAGCGGACGGAGAACACCCAGCCCGCCATCCTGGTGACCAGCCTCGCGTGCCTGGAGGCCGTGCGGGGCCACATCCCGGAGCCCGTGCGGGTAGCTGGTCTCAGCCTGGGGGAGTACACGGCTCTGGTGTGCGCGGGCAGCCTGGAGTTTGAGGACGCGGTGTGGCTGGTGCGCCAGCGGGGGCTGTTCATGCAGCAGGCCACGAAGGGCCGGGACACAGCCATGGCCGCGGTGCTGGGCCTTTCCGCCGCGACCGTGGAGGAGCTCTGCCGGCAGGCATCCGCCCTCGGCGTGTGCGAGGCCAGCAACTACAACGCTCCCGACCAGGTGGTACTGGGCGGGGACCGGGCCGCGGTGGAGGACGCGATCCACCGTGCGAAGGCCGCGGGTGCCAGGAAGGCGGTGCTGCTGGCGGTTTCCGCCCCCTTCCACACCAGCCTCATGCGGCCCGCCGCGGAGCGGCTGCGCGAGGCCCTGGAGGCGGTTTCCGTCAGGGACGCTCGGATCCCCGTGGTGACCAACGTGACCGCGCAACCCGTGCAGCAAGCCGCGGACATCCGTCGGCTTTTGGTGGAGCAGGTAGCCAACCCGGTCCGGTGGGCGCAGTCCGTGGAGCGGATGGCCGCAGACGGGGTGGATACCTTCGTGGAGCTGGGACCCGGATCGGTGCTGTCGGGCCTGGTGAAGCGCTGCGTGCGAGGTGCCAGCACCTTCCATGTGGAGGACCGGACCTCCCTGCAGAAGACCTTGGCGGCCCTGGGCAGCGTCCGGGAGGCGTGACGGCTGTGGTGGGGGTGGACCTGCGCGGGAAGGTGGCCTTGGTGACGGGCGGCTCGGGCGCCATCGGGGGCACCATCTGCGAGGCTCTGGCACGCGCGGGGGCCTCGGTGGCGGTGCACTACGGGGCCAACCGGGATGCCGCGGTGCGGGTAGCGGACCGCATCCGCAGCGAGGGGGGCCGAGCGGTGGTGGTGGGAGGGGACGTGGCCTCCGAGGAGGACGTGGAGCGTTTCTTCCGGGAGGTCCGGGAGCAGCTGGGCCGGGTGGAGATCCTGGTGAACAACGCGGGGACCCTCCGCGACGGGCTGGTGGTGCGCATGCGGCTGGAGGACTGGCGCCGGGTGCTGGACACAAACCTCACCGGCACCTTCCTGTGCACCCGGGAGGCACTCCGGGACATGCTGCGGGCCCGGTGGGGCCGGATCGTGAACGTGACCTCCGTGGTGGGACTCGTGGGCAACGCGGGACAGGCCAACTACGTGGCCGCGAAGGCGGGCATCGTGGGCTTCACCAAAGCGGTGGCCCGGGAAGTGGCCTCCCGCAACATCACGGTGAACGCCGTCGCCCCTGGCTACGTGCACAGCCGCATGACGGAGGCCCTGGAGGAGGACCAGCGGCGCTGGCTCACCGCGCAGATCCCCCTGGGCCGCACGGGGCTGCCCGAGGAGATCGCCCCCGCGGTGGTGTTCCTGTGCAGCGACCAGGCGGCGTACATCACGGGCCAGGTCTTGAACGTGGACGGTGGTATGGTAATGAAGTAGGGGAAACCCAGCGGGTACGGCGAGGAGGCGGAGATGGCGTCAACGTTCGAGCGGGTGAAGGCCATCGTGGTGGAGCAGCTGGGCGTGGAAGAGAACGAGGTCACGGAGAACGCCTCCTTCGTGGAGGACCTGGGGGCCGATTCTCTGGACGTGGTGGAACTGGTCATGGCTCTGGAGGAGGAGTTTGGCATCCAGATCCCGGAGGAGGAGGCCGAGAAGATCCAGACGGTGGGGCAGGCGGTGCAGTACATCGAGGAGCACCTGCAGGCCGCCAAAGAGGGTTAGCTCGCACGCGCGGGTGTCCCCCTTGAACCAGGCGAAGCGGCGGGTCGCGGTCACCGGCGTGGGGGTGGTCACCCCCATCGGCATCGGGAAGGAGGCCTTCTGGAACGCACTGCTGCAGGGCCGCAGCGGTGTCCGGCGGATCCAGTCCTTCGACCCCTCCCCTTTTCCCACCCAGATCGCCGCAGAGGTGCTGGACTTCGACCCCTTGCAGTACATGGACCGGAAGGAGGCGCGGCGCAACGACCGGTTCGTGCAGTTCGCCATCGCGGCCACCCGCATGGCCCTGGAGGACGCGGACTTCCGCATCACCCCCACCAACCGGGACCGGGTGGGGGTGGTGCTGGGTTCGGGGATCGGGGGGGCCCACACGTGGGAGGAGCAGCACCGGGTGCTGCTGGAGCGGGGCCCGGATCGCGTGAGCCCCTTCTTCATCCCCATGCTCATCAGCAACATGGCGGCGGGCATGGTCAGCATCCTGTTCGGGGCCCGCGGCCCCAACACCTCCGTGGTGACCGCCTGCGCGACGGGCGGCCACTGCATCGGGGACGCCTTCAAGATCATCCAGAGGGGCGACGCGGACGCCATGATCGCGGGCGGCACGGAGGCCGCCGTCACTGCCCTGTCCATCGCGGGGTTCTGCTCCATGCGGGCCATGTCCACTCGCAACGACGCTCCGGAGAAGGCGGTGCGCCCCTTCGACCGCGACCGGGACGGGTTCGTGATGG
Organism: Candidatus Sysuimicrobiota bacterium; assembly: GCA_040289515.1. GTDB lineage: Bacteria > Sysuimicrobiota > Sysuimicrobiia > Sysuimicrobiales > Sysuimicrobiaceae > Tepidifontimicrobium. The sequence goes on from PSLI01000011.1 coordinate 31,732, forward strand.
GGGAGGGGGCCGGCGTGGTGCTGCTGGAGGAGCTGGAGAGTGCCCGCGCCCGCGGGGTCCGCATCTACTGCGAACTAGTGGGCTACGGGATGAGCGCGGACGCCTACCACATCACCCAGCCGGATCCCGAGGGGGAGGGGGCGGCCCAGTGCATGTCCCGCTGCTTACAGGACGCGGGCCTGAGGCCGGAGGAGGTGGACTACATCAACGCCCACGGGACCAGCACGCCCTACAACGACAAGTTCGAGACCCTGGCCATCAAGCGCGTTTTCGGGGAGCACGCGTACCGCCTGGCCGTGAGCTCCACCAAGTCGATGACGGGCCACCTGCTGGGGGCCGCGGGCGGGGTGGAACTCATCGCCTCCGCGCTCAGCGTGTATCACCAGGTTCTGCCACCCACCATCAACTACGAGAACCCTGACCCTGACTGCGACCTGGACTACGTGCCGAACCGAGCCCGCCCCGCCCCGGTACGGGTCGCTCTGTCCAACGCCTTTGGGTTCGGAGGCCACAACTGCACCCTCGCGGTTCGGAGGGTGGGGGCCGCCTAGGGGCATGCGTGGGCTGCTGCCGAGTCCAAGGGGAGCCGCGCGCCGTAGGCGCGTGGCCCGGGTGGGGTAGCCTTCCAGCATGGGCGTGGACACAGGACCCCTGACCGCCGCGGAAGACCTGGACCGCGAGCGGGCGCATCGACTGCGGGAGCTGGAGGCACGGCTGGAGGTGCGCTTCCGGGACCTGCACTTGCTAAACCTGGCCCTCACCCACGGATCCTACGCCCACGAGGAGGGCGGCCAACGCCTGGGCACCTACGAACGGCTGGAGTTCCTGGGAGACGCCGTGCTGAACCTGGTGGTGAGCGACCACCTGTACCGCCGATTCCCCGACCACAGCGAGGGAGACCTGGCCCGCCTGCGGGCGCGGCTGGTGAACGAACCCACCCTGGCCCGTATCGCCCGACAGCTGGAGCTGGGGTCGTACATCCTCCTGGGGCGTGGGGAGGAGCGGGGCGGGGGCCGGGAACGGGCCAGCATGCTGGCGGACGTGCTGGAGGCCGTGGTGGGCGCTGTGTACCTGGACTCCGGCTTCGGGGTGGCCCATGCTATGGTCAGCCGGTGGTACGCAGACCGGCTGGAGGATCTGGACACGGTCCCCGTGGACTTCAAAAGCCAGCTGCAGGAGTACGTGCAGCAGCGCGAACGGAAGCTGCCCCGGTACCGGATCACCGGCACCGAGGGACCGGATCACGCCAAGGCCTTCGTGGCGGTGGTGGAGGTGGGCAGCCGGGTGTTGGGAGAAGGACGGGGCCGGACGAAGAAGGAAGCCGAGCAGGCCGCGGCCGCGGAAGCCCTGGTCCGCCTGGGGCTGTTGGCGGCGCGACCGCGGGCTTCCCGCTAGGAGGGTGGCCTTGGAACGGCTGTGGGCGCCCTGGCGGCTGGCCTACATCAAAGGGCCGGAACCGGAGGGGTGCATCTTTTGCATCAAGTCCGCGCAGGACCGGGACGAAGAGAACCTCATCGTGTGGCGGGGTGGCTTCGCCTTCGTGATGCTGAACCGCTACCCGTACAACAGCGGGCACGTGATGGCGGTCCCCGAGCGGCATACGGGGCAGCTGGAAGACCTCGGCCCCGCGGAGGTGCAGGACCTGTGGGAGGCCGTGCGGCGGTCCGTGCGGGTGCTGCGTCGGGCTCTGGGCGCTCAGGCGTTCAACATCGGTATGAACCTGGGAAGAGCCGCGGGGGCAGGCATCGAGGACCACCTGCACATCCACGTGGTGCCCCGTTGGGCGGGTGATACCAACTTCATGCCGGTGCTGGCGGACGTGAAGGTGATCCCCCAGCACCTGCAAGACACCTACCGGCAGCTACGGGATGCCTTCTGCGAGGAACCCTGACCACCGTGCCCGCTACCCTCCCGCGGAAGGTGCGAAGGGCGTGGCTGGCCTCCGGCATCGTAGCGCTGGCGGCCTGCCTGCAAACCGCCACGTGGGCCACACCCGCTGAGGACGTGGGAGCCCGCGCCTGGTCCCACGTGCAAGCCCTTGCGGGCCTGGGTCCGCGGGTGGCTGGGACGGTGGCGGAGAAGCGTGCGGTGGAGTACGTAGCCGGCCACCTCCGGTCGCTGGGCTACCGCGCGGAGGTGGTGGAGTTCCCCTTCCCGTACTTCGAGACCCGGCAGGTGGCCCTGGAGGTCAGCCGCCCCGTGCGGTGGCCACTTTTGGCCCGGGCCCTGGTTTTCTCCCCGTCCACGGGCGGTCCGCTGGTGGCATCTTTGGCGGTGGCGAACCGGGGGCTCGAGGGGGACTTCCAGCGTGTGGACGTTCGGGGCAAGGTGGCCCTGGTGGAGCGGGGCGCGGCTACCTTCCTGCAGAAGGCGGAGAACGCGGCCCGCGCCGGTGCCCGGGCGGTGGTGGTCTACAATCACGAACCCGGGCTGGTGGTGGGAACCCTCACCCGGCCCTCCACCATCCCCGCGGTGACTATCTCCCGTGAGGACGGCCTGCGGCTACGGTCCTTGGCCGAGCGGGAGACGGTGGTGGTGTCCCTGGTGGTGGACACGGTGCTGGAGACCCGGACGTCGTGGAACGTGGTGGGCCTGCCGCCCGGGCGTGCCCCGGCCCGGGTGTTGCTGGGCGCCCACGTGGACTCCGTGGAAGGTAGCCCGGGCGCCAACGACAACGCCAGCGGCGTTGCCGCGGTTCTGGAGGCTGGACGGTTGCTGGCGCGGCGTCCCGGGCCTAGGACGGTGGCGGTGGCCGCCTTCGGCGCCGAGGAGGGCGGGCTGTTCGGGTCGGCTGCTCACGCCCGCAGCAGTCAAAAACTGTTTGCCATGCTGAACCTGGACATGGTCGGCGTCGGGTCGCGGCTGCTGGTGGGCCAGTCGGGTAGCGATACGCGCGTGGTGGAAGCCGTGCTTCAGGCTGCCCGCCGACTTGGAGTGCACGTGGAGCCCAGGCGCATGGGTGGCAGCGACCACGTGTCCTTCGAGCGGGAGGGCATTCCCGCGGCCATGCTGCACCGTCCGGACGACCCCCACTACCACTCCCCGCAGGACACCGCGGGCAGAGTCCGGCCGGACCTTTTAGCAGAGGTGGTCCACGTAGCCACGGAGGCAGCTCGTCAGCCGACCCTGGCGGCTTCCCCCGTGCGGCGGGAAGGGGTGCCGTCCCGACCGCCTGGTCGGCTATAATGTCCGTGGCCGACCGACCGGTCGAGCCGAGGGGAGGGAGCGGGGTGCTCGTTCAGGACGACCTGCTGGCACCGGAGGTGCTACGCGACCCCTACACCTACTTCGCCCGGCTGCGGCAGGAAGCCCCGGTGCACTGGAACGACCGCTGGGGCGGTTGGTTGGTGACGCGGTACGAGGACGTGGTGCGGGCCTTCCGCGACCCCGAGCGGCTGTCGAGCGACCGCATGGCGCACTTCCAGCGGGAACTCACCCCGCACGACCGCGAGCGGCTTCACGTCCTCATCCAGTACTTCTCCCGCTGGTTGGTGTTCACGGATCCCCCGTACCACACTCGGGTTCGGATGCTGGTGAACAAGGCCTTCACCCCCACCAGCGTGGAACGCCTGCGACCCCGGGTGCGGCAGATCGTGCACGACCTCCTGGCCGCGGCGGCCCGCAGGCGGCACATGGAGTTCGTGCGGGAGTTCGCCTTCCACCTGCCCGTGATCGTCATCTCGGAGTACCTCGGGGTTCCGCCGGAGGACCGGGAGGCGGTGAAGGAGTGGTCCGACGAGACATCCCGCATCTTCTTCATCCGGGCGGACGACCCGGACCGCCGCGAGCGGTCCCAAGCGGGTCTGATCCGGCTGCTGGAGTACTTCGAACCCCTGATCCACGACCGGCGGAGAAACCCCCGGGATGATTTGATCTCCGCCCTGGTACAGGCGGAGGAGCGTGGGGACCTGCTGAGCCACGACGAACTGCTGGCCACCTGCACCGTGCTTTTGTTCGCCGGCCACGAGACCACCACCAACCTGCTGGCCAACGGCCTGCTGGCCCTGCTCCGCCACCGGGACCAGTGGGAGATGCTGCGTCAGGACCCCTCTTTGACCCGTTCCGCCACAGAAGAACTGCTGCGCTACGACGGGCCGGTCAAGGCCACTTTCCGGTGGGCGAGGGTAGACGTGGAGCTAGGCGGGAAGACCCTCCGCGCGGGCGACCGCATGCTGTTGGTCCTGGCTTCCGCCAACCGGGACCCGGAGAAGTTTCCCGAGCCCGACCGGGTGGACATCACCCGCAACCCCAACCCCCACGTGGCCTTCGGACACGGCATCCACGTGTGCCTGGGAGCCCCTCTGGCGCGCGTGGAGGCGCAGGAAGCGTTCGCAGCCTTGGTGCAACACTTCCCCCACCTGCGCCTGGCCCGGGAGGACCTCGAGTACCATCCCACCATCGTGTCCCGGGCCCTCGTGGAGCTGCCCGTGGAGTGGTGACCGTGCGCCGACTGCGCATCGAGGTGGACCTCCACCGCTGCGTGGGCAGCAGCATCTGCGTGCTCACCGCGCCGCGCACCTTCACCCTGAACACCCATGGACAGTCTTCCGTAGTGGACCCCGAGGGCGACCCCCTGGAGGTGGTCCTGGAGGCCGCGGAGGGCTGCCCCACCATGGCCATCACGGTGTTCGACGCGGACACGGGCGAGCAGCTGTTTCCCTGACTGCCAGGCGGCATGCTACGCTGGCCGCGGGATGCCCGAGCGGAGCCGGGACTGGATGGAGCAGGCGGAGCGGGACCTGGCCAGAACCCGCCTGCAGATGGCAGGCGGGTTCTGGGAGTGGGCGTGTTTTGCCAGCCACCAGGCGGCGGAAAAGGGCCTCCAGGCCGTGTACCTGCGGCGGGGCGGGGAGGCGTGGGGCCACGCCCTCGGGGGCCTGGTGGAGGGCCTCCGCGGACGGGTGGAACTTCCGGAGGTAGGGCGTTGCGCGGAGCAGCTAGACCGCTTTTACGTGCCCACGCAGTACCCCAATGCCTGGCCGGAGGGGGAGTCCGGGCGGCCACTTCAAGCGGGAGGACGCAGAGGGTGCGGTCCGTTGTGCGCAAACGATCCTACGGTTGTGTCACCGTCTTCTGGCTGGATCGTGAGGAGGCTTTGCGGCGGCTGGGGGAGGCCGCCGTCGGGCTGCTGGCGGATCGGCCTGAGGTGCGGGCGGTGTACCTGTTCGGCTCCCGGGCGGCCGACCGCGCGGTGCTCGGAAGCGACGCGGACGTCCTCCTGATCCTGTCCCACGCGGAAGGTCGCTGGTTCGAGCGCGCGGATCCGTACCGGCGGTACTTCCAGGGGGTGGGACTGCCGCTGGAGCTGTTTTGCTACACGGTGGAAGAAGCACAGCAGACGCCCCTGGCCCGCCGGGCGCTCCGCCAGGGCCTCCTTTTGCCGCCGCGCCACGCCCTGTGACCGGCGTGGGCCCGGTGCCGGAATTCCACGGCCCTGGAAAATACCCTACTAAGTATGGTATGCTCCGCGTCGAAGGCAAGCAAACACGGGAGGTGGACCGTGCGGGCGTGCAACACGGGAACCGTAGACCGGGTGGTGCGGGTGGTGGTGGGCTTGATCGCCTTGGCCTTGGGGTTGCGGCAGGGCCCTTCCGCAGCGGCCTACGTGCTGTATGCGGTGGCCCTGGTGGGTCTGGGGACGGGCCTGGTGGGGTGGTGCCCCCTGTGGGCTCTACTGGGGATCAACACGTGCGGCCGCGCCCGCACCTGAAGCTCTTTGGAGGCCTGCCGTGTCCGAGGTCATGACGGCCCGTGTGTCGCTGAAGCCGGAGGGAGGGTACCGCTTCCGCGTGGAGATGGACCGGCCCGAGTGGGGCTTGGTGGTGGACGAGCCACCACCCCTCGGGGAAGGAGCGGGGCCCAACCCCGCGCGGCTGGTAGCCACTGCCCTGGGCCACTGCTTGGCCAGCAGCCTGCGGTACTGCCTGGAGCGGGCGCGGGTGGCCGCGCAGATCTCGGCCCAGGTGGACGTGGAGATCCGGCGCAACGACCGCGGTCGCTGGCGCATCACGGGGGCGCAGGCGCAGCTGGACCTGTCCGGCGCGGACGCCGCGCCGCGGGGCCCACTGGACCGATGCCTCCAGCTGTTCGAGGACTTCTGCATCGTCACCGCCAGCGTCCGACAGGGCATCCCCGTGGACGTGCGCGTGCGGGTAGACGGCCAGCTCGTGGAACGCACGGGGACGGGACGAGCCGGCTAGCGCAGCATCAGCAGGGACCGCTGCAGCTTGCGCAAAGCCCCCTGGGCTTGCGGCTTCCCCGCCAGCTCCAGCCGTACGCATTGTTCCAGCCCAGCGGCGATGAGGTCCATGGCCACCCGGTCCAGGGCGGCCCGGGTAGCGGCCACCTGCTGGGCTACCTCCGCGCAGTCCCGGCCCTCCTCCAGCATGCGCTGGAGCCCGCGCACCTGCCCCTCAATGCGGCGCAGACGGGCGAGCAGAGAGGCCTTTACCTCCTCACGGACCCTCAGACCGGCCACCGCGGGCCTCACTCCCCCGTTCGGACCGCGGGCCGTGCGGCCCCCGCGGCCTCCAGGACGTGTTGGAGGAACACTTCCTCGGGATGCGCACCCTCGAAGCCGTACACCTCGTTGAGGACCACCTTGGGCACACCCACCACCCCGTAGCGGTCCGCCAGGGCGGGAAACTCCATGGCCTCCACCACGTCCGCCCGCACCCGTTCGGACTCCTGGGCCATGGCGTGGGCCAGCCGCGCCACCCGCGGGCAGTACGGACAGGTGGGGGTCACGAACACCCGGATGTGCACGTCCTGTGGCAAATCCGCGAGCGCCCGCCGGGTCTCCGGCTTCAGGCCACTGTCTTTTCGCGAGGCGGCTACGATGCCCTCCACCAGGACCGCGAACTCCAGTCCGGAGGGGATCCCGTAGTAACGCGCGCGGGCCCGTCCGTCCTCTCCCAGGAGGATGGCGGGCACGCCCTCTACCCCGGCCGCCCGGGCCTCCTCCGCGTCCGTGACGATGCTGCGCACCCGCAGCTTGAGCCGAGGGTCCAGGGCCACCACTTCCTCCAGCAGCTGCTGGGTTACCTCGCAGGTCTCGCAGTTCGCCCCGGGTAGCGCGAGGCCCGCGCGGGAGGTGGTGAACAGGCTAAGGGTAACCTCTCCCACCAGCTCCTGCTGGAACTTTCGGCGCAACACCTCCTGGTCCTGGGGCCGCAGCAGCGCCATGGCACCCCTCCTTCGTACGGTACTCTGTAGGGTATTCTCGGGTGCCGCCGCCGGACGGTCAAATCCCCGGGCCGGTGGGTTTGTGTAGACTCTCTGACGTGCGGAGGCCGGTCAAAGCCCGGCCTCCGGGGGTGTTCCCGTGGCGGACGAAGTGCCGCGGGGAAAGGGAGGCTGCCGTCGAAACAGGGGACGAAGCCACCACGCGCCCTCTGCAAGCTCGGAGGTGGATCTGGCGAAGCAGGCGGTGCGTGAACGGGTTTGGCGCCTGCTGGAAGGGCACGGGGTTGTGCGGTTTCCGGGGGCCTGGGGCCGCATCCCGAATTTCCAGGGGGCTGAGGCGGCGGCACGGCATCTGGCCGCCACCCGGGAATGGCAAAGGGCGCGGGTCCTGAAAGGAAACCCGGACTGCCCGCAGCTGCCGGTCCGAGCACGGGCCTTGGAGGAAGGCAAGACGGTGTACATGGCCGTCCCCCGCCTTCAAAGCCCGCAGCCCTTCCTGCGCCTGGACCCGCGGGTTCTGCGGGTGCCTCCGCAGCAGGCGGCCTCCATCCGTGGCGCGTTCCGCTACGGCGAACCCGTCGGGGCGGACCAGTTCGCACGTGGACCTCGTGGTGTGCGGGAGCGTGGCGGTCAACCCTGTGGGGGCGCGGGTGGGCAAGGGTGGTGGGTACTCGGACCTCGGCCCGGGTGGCGTGGAATCAGCGGAGCCCGTTCATTAAACGGCCCTGGCCCGGGGATTGTCCCGGGGGGACTGTCCCCCGGGGAAAGTCCCAGCAGGGGGGAGTGGATTCGGTAGCGAAGTTCTCCGGTGGAGGTGCAGCGACGTGGACGAGCTCGTGGCTCGGGTGCTGAACGCCGCGGAGCTGGCAGGCGCCTCCTACGCGGACGTGCGGGTGGTGGAGACCAGGCACCAGGCCCTGCTGGTCCGGAACGGTTTGGTGGATGGAGTCAGCTGGTCGGAGGACGTGGGCTTCGGGGTGCGGGTGGTGGCGGAAGGTGCGTGGGGCTTCGCGGCTAGCTGCCGGATGGAGCCACAGGAGGCCGAACGGGTGGTGCACCTGGCGGTGGACATCGCCCGCGCCAGCGCCCTGGCCAAACAGGAGGACGTGGACCTGGGCGAACCGGTGGTGCAGCACGGCACCTACCGGACACCTGTGCAGGTGGATCCCTTCGCGGTACCGGTGGAGGCCAAGCTGGAGCTGCTCTTGCGTGCGGACCATGAGATGCGACGCGTACGGGGCGTGACCACCACGGAGGCGGAGCTGGTCTTCCTCCGGCAGCGCAAGACCTTCGCCAGTACGGAAGGCAGCTACCTCACCCAGGAGATCGTGGAGTCGGGGTGCGGGATCGCCTCCACCGCAGTCCGCGACGGGGAGGTGCAGCGGCGCTCGTACCCCAACTCCGTGGGTCGGCATCAGCAAACGCGGGGCTGGGAGTTCGTCGTGGAGCAGGACCTGGTGGGCCATGCGGCCCGCATCGCAGAGGAAGCCGTGGCCTTGCTGACCGCGGACCCTTGCCCGGAGGAGGTCACCACCCTCATTTTGGGGGGCAGCCAAGTGGCTTTGCAGGTTCACGAATCGTGCGGGCACGCCGTGGAGCTGGACCGGGTCTTGGGGGCCGAGGCGGCCTTCGCGGGAACCTCTTTTCTGACCCCGGACCTGCTGGGCCGTTTCCGGTACGGGTCCGAGGTGGTGAACATCACCGCGGACGCCACCCTGCCCGGGGGGCTCGGCACGTTCGCGTGGGACGACGAGGGAGTGCCCGCGCAACGGGTGGACCTCGTGCGGGAAGGCCTGTTCGTGGGCTACCTCACCGACCGGCAGACGGCACGGAGTCTGGCGCGCCTGGTGGGGAACTCGCCCCACGGAACGGGGCGGTCCGGAGGGATGGCGCGGTCCGCAGGGTGGAACCGGATTCCCATGGTGCGCATGACCAATGTGAACCTGCTGCCCGGCAGTTGGAAGTTGACGGATCTCATCGCGGACACGGATCGGGGGATCTTCATGGACACCAACCGCTCGTGGAGCATCGACGACCGCCGGCTGAACTTCCAGTTCGGCTGCGAGATCGCCTGGGAGATCCGCCACGGCCAGCTCCGCAGGATGCTGCGGAACCCTCTCTACACCGGCATCACGCCGGAGTTCTGGAGGGCCTGCGACGCGGTGTGCGACGCGGACCACTGGGTGGTGTGGGGGACTCCCAACTGCGGCAAGGGCGAGCCCCTGCAGGTGGCGCATACGGGGCATGGTGCCGCACCCGCCCGGTTCCGGAACGTCCGAGTGTTGGGGAAGCGCTGACGTGCTGGGCGAGGCCCGGACCCGGGAGCTAGCGGCAGACGCCCTGCGGCGATCTGTCGGGGGGCAGGCGGAGGTGGTGCTGCTGTCATGGGAGGGTGCCCTCACACGGTTTGCCAACAACACCATCCATCAGAACGTGGCGGAGCGCGGCGCCCAGGTGCTGGTGCGGGTGGCGGTGGGTCGGCGGGTGGGTGCCGCGGTCACCAACCGCTTGGATCGGGAGGGTGTGGAGCGTGCCGTGGACCAGGCTGAAGCTGCCGCCCGCGTGGCTCCCGGGACCGCGGAGTTCCCGGGATTCCCGGAACCTCGGCCCGCGCCGCGGGTGGGCAGCCTGGACGACAGGGTGGCAGGGGCCTCTCCCGCCTGGCGGGCGCGCCAGGTACAGGCGTTCCTGCGGGAGGTGGAGGCGGAGGGGGCCTCCGCTGCGGGCGCTCTGGAGACGGGGGTACAGGAAGTCGCCGTTGTGAACTCCCAGGGCGTCTTCTGCTACCACGCGGGCACCCGGTGGCACTTCCGCACGGTGGTGCACGTGGACGGCGCTTCCGGGTACGCGGAGCGGACGGGCTGGCGCCTGGATCACTTCGACGCGGCCACGGTGGGACATCCCGCGGTGGACGGGGCCAAGAGGGCGCGGCACCCGCGGCCGGTGCAGCCGGGCACCTATTCCGTGGTGTTGGCACCGTACGCGGTGCAGGACGTGGTGAGCTGGTTGGCGTACGCGGGGGCCGGCGCGCAGGCGATGCAGGAGGGCCGCAGCTGGATGAACGGTCGCCTTGGCCTGCGGGCGCTGTCGGAACAGGTTACCCTGTGGGACGACGGTTGCGATCCACAGGGGATCCCCATGCCCTTTGACTTCGAGGGAGTGCCCAGGCAGAGGGTGGTGATCGTAGAGCGCGGGGTGCCGCGCACCCCGGTATACGACACGCTGACGGCCGCACGGGAGGGGAAAGCATCCACCGGGCACGCGCTACCGCGGGCGTGGCCGGAGACCACCCGCGTGGGCCCAGTCCCCGCCCACTTGTTCCTGGCGGCGGGGGACGCCACGGTGGAGGAGCTGGTGCGCGGGGTGTCGCATGGCCTGTACATCACGCGGTTCTGGTACACGCGCTTGGTGCACCCACGGGACTGCGTGGTTACCGGGATGACCCGCGACGGGGTGTTCTGGATCGAGGGCGGAGAGCTCACCTACCCGGTGCGGAATCTGCGGTTCACTCAGGGCTACGTGCAGGCGCTAGGCTCCGTGCTCCGGGTGGGTGCGGAGACCAGCTTGCTGGGCGACCGTTTCGGAGCCGTCCGCGTCCCCGCCCTGTCCGTGGCGCAGTTCACCTTCACGGGGGTGACCGAGTTCTAGCTGGTCTCCTCGGTGCCGTTGGTACCTGGAACTGGTGCCAGGTACCAGAGCGTTCACCCCACACAACCGTTCGGCCTGCCTATGCCCTGCTCCCCAACCACGTGCACCTGCTGTGCCGCCGGGGTCTGGTCGCGCTGGCCAAGGTCATGCACGACGTGCAGCGCCGGTTTGCGCTGCACCACAACCGCCAGCTGGGACTTCGCGGCCACGTGTTCCAGGACCGGTATCACGCCAAGCTGTGCCGGGAAGAAGGGTACCTGTGGGCGGCGGTGCGGTACATCCACAACAACCCCGTGCAGGCAGGGCTGTGCGACCACCCGGGGGACTACCCGTGGACCAGCTACCACGCGTACGCCCTGGGGCGGTGGGACCTGGTGAACCGGGAGGAAGCAGAGTTGCTCTGCCCCGCAGAAGCGGTCGTGGACCTGCCGCCCGGGCAGAAGGCGTACAAGTCGGCTGGAGGGGGATCCCGGGTGGCGCCGTAGGGGGTGAGCGCTGCGACCGGACCTGACCACACGTCGGCTCTTCCTGAGCTGCTGAGCTGCCGCCTGCTGGTACCTGGCACCGGCACCAGGTACGGGTTCCAGGTACCGCGCGGCGGCCGGTGGTAGCGTGGTAGCATAGACGCTGGGAGGCAGGCTGCCGTGCCGGAGAGGATCCGCATCCTCATCGCGAAGCCGGGACTGGACGGCCACGACCGGGGTGCCAAGGTGGTGGCCCGCGCCCTGCGGGATGCGGGCTTCGAGGTGATCTACACGGGCCTGCACCAGACCCCGGAGATGATCGCGACGGCGGCGGTGCAGGAGGACGTGGACGCCATCGGCCTGTCGATTCTCTCCGGCGCCCACATGGCCCTGTTCCCCCGCATCCTGGAGCTGCTCCGGGAACGGGGCGCGGAGGACGTGGTGGTGTTCGCAGGGGGTGTCATCCCCGACGACGACATCCCGGCCCTGAAGGCCATGGGGATCCGGGAGGTGTTCACCCCCGGTACGCCCTTCGCGCAGATCGTGGAGTGGGTGCGTCAGAACGTGAAGCCCCGGGAGGTCCCCGCCTAGCCCGTCAGTCCCCCGCGGGGGCTGGCTCCGCAGGTCGAGCCGCTAACTGGTCCGCGAAGAACCGCGGGCCAGCACACCCTGGCCCAGAGGTACTGGTACGCCCGTCAGATACAGGGGTACCATCGGCTGAACTGGCCGATGTCGAAGGCAAGCACCCCTGTCCCTGGGTTCCAAGGTGTTGACGATGGAGACCTCCCAGGCAGCCGTGCGGACCCCGGGAACAGCAGAATCTCCCCGTCCCGCGTCTGGAACACGTGCTTGAGGCCGTCCGTCACCTCCTGCAGCAGCGCGGGCATCTCGGGGCAGCGGTGGTCCGGGATGGGTCGGTCCATGGCCCGCAGGACGCGATCCGGCAGGTTGGTGGGGCCGGGGATCTGCAAAAAGTGGCGTCCGGGTAGGTCCTTCATGATGTCCCGCAACGTGGTGGTTTGCACCGGTACGAATCGCCTAGAATATGCACGTGGGCGGGCTGTCAAGCGCCCTGGAGCCAGCAGAGCCAACAGGAGAAAAGCCATGGACGGCCGCGAGGAGATCGTGACGCTGGACCGACAGCACCTGATCCACCCCCAGCACTTCGCCGCGGACCACGCGGACCCTTTGGTGTTGGTGGAGGGATGCGGGGCAGTGTTGAAGGACGCGGATGGCCGGGAGTTTCTGGACGGGCTCGCGTGCCTGTGGAACGTGAACGTAGGGCACGGAAGGGCCGAACTTGCCGAAGCCGCAGCCGAGCAGATGCGGACCCTCGCGTACGCCACCGCGTACGTAGGCTACACGAACCCGCCCGCGGCCCGCCTCGCGCAGCGTTTGGTTCAGCTCGGTTACCCCAACATGTCCGCGGTGTACTTCACCACCTCCGGGGCCGAGTCCAACGAGAGCGCCTTCAAGATCGCCCGCTACTACTGGAAGCGGCGGGGCAAGCCGGGCAAGGTGAAGATCGTCAGCCGGATCCACGCCTACCACGGGGTCACCCTGGGTGCCCTGAGCGCCACGGGGATTCCCGCGTTTCAAAGGATGTTCACGCCCCTGGTACCAGAGTTCGTCCATGTGCCGCCTTCCTACCCGTACCGGCAGACGGAGGATCCGGTGGAGGCCCTGGAGCAGACCCTTCTGCGGGAGGGCCCGGAGACGGTGGCGGCCTTTATCGCGGAACCCGTGATCGGCTCCGGCGGGTTGATTCCCCCGGCGCCCGACTACTTCCCACGGGTCCGCCAGGTGTGCAACCGGTACGAAGTGCTGTTCATCGCCGACGAGATCATCACGGGGTTCGGACGGACCGGCAAGTGGTTTGCCCTGGAGCACTGGGGGGTGCGCCCGGACCTGATGACCTTCGCAAAGGGGGTGACCAGCGCCTACCTGCCCCTGGGCGGGGTGATGATCTCACGGGAGATCCACCAGACCATCCTGGAGGCCCCCGCAGCAGAGCGGTTCATGCACGCGGCCACGTACTCCGCCCACCCCACCTGCTGCGCGGTGGCCCTGCGCAACCTGGACATCCTGGAGCGGGAGAACCTGATCGAACGTGCCGCCCGGCTGGGCACGCGGTTGTTGGAAGGCCTGCAGAGCCTGAAAGAGCTGCCCGTGGTGGGGGACGTGCGGGGGTTGGGGCTCCTGTGCGGGGTGGAGCTGGTGGAGGATCGGGCCACCAAGGCACCCGCCCTGGGGCTGGGGGCCCGGGTGCTGGCGGAAGCCCGCAAGCGGGGACTCGTGACCCGCATGCGCGTGGGACAGGGCGGTGAGCACCCCATCGGCGACACCATCCTCCTGGCCCCGCCCCTGGTGGTGATGGAGGAGCAGGTAGATCGGATGGTGGCCATCCTGCGCAACAGCATCGCCGCGTGTTTGTAGGCGGAAGACAACCGCGCCATCCTTGACGTAGCCGGCAGGCGCGGATACGCTAGCGGGCAGGGGGTGGGGTGGTGCAACGGACGTCGCCGGGTGTGTGGTCCCACGAAACGTGGACGGCCTGGCCGCCGCACCGGTTCCCGCTCACCCCCTTGAGCTTTCTGTACCGAAGCCTGCACGCGTTTCCGCAGGAGCTGGCCTTGGTGGATGGCTCCCGCCGGACCTCGTACGGGGAGTTCTCGGCCCGGGTCTTCCGACTGGCGAGCGCTTTGCGCCGGTGGGGCCTTCAGCCCGGGGACCGCGTGGCGATCCTCTGCCGCAACGCTCAGGAGGTTCTGGAGGCGCACTTCGGGGTCCCCCAGGCAGGCGGTGTGCTGGTCCCCATCAACGTGCGGCTGTCGCCCCACGAGGTGAGTTGCATCGTGGACCACTCGGGGGTGAAGTTCCTGCTGGCCGAGCGGGCCCTGGGGGAACTCGCGGCGGCTCCTTGCCGGACCTTGGACTCAGCTCCTTTGGTGCTGTGGGTTGACCTGGGTCCGCGCCACGGGACGGTAAGCCCGCAGGTTCCCGGGGGACTGGCAGCTGTTGCCTACGAGGCGCTCCTGTCGGAGGGCAGCCCGGACCCGTTCCCGGCCCCCCTCGCGGAGGAGGAAGAGATCCTCCGCATCAACGACACCAGCGGTACCACGGGTGGGCCCAAAGGGGTGATGGTGACCCACCGGGGCTGCACCCTCCATCCCCTCGGCGAGGTGATCGAAGCAGGTCTGGGGCCAGGCAGCCGGTACCTCTGGACGCTGCCCATGTTCCACTGCAACGGTTGGAACTTCCCCTACGCGGTGACGGCAGTGGGGGCCACCCACTTGCCGCGTCCCCTCACCATCCTGACAGCGGCTAGCCCGCCTGCCCCCGCTGTCCTGGAAGCCGTGGAAGCCATGGGGGCCCGGGGGGTGCACGTCTACGGCCTCACCGAAACGTACGGTCCGCACACCGTCTGCGTCCGGAAGCCCGACTGGGAAGCACTTCCCCCTGAAGAGCGAGCACGGCGGCTGGCTCGCCAGGGCGTCGGCTACGTGCATGCACCCGAGCTCAGGGTGGTGGACGAGCACATGCAGGACGTCCCGCCCGACGGCCAAACCGCGGGAGAGGTGGTGATGCGGGGCAATAACGTCCTGCGCGGGTACTACCGGGATCCCGGGGCAACCGCTGAAGCCTTCCGGGGTAGGTGGTTCCACTCTGGAGACCTGGCGGTGGTTCACCCGGACGGCTACATCGAGCTGCGGGATCGGAAGAAGGACATCATCCTCTCGGGCGGTGAGAACGTCTCCAGCATCGAGGTGGAGCGGGTCCTGTACGACCACCCGGCGGTGCTGGAGGTGGCGGTGGTAGGCGTCCCGGATCCCCAGTGGGGCGAGGTACCCAAAGCGTACGTGGTCCTGCGGCCGGAACACGGAGCCACCGAGGAGGAGCTGGTGACCTTCTGCCGACAGCGGCTGGCGCACTTCAAGTGCCCCAAGCGGGGGTTGTGGCGGAGCTGCCCAAGACGTCCACGGGGAAGATCCAGAAGTTTGTCCTTCGGGCGCGCGACTGGGCCGGGCGCGACAAGCGCATCGGCGGAAAGGAGAAGAAGGGATGCAGTTGCAGGATGCGGGGTACCGCACGGTGCGGTTCGAGACGGATGGACCGGTGGCCTACGTGACCATGAACCGGCCGGAGAAGCGCAACGCCCTTTCCGTGGAGCACATGCAGGAGCTCACCGACTGCTTCCGGCGCATCGGGGAGCGGCAGGACCTGTCGGTGGCGATCCTGCGGGGCGCGGGGCCGGCCTTCTGCGCGGGTCACGACCTGGCGGAGCTGGTGGGCCGGGGCATCGCGTTCTACCGCCACGTATTCCGGGTCTGCACCCGCATGATGGACACGCTGCAGCAGATTCCCCAGCCGGTCATCGCGCAGGTCCACGGCATGGCCACCGCCGCGGGCTGCCAGCTGGTGGCCACCTGCGACCTGGCAGTGGCCAGCACCGAGGCGCGGTTCGCCACGCCGGGAGTGCGCATCGGCCTGTTCTGCTCCACCCCCATGGTGGCCGTGAGCCGGAACCTCCCTCGCAAGAAGGTTCTGGAGATGCTGCTCACGGGAGAACCCCTGTCCGCGGAGGAAGCTCTGCGGTACGGCCTGGTGAACCGCGTGGTGCCGCCGGACCGCCTGGAGGAGGAGACCCGGCAGCTCGCCCTCCGCATCGCCTCTGCCAGCGCGCCCGTGGTGGGGTTGGGCAAGCAAGCCTTCTACCGGCAGCTGGAGATGCCCCAGGACCAGGCGTACGCGTACGCGCAGGAGGTGATGTCCCTCAACGCCCTACACCCTGACGCCACGGAGGGCATCTGCGCCTTTTTGGACAAGCGAACTCCCCGGTGGCGCGGCTGGGAGGGACCCCAGGTCGCGGAGTAGCAGGGAGGTCGCGGGCGCTGTCGAATTCTAGCGCGTAGACGCCTTCCAGGAGGGTGCGCCATGAACTGGGGACCGGTTCTGACCGCCATGGCTACCCCATTCCGCCAGGACGGTGCGGTGGACCACGACCGGGCCGCGGAGCTGGCCCTCCGTCTGGTGGACAGCGGCTCCACGGGGATCGTGGTCGCGGGCACCACGGGGGAGTCACCCACCTTATCCGACGAGGAGAAGCTGCAGCTGCTCCGGGTGGTGAAGGAGGCCGTGGACGGACGGGCCGCGGTGCTGGCAGGTACCGGTACGTACGACACCGCCCACTCCGTGCACCTGAGCCAGCAGGCGCAGCGGTTCGGTGCCGATGGCCTGCTGGTGGTGGTCCCGTACTACAACCGGCCCACCCAGGAGGGCCTCTACCGGCACTTCCGGACGGTAGCGGAGAGCACCGACCTGCCGGTCCTTATGTACAACATCCCGGGCCGGACAGGTACCAACATGCTGCCGGAGACCGTGGCGCGCCTGAGCGAGGTGCGGAACATCGCGGGCATCAAGGAGGCCTCCGGCAGCCTGGACCAGGTGTCGGAGATCCGGCGGCGCACGCCCGAGCACTTCCTCATCTACAGCGGGGACGACAGCCTGACCTTGCCGTACCTGAGCGTGGGGGCGGTGGGGGTCGTGAGCGTGGCCTCCCACCTGGTGGGCAAGGAGATCGCGGAGATGATCGCTCACTTCCAGGCTGGGCGCGTGGACCAGGCGCGGCGGATCCACCTGCGCCTGTTCCCCCTGTTCCGCGCCCTGTTCGTGGCGCCCAACCCCGTGCCCCTGAAGGCGGCCCTGGAGATGGCGGGGTTCCCCGTGGGCAAGCCGCGCCTGCCCCTGGTGGAGGCCACGGAGAAGGAGCGGGAGCAAATCGCTTCCGCCATGCGGGAGGCCATGGGGGTCCCCGCGGGCTGAAGGCGTCCTCGTACGAAGCCGTGGCAAAGGGCCGCCGACCCCCTGGCCACCTACCTCTCCGTGTGGTGCCCCTGGGAGGGCTGGGGGAGATCGGCAAGAACTGCAACTGCGTTCCAGTACCGGGAGGACGTGGTCCTGGTGGACGCGGGCGTGATGTTCCCCGAGGAGGAACTGTACGGCGTGGACCTGGTGATCCCGGACTGCGGCTTTCTGCGCCGCTCCGGTAGGAAGCTCCTGGGGGTCCTCCTTCACGTGGGTGGCCTCTCCTTACCTCCTGCGGGAATTCGGGGTTCCCGTGTACGGGACGCCGCTCACTTTAGGCCGGGTGCGCCACAAGGTGCGTGACGGCACCTTCCAGGGGGTGCGGCCGCGGCAGCGGGTGCGGCTGGGTCCCTTTGAGGTGGAGTGGGTGCGGGTTGCCCACAGCGTGCCCGACAGCTGCAGTGTGGTGGTGCGCACCCCCGGGGGGGGACCGTGGTGGTGAGCGGCGACTGCAAATTCGACCAGACGCCCACCGACGGCAGACCCACGGATGTGGCGCGGCTGGCGGAGCTCGGGCAGGAGGGAGTGCTGGCTCTGCTCCTGGACAGCACCAACGTGGAACGGCCCGGCATCACACCCTCCGAGCGGGTGGTGGGGGAGCGGTTCCAGCACCTGTTTGCGGAGGCTCCCGGCCGCGTCTTGGTCACCACCTTCACCAGCAACGTCCACCGCCTGCAGCAGGCCTTTGACAAGGTTTTGCGGGAGGTGCGGTTGAAGCGGGGCGACACCGTGGTCTTTCGCGCCAGCCCCATCCCCGGCAACGAGGCCCTGGTGGCGCGCACCATCAACCACCTTTTCAAACACGGGGCGGACGTGGTGTACGGGCCCGCCTCCGGGGCCCACGTGTCCGACACGCATCCCAGGAGGAGCTGCGCCTGATGATCCACCTTCTGCGGCCCCGGTACGTGGTGCCGGTACACGGCGAGTACCGGCACCTGGTACTGAACGCCCGGGGGGGAGACGTGGGCACGGTGGTGCTGCGGGACCGGCAGCACCTGGCGCGGGACGGGGTCCCTATTGCCCTGGTGGCCCTGGACCGCCACACGGGCCGGCTGCTGCAGGAGCCGGAGGTACTCTCGCGGGGCTTCGTGTACCAGAAGGGCGCGGAGGAGCTCCTGGAGGCGATCCGGGGACGCGTCCGGCAGGCGGTGGAGCGCGGCCGCCGTCAGGGCCAGACGGAGTCCGGCGCGGTGCGGGCTGAAATTCGCGACCAGGTGTCGCGGTTCGTATATCAGCGCACCGGCCGGCAGCCCATGGTCCTGCCCCTCCTCGTCGAGGTGTAAACAGCGCAGGAACAAGACCCGGCATCGGCGAACTGCCTTTCGCAGACACGAAGCGGACGACGGAGGAACCGATGCCGCAGACGTGGAAGCTGGTCGTGCTGGGCATCGTCCAGGGCCTCACGGAGTTCCTGCCCGTCAGCAGCTCTGCCCACCTGGTGTTCGCTGAGGCCCTGCTGGGTCTTTCGCGCCCGGGCGTGCTGCTGGAGGCGCTGGTCCACCTGGGGACCGTGGGCGCAGTGCTGGCGCTCTTCGGCCGCGACCTGGGGCGGGTGCTGGGCACCTGGGTTCGCCAGCCCCTGGTGGCTGAAGGCGCGGGCCGCGTGGTGTGGCTGTTGGCGTGCACCACGGCTGTCACGGGTGCCGTGGGATTCACCTTCCGCGAGCCCCTGGAGGCCAGCTTCTCCTCCGTGCGGTGGACATCCCTGCAGCTGGTGCTCACGGGGTTCGCCCTCTGGGGGGTGCGGGAGCGCGGAAGGCGGTCGGCGGAGGAGTTGACGTGGCTGGATGCGGGGTGGATCGGACTGGCGCAGGCGGTTGCCATCGTGCCGGGGATCTCCCGGTCGGGCTTGACCATCGCGGCGGGCCTGTGGCGGGGGCTTGCCCGGGAGGAGGCAGCCCGGTACTCCTTTCTGGCCTCCGTGCCGGCAATCCTCGGCGCCGCGGGCTACTCGGTGTGGAAGGACTGGCAAACCGCTGCCCAACTGGGCTACGGCGCAGCAGACTTGGCCGCGGCGTTCTTTGCGTCGTTGCTGTTCGGGGTGGTGGCCATCGTGTGGCTTGTGAGCTGGCTACGACAGGGGCGGTTGCGGGCATTCGCGTACTACTGCTGGGCCGTGGGCGGGGCGGTGTTCGTGGGCAGCTGGTGTGGGGGCGTGCGGTGAGACGCAGGGCTTACGCCGGGAAGACGGCGTCGCGAACGCGACCACGACGCCGGGGGGCTGCAGGCCGGGCGCTGCGGCTGGCAGGTGCCCTCTGCCTGGTGCTGTCGGTGCTGGCAGCCCTTAGTCTTCTGCCGGGGGCGGAGGGGTTGGTCCCGCGCCACCTACGGGCCGCGCAGCGGTTTGTCCTGGGCAATCATGCGTGGCTGCTCCCCGTGCTCCTGGCGCTGGCCGCGCTGGTGCTGCTGGCGGTGGAGCGGCCGCGGCTGACGCGACGCCTCGTAGGCCTGCTGGTGCTCGCGGGGGCACTGGCGGTGGGCGAGCACGCGCGGTTGGGCGGGGATTGGGCGCAGGGGCTGGCGGGCGAGGGTGGCGGGGTCGTGGGGGGCGCACAGGCCTGGCTGTGGAAGCGCCTGGTGGGATCCTGGGGTCCGCCCGGGGGTGCGGCAATTATGGTCGCGGTGGGG
>PSLI01000062.1:0-5955 GCA_040289515.1 Candidatus Sysuimicrobiota bacterium
TATTGGCCATCGATTCCTTTCTCCTCGAGCCGCTTGAGGAGGCGACAATTCGACGCTGGGGGACGGTGCGAACGTGATGGACGTTATACCGTACCTAGAGCGGGCGCGGGGTTGGCTCGTAGCATCGTTGCTTATCGGTACGTGGGCTTGCATCGTGGAGCTCCGGTGGGTTCCTCGGGCGTTTTTACCAAGCCCTGTAGAGGTGGGACGTGGTTTCGTGGAGATTTTGGGAGGCGGCGTTCTGGCTCGGCACACGCTCAACAGCATGGCGCGGTTCTTCGCCAGTTACATCGTCGCATCGGGACTCGGGGTAGTGGCGGGCGTCGGAATGGGAATTCTGCCGGTGGTCGGGCGTTGGGTGCGTCCTTTGGTGGTTTTTTTCAATGCGATTGCCGGCGTGGCATGGTTGCCCTTGGCCATGCTGTGGTTCGGGACGGGTGAACCCACTGTGGCGTTCGTAACAGTGAACGGGATTTTCTTTGTCGTGGTGGTCAATACGCTTGCGGGTGTGCAGAGCGTGCCAAGCTTGTACATACAAGGCGTTCAGGTACTCGGAGCTGGCAAGATGCAAGTGATTTGGCAGGTTCTGCTACCCGGCGCATTGCCTGCCGTTGTAAGTGGACTGCGATTAGCCATGGGATTTGGGTGGCGAGCGCTAGTAGCGTCGGAGATGTTAGCAGCAGCATCGGGGCTGGGCTACCTGATCTACCGAGCTAGTTATGATTTTCGATACGACGTAGTCTGGGCAGGAATCCTTCTGGTTGGGCTGCTGAACATAGGGATAGATCGGGTGGTGTTTGTTCGAGCCGAGCGGTGGATTGCGGAAAGGTGGGCATGATCGCGGGTTAAGGGTTGGAGGAGTGGCAGATGGGAGATATTGAGATTGTAGAGGTTACGCACGAGTACTATAATCCGCACACACGGCAGCTGGTGCGGGCGCTTGAGGAGGTGAATTTACGCGTCCGGGATGGTGAATTCGTAACGGTGGTAGGACCGAGTGGGTGCGGTAAGTCAACACTGCTATATTTGGTGGCAGGGCTTCTGCAGCCGACGCGAGGAGAGATTAGGGTGGACGGTGAGAGGGTGCGTGGGCCAGGAGTGGACAGGGGTATGGTGTTTCAGGATGTAGCGGTTTTGCCCTGGCGGACGGTGGCACAGAATATTGGACATGGGTTGGAGATCCAAGGTTATCCGCGGGGCGAGCGGGAAGCGATCGTTGCACATTATGTTCAACTCTGCGGGCTGAAGGGGTTCGAAGGGAAATATCCTCATGAGCTGTCCGGTGGGATGCGGCAGCGAGTGGCAGTAGCGCGAACGTTGGCGGTGAAGCCTAAGGTGGTATTGATGGACGAACCGTTCGGGGCGTTGGATGCGCAGACACGGATCACTTTGGGTGAAGAGCTTGTAAGGATTACGATGGAGACGGGGAGTACGGTTGTGTTTGTGACGCACAGTGTTGAGGAGGCGGTATTTCTTGGAGATCGAGTGGTGGTGTTGAGTCGGCGGCCCGGACGAGTGAAGGGCGAGTTTGAGGTGGCGGTGCCCAGGGGGGCGCGGAGATACGCAAGGATGATGGAGTCGGAGAGAACGGAGGCGTTGAGGCGGACTATTTTGGAGAGCATCCGAGCTGAGGTGGACAGGGGAGAGGAAAGCTTGCCGCCGTCGGCCGGGCGGGGCGGGCGTGGATCGTTGAGGTGGTGGAAACACCGCACTTTGGCTGTTTTAGTGGCGATTGGGTTGGGGGCCGGCGTGCTGGAGGGATGGTCGGCGGCTGCCGCGCCGAGGAAGGTAGTAGGAGAGGGCTTTAAAAGGGCGGACGCGAGTCGACTGCGGATCGAGTTGGTTTTGCCTGCGGAGGAGTATCACATACGTTTTTTGCGGCGGTGGGGTGTGCTGGAGGCGGTAGAGGGAGAAGTGGTGGTTTTGAGGGATGTGGGGCGGGGCGGTGTAGAAAGGGTATCGAGGCTGTACTGGGTCCGAAGGGTGATAGTACTGGAGTAAAGGAGGCGTAAATGAGAAAGGGGAAATGGGATGTGCGCGGCCAAACGGCGCGCGGGTGTAGGGGTTGTGGGAGCGGAAAGAGGGAGTTCAGACGTGGGGGAAAACAGCGGAGGGAAGTGTGTCAGCGGGCAGGAAAGTGGTAAGGCTGAGGAGGTGAGGAGAATGGGAAAGGCGGTGCGGTGGCTTGGAGTTGGGTTGGCCGGGTTGGTCATTGGGGCGGTGGCGGTGTTGCGGGGACCTTCCGCGGTGCAAGCGGAGGGCCGAGAGCGGGTTACGATAGGAGCGGTCGATAACTTACTTTCTGCGGTAGCGATGGTGGCAGTGAGCCGGGGTTTTTATGCAAAGCACGGAGTGGATGCGGAGCTGAAGCTGTATCGCAGCGGACAGGAGGTGGCGAAAGCCCTTGCAGCCGGAGACGTGATCTTCGGGACATCGGCGATAAACAACTTTCAGGCTGAGATTCAGGCTGGGCTTGAGAACGTGGCATACATAGTCATCATGGGGGACGGTGCGTCGCGGGATAACGATCGTCCGTTGGCGATTGTGGCGGCGCCAGGGAGTGGGATCGGGGCTCCGCACGACTTACGAGGGAAGACGATTGGGTTATCTTTAGGGGGAACGGCGGAGCTGTATTTGCGCGCGGTGTTGGAGAAAACAGGTCTGTCTGCAGACCGAGATGTGCGAATGGTGCAAGTGCTGCCGGCAAACTCGGCGCAGGCGTTGCGGGCACGGCAGGTAGATGCGATTTGCACGTGGGAACCGTGGAACACGCAGGCGGTGCGGGAGGTACCTGGTGCGGTGGAGGTGGTGCGCGGCGGAGGACACTTTAACTACGTGATTTTGGGCCTCACCAAGAAGGAGACGTTGCGGAATCGGCCGGAGCTCGTGAAGCGTGAAATCCGCGCGAAGGCGGAAGCGGCTTGGTGGATTCGGAGGAATCCTGCCGAGGCAGCAGCTACAGTGGCGACGTGGTTGCCGGGGCTCGGCGTGGATCTTCTGAGAGAGGCATTGAGGAATGTGCCATTCGATGTGAGGGTGACGGAGTACACGCGGATTGCGTGGGACCAGTCGTATCGGTTGTTGAGTCGGTGGGGCCGACTAAGGGGTCCAGTGGCCATGCAGGGCTGGGTCGATACGCGGCTTTTGAACGAAGTGATTCGGGAGAATCCAGTTTGGTTTACGGATCTAAAGCGGGTACAGCTGTTGCAGCTGAGGTCATGGTAGTCGGGGGGCGGGGCAAGCAGGAGTATAGCAGGAGTATATTTGGCGAGTGCGATTTTGGTTGGAGGGGGATGAAAGGGTGTGCGGAGAGGCGCTCGCGCGTATGCGGACGGTAGACTATGAGCGAAAGGGGGTAAGGGAGGAGTATGTTCGCCGTCGTGGACTCGGAGAAGATCGGGAAAGATGTCACTTACGAACCCCCCTTGGTGATCGCGTTCGGGGTGGACAAGCACAGCGTGGGAGCAAAGACGATCACCATGGGACGGACCATCGTGCCGCCCGGGGGACGGAACCGGGCCCACACGCACACGTGCGAGGCGGCCTTTTTCGTCCGCAAGGGGCGGCTGAAGCTATACATCGGGGAGGAACGCAAGGAGTACGTCGTCGAGGAGAACCAGTTTGTGTTTGTTTCGCCGGGGGTGATCCACGGCCTAGAGAACCTGAGCACCACGGACATTGCGGAGCTCATTTTCACGTACGGGAACTGTCCCAGCAAGGAGGACGCGGGGACGACCTTCGTGGAGGAGCCCTGGGAGGAGCCCACGCGGGTGTGAGGAGGAGCGGATGCCTTTCTACCGGTTCGAGGAGTTAACGCAGGAGACCGTCTCGCCCCACTACTCCGCCGCCTTCGGGGGGACGGTGCGGGGCGAGAAGATCGAGGTGGGCCTGTACCGTATGGAGGCCGGAACGGGCGCGGCACCCCACAAGCACCCCAACGAGCAGATCATCTACGTGCTTCACGGTCGCGTGCGGGCTCGGGTAGGGGAGGAAGAAGCGGAGGTGGGGCCGGGCGAGGTGATCCACGTCCCACCGGAGGTGGTGCATGAAGTCCGGGCGCTGGAGGAGACCGTGTTCCTGAGCAGCAAGGACCTGGTGGAGGGAAAGGGCAGTAGGGAGTGGTCACCCTACGCCCGCGTGCGGTGAGACGCCAATGGCTGACCGACTGCCACGGGTACGAGTAGCGGCCATCCAGGCCGCTCCCGTTTTCCTGGAGCGGGAGGCTACGGTGGCGAAAGCCTGCCGGCTCATCCAGGAGGCCGGGCGGGCCGGGGCGCACATCATCGCATTCCCGGAAGGGTTTGTGCCGGGGCACCCCCTTTGGTACCACTTTCACCCTGCCACCGGCGGACGCAGCCGGGAGTATGCCGCCCGACTCTTCCAGAACGCGGTAACAGTACCTGGCCCTGCAGTGGAAGCGCTCGCAGAGGCCGCCAAACTGGTGGGCGCGTGGGTGGTGGTCGGGGTGTGCGAGAAGGAAGTTCAGACCACGGGCACCCTGTACAACTCCCTGGTATTCATCAGCCCACGGGGCCGGGTGGAACACGTGCACCGGAAGCTCACTCCGACGGTGGGCGAGCGGATGGTCCATGCCCCAGGCTATCCCGTAGGCCTGAAGGTTCTGGATACGGAGTGCGGTCGCTTAAGCGGCCTTATCTGCGGAGAGAATTCCAACCCGCTGGCTGTGTTCGTACTTCTAAGTGCGCACACCATGGTGCACGTGGCTGCGTGGCCCAATTTTCCGGGGCAAGGCATGTTGCCTCGTGCCGAACGAGCGCTGCTGGCGGGCCGCGCCTTCGCCTTCACGGCCAAGGCCTTCGTGATTAATGCCTGCGGTACTGTGGACGATCGGATGCGGGAAATGCTGGCGTACACGGAGGAAGACCGCGAGTTTCTGGCACGCCCAGAGCTGCCCGGAGGCTCTTCCGTGGTCGGACCGTCCGGTGAGATAGTCGCCGGCCCGCTCGGTCCGGAGGAAGGGATCTTGTACGCCGAGCTGGACCTGGACCAGTGCGTCTACGAGCGCACGGTGCATGACTTCGCCGGTCATTACAACCGGCCGGACGTGTTCCAGCTTTGGGTGCGAAGCCGGCCGCCCTCCATGGTTTGGTGGGTTGAGGAGGAACGCGCAGAAGTGCAGGAGGGCGCGGTCCCACACAGGGAGGACAGCCGGGGTACCCTCGGGGGAATGGAGTGAAGCTCGCCGTGAATGCCATCGACGTGCACAGCCACTTTTTCCCCGGCGAGTTCCTCGTCCTGGTGGAGCGAGAGGGGGAGAGGTACGGAGCGGGCATCCGGCGCGGCGAGGGAACCCGGCAGCTGATCATGCCCGGGCATCCGCCCGTGCCCCTGCTCCCCGAGTTCGTGGACGTGGAGGCCCGGCTGCGCTACCTGGAGGCGCGCGGCATCGGGCTCCAGGCGCTTTCCCTGTCCCCCCCCATGGTGTACTGGGCGCCACCGGAGCTGGGCGGGCGGCTGGCGCGGGCCTTCAACGACGGGATCGCGGAGATGTGCCGGCATTTCCCGGACCGGTTCGTGGGGCTGGCCACCCTGCCTATGCAGGACGTGAAAGCCGCCCTGGAGGAGGCGGAGCGGGCGGTCCGGGGCCTGGGCATGCGGGGCGTGTACCTGGCTACCAGCGTGAACGGCCGGTACCTGGACGACCCTGCCTTTGAGGCCGTGTGGGCCCTGAGCGCGGAGCTAGGGATCCCCGTGTTTGTGCACCCCACCACGCACCTGGGGCAGGACGTCCTAGGCCGGCACCACCTGTTCAACACCATCGGGTTCCCCACGGAGACCGCCGCCTTCGTGGGCCGCCTGATCTACTCGGGGCTGTTGGACCGCCTGCCGGGGGTGCGGGTGGTGCTGGCCCACGGGGGTGGGGTGTTCCCATTCCTGCTGGGCCGCATGGAGCACGCGCACCGGTCGCGGCGGGAGCTACAGGAGGCCATCCCC
>PSLI01000012.1:0-49534 GCA_040289515.1 Candidatus Sysuimicrobiota bacterium
GATTTTGGCGTCTATGGGGCGCCGGGGGGATGCATACGACAACGCCCTGTGCGAGGTCTTCTTCGCCACCTTGAGATGAGGAGGTCCTAAGCCGGTGCCGATTCCAGACCCAAGCACAGGCGCGCTCCACGTTGTTCGCGTACCTGGAGGGGTTTTCCAACCTCGGGCGCAGGCACTCTGCCCTGGGGTACCTTTCCCCAGAGGAGTCCGAAGGGAGGTGGTCTACAGAAACCCAATCTGTCAGCGCTACACTTTCTACGAAAGCGGGGTAACTCCAGGGCGGAGACTCCATGTCCGGCAACTGGGACCGACCTTCCCCGGGTGGCCGCCGGCGCACGCTTGGGCTCGTGCTGGCGGGCGGGCGTGGGGAGCGCCTGCACCCCCTGACCCGCGACCGCAGCAAGCCCGCGGTCCCCTTCGCGGGCAAGTACCGCATCGTGGACTTCGTGCTGAGCAACCTTACCAACTCCAACGTGTTCTCCCTGTACATCCTGGTGCAGTACAAATCCCAGTCCCTCATCGACCACCTGCGCCACGCCTGGCGCGCCAGCGGGCTGCACGAGGATCACTTCGTGCTGGTGGTGCCACCCCAGATGCGCTGGGGCGACTCCTGGTACCGGGGCACCGCGGATGCCGTGTACCAGAACCTGAACCTCATCCGGGACTTCGGCCCCGCCCTGGTGGCGGTGTTCGGAGCGGATCACATTTACCGCATGGACGTCTCCCAGATGGTGGACTTCCACCTGGAGCGGGAGGCGGAGGTGACGGTGGCCGCGGTGCCGGTGCCCCTGGAGCAGGCCACCCGCATGGGGGTGCTGGAGGTAGACCCGGACGGCCGCGTGCGCGGCTTCGAGGAAAAGCCCAGCCGGCCCCAACCCATGCCGGGCCGGCCGGGCTTCGCTTTGGCCTCCATGGGCAACTACCTGTTCGACGCCCGCCTGCTGGTGCAGGTGCTGGTGGACGACGCCTCCAAGGACACCGAGCACGACTTCGGCCGCAGCATCCTGCCGGCTCTCGTACCCCGCCACCGGGTGTTCGCGTACGATTTCCACCGCAGCCGCATTCCCGGAACCAAGCCGTACGAGGAGCCCGGGTACTGGCGGGACGTGGGGACCCTGGACGCATACTGGCACGCCCACATGGACCTTCTAGGGCCGCAGCCCCGCTTCGACCTGTCCAACCACTTCTGGCCCATCAAGGGGGCGCCGTACGCCGGGCCCTCGGCCCGCATCGTGTTCGGCGAAGTCCGTGACTCCCTGCTGGGAGAGGGCTGCGTGATCCACGGCGGCAGGGTGGTGCGGTCCGTGCTGGGCCGCGAGGTCCGGGTGGAGGAGGACGTGGAGGTGGAGGGGTCGGTGGTCATGGACTACTGCGTGCTGCGGCCGGGGGTGCGGCTGCGGAGGGTGATCGTGGACCGGTTCAACACCCTGGAGTCTGGTACCGTCATCGGCTTCGACCCTGAGGCGGACGCCCGCCGCTACCACGTGGACCCCTCGGGGCTGGTGGTGCTGGGCCGGGGCGCCACCCGGGCCCTGTAGCTTGTCCTCAAGCGCAGCCGGGCAGTACGGACGGTGTTGCAGGACGACCGCCTGCAGACGCTAGCCGATGTTTGCGGGTTGGGGTTGTTCTGAGCCCGCTTGGCCGGGACCTCAAACCCTAGCCCTGGCCGGCGCCTACCTCCTCTGCCGCAGACTTGTGAGCCGCCTCGGGAGCACAGGTCTTGCGGTGAAACTCCTCGCCCCTACCGGGGGGCCTCGCCACGATGGCTACCCGGGCAGTTCTAGACCTGTGGGCCCGCCTGGCCGCGGCCGAGCATCCCCCTGCTACCGGTTCCGGTCCGCGGCCACCTCGTAGTGAATGTTCTTCGCCTCGAAGAAGTTGACGATCTCGGGGACGTCCACCTCCGTGGCCATCCAGGGAGCGGGGTTGGCAGCGCCAAACCGGGCCGGCAGCCCCAGCTCCTCCAGCCGCCGGTCTGTAACGTACTCCACGTACGCGTTCAGCAGCTCCGCGCTCACCCCGATGACGGGTCGGGGGAGCAGGGTGTGGTGGTAGGCCCTTTCCAGCTCCACAGCCTTCAGGATGAGCCGCTCCAGTTCCCCCGCGAGCTGCGGGGTCATCAGGTCGGGATCCTGGGCGAGGAGTTCCGTGATGAGGTGGATCCCGAAGCTGAGGTGCAGGCTCTCGTCCTTAAGGGTCCAGTCCACGATGGTGGCCAACCCCCGAAGGAGGTTGCGGCGACGGAAGGTGTACGCGAAGAGGAACCCGCCGTAGAAGAACACACCTTCCAGGATTACGTAGTAGCCCACCAGGTTGCGCAGGAACGTCCTGCGTGCGCCCTCGGAGCCCATGTCCAGGGGAGCGAGCATGGGCCGGGCGAGCTCCACCAGGAAGGCCTCCTTGGCCTGCACGGCGGGCTCGTCCCGGTGGGCGGAGAACACCCGCTTTCGATCCACGGGCAGGGTCTTCAGTACGTACTCGAAGGCCATGGTGTGGTTGGCCTCCTCCCAGATCTGCCGCGCCAGGTACAGCCGGGCTTCGGGGGCGGTGACGTGCCGGTAGACGGAGAGGACCAGGTTGTGGGTGACCAGCGACTCCATGGGGTTGAAGAACCCCAGCAGGATCTCCACGGCTCGTCTTTCTTCATCCCCCAGGCGCGTCTGGTAGTCCCGGACGTCGTCCGCTAAGGACACCTCCTCGGGAAACCACGTGTTGCGCTTGCCCTGCTGGGCATGGGCGTACGCCCACGGGTAGCTCAGAGGAAATAGCTGGATGGGCTCCAGGGGGTCGCCGCCAATCAGGGGACGCACGGGGATCACCTCCTAGGACGCGCAGGATTCACAGCTGGTGCTGCAGGAAATCTCCGGGACCTCCAGGTTCCACCGGAGCTTCCTGCGGGCCTTGTTCACCCGCACGGTGCTGGGCTCCGCGTACATGCGAGGAGCCACGAACAGGTAGTAGGTGGACTTGAGTCCAGCTCGCCACGCCTCCAGGTAGAGCCGCTCCAGGGAGTCCAGGGAGCGGTCCTGCACGAACAGGTTGCGGCTGATGCCCTGGTCCACCCACTTCTGGGCCACGGCGGCAAGCCGCACGTACGCCTCCGGGGCGATGCGGTACGCGGTTCGGTGCACACAACGCAGGTGGTCCGGGACCTCTTCCAGCTCCTCCAGGTCTCCTCTGGCTTCCACGATGCGTCCGCGCACCCGCTCCCACAGGCCGAGGGCCTGCAGCCGCTCCACGAGGACCCGGTTGAACTCCAAAAACTTCCCGGACAGGGTGGAGCGGGCGAAGACGTTGGCGTAATAGGGGTCCATACCGGGCGTGGTGCCTGCGATGAGGCTGATCGTGGCCGTCGGGGCGATGGCGAGGACCGTGCCGTTGCGCATGCCTTCCCGGACCCGCCGGCGAAGGGCGTCCCAGTCCAGGCGGCTGGCACTATACACGTGGACTTCGCCCCGCATCCGGGCGAGGTCACGGAGGGTGTCCACGGGCACCTGGCCCCGGGCCCAGCGGCTCTCCAGGAAGGAGGGGAAGGCACCGCGCTCCCGAGCTAGCTCGCAGCTCGCCTCGATGGCCCAGTAACTGATGCGTTCCATCACCTCGTCCGTGAAGGCGCAGCTGGCCTCGCTGCCGTACGGCATCTCCAGACGGGCCAAGGCCTCCGCGAGGCCCATCACACCCAAGCCGACCGGCCGATGGCGGAGGTTGCCCCGCGCCGCCCGCTCGGTGGGGTAGAAGTTCAGGTCGATAACGTTGTCCAGGCCACGCATCGCGCATCGCACCGTGCGGCGCAGCCGTCTCCAGGCCACGCCCCCGGGGGTGAGGTGCCGCGCGAGGTTCACGCTGGCCAGGTTGCAGACGGCCATCTCCTCCGGTGAGGTGGGCAGGTGGACCTCGGTACACAGGTTGCTGGAGTGCACCACCCCCGGCAGCATGCTGCGGGCGTTGGTGGCGTCCTTGAAGGCCAGCCAGGGGTGGGAGGTTTCCAGCAGCGCGGCGAGGATCTCGCGGAACAGGGTTCGTGCGCCCTCCACGCGGTACGCGTGCGGCGGGATGCGGCCGCTGCGGGCATCCTCAACTCTCCGGAGGTAAGCCACGCGGAACGCCTCCCCCCACAGATCTGGGAGTTCCGGCACGTAGAGGGGATCGAACAGGTACCAGGGTTCGTCGCGCTCCACCCGTCGGAGAAATTCGTCGGGGACCCACAGGGCCGTGTTCACGCTGTGGGCTCTCAGGTAGGGGTCCCCGGAGTTGCGCTTCAGGTCCAGGAACGCGCGGAGCTCTAGGTGCCAGGGCTCCAGGTACACGGCCAGGGTGCCGCGGCGGCGTCCTCCCTGGCTGATGGCCTTGATGAGGGCGTCGAACAGGTGCACGAAGGGAACGATCCCGGAGCTGGTGCCGTTGATGCCTCGGATGGGGGATCCCGCAGCCCGCAAGCGGGTCACGGAGGCCCCGAGCCCGCCCGCGTACTTCGCCACCCGCCCGAACTCGGCGCAGGCCTGGAGAATCCGGTCCAGGCTGTCGGACACATCGTCCAGGTAGCAGCTGCTGAGCTGGTGGTGCGGGGTCCCCGCGTTGAACAGGGTCGGGGTGCTGGGCAGGTAGTCCAACTGGCTCATGGCGTCGTAGAAGGCGAGCGCCCAGCGATCCGCCTCCCTCTCCTGCAGGCTGAGGCCCATCCCCACCCGCATGAACAGGAACTGAGGCACTTCCAGGAGGCGCCGAGAGCTAGGCTCGCGTACCAGGTAGCGGTCCAGAAGGGTGTACAGGCCGACCAGCGGCAGGGCGTCGTCTCGCTGAGGATCGAGAGCACAGGCCAGGCCTTGCAGATCGAACCGCAGGAGTCGGTCATCCAGGGCTCCGCATTCCACCCCACGGCGCACGTATTCGGGGAAGGCGCCCCGGTAGACGGCGGGGCTGGGCTCCGGGGACCCCAGGGCTTCGCGATACAGGCGTCGCAGGAACGCCTTGCATGCCAGCCGCTCGCAGGTCGGGTCCTCGTGCAAGCGTGCCTGAGCCGCCTGCAGCACAGCCAGCTCCGGGTCGTCTTCAGCGCCTGCGGTCCAGGTCAGGTCACAGCCCAGGAGGCGAGCAAGTTCGGGCTGGGTGAGCCGGTGGATCCAGGATGGCAGAGCTGGTTTTGCTGCCATCGGGCACCTCCGTCCCTGGAAATGCGCCCCGAGCCTGGAGGGGGGACGGAGGGCCTGCCGGCGCGCACGGGCCAACAGGGATCCGGTCGTCCGCTCCGCCCCAGTCCACGAGGGCTCGCGGCCTGCTTGCCGGGCCGGCAGGTCTTCGGACTCGGGTTCCTCCGGGCCGGACGCCTTCCCAGGCGGGATACCCAGTGGCATTCTGTCCGGCCCGTCCCCCTCACCGCGGCGGGCCCGTCCCGGACTCACACCCAAACCGGGTGCTACACCGGCGTTCCCTTTTCACCCCGTCGTGGGGACCGGCCTGGCCTATATCTTGTGCTTCAATCAAAATATAGCATCCACATCTTGTGGTGTCAAGTGATGCGGCGCTTCGGGCACAGCCTCGGGACGAGTCCGGTTTAGCGGGCGGGCTCCGCGCGCTGTTAGAATTCCCGCAGGGAGGTGGAGGTGACCATCCCCGTGGGCCTGATACGGGTTGTAGCCGACGAGGAGCTTTTTCAGCTCTCCGAACGGAACCCTGGGCACCGTTTCGCGCGTGCGGCGGACGGGGGTTGGTGGTGAGCCCCA
The DNA here is from genome assembly GCA_040289515.1 of Candidatus Sysuimicrobiota bacterium. GTDB lineage: Bacteria > Sysuimicrobiota > Sysuimicrobiia > Sysuimicrobiales > Sysuimicrobiaceae > Tepidifontimicrobium. Next base: position 5,721 of record PSLI01000012.1, read on the forward strand.
GGGGCACTGGCCTCCTGGGTCCGAAGGGAACGGTGGGAGGCCTGGGCCCGGGCGAACGGGCGGGGTTCGGGCCCTTCTGCCCGGACGCCGTGTTCGAAGTGCGGTCGCACCACCAGAAACTAGACCGGCTGCGGGGCAGGCTCCAGGCGTACCTGCGTAATGGCGTGCGGGTTGCGGTGTTGGCTTCTGTGTTCGCGGACCGAGGCCGGGGGCGGTCTCGGTAGACCCGCTCTGCCCTTGCCGGACTTCCTGCAGGAGCCGCAGCGCGCGGGCTTCAAGGCCGTGGAGGTACTGGCCGCGGAAGGGCCCCCTGCTGCGGCCCAAATCCGGTGCGCTCAGTCACCGTCCGGACCCGCAAGCCCTGACCCGGCCCCTGGGCTGCTACAATCGCCTTGGTGCAGCCCCTCGTGGGACTCATCATGGGCTCCCAGTCGGACTGGGACACGCTGCGGCACGCTGCGGAGACCCTGGACCAGCTGGGCGTGCCCTACGAAGTCCGGGTGGTGTCCGCCCACCGGACCCCTGACCTGATGGCGGAGTATGCCAAAAGCGCGGAAGCCCGGGGCCTGGAGGTGATCATCGCGGGGGCAGGAGGGGCCGCGCACCTGCCCGGGATGACCGCGGCCCACACCGTGCTACCTGTCCTCGGGGTCCCCGTGGAGACAAAGGCCCTGGGAGGCCTCGACTCCCTGCTGTCCATCGCGCAGATGCCCGCGGGCGTGCCCGTGGGGACCCTGGCCATCGGCCGCGCGGGTGCGGTGAACGCGGCGCTGCTGGCCGCCAGCATCCTGGGCAACAAGTACCCCCCCGTGCGGGAGGCCCTGCGCTGGTACCGCGCGGCGCAGACCCAGGCGGTGCTGGAAAGCCCCGACCCCCGAGAAGCGTCGTGAGGATCGGAGTCCTGGGCGGCGGCCAGCTGGGACGCATGCTGGCCCTCGCGGGCCTACCGCTGGGCCTGGAGTTCACCTTCCTGGATCCCGCGGAGGACCCCTGCGCTGCCGCCGTGGGCGGCCACCTGCGGGCCCCCTTCACTGACCCTGATGCTCTCCGGGAGCTGGCACGCATCTGCCAGCGGGTCACCTACGAGTTCGAGAACGTGCCGGTGCAGGCCGCATCCGAACTGGCGAAGACCGTACCCGTGTACCCCCCTCCGGCCGCCCTGGAGGTGGCGCAGGACCGCCTGGCGGAGAAGCGGTTCTTCCGGTCCGTGGGGATCCGCACCGCGGAGTTCGAGTCGGTCGCCTCTCCCCAGGATCTGAAGCGGGCCGCCGATCGGGTAGGGCTGCCGGCGGTGCTGAAGACCCGTCGGATGGGCTACGACGGGAAGGGGCAGCGGGTGCTGGCTAGCGGTGCGGACCTGCACGCGGCGTGGGAGGCGCTGGGCGGGCAGGACCTGCTGCTGGAGGAGTTTGTGCGGTTCCGCAGGGAGCTGTCGGTGCTGGCAGCTCGCAGCCAGAGCGGCGAGATGGTCTACTACCCGGTGGTGGAGACCCACCACGAGGGCGGAATCCTGCGGCTGAGCATTGCCCCGGCACCGGACCTGTCCGCTGCCCTGGTGGAAGCCGCCCACGGCTACGCCCGGCGCCTCCTGGAAGCTCTGAACTACGTGGGGGTTTTGTGCCTGGAGCTCTTCGAGACTGACGGCGGGCTGCTGGCGAACGAGATGGCGCCCCGGGTCCACAACTCCGGCCACTGGACCATTGAGGGAGCGTGCACCAGCCAGTTCGCCAACCACATACGGGCGGTGGCGGGGCTGCCCCTGGGGTCCGCGCAGGCCCGGGGGTTCTGCGCCATGGTGAACCTCATCGGGCAGCGCCCGGATCCGGGCGCGGTGCTTCGGGTGCCGGGAGCCTGCTACCACTGGTACGGGAAGGTCTCAAGACCCGGCCGCAAGGTGGGGCACGTGACCGTGTGCGCGGAATCCTGGGAGGTTCTGCAGCAGCGCCTGGGACAGCTGGAGCAGTGCGGTCTGTACGTGCCCCCGCGCAGACTCAGCGCACCCACGCCCTGAGGGCGCTTAGCAGCCATGCGGCTGAGCCGACGGCGTTTCCAGCTGCTGGTGGAGCGGGCCCTGGCGGAAGTCCCGGAGGTCTTTCGTCGTGCCCTGGAGAACGTGCACGTGGTGGTGGAGGACTGGCCCAGCCCCGACCAGCTGGCGTCCGTGGGGCTGCCCGAGGACGGGCTGCTGTTCGGCCTGTACGAGGGTACGCCATTGCCCCAGCGCGGTGTTGAGTTGCCGCTTTTGCCGGACCGGATCACCCTGTTCCAGGGTGCCCTGGAGGCAGCGTGCACCACGGAGGAGGAACTCCAGCAGGAGATCCGGCGCACGGTGCTCCACGAGCTCGGCCACTACTTCGGCCTAGACGAGGAGCGGCTGGAGGAACTTGGCTACGGCTGAGGGCGGCTCACGCGGGGACCGGTGCCTTGCGTTCGATGGCCAGGGTCCCACCCCGAACGGTGACCACCGCTACGTCCCCCTCCCGCACCTCGCCGCGCAGCACCATGCGGCTCAGGGGATTCTCCACGGCCCGCTGGATGAGCCGCCGCAGGGGTCGGGCGCCGTAGTCGGGGTTGTAGCCCTCCTGGGCCAGCCACGCCCGGGCCTCCGGGGTAACCTCCACCCGGATCTTCAGGTCCTGCAGGCGCCGCTCCAGCTGGGCCACCTGCAGGTCCACGATCCGCTCCAGTTGCGCCTTCGACAGGGGCCGGAACACCAGGATCTCGTCCAGCCGGTTCAGAAACTCCGGCCGGAAGGTGCGCCGCACCTCGTCCAGCACGTACACCTTCGCCAGCTCGAAGCCCGCGGGGTCCTCCGGGTCCAGGTGCTGCAGGTGCTGGCTGCCCACGTTGCTGGTCAGGATCAGCACCGTGTTCTTGAAGTCCACGGTCCGTCCCTGGCCGTCCGTGAGCCGGCCGTCCTCCATCACCTGCAGCAGCACGTTCAGCACGTCGGGGTGCGCCTTCTCCACCTCGTCGAACAGCACCACCCGGTAGGGCCGCCGCCGCACCGCTTCGGTGAGCTGGCCGCCCTCCTCGTAGCCCACGTACCCGGGCGGGGCTCCCACCAGTCGGGAGACGGTGTGCTTCTCCTGGTACTCGGACATGTCGATGCGGACCATGGCCTCCTCGGAGTCGAACAGCACCTCCGCCAGGGCCCGGGCCAGTTCCGTCTTGCCCACCCCCGTGGGGCCCAGGAACAGGAAGCTGCCGATGGGGCGCTTGGGGTCCTTCAGGCCCGCCCGCGCCCGCCGGATGGCGTCCGCCACCGCCTGCACCGCTTCCTCCTGGCCCACCACCCGCTGGTGCAGCCGCTCCTCCAGGTGAAGGAGCTTGTGCATCTCGCCCTCCATGAGCCTCGTCACCGGGATCCCGGTCCACCGGCTGACCACCTCCGCGATGTCCTCCGCGTCCACCTCCTCCTTCAGCAGGCGCCCGGGTCCCAGCTGCTGGAGCTCCGCCTCCGCGGCCGCCAGTTGCTTATCGAGCTCCGGCAGCGTCCCGTACCGGAGGCGCGCAGCCCGCTCCAGGTCTGCCACCCGTTCCGCCTGCTCCAGCTCCACCTTGGTGCGGTCGATGTCTGCCTTGATCTGGCGGATCCGCTGCACGATCTGCTTCTCCCGCTCCCACCGCCGCCGCAGGACCTCGCTGTCCTGCCGCAGCCGGGTGATCTCCTGCTCCAACTTCGCCAAGCGCTCCTGGGCGGCGGGGTCCGTCTCCTTCCGCAGGGCCTGTCGCTCGATCTCCAGCTGCATGATGCGCCGGTCGATCTCGTCCAGCTCCGCGGGCTTGCTGTCGATCTCCATGCGCAGCTTGGCCGCAGCCTCGTCGATGAGGTCGATGGCCTTGTCGGGCAGGAACCGGTCGCTGATGTACCGGCTGGAGAGGGTGGCGGCGGCGATCACCGCGGCGTCCGTGATCCGGACCCCGTGGTGGACCTCGTACTTTTCCTTGAGGCCGCGGAGGATGGAGATGGTGTCCTCCACGGAGGGCTCGCCCACGAACACGGGCTGGAATCGGCGCTCCAGGGCAGGGTCCTTCTCGATGTGCTTGCGGTACTCGTCCAGGGTGGTGGCCCCGATGCAGTGCAGCTCACCCCGGGCCAGCATGGGCTTGAGGATGTTGGCGGCGTCCATGGCGGCGCCCTCCACGGCGCCCGCCCCCACCACCGTGTGGATCTCGTCGATGAACAGAATGATCTCGCCCTGGCTACCGGCAATCTCCTTCAGCACCGCCTTGAGGCGCTCCTCGAACTCCCCCCGGTACTTGGTGCCCGCCACCAGGGCTCCCATGTCCAGCTGGAAGATGCGCTTGTGCTTCAGCTGCTCGGGCACATCGCCCCGGACGATGCGCTGGGCGAGTCCCTCCACGATGGCAGTCTTGCCCACCCCGGGTTCGCCGATGAGGACGGGGTTGTTCTTCGTGCGCCGGCTCAGCACGTGGATGACCCGCCGGATCTCCTCGTCGCGACCGATAACCGGATCCAGCTTCCCCTGTCGGGCCAGCTCCGTGAGGTCGCGGCCGTAGCGCTCCAGCACCTGGTACTTGGCCTCCGGTCGCGGATCGGTGACCCGAGCCTGCCCCCGGATCTCCGACAGGGCCCGCAACACCGCCTCCTTGGTGACCCCGTTCTGCTGCAGCACGCGGCCTGCCCCTGTCTGCGGGGCGTCGGCCAGGGCCAGGAGGAAGTGCTCGGTGCTGGTGTACTCGTCCCCCATGCGCTGGGCCTCGCGCTCCGCCGCCTCCCACACCCGCCGCAGGCCGGGCCCCAGGTACAGCTCCGCGGTCCCGTGCACCTGCGGCAGCACCCTCAGAGCCTCCTCCACCTGCTGGCGAATTTTGGGTACAGCAGCGCCGGCCCGTTCCAGCACCTGGGGGACCACCCCCTCGGGCTGCTCCAGCAGGGCCACCAGGAGGTGTTCGGTCTCCACCTGCGGGTGGTGGCGCTCCCGGGCCAGCTCTTGCGCCCGCAGCAGGGCTTCCTGAGATTTCTCCGTCAGCTTATCCCAGCGCATGGCAACTCCCCTCGCTTTCCTGGCTTCCGCTTCTCCGTCACTTCAGCCCCATGCTGGCCCGCGGGTTTTCTCGCCGCAACCGGGCCAGCTGCTCCACCAGCCGCCGCTCCTCCGGGGACAGCCCGCGCGGCAGCACCACCTTCAGCCGCACCAGCAGGTCGCCCCGCCCGCCCCGCAGCTTCGGCATCCCCAGCCCCCGCAGCCGCAGCACCTGTCCGTGCTGCGTCTCCGGGGGAACCCGCACCTTCACCTTGCCCTCCAGGGTGGGCACCTCGATCTCCGCCCCCAGGAGGGCCTCCGTGAGGGACACGGGAACCTCGCAGATTAGGTCATCGCCCTCGCGGGTGAACACGGGGTGCGGCTGGACCCGAACCTCCACCAGTACATCCCCGTCCCCGGCCCCCCGCACCCGCACCTTCTGGCCGGTGCGGACCCCCGGGGGGATCCGCACCCTCACCCTGCGCGCGAACCCGTTGCGTACCAGCAGCTCCCGCTCGGTGCCCCGGAAGGCCTCCTCCAAACTGATCTCCGCGGTGGCGCTACGGGGCGAGGAGGGCCACGGGGCGCTGACATCGAAGGGCTCCATCCCCAGACCCACGAAGAAGGTCCGGAAGAACTCGGAGAAGCCCCCGAACAGGTCCTGCGGCTCTCCAAACCGTACCGTCCACTCCTCTGTGCGGCCCCCGCCGGGACGGGTGAACACGGACTCCCAGGGCATCCCCCGCTCCCGGAGCTCCAGCATCTGGTCGTAACGGGCCCGCTTTTCCGGGTCGCTGAGGACCTGGTAGGCCTCGTTGATCTCCTTGAACTTCTCCGCGGCCTGCGGGTCCTTGTTGACGTCCGGGTGGTACTGGCGCGCGAGGCGGCGGAAGGCTTCCCCGATGGCCTTGCTGTCCGCCTCCCGGTCCACGCCCAGGATGCGGTAGTAATCCTTGAACTCCACGGTCGGTCACCCGCCCGTCACTGGGCCACGCGCACCCGTGCGGGGCGCAGCACCCGGCCATCCAGCAAGTACCCGTGCTGCACCACGCCCAGCACCGTCCCGGGTTCCGTGCCCGCCTCCTCCGCGGAGGCCAGCTCCACGGCCTCATGGCGCGCGGGGTCGAAGCGCTCCCCCGTGGCGTCCATGCGCTCCACCCCCAGCGCCCGGAGCTGCTCCAGCAAGGATCGGTGGGTCATCCGCAACCCTTCCAGGATGCCCGCCACCGCCTCGTGCTCCGCAGCCCGCTCCGCGTACGCGATGGCCCGCTCCAGGTCGTCCACAGCACCCAGCACCACCAGCAGCATCTGCCGGCGGGTGCGCTCCACCGCATCCTGCTGCATGCGCGCTGCGGCCTTCTTGTAGTTCTCCAGGTCCGCGGCCGCGTGCAGGAACTGCTGCCAGTTGCGCTCCGCCTCCTGACGGTAGCGCTCCACCGCCGCCCGGAGGGCGGCCACCTCCTGCGGATCCGCCGGGGGCGACTCCTCCGGTCCGGGCTCGGGCGCGGACGCCGCCGCCTCCGACACGGTGGCGGCCTCCAGCTCCATCCCCTCGCGCTCCGGACGCTCCTCCGACATAATCCACCACCCTCCGCTAGTCGCTGGGCTTGTAGTCCGCGTCGATCACCTCGCCGTCGCCCTTGGCCTCCCCGCCGCCGCTGCTGGCCCCCGTGGCAGCGCCCCGGTACAGCAGCTCGCTCAGCCGGTAGGTGAGCCGCTGCACCTCGTCCGACAGCTGCCGGACCCGGGCCACGTCCCGGGCCTGCACCGCCTGCCGCAGCTGGGCCGCCTTCTCCTCCAGCTCCCGGCGCTGGGCCTCCGGGACGCCCTTCGCCTGGTCCCGTAGCAACCGCTCCGTCTGGTAGGCGAGGCTGTCCCCGCGGTTGAGGATCTCCGCCTCCTCCCGCCGGCGGCGGTCCTCCTCCGCGTGCGCCTCCGCCTCCCGGATCATGCGCTCCACCTCCTCCCGGGTGAGGGTGGAGGTACCGGTGATCTTGATCGACTGCTCCCGTCCGGTGGCCAGGTCCTTGGCGGACACCGCCAGGATGCCGTTGGCGTCGATGTCGAAGGTGACCTCAATCTTGGGCACCCCGCGCGGCGCCGGCGGGATTCCGTCCAGGATGAACCGGCCCAAGGTGCGGTTGTCGCGCGCCATGGGCCGTTCGCCCTGCAGCACGTGGATCTCCACCTGCGTCTGCCCGTCCTCCGCGGTGGTGAAGGTCTCGCTCTTGCGGGTGGGGATGGTGGTGTTGCGCGGGATCAGCACCGTCATCACCCCGCCCAGGGTCTCGATGCCCAACGACAGCGGCGTCACGTCCAGCAGCACCACGTCCCGCACCTCGCCCGCCAGCACACCCGCCTGGATGGCGGCGCCGATGGCCACCACCTCGTCCGGGTGCACCTCCTTGTTGGGCTCCTTGCCGGTCAGCCGCCGCACCAGCTCCTGGATCATAGGCATGCGGGTGCTGCCCCCCACCAGGATCACCTCGTGCAGGTCACGCTCGGTGAGCTTGGCGTCCTGCAGGGCCTGCCGGAAGGGGCCGATGCACCGCTCCACCAGGTCCGCGGTGAGTTCCTCAAACCGGGCCCGGGTGAGCACCATGTCCAGGTGCTTGGGCCCCGTGGCGTCCGCGGTGATGAAGGGCAGGTTGATGGTGGTCTGGACCATGGCGCTGAGCTCGATCTTGGCCCGCTCCGCGGCCTCCCGCAGCCGCTGCAGCGCCTGCCGGTCCTGCCGCAGGTCGATCCCGTGCTGCTTGCGGAACTCCTCCGCCAGCCAGTTCACGATGCGCTCGTCCCAGTCGTCGCCACCCAGGTGGGTGTCCCCCGCGGTGGCCCGCACCTGGAACACGCCCTCCCCGATCTCCAGCACGGACACGTCGAAGGTCCCGCCCCCCAGGTCCCACACCAGCACCACCTCCGAGCCCTTTTTGTCCAGGCCGTAGGCCAGGCAGGCGGCGGTGGGTTCGTTGATGATGCGCAGGACCTTCAGACCCGCAATCTCCCCCGCGTTCTTGGTGGCGGTCCGCTGGGCGTCGTTGAAGTAGGCAGGCACGGTGATGACCGCGGCCTCCACCTTCTCGCCCAGGTAAGCCTCCGCGTCCTCCTTCAGCTTCTGGAGGATCATGGCAGAGATCTCCTCCGGGGTGAAGGTGCGGCCGGCGGCGGGGATCTCCACCACTGCCATCCCGTGCTGCCCTTCCACCACCTTGTAGGGCACCATCTTCCGCTCCGTCTCCACTTCGTGGAAGCGGCGCCCCATGAACCGCTTGATGGAGTAGATGGTGTTCTCGGGGTTCAGGATGGCCTGACGCTTGGCCATCTGGCCCACGAGTCGCTCCCCAGTCTTGGTGAAGGCCACCACGGAGGGTGTCAGACGACTGCCCTCCCGGTTGGGGATCACCACCGGCTCTCCCCCGACCATGGCGGCGATAACGGAGTTGGTGGTCCCGAGATCAATCCCCACGACCCTGCCCATGTGTGCTCCCTCCTTGGAGGGGGGGCGGCCTCCAAGGGCCACCCCCCCGCTTTGCAGCTCAGCTCACCTCCACCTTCACCTGCTTGGGCTTGGCCCGCTCGCTCTTGGGCACCCGTACTTCCAGCAGGCCGTTGCGGAAGGTGGCCTTCGCGGCGTCCGGCTTCACCTCCGCGGGCAGCGCCACCGTGCGGGAGAACTGACCGTACCGCAGCTCCCGGCGGAGGTAGTTGCGGCCGCGCTCCTCCTGCTCCTCCCTCGCCTCGGCCTCCACGGTAAGGGTGTTGTCCTGCACGGTCACGTTCACGCTCTTGGGGTCCACCCCCGGCAGCTCCGCCCGGACCACGACCTCGTGGTCCGTCTCGTACACCTCCACCGCGGGCTCCCACACCACGGGCTCCCGCGCCTCCCGACGCCGCGCCGGCCGCCGACCCGTGAGCTCGTCGAACAGCCGGTCAATGGAACGCTGCATCTCCCGCAGCTCCTCGAAAGGATCCCACCGCAGGATGCTCATCGGCGTCCCCTCCTTTCTGTGTGGGTTTCGCACAGCTCCAGCAACCACTGGGCCACCTCCTCGTGCCGCTCCTGGATCTCCAGGAACAGACGCACCCCCGCCAGGTTCAGCCCCACCTCCTGCGTCAAGTACTGGATCAACCGCACCCGCTGCACGTCCCGCTCACTGAACAGCCGGATGTGCCGGCGGCGAGCGGGCCGGATCAGCCCCTTGGCCTCGTAGATCCGCAGCGTCCGCGGGTGCACCCCCGTCAGGGCCGCCGCCACGCTGATCACGTACACGGGCAGTTCCTCTCGACGGACGTTGCGGTCGGCCACGGCCTAACCTCGCCTACCCGGTCCATCCCCAGGTTATGAGATTGACAATGGTATTGTCAAGCTATTTGACAAAGGAAGGTCACGCCTGCGCCGGTCTTCACCGGGGGCGTGGCGTAGCACCCGCAGGCCAGCGCACCTGGGCGGCCTCGTACGGGAACGGTGCGCTCCACCCTTTCGGGGCGGGCGGGTAGTCCGCCTCCCGCAGGTCCGGCCGCTCCGCGGCCTGCCCCGCGTGCACCCGCAAAAACACGCCGCCGGGTGTGACCCGCTCCACGTCCTCCAAGGGAATCACCACGCGCCGTTCCCACAGGGGGCCGGCAGCGAAGGGCGGTGCCCCGGGGTCCGGGAAGTCCCCCGCCACCACCACCGCGACGACCCGTCGGCTGTCCGGGTCCACCACCACGCACTCCACGCGGCCCACCTCCTGGTCCGTGGCGTACACCGCCTGCCCCACCTCCGGCTGCACCACCTGGCGCCATGAAGGCGGGATCTCGAGCCCCGTCATGTGGTTGGCAATGCCCCGCACGCCCGGAACACGGGCCACAGCCCGCTCCAGGGCCCGCGCGGCTTCCAGGGACGGCACCGTCCCCGTGAGCTCCACCACCCCGTCTCGCACCCTCAGGAAGTAGCCCCGCAGATGCCGTGTGGCGGGATCCGCCTGCACGGAGGCCACCACCTGCTGCAGCAGCTCGTGGTCTACCACCAACTCGTCTTGCACGCCCTGAACGCCGGGCACCGACCGGACCACCTCTTCCGCCCGCGCGGCCAGGGCGTGGTTGTGCACGTGCCCCCGCAGCCGCACCACCCCGTCGGAGACCTCCGCGCGCACCGGCGCCGCCAGCACCCGGAGCAGCTCCTCGCGCTGCAGCGCCTCCTCCACGTCTTGCTCCAGCTCGTCGTCCGGCCGGTAAACAGGCAGCCGCGCCACCGCGTCCCGGGAGGCCTCCAGGACCACCCCCCCATCCTCGACCGTGGACACCCAGTCCGCGGGCACCGCCACGTCCCGGGAGAACAGCAGCCCCTGCCGAACGACCAGGTGCTTGACCAGCCCCGTGGCGGCGTCCACCAGTACCTGGTCCACCCGACCGATGGGCCCGTCGCTGGCCAGGACCCGCTGGCCTCGGCGGATCACCACGGGACGCTCCTCCGGCCGCGCCTCCGCGGGCCCGGTGATCTGGCGCTCCAGCCCCTCCAGCCGGCGCAGGGAACCGGGCAGGGCCAGCCACGCCCCGCCCTCCCGCAGGCGTCGCCACCCCGGCCACGACAGCGCCGCGGGCGCGTGCGCCTCCGCGCGCCAGTCGGGCAGCCGCTCCAGTTCCGCCAGGGATCCGCGCACCCACACCGCGTCCTCCGTGGCGTCGCGCACCGACTCCGCCGGCAGGTGCACCGTGCGGCCCGACGCCAGCTGGACACCCACAGCCACCACCCGCCGCTCCCGGGGGCTCACCACCACCTCCGTCACCCAGCCCACCACGCCGTCCTCCGCGTGGACGGCAGCCCCCGGCCGGATCTCCAGCCGTGCCGAACGCTCCGCCGTGCCCATCGATCGCCCTCCGCGGTATACTCGTCCCGCCTCCCAATGTGCGGGGTGCAGACAGTGTAGTCAAGCCGTTTGGCTTGACAGAGGAGGAAGCGTGACAGTCCTGGACATCCTGTGGCTCTTCTTCATCGCCTCGGCTCTGCAGCCCCTCCTGCAGCGGCGATGGCTGGAGGCGGCGCGCGTGCGCCTGATCCACGAGCTGGAACGCCGGCGGGGCTCGCGGGTGATCGCCCTCATCCACCGCCAGGAGACCATGAGCCTGCTGGGGTTCCCTTTGGTTCGCTACATCGACATCGACGACTCCGAGGCCGTCCTCCGGGCCGTACGCTTCACCCCCCCAGAGATGCCCATCGATCTCATCCTGCACACCCCGGGCGGCCTTGTGCTGGCCGCGGAGCAGATCGCCCGCGCCTTGCAGGCCCACCTGGGCAAGGTCACGGTGTTCGTGCCCCACTACGCCATGTCCGGAGGAACCCTGATCGCCTTGGCCGCGGACGAGATCGTCATGGACCCGCACGCGGTCCTAGGGCCCGTGGACCCGCAGCTGGGCCAGTACCCCGCGGCGTCCATCCTGAAGGTACTGGAGCGCAAGAACATCAACGAGGTGGATGACCAGACAGTCATCCTGGCGGACGTTGCCGAGAAGGCGCTCCGGCAGGTACGGGCCGCGGTGCGGGAGCTGCTGGCGGATAAGCTGCCACCGGAGCGGGCGGAGGCGGCGGCCGAGGCGCTCAGCTGCGGCCGGTGGACCCACGACTACCCCATCACCGTGGAGGAGGCCCGGGAGCTGGGCCTGCGGGTGTCCACGGAGATGCCGCAGGAGGTGCACCGCCTCATGGCCCTGCACCCGCAGGCGGGGCCTCGCCGACCGTCGGTGGAGTACGTGCCCATCCCGTACGCCCCACCTGCCCCGCGGCCCGCGCCGGGGCGCGGCCCCAGCCGGGCGCGGGAATAAAGCAAGGCAGGCCATCACCGCATGAGCCCCGGGGCTGTGGGTGCCTGCTCCGCAGGCCGTGCCACGGGCGGAGTAGGCGCCGGCACCGACGGACGGGCCCTCCGGTACTCCGGCTTCCACCGCAACCACCATCTCTCCAGAGAGCCAAAGGCCCAGAACAGCACCAGAATCACCCCCACCACGAGGGCCACCAGGGCGAGGGTCAACGCGGCATTGTAGGTGCTCTGGGCGAAGGACAGAAGGTACCCCAGGCCCTGGCTGGAGGCCACGAACTCGCCCACCACAGCGCCGGTAAAGGCGAACCCCACCGCCACCTTCAGGCCGCTGGCCACCCACGCGGTCACCGAAGGCACGTACACTTCCCGCAGTACCTCCCGACGCCCCCCGCCCAGGGTTCGCACGCGCTCCACCAGGCGCCGGTCCACCTCCCGGATCCCTGTGTAGGTGGCGAAGAACATGACCACCATCACCAGCACGAAGCTTAAGGCCACCTTCGACGCCATCCCGATCCCCAGCCAGATGACAAACACCGGGGCCAGGATCACCCGTGGGATGGCGTTCAGCAGCGCCATGGCTGGCTCCAGCGCCTCCGCGAGAGGTCGGAAACTGGCGCACAGCAAGCCCAGGGTAGCCCCCACACCCGTTCCCAAGCCGAGGCCCGCCAGCGCCTCCGTCACCGTTACCCGGAAGTGGGACCACACCTGGCCGGTGCGAGCCAGCTCGTACAGGACCCAGCCGACCGCGCTGGGCGGCGGAAACAGCACCGGGTCCAGCCACCGTGCCCGTGCGGACAGCTCCCAACCACCGAACAACAGCACAAGGGCCACCAGGCGGCTCATGCGGAAAGCTCCCAGCCCATCCGCGCCACTTCCGTCCGCAGCGTGCTCCACACCCGGCTCACCAAAGAACCGAAGGCGGGGTCCGCGCGCACACCCACGGGGTCCCGGGGCCTGCCGAAGGGCACCCGGTACACCTCCACCAGCCGCGCACCGGGCCCGGCGGACATCACCGCCACGCGGTCCGACAGGCTGATGGCCTCCTCCAAATCGTGGGTGACCAGCAGGACCGCAGCTCCCGTGTCGGCCACCAACCGCGACACGTCCACCTCCAGAAGGTGGCGGACGATGGCGTCCACGCTGGCGAAGGGCTCGTCCATGAGCAGCAGTCGGGGCCGGGCCGCCAGCACCTGGGCCAGGGCGACCCGCTTGCGCATACCACCGGATAGCTCCGCCGGATAGTGATCCCCAAAGCCCTCCAGCCGCACCCGGCGTAGCCAGCCCTCCGCGCGTTCCATCGCCTCCCGAATCGGCTGCCCGCGGAAGCGCAGCGGCAGCGCCACGTTCTCCCGCGCGGTCCGCCAGGGTAGCAGGGCGTCGTCCTGGAACAGGATGCCCACGTCTGGGCTGGGCCCCCGCACGGGGATCCCGAAGACCTCCACGGAGCCGGCGTGGGGTTGCAGGAGCCCCGCCACGCACCGCAGGAGGGTGCTCTTCCCGCACCCGGACGGGCCCACCAGGCCCAGGAACTCGCCCTCCTCCAGCTCCAGGTCCACCCCAGCCAGCACCCGGTGCGTTCCGTAGCGCACTTCCAGGTCCCGGATCCGCAGCGCGCTCACAACCCCTCCACGATGGCGTTCGTCACTAGATCCGCGGGATCCACGGCCCTCGGCAAAACCCCCGCCTGCACCTGCAGCTCGACCACGCGGCGGACCGCGGTCCGGTCGATGCGGCCGGATTGCGGATACAGGGAGCGGCGGTGCCGCGCCAGGACGGCCTCGAACAGCTCCCGGTCCCCGCCCGCCACCAGCTCCGGCGGAAGTGCTTCTACCACCAACCTGGGCGTGCCGTAGTGCACCAGGCGCAGGGCTCGGGTGAGGGCCCGCGCCAGCGCCCGCATCTCCGGCTCCCGCGCCTGCCACTCGTCTTTCCGCACCGCCACGCCCATGAACTCGTACGGGCCGCCCAGCAGCTGTTCCGCCTGTTGGAGGTCCATAAGGTTGGCTAGCACCCGGCCCCCGCTGCGGCTCAACAGGGTCAAGGCCGGCTCCTGCACCATGCCCGCATCCACGTGGCCCACCCGCAGGGCCTCGTACAGGTTGGGGCCGAGGACCGCGAAACGCACCCGCTGCGGGTCCACCCCAGCCCGCTTCACCAGGTACAGGGCCAACACATGGTCCGCGTTGCCCAGGCCGGAGATACCCACCGTCCGACCCAGTAGGTCCGGCAACCCGCGGATGCGCTCGGCCTGAGCGGGGGAGGTCACCAGAGCGAACAGCGGCAGCCTCCCCGTGGTGAAGAAGCGCACGATGCGTGCTCCGCGGGCAAACGCACTCAGGGCCACGTCGAAGGAGGTGGCCGCGTAGTCCACCGCGCCTCCCACCAGGGCCTGCATGGCCGCGGCGCCCCCGCGGAAGTACACCAGCTCCACGTCGAGACCCTGCTCCGCGAAGTAGCCGTAACGGCGGGCCACCTCGTACGGCACCACGCACAGCAGCTGCCCGCAGAAGCCCAACCGCACCCGCCGGCGCGCCTGCGCCAGCGCCCTCCGTTCCAGGGCGGCCCAGCCGCTCAGCCCCGCGGCCACCAGCCACGCCAGGAAACGCCGGCGGGACAACGCGGAATCGGGCTGCGGTCCAGCAGCCTCACTGCACAGCTCCTGGCAGCAGTCCACATCAGGGTGAACACGGCGTCCGCTCACAACACCACCTCCCCGGAAGTCAGCCAGACCCTACCACAGGGCCGGATGGCGGGCCGCCTGAACGAACTGGATTCTGTAGTAGGAATGCGGCCGCGCGCGGTCAGGCGACGCGGGAGCCGGCGCGGCAGGTGCCACGCCCCTGCTCCCGCCATAGACAGATGCACTGCCGCGGCGCGAACAAAAGAGGGTGAATTGGCCTGGGAGACCTCATGTCCGCAAGCAGTTTACACTACCCATCAGGTCCCCTTCAACCTCGGCGGGCCCACCACGGCCAGGCCACGAAAACCACAGCCCCCACGGCCAGGAGGACGCTGGCGAGCCGCTCTGCGCCGGGTGAACGCGCGGGGACGCCCTCCACGGTCAGGATCAGCACCGCGTCCGCAGCAAGGTCTCGGGCCGCTCGCCACGTCACCGCACGGCCAGCCAGCCGGCGGGTCTGCCGCACCTCCAAAAGCTCCGACCGGACCTGTAGGGGTTCGGCTGCGAAAACGTCCAGGGAAGCGGTGGGAAGCCCCGTACGCAGCTGCAGCAGGGACGGCCCGCGGGCCCGCACCCGGTACACCAGCACCGCCGCGCGGTCACCCGGCTGCACGGGCAGGGTATCCACCAGGGATCCATCCGGATCCACGCCCGCGGGCACCATCCCCCGCACCACCTGCACCGCTTCCGCCCCCACCAGCAGGGGAACGCGCCACGTGCCCTCCCCGCCGGACCCCACATACGTGCGGGGTGACGGGTTGTGCACCACCACCACTTCCCGCACCACGAACCACCCGTCATCTTGCTCCAGCAGCAGCGCCCGCCGCGACACCCACAGGGCGGGCGCCTGGCGGGTGGCCTCGAAGACCCGCAGGGTGAGGGGGGAGGGGTCCGAAGCAGGCCGGGGACCTGCGGTGTACGTCACGCCCTGGTAGGTGGCCTGCACCACGTGGGTGCGCCGCGCGGGTTCCAGCCGAACCTGGAACGTCCCCCGGGAGTCCGTACGGGTCACCACCTCCACCGAGGGCTTACCAGCCTCCATCCCCAGCACCCGCACCTCCAGCCCGCCCACGGGCCGACCCGTCTGGCCGTGCACCACGCGGCCGCGCACGGTGCCGGCGTGCGCGCCGGCCCAGGCCCACAACACCACCGCGGCTACAACAACAGCGGCCGTGCGCCAGCTGCGGCGGGCAGCAAGCGGCTCAGCCACCATCCTCACCGTCCTGCGACCACCCCCACGGGGTCCTGCGGCCGAACCGCACCACCACGTAGCCAACCCCGCCGCCCAGCAACACCGCTGGGGCTAACCACAGTACCCACCCCGCGCCCTCGCGCGGCGGGACGGCCAGCACCGAGGGTCCGTATCGGTCCACGAAGTAGGCCAGCACCGCCTCCTCCGACTCCCCGCGCGCGAGCTTCTCACGGATCACCGCCCGCATCTGCGCCGCTAACTCTGACGTGGACTCCGCCACCGTACGCCCCTCGCACACCGGGCACATCAGCTGTGAGGCCACCGCGCGCACCCGCTCATCCAGGTCCGAGGAGGCCCACGCGGCCACGCCCCCAACCAGCACTACCGCCACGGCCGTGAGGAGGTGCCTCACCGCACCCTCCCCTCCCGCGGGCCGCGCAGGGCCCGCAGCACCTCCCGAACCGCCCGGCCGCGGTAGCCGTCCTGCGAGATGGGCAGTCCCGGCGAGTACCGATCTGCGGGCAACCCCACCGTGCCGGGCCGTGGGGGCCACAGGGTCAGCAGGGTCCCCAGCCCGCTCAACAGGGCTCCCAGCCACACCCAACGCACCAGGGGGTTTACCCACACGCGGAAGGTGGCCGAGCCGTCGGGCTGGAAGCCCCACAGCACCGCGTACACGTCGTCGTGCCACGTAGAACGGATGGCGGGCCGGCTGACGACCTGCCCCCACCGCGGGTACGCAAGTCGCACCGGCTGCAGGAGCGCGGATCCGCTCGCCTGCCGCAGCTCCAGCCGAGCGCGGGTGACGCTGGCCAGGGCCGTGGCATCCGCCTCCAGGCCACGGTACACGAGGGTGTAAGGGCCCACCGCGAAAGCCTGGTTGGGGCGCACCGTCACCTCCCGCTCCCGCACGTACGCGTGGCTGCCCACAATACCCACCGCCATCAGTACGACCCCGAGGTGTACCAGGTAGCCGCCGTACCGGCGCGGCTGAGCCCGCAGCGCCTCCCCAAGACCCCTCAGGTAGCCCCACCCTGCCTTCCGACCGGTCCGGCCGGCCACGTGGAACGCCTGCAGGGTGGCCCCGAAGGCGAAGCCGGCCGCGGCCAAGGCAGCCACCACCCCGGGCCGCCGCAGCAGCACCCCAGAAGCGATCCCCACCAGGAGCGCCGCGAACACCGGGTAGCGGAAACGGGCCAGCACGCGCGGGCTGGAGCGCCGCCACGGCAACACCGTGGCGGCTCCCATGAGGACCAAAAGGGCCACCCCCAAGGGTGCTGCCACCGCGTGGAAGTACGGCGGCCCCACGAACAGCTGCGGGCCTCCCGCGGCCTGCACACCCAGCGGGTACAGGGTGCCCACCAGTACCGCGCCCGCGAACCCTAAAAACAGGACGTTGTTGAACAGGAAAGCGCCTTCTCGGGAAACGAGATCCTCCACGGGCGGGCTGCCGCGCAGCTGGTCCCAGCGCCATGCCACCAGGGCGAAGGAGGCCAGCAGTAAGGCAGCCACGAAGGCCAGGAAGTACGGCCCGATCTCCGAACGGGCGAAGCTGTGCACGGACACCACGAGCCCCGTGCGGGTCAGAAACGAGCCCAGCACCGCGGTGGCGAAAGCCAGCACCACCAGGCACAGGTTCCACGCGGCAAAGGCGCCGCGGCGCTCCTGCACCACCGCGGAGTGCAGGTATGCGGTGGTCACCAGCCAGG
The DNA here is from genome assembly GCA_040289515.1 of Candidatus Sysuimicrobiota bacterium. Classification (GTDB taxonomy): domain Bacteria; phylum Sysuimicrobiota; class Sysuimicrobiia; order Sysuimicrobiales; family Sysuimicrobiaceae; genus Tepidifontimicrobium. The sequence continues at coordinate 23,090 of PSLI01000012.1, forward strand.
GCACCAGGGCGGCGTTCTCCACCGGGTCCCATCCCCAGTAGCCGCCCCATCCCAGCGTGCGGTACGCCCACCAGCCGCCCACCACCAGCCCCGCACCAAGACTGAGCCAGCTGGCCACGGTCCACCGGCGGGTGGCCGCCACCCACGTGCCGTCCAACCTCCCGGTCGTCAGTGCAGCCATGGCAAAGGCGTACGGCACCGAAAGTCCCACGAAGCCCCCGTACAGTAAGGGCGGGTGGAGCACCATGCCAGGGTCCTCCAACAGCGGGTTCAGTCCCCGGCCATCCGCGGGGGCGAAGGGGAGAATCTGGAAGGGTCGCTCCACCACCACGAGGAACACGAAAAATCCCAGCACCAGGCTCAGCACACCGCAGGCCCACGCCGCCAGCTGGGGGTGCGCGGACCGCTGGCCAGCTACCGCCGCGCCGGCTACCAACCCCAGCAGCCAGCTCCACAACAACAGAGACCCCGCCTGCGAGCCCCACAGGGCGCTCACCCGGTACAGCAGGGGAGTCGCGAGGCTGGTGTTGCGGACCACGTAACCAAGCCGGAAGTCCCATGTGACGAGGGCGTGGACCAGCACCACCACGCATACGGTGAGCAGGCCTGCCGCAGCCCACAGGGCCCGCGCGCCGCTTTCCGCCCACCGCACTGTCCCCGTGCGGGCACCGTAAAAGCTGGCGCCGGCGGCGTACACGGACGCGGCCAGGGCCAGGCCCGCAGACGCAGCACCCAGCTCGCTCACCGTCGTCCCTCCGCTTCTCCTGGAGTCCGCCGGCCGCCCTTCACCGGGCCGCAGCCCACCCGCCCTCGGGCGGGTGCATCTCCATCCATGACCTCCCTCCGGACCGCGCTACTTACAGTAGCCCGGTGCGGGGGACTCCTCAACGGACCCCTACAGGGAGGGCGGCCAGCACCACCGAGGCGCGGTCCGGCTCGCGGGTAGCGCACACCAGCCAAAGGTCCAGTGCGCGTGTCCGGCGCCGCCGCTCCCCGGAGTCGAGGTACTCCGCCGCGTGCAGCAGCCGGGCTACCGCCTCTGGGTCCACCTCGCCCCCAGCTACCTCGGTGGCGAAGGTCCGCACCAGGTCAGAACCAAGGCCACCAGGGGCTCCGCTTATCATACCCGCCATGAGCGTGCCGCGGGCCGCCACCAGCAGCATCCGCACCTCCCCCGAGGGCTGCGCGTAGGTCCGGAACTCCAGCTCCTCGCCCAGTTTTTCCTGCGCGCTTCGAATGGACCCCGTGTAGCGGAACCCGTGCACCCGCGCAAGAGGGCCAGCTTCAACCCCCGCCACGCGGCCGCGGCAGAAGGGGGGCGCCGCCCTGCGGGGCGGCCAGGCGGACAAGGCGGTCATGGCCTCCTGCAGCTGCTCCAGCAGGGTCGCGTGCACGGCGGGATCCGGGGCCTGTTCGGGGGCGCTGCGGGCCGCGCCGGGCCCTTCTGTCCGCAGCCCCGCCTCCGCCCGGAACCGGTCGTACTCCTCCCGGCGCTGGGGATCCGACAGCACGGCGAACGCTTCATTGATGAGCTGTGCCCGCTCCACGTCCCCGCCCAGGTCCGGGTGGTACTTCAGCTCCAGCAGGAGCACGTGGTAGACTTTGCGGATGACGGCAGGATGGGCGCTCGGGTGCACCTGCAGCACCTCGTAGTAGTCCACATCGGTGCGGAAGCGCGCGTTCGCCATCCCGACCCCCGGGCCCGTCTCCTGCTAGCTTTATACCCCAGTCCGGGAACACCCCGGACCTTCGCGAGCCGTCGGGGCGGTCCTGTGGCGCGGAGGGGAAAACATGCGTGACGTGCTGATCCTGGGCTCCGGGCCGGCGGGGCTGACCGCGGCCATCTACGCGGCCCGGGCTAACCTGTACCCCCTGGTTCTGGAGGGCTCCCAGCCGGGCGGCCAGCTCATGTTGACCACCGAGGTGGAGAACTATCCCGGCTTCGCGGAGCCCATCCTGGGCCCCGAGCTCATGCAGCAGATGCGCCGCCAGGCGGAGCGGGTGGGCGCGGAGTTTGTGCCGGAGGACGCGGTGGCGGTGGACTTCCGCACCCGTCCGTTCCGGGTGCAGGCGGGCAACGGGGAGGTGTACCAGGCGAGGGCGGTGATCGTGGCCACGGGCGCGCGGGCCCGCATGCTGGGGCTGCCGTCGGAAAGCAAGTACCTGGGGCGCGGCGTCAGCACCTGCGCCACCTGCGACGGCTTCTTTTTCCGCGGCAAGCGGGTGGTGGTGGGGGGAGGGGATACCGCCATGGAGGAGGCCCTGTACCTGGCCAACCTGGCCGCCTCCGTGCGGGTGGTGCACCGCCGGGACCAGCTCCGCGCCAGCCGGATTCTGCAGGATCGAGCTTTTCGCCATCCCAAGATCGAGTTCGTGTGGAACCACGTGGTGGAGGAGATCCTGGGGAAGGACTCCCGGGTCACGGGGGTCCGCCTGCGCCACACGCAGACGGGAGCCTTACAGGAGCTGGAGACGGACGGGGTGTTCGTGGCCATCGGTCACGTGCCCAACACCGACCTGTTCCGGGGACAGCTGGAGGTGGACCCCGCGGGGTACGTAGTCCTTAAGCGCGGGATGATGACCAGCGTGGAGGGCGTGTTCGCCGCGGGGGACGTGCACGACCACACCTACCGCCAGGCCGTAACCGCGGCGGGCTACGGGTGCCAGGCCGCCATGGAGGCGGAGCGCTGGCTGGCCCAGCAGGACTGAAGGCCGTTTTCCCCGAAGCCTTCCTAGCCCGGGGTTCCTGCTGGTCGCGTTGGCGCAGCGCGGGCGCTTACACGCTCGCGCCCACCGCGGCGTCGATGCGCCGCTTGAGCTCCGCCTTGGGCATGTACCCGATGATGCGCTCCACCAGGGCGCCGCCCTTGAACACCCCCAAGGTGGGGATGGACAGGACGTTGTAGCGTACCGCGGTGGCCGGGTTGCGGTCCACGTCCAGCTTGGCAAACTTCACCCGCCCCTCGTACTCCCGTGCCAGCTCCTCCACGATGGGAGCGATCATGCGGCAGGGACCGCACCACGCCGCCCAGAAGTCCACCACGGTGGGCAGCTCCGCCTGCAGAACCTCTCGGTCGAAGTTCTCGTCGGTGACCTCTACGGGCTTCGCCATCGTTCCGGATCCCTCCTCGAGCTTTCTTTCCCGCCGCAACGTCCCACGGGCGTGCGGTATTTCCGCCAGGGATCCTAACACGACCGCAGGGAGGCCGGCCCGCCGCGGTGAACTTCCCGCCCGAGACCAGCCGCGGGAGGTGTCGGAGTGACCGGCTCGGTGCGCGTGGGGCGGGTGGCGGGAATCACCGTGCAGATCCACGCCACCTGGTTTTTGGCCGTGTGGGCCATCGCGGGGTCGTTGGCCCGCACGGTTTTCCCGCAGCGGATCCCGGGCCTGCCGGAGGCCGCCTACTGGACCATGGGCTTCTCGGGGGCGCTCTTGCTGTTCGCCTCGGTGCTGGTGCACGAACTCGGACACGCCCTGGTGGCCCGGCACTTCCGCATCCCCACCCGCAGCATCACCCTGTTTTTGTTTGGCGGGGTAGCCCACATCGCCCGGGAGCCCGCAAGGCCCGCGCATGAGCTGTGGGTGGCCCTGGCAGGACCGGCCACCTCCGTGGTTCTGGCGGGCGTGTTCCGGCTGCTCACGCCCCCGGGACCCGCGGTGCCGGCAACCGCGCTGATGGGCTACCTGTCCTCGGTGAACCTGCTGCTGGCCGCTTTCAACCTCCTCCCTGCCTTCCCCTTGGACGGGGGACGGGTCCTGCGGGCCTTGCTGTGGTCCCTGTGGGGCTTCGAACGCGCCACCCGCGTTACCACTTACCTGGGGCACGCGGCCGCCGCGGTTTTCATCGCCCTGGGGGTACTGGCCATCTTCGCAGGCCGGCCGGTCGACGGCCTGTGGATGGTACTCATCGGCTGGTTTCTGGACCAGGGCGCGGGAGCCTCTTACCAGCAGATGCTGCTCCGCCACGCCCTGCGGGGCGTCCGGGTCCAGGACATCATGACCCGCGACCCGGTGACCTTGGAGGCGGGCCTAACCCTGGAGGAGGCGGTGGCGGGGTACTTTCTCCCCCGCAAGCACGGCGGCTACCCCGTGGTGTACGGGGAGCGTCTAGTGGGCATCCTCACCCTGCACGACCTCAAGCAGGTGCCGCGGGAACGGTGGGCCACCACCCGCGTGCGGGAGGCCATGACGCCCATCGGCCGGGCCCGCACGGTGCGGCCCGAGACCCTCGCGTACGACGCCCTCGCGCGCATGGTGGAGGCGGGCGTGGGTCGCCTCCTCGTGTTGGACGCGGACGGCGAGCTGGTAGGCATCCTCACCCGCAGCGACCTGCTGCACCTCCTACGGCTCCGGTCCGAACCCGGGCCCGAGCCCCTCGACTGAAGGTGCCAGGTCCTCACGGGGCGCGGTACCTGCCCCCTTTGTGATCCGACTTCAAGCGGACCTGGCACCGTGCGGGATCACGGGTCTGGTGGACCTGCGGCCCGTGGAGCGGTGCGCGGAGGTGTGCTGCACCCTCTTGCTGCCGCCGTACCGGCGCGGGACGGCCGGGTGCCCGACACCTGCGTGGATCGCCTCCTGCACACGCAGTGGCCCGCGGTACGGGAAAGGTTGCGGGAACGTTGCTGGCAGCACACGCGGGCCTCGACCCCCGCGAGGTCCTGAACCGGTCAAAGCCACCAGCACACCATCCACAGGATCCCCGAGAGGACCACAAGACACCCGGGCCGGCCCCAGGCCCGTGAGCTCAAGCGCGTGGCCTGCTTCATGTGCCGCACAAACTCCCCGTAGCGGCCCAGCCGCTTGTACACCGCGGCCAGGTTGTGGTGGGTCAGGGCGTACTCTGGGTCCAGCTCCAGGGCCTTGCGGTACGCCCGCACCGCCCCTTCCAGCTCGCCCCGCTCCCCGTGCACGGTTCCCATGTTGCAGTAGGCGGGCGCGTAGCCGGGGTCCAGCTGCAAGGCTTCCCGGAAGCAGGCCAGGGCCTCCTCGTACCTCCCCTGGCGCGCCAGCGCCACGCCCAGGCGGGTGTGGGCGTGGGCGGACTGAGGGCGCAGGGCCGCCGCCTTCCGGAACAGCTCCTCCGCCACGTGCCAGGCGCCCTCCGCCAGAGCTACCTCGCCCCGTCCCAGCAGATCCTCAAAGGGCTCCACGGTCCGCAGGCCCGATGCGGTCGAAGCCGGTGTAGGGTACCAGGGCGTCCGGCACCCGCACGCTGCCGTCTGACTGCTGGTAGTTCTCCAGGATCGCGATAAGGATGCGGGAGGTGGCCAGGGCCGTGCCGTTCAGGGTATGCACGAACTCCGTCCGGCCCCGCTCCCGGAAGCGCACGTTCAGGCGACGTGCCTGGAAGTCGGTGGTGTTGCTACAGGAGGTCACCTCGCCGTAGGCACCGCGGCCCGGCATCCAGGCTTCCAGGTCGTAGGTCTTGGCGGACGCCGTACCCAGGTCCCCCGCGCACAGGAGCACCACCCGGTACGGAATGCCCAGCCCCTGCAGGATCTCCTCCTCCACCCGCAGGAGGAACTCGTGCTCCTCCCACGACCGGTCCGGGTGCGCGTACGAGAACATCTCCACCTTGTCGAACTGGTGGACCCGGTACAGGCCCCGCGTCTCGCGCCCGTGGGCCCCCGCCTCCCGGCGGAAGCACCACGACACCCCCGCGAAACGAACGGGCAGCCGGTCCGCCTCCAGCACCTCGTCCCGGTAGAAGCCCGCCAAGCTCTGCTCGGAGGTCCCCACCAGGGCCAGGTGGTCTTCCGCCACCCGGTAGGTCTGCTGCGGGTCGAAGGCCGCCCCGCCCCAGGCCCCCGTGATGATCTCCGGCCGCACCAGGACCGGCGGGATCACGGGCACGAAACCCCACCGCAGCAGGCGGTCCACGGCGTACCGGACCAGGGCCATCTCCAGCAGCGCGCCCTTACCCAACAGGAAATAAAAGCGAGATCCGGACACCTTGCCGGCCCGCTCGAAGTCCAGGATTGCCAGGCGCCGGCCCAGCTCTACGTGGTCCAGCGGCGGGAAGTCAAACCGGGGCGGGGTCCGCCAGGTGCGCACCACCACGTTGTCCTGCTCCCCGGTGCCGTCCGGCACGCTCGGGTGGGGTACGTTGGGGAACAGCAAGAGCACCTGCTCCAGCTCTTGCCGCCGCCGGCGCGCTTCGGGTTCCCGCTCCTTTAGCCGGGCCGCCAGGGCCCGCACCTCGGCGATCTTTTGCTCCCGCTCCGGCCCTGACAGGCGGGCGACCTCTGCGCTGGCGCGGTTCTGCTCCGCCCGCAGCCGTTCCACCTCCTGCAGGGCCTCCCGCCACGCACGGTCCAGCTCGAGGGCCCGGTCCACCAGGGAGGAGTCCCGCCCCCGCCGCCTCAGGGCCATCCGGAAGGTGTCCGGGTCCTCCCGCACCGCCTTCAGGTCCACCACGGCTCTGCCCTCGGCCTGGCTACAGGCGTGCCACCTTCACGTCGTAGATGCCGTCCACGGACCGGATCTCCTCCACCGCCTCCGGGGGCACGGGGTCGTCCAGGGTGAGGACCATCACCGCCACCCCGCCGGGGCTTTCTCGGCCCAGGTGCATGCCCGCGATGTTCACCCCGTGACGGCCCAGGATGGTGCCGACCCGGCCGATCATCCCCGGCCGGTCCGTGTTCCACGCGAACAGCATGTAGGGGGCCGGGTCCAGGTCGATGCGGTACTGGCCGATGCACACGATCCGGGGCTGGCTGCGGCCGAACAGGGTGCCGGCCAGCTGGAACTTGCCTGTCGAGGTATGGGCCGTCACCCGCATGAGGCTGGCAAAGTCCTCCGTGGTCTCCTGGCGCGACTCTACCACCCGGATCCCCCGCTCTGCCGCCACCAGGCGCGCGTTGACCACGTTCACCACGCGATCCGTGACCCCGCTCAGCAGGCCCACCAGGACGGACGCCACCAGAGGGGACGGGTCCACGTGGCTGAGCTCGCCCTCCAGGTGTACCTCCACCGCGTGGATGGGATCGGGGCTCAGCTGCCGCACCAGCGCCCCTAACACCCGACCCAGCCCCAGATGAGGACTCAGGCGCTCCCAGGAGTCGCCCTGCACGGCTGCCACGTTCACCGCCCCGCGCGGCAATCGGCCCGCCAGGGCCTGCAGTACCTGTTCCGCCACGTCCACCCCGATGGCTTCCTGGGCCTCCCGGGTGGACGCACCGAGGTGCGGGGTGACCACCACCCGCGGGTGGCGGACCAAGCGTAGATCCTTGGGAGGCTCCTCCGCGAACACGTCCAGGGCCGCTCCGGCCACGTGCCCCTCCTCCAGGAACTCCAGCAGCGCCGCCTCGTCCACCAAGCCTCCGCGGGCGCAGTTCACCAGCCGTACGCCCCGCTTCATGCGCGCCAGCTGCTCCCGGCCGATCATGCCCCGGGTGCGATCGGTCAGCGGGACGTGCACGGTGACGAAGTCCGCCTGCTCCAGCAGGCGCTCGAAGCTCACCGCCTGCACACCCAGCTGCGCTGCCCGCTCCGCGCTCACGTACGGGTCGTAGCTGATAACCCGCATCCCCAGCCCCCGGGCCAGGCGGGCCACCTCGCTGCCGATGCGGCCCAACCCCACTACGCCCAGGGTCTTGCCGTACACCTGCGTGCCCACGAACGCTTCCCGGTTCCACTCTCCCCGCTGGAGGGACTGGTGCGCCTGCGGGATGTTGCGGCAGCACGCGAGCAGCATGGCCACGGTGTGCTCCGCGGTGGCCCGCACGCTGCTGTCCGGGGTGTTGACTACCAGCACCCCGGCCCGGGTAGCCGCCTCCACGTCAATGTTATCCACACCCACCCCGGCCCGTGCCACCACCCGCAGATCCCGGCCGGCCTCGAGGGCGCGCCGGGTCACGCGGGTACGGCTGCGTACCACCAGGGCGTGCACCCCCGCCAGGCGCTCGCAAAGCTCCTCCTCCGACAGCCCGCCGCAGACTTCCACCTCGCACGTCTCCCGCAGGCGACGGAGCCCTGCCTCACCGAGCCCGTCCGCGACCAGGATCCGGCAGCGGGTGCCGGTAATTTCGGACAGCTCCTGTCGGGTGGCCGCTCCCATGCGCTCACCCCGTCCGCACCGCCGGGGCCTCGAAGACCCTCTGGGCCGCCTCCAGCCCCGCCCGCGGATCCGCCGGCAGCCCCAGCTCCTGCAGCACCAACCCCAGGGCCTCCATGCACCGCAGGATGTCCTGTGGGAACACAAAGCCCAGGTGGCCGATCCGGAACACCCTGCCCTCCAGCTTGCCCTGCCCGCCTGCCAGGACCACCCCGTAGCGTTCCCGGACGCGGCTTACCAGGGCTTCCGCAGAGACGCCTTCGGGTAGCCACACCGCGGTCACGGTCCAGGAGGCCCACTCCTCCGATGCCACGGGCTGCAACCCCAGGGCCCGGACACCCGCCCGGGTGGCCTCGCTCAGCCGGCGGTGGCGATCCTGCACGGCCTGGTAACCCTCCTGCCGGATCAGCTGCAGCGCCGCCTCCAGGCTGAAGAACACGGACACCGCGGGTGTGAAGGGCGTCTGGGGCAGCGGCTGATCCAGGGCCTCCAACACCTGCCCCATGTCCCAGTAGTACCTTGGCATGCGGGCGTGGCGGTGCGCCTCCCAAGCCCGCTCGCTGGCGGCAAGGAAGCTCACCCCGGGCGGGCAGCCTAGGGCCTTCTGGGACGCGGTCACCACCGCATCAAGCCCCCACGCGTCCATCTCCAGGGGGATGGCACCCAGGGAGCTCACCGCGTCCACCAGCAGCAGCGCCGGGTGGTCCGCCCGCGCGTGGGCCAGGGCCTTCAGGTCGTTCTGCACGCCCGTGGAGGTCTCGTTGTGGGTCACCAGCACGGCCCGGTACGCAGCCTTCTTTAAGTGCTGCTCCAGCAGCTCCGGAGTCACCCCGCGGCCCCACTCCACCTCCACGTGGGTTACCTCGGCCCCGTAGGCGCGCGCGATGCGGCTGAAGCGGTTCCCGAAGGCCCCGCAGGACAGCGCCAGCACCCGGTCACCGGGGGAGAGGGTGTTAACCACCGCGGCCTCCAGCACCCCGGTCCCCGAGCTGGCGTACGGCACCACGGGCTGGCGCGTACGGTACAAATCCTGCACCCCTTCCAGCACCGCGCGCAGCACCCGCGCGAACGCCTGGCTCCGGTGGTTGGTCATAGGCCGACTCCCGGCCTCCCGCACCGGGGCAGGGACCGGGGTCGGACCCGGGATCAGCAGCAGCTCGTCCATCCTCCACCTCCTGAGGGCTTCCAGCAAAAAACCTCCGCGTCTCAGAGACGGGAGGTCGCTTCCCGCGGTGCCACTCTGATTCCGGCCCCAGGGGCCGGCACCTCTTCGGCGTTATCGGGCCTCGCCCGGCGGCTTTTCACCGCGGCTCCGGAGGTGGAATCCGCCGCGCCCGCCCGCCGGCTCGCACCCGGGCTGCCGGCTCGCTGGGGGTGCGGACGTGGCGCTGCCTCCTTCGTCGCCGGTCTCGTCTAAAGACGATAGGCTGCCGCAGCCGCCGTGTCCAGGGCCCGCAAGTGATCGTACGCCGTGGATAAAGTTTTAACGGCCTTGTGGGTCCAACCGGCGGTATAGTGGGAATTGGGGGTGCTTATGCTGAACGTCCACCAACTCAAGATCTTCCGCACCGTGGTGCGGGCGGGCTCCTTCTCCCGGGCTGCGGAGGAGCTGCGTATCACCCAGCCTTCCGTGAGCATCCAGGTCCGGGAGCTGGAGCGGGCCCTGGGGGCGGAGCTGTTCGAGCAGGTGGGCAAGCGCATCTTCCTCACGGAGGCCGGCCGGGTCCTGGACGAGTACGCGGTGCGGATCCTGTCCCTGCTGGAGGAGGCCGAACGGGCCGTGCGGGACTTGCAGGGGGTCCCCGCGGGCCCCCTGCGGGTGGGGGCTGTGAACACCCCGGGCACGTACCTGCTGGCGCCCTTGCTGGGCCAGGTGCGGGAGCGGGCGCCGGACGCGGAGGTCACCCTGGAGATCCTCCCCGCGCGGCGGGTATACGAGAAGCTCCTGCGCAACGAGCTGGACGTGGGCGTGGTGGACGAGGGGGTGCGGCACGACTCCATGCTGCACTTCCCCTTCTACACCGACCAGCTGGTGGTGGTCGCCTCGCCCCACCACCCCCTGGCCCGGGCGGGGCAGGTCGGTGTCTCGGAGCTGCTGCGGACCCGTCTGATCCTGCGGGAGCGGGGCAGCGGGACCCGGGAGGCCACGGAGCGTGCCTTCCGCAGCTTGGGGGTGGTGCCTGCTCCTGCCATGGAGCTGCACACCAACGAGGCGGTGGTGCAGGCGGCAGCGGCAGGGCTGGGGGTGGGCGTGGTGTCGCGGCTGGCAGCAGATGAGGCTGTCCGCAGGGGCCAGCTGGTGGTGGTGGAAACCCCCGATTTCCGGCCCACCCGCACCCTGTGGGGCGTGCGGCACCGGGAAAAGCGGGTCACGTCCCTCATGCGTGCCCTGCTGGAACTCATGGGCGACCCGCAGTTCAGCCGCGCCCCGGCGGCGGAGAACGTGGGCGTGGGGTAACCCTGTGCCGGTGGAGGTCCTGGAGCACACCGCGGAGGTGGGCCTTCGGGCCCACGCGGACACCTTGCCGGGCGTGCTGGAGGAGCTCGCGGCGGGTCTGTTCGGCCTTATCACGGATCCTTCCACCGTGCAGGAGCAGGAGGCCTGGCCCGTGCAGGTGCAGACGGAAGACCTCACCGCCCTGGCGGTGGAGTGGCTGAACGAGCTGCTGTTTTTGCACGCCCGGGATGGCATGCTAGCCCGGCGGTGCACGGTGCACGAGGCGGGGCCGGGTGGGGTGCGGGCCACGGTGTGGGGCGAGCGGTTTGACCCGCAGCGCCACCCGAGGGGCATCGAGGTGAAGTCCGCCACCTACCACCAGGCGCGGGTGGAAGACTCCCCGGACGGCTGGCAGGCGGTGGTGTACCTGGACGTGTAGCGTGCTGGTGGACGTCCACACCCATTTTTACCCGCCCGAGTATCTGCGCCTGCTGGAGGAGGCCGCGCCGCAGGTGAAGATCTGCACGGACCGGCAGGGCCGCCGCTACCTGGAGTGGGGCGGCACCCGCCTCGCCACCCTTACGCGGCCCATGGTGGACCTGCAGGAGCGCGCGGGTGGACCTGCAGGAGCGCGCGCGCCTTGTTGCGCAGCATCCGGCCACCGTCCAGGTACTTTCCCTGACCAGCCCCAACGTGTACGTGTTCCCCCCTGCGGAGGCCGTACGGGCAGCCCGGCTGGCCAACCGCGCGTACGCACAGATCAAGGACCGCTACCCGGACCGCTTCCGCGCCCTCGCCAGCGTGCCCCTGGGGACCGGGGCGGAACTGGAGGAGCTCGACTACGCCGTCTCCGACCTGGGTCTGGACGGAGTGGTGGTGGGCACCACGGTGGGCTCACGGCCCCTGGACGATCCCTTGTTGCAGCCCTTCTAGGAGCGAGCGAACCAGCTGGGGCTGGTGGTGCTCCTGCATCCCATGGGAGGCTTGGCCTCCCCGTTGCTGCGGGACTTCAGCCTGGTCCCCCTGGTGGGTTTTCCCGCGGAGACCACGGTGACGCTGGCGCGGCTGGCCTACTCGGGGTTTTTCCAACGCTACCCGCGCGTGAAGGTGGTGGCACCGCACGCGGGTGGGGCCCTTCCGTACCTGCCTGTTGGGCCGGCTGGACAGGGGGTACGCTGCGTACGCGGAGTGCGCCGCATGCGGCCAGCCTCCGAGCCAGGTCCTTCAAGCCGCGTACTTCGACACCGTGAATCCCTACCCACCCGCGCTGCGTTGCCTGCTGGAGGCGGTGGGCCCGCAGCGGGTGGTGTTCGGTTCGGACTACCCGCACGTCACCGGCGCGGAGGATCGTAGTTTGGAGGCCCTGCAGAGGGTAGGCCTCGAGCCCGAGGCCATGGAGGCAGTGCTGTGGCGCAATGCCCGGGACCAGCTGGGCCTATTGTAGGTCAAGTCCCTAACTGTCTGTAAAAGCGGCCTGAGTCATGCCACGGTGGCAGCCGGAGCGTCCTTGTTCGCCGCCTTCTGCTGTTGCCGCCCCTGCAGGTAACGTTGCAGCTGCTTCTGCTCGTGCTCGCTGAACTGCACCCGCCGCCAGCGCTCGCTCGCCCGCCACAGCACGGCGAAGACCAGCTTCAGGCACTCCCGCTCGCTCCTAAACCGCGGGATCACCTTCGCGCGGCGCCGCTCCTCGAAGCTGCGCTCCACCAGGTTGGTGGTCCGGATGTGCTTGCGGTGGGCGGCGGGCAGCCGCAGGTGCGCCAGGCTCGCCTCCAGGTCCTCCACCAGGCTCCGCATGGCCGAGGGATACTCCCGCCCGAACCGCTCCACCACCTCGGCCACCAGCCGCCGGCCCCGCTCCACGTCCGGCGCGTCCCGGATCGCCTCCAGATAGGGCTTGAGCACGGGCCGCGCCTCCTCCGGCCCCCTGTCCAGCACGTTCCGCATCTTGTGCATCCAGCAGCGGATGCGCTCCGCCTCCGGCCAGGATGTCCTCGCGGCACCCTGCTTGCCGGCGCAGCGACTCGTAGACGGCGTCGGCGAACAGGTACACCACGTCGAGGCCCGACAGGTCCCGCCGGGCAAAGGCTTCGATGGGCGACGGGATTAACGACGGCCCGGCTCTCGCGCAGGCTGACGTGGGCGTGGCCATGGGAGAGACGGGCACCGCGCTCAGCACGGAGGCCGCTCACGTGATCCTGCTGCGCGAGGACTGGTCCCTGGTGCCTTGGTTGCGGCGGCTGGCCCGCAAGTTCACCACCACCGTGTGGGTCAACCTGGCGGGCACCGCGGTGTACAACGTGCCCGGGCTGTTGCTGGCCTCCCTTGGCCTGCTGCCGCTCCCGCTGGCCGCCGCGGCCCAGTCGCTACCCGATGTGTTCATTCTCGGCAACTCTTCTCGCCCCCTGCGAGGGGTGCGCTAGCGCCGCACGGGCAGCTCCCCGTCCAAGGGCAGGTCCGCCCACGCTCCCAGGGTGAGGTCCGCGCGCTCCCCACGGCTCAAGCGGAAGGCGCCCGCGCACGCGACCATGGCCGCGTTGTCCGTGCACAGCCAGGGCGGCGGCACCCACAAGGGGATCCCCAGGCGCTGGAGCTCCCGGGACAGCCGGTCTCGCAGCAGCCGGTTGGCCGCCACCCCGCCGCCCAGCAGCAGGCAGCCCGGCTGAAACTCCTCCGCGGCCCGCAGGGTCCTGCGGACCAGGTGGGAGACCACGGCCTGCTGGAACGCGGCGGCCACGTCCGCCAACTCCGGACGGGGAGCCTGCTGCAGGGCACGCAGCGCCGCAGTCTTGAGCCCGCTAAAGCTGAAGTCGTATCCACCCTCGGACGCCAGAGGCTCAGGCATCGGTACCCGCGTTGGGTCTCCGCGCTGGCTGGCGCGATCGATCTCGGGCCCGCCGGGGTAGCCCAGGCCCAGTGCCCGGGCCGCCTTGTCGAAAGCCTCCCCTGCCGCGTCGTCCCGGGTGCGGCCCAGGATGCGGTAGCGCCCGTACTCGGGGATCCACAGCAGGTCAGTGTGGGCACCGGAGACCACCAGGGCCAGGGCCGGGGTGGGGAACGGTCCGTGCACCAGCACGTTGGCGTAGATGTGGCCCTCCAGGTGGTTCACCCCCACCAGGGGCTTTCCCGTGGCCAGGCTCAGCGACTTCGCGAAGGCCACGCCCACACTGAGGGCGGAAACCAGCCCGGGGCCGCACGTCACCGCTACCGCGGACAGGTCTTCTACCCCCACCTGCGCCCGCTCCAGGGCCTCGTCTACCACCGCCACCAGGCGCTCCACGTGCCGCCGTGCCGCCAGTTCAGGCACGACCCCACCGTACCGGTGGTGCAGGTCAGCCTGGGAGGCCACCACGTTGGACCGCACCTGGGTGCCCTCCACCACCGCCGCCGAGGTCTCGTCGCAAGAGGTTTCGATGCCCAGAATCGGGCCTTCGACCACGGGCTCCTCCGCAGTTCCAGCTCCTCAAGCAGGCAAGGCCGCTTTGAGGGCCTCAAACTGGGAACGGAAGGGCTCCTCCCAAATGTTGCCCGTCCACATGATGAGGGCGTCCTCTCCGTTGTCGCTGTAGTACCGCGGCCGCACGTGCACGTCCCGGAAGCCGTACTTACGGTACAGGGCCTGCGCCGCGTGGTTGGACCGCCGCACCTCCAGGGTCACCCACCGCGCCCCCCGAGCCCGGGCCTCCTCGATGAGGGCCACCAGCAGCCGCTCTCCGATCTTCCGTCGCCGGTAATGGGGGCCCACCGCCAGGGTGGTGACGTGAGCCTCCTCCAGGATCACCCACATGCCCGCGTAGCCCACCACCACCCCGTCCTGTCGGGCCACCAGGTAGCAGGCGGTGCGGTTCTCCTGGAGCTCCCGGCGGTACGCATCCCGCGGCCACGGGGTGGAGAAGCACTGGCGCTCGATCTCCAGCACCCGGGGGATATCCTCCACCCGCATGGGGTCGATGCGCACCGACGTCAGAGCCTTCACGAACCCGACACCTCGCGGAAAGCGGGCGTGCGACTGTACCAGGGCTGGATGTGCGCCAGCTGCTGCGAGCCGCCCTCCAGCAGCCGCTGCCGACCGAGCCAGGCAACCAGCGCAGCTCGCGGGCTCCACAGCACCGCATCAGCCACACAGGCCCCGGGTAACGCCCCCGTGAACACCTCTGCCCAGCGAGCCAGCCCGTCGCCCACCAAAACACAACCGTCCAGCGCCTCTCCTGCTTTTCGGAACACCTCCGCGACCCGGTGCGGCGCGGCTACCAACTCCTCCACCACCCGCACCAGGCGCTCCCCGCACCGTTGGAACAGGGCGGCGGCCACCTCGCCCCGCCTGGCATCCACCACCACGCCCACCGTGGGCGCTTCCACAGCCGCGGCGAGGGCCTCCAGGGTCGGAACGCCACAGGCGGGCAGCTGTCGGGCGCGAGCCCACCCCACGGCCGTGGCGATCCCCACCCGCAGCCCCGTGAAGGAACCTGGGCCCACGGACACCGCCACCCCCTCCACCGCCTCCGGGCCGAGACCGACGTCCTGGAGCAGCCCGCAGATGGCCGGTGCCAGCCACTCCAGGGACCGCTCCGGCTGCCGCACGTGGCGCTCAGCCAGCAGGCCTGCTCCGTCCACCAACGCCACGCTGGCCGCGCCGGTGGCGCTCTCAACCCCCAACACCCGCACGCTCCGCCTCCACCTCTTGCTCCCACCGACGCAGCAGCTCCTCGCTCACCGGGCCCGCGGCCTCAACCCGGATCGCGCGGGGCTGCTGCCCGGTGCCGACCAGGTGCACCCACAGGCAGTCCTCGGGCATGCGGCGCGCGGCACGATCCGCCCACTCCACCACCACCGCCGCCCGGGAGTCCACCAGCTCGTCGAAGCCGATACTGTCCAGGTCCTCCGGCCCGATGCGGAACAGGTCCACGTGGTACAGAAGCAGCCGGCCCGCGTACTCCCGCACCAGGGGGAAGGTGGGGCTGGCCACGTAGCCGCGCACCCCGAGGCCCCGCGCCACCCCCTGAACGAAAGTGGTCTTGCCTGCACCCAGCTGACCTGTCAACGCCACCGCGTCCTTCGAGCGCAGCACCCGCCCCAGCGCCTCGCCCAGCTGGCGGGTCTGGGCCTCGCTGGTGCTGATCCACTGGCGGGTGCGGGCCGTCATTCCTCCTTGCGCACCCGCAACCGGAGGCCTTCCACCCCCACCACCCGAACGCGCTCGCCCGCCCGCACGGGCTCGTCGGACTCCGCACTCCAGTCCTCCCCACCTACCAGCACCAGGCCCTGCCCGTCCACGTCCGTCTTCGCCACACCCACGCGGCCCACCAGGGACTCCCATCCGGAGACAGGCCGCTTGCGCTGTGCCCGCACGCCCGCCCCCAGGGCGAACAGAAAGAACCCGCCCGTCAGGAGTCCCAGGGCTACCACCAGGGGCACGGAAGCCCGCAGATAGGGCTCCTGGTTGCTGGTGAGGAGGATGCCGCCCAGGATGAAGGCCACGATGCCGCCCACCCCCAGCACACCGAAGCCCGGAACGAACAGCTCGGCCATGAGCAGGGCCACGCCCAGGGCGATGAGGGCCAGCCCCGCGTAGTTCACCTGAAGGATGGCGAAGGAGGTGAGGGCCAAAATCAGAGCGATGGCGCCCACCACCCCCGGCACCACCAAACCGGGGTTGTTCAGCTCGAACAGGATGCCGTAGATGGCCACCGTCATGAGGATGAGGCCCACGTTGGGCTCCGCCAGCAGGTCCAGGAACTGTTCCCGCACGTCCATGCCCAGGTCCACCACCCGTGCGCCCCGGGTGCGCAGGATCCGGGAGCTACCCAGCACCTCCACGGTCCGGCCGTCCACGCGGGCCAGCAGTTCGTGCACGTCCCCCGCCAGCAGGTCCACCACGTCCATACGCACGGCTTCCTCGCTGGGCAGCGCCGCCGCCTGGCGTACCGCGCGCTCGCCCCACTCCGCGTTGCGGCCCCGCCGCTTGGCCAGGGTGCGGATCTTGGCCACCGCGTCCTCCGTGGCCTTGCGCAGCATGGTGCGCTGGCTTTCCGTCTCCTGTTCTGCGCCGCCCACGGAGACCGGTGTGGCCGCGCCCAGGTTCGTGGTGGGTGCCATGGCTGCCACGTGCGCCGCGTACACCACGAACACCCCCGCGGAGGCAGCGCGGGCACCGGGCGGCGCCACGTACACGATCACCGGCACGGGGGAGCTCAGGATAGCCTTGGTGATATCGTCCGTGGACTTCAGCAGGCCGCCCGGGGTGTCCAGCTCCACCACCAGGGCCGCCGCGCCTGCCGCGTGCGCTTCCCGGATCCCGCGGCCGATGTACATGGCGGAAGCGGGGGAGATCACGCCCTCCACCCGGATGCGGTACACCACGGGGGTCTGGGGAGCCGCCAGGCTCATCCCCGACCCCAAAGCCAGCAGCAGGAGCAGCAACAGCCGGTAGACCACCGTGCCCTCCACCCCTTACGGTACCCCACCGGAGGGTCCGCGGGAACTGTTCACCGCACCCTCTGCCGCCGGTACAGAGTTTCTACCTCCTGCAGGGTGCTGGCCTCCGCGGGCGTCTTGTCCGTGCGCACCCGCAGGATGCGGGGGAACCGCAGGGCGTATCCGGAGTCGTGCCGTTCGCTGCGGGTCACCGCGTCGAAGGCTACCTCCAGCACCACCCGGGGTTCCACCACCTTGAACCGGCCCAGGTCCCGGACCGTGTGTTGCAGGAAGAACCCCGTGAGCTGCGCGATCTCCGCATCCAGCAGCCCCGAGTACGCCTTCCCCACCACCCGCAGCCGATCCCCATCCCACACCGCGAAGGTGTAGTCGCTGAGCACCCCGGCCCGCTTGCCGTGCCCGTACTCCGCCCCCACCACCACCACGTCCAGGGTCCCCAGCGGCTCCTTCCACTTCCGCCAGAGGCCGCCCCTTCGGCCCGGCTGGTAGGGCCCGTCCAGGCGTTTCACCACCAGCCCCTCGTTGCCCCGCTCCCGGGCTTCCTGGAAGCGATCCTGCAAAGCACCCACGTCCCGCACCCGCCGTGCGGTGGCCAGGTACACGGGGGCGCGGAACCGCAAGGGCTCCAGCTGCCGGCGCCGCTCCACCAGGGGCAGGTCCAAAAGGTCCTGCGCTTGCAGCTTCAGGAGGTCGAACAAAAACAGGGCCACGGCCACCTCCGAGGCCACCTCCAGGGGATCCAGCCGCCGCAGCCGCTGCTGCAGGCGAGAAAACGGCGCCGGACGGTCTCCATCCCAGCCCACGATCTCGCCGTCCGCGATGTACGCAGGCGCCAGCTCCAGCAACGCGGGCTGCAGCTCGGGGAAGCTTGCCGTCACATCGTCCAGGGTGCGCGAGTACAGAGCCACGCGATCTCCCAGGCGGTGCACTTGCACCCGCACGCCGTCGTATTTGTCCTCCGCCAGCACCTCCGGCACCTCTCCCTCGAACGCTTCCTGGGGGTCGGTAAGGGTTCCCGCCAGCATGAACCGGAAGGGCCGGAAGTAGCGCAGGTACGCGCCAGGCAGCTGTCCCCGGCGGGCCAGCAACGCCACCTCGCCGAGATCCGAGGTCAGCAGGTCCGCGCGCCGTACCGCCCCGGGGGAGGTGCCGAAGGCCTGTGCCACGGCCTCCTGCAAAAGACCCTCCTTCAGCCCGATGCGCAGGTCCCCGGTCAGTACCCGCACCAGGTACTTGGCCTCCATGGGCTGCGCCTGCTCCAGCAGGGCCCGAAGGGCCGAAGCGCGGGCCGAGGCGGCTCCCTTGCCCCGCACCGCAGCGGCCCGCTGCAGCTGCTCATGCGCCCCCTGCAGGGTCAGGGGTTCGCGGAACAGGGGCATGGTGCGCCGCCGCGCCACCAGCTCCGCGGCCACGTCCCCCAGGTCCCCGAACCGCAGGTACAGCTCCGAGACCTCCCGATCCGAAGCCCCGGACAGGTCCTGGAGCACCTCCACGATGGTGGACCAGCCGATCTGCAGCTTGTCGGGGTGGCCCGCAGGCAGCACCCGTCCCGTGAGATAGGTGCACGCCACCTGCAGAGCGTCCTCCGGCAGCCGGCGGAGGTAGTCGGCTATCAGGGACACTTTCTCCCGTTTGGAGGACGTGCGGGAAACAGCGTCCGCGACGGCCGCGAACTCCGCCCAGCGTGCCAAGCTGCACCTCCGCGGCGCTTCCCAGGGTAGACAGCCGGCGGCGGTGGACGCAACGGCCCGGAGCATCTTTTGCCCGGTCGGGGGATTGACAAGCTCCTCCGCCCGCGCTAGCCTGCGGCTACAAAAAACTGAACCGGGCACCGTTCGAAAGGGCAAACCCGCGGTAACGCGGGGGCGCAAAGCCAACGGGCCTGCCACGGCAGGTCGGCTGCACGCCTCTGTGCGGCAGCCAACCAACTTTCGTACCACCCTTCAGGCGCTCTGCCACACCACTTCCCCTCCCACCACGGTGAGCACCGCGCGCCCCGAAGCCAACACGCACAAATCCGCCCTCGCGCCGCTGCGCAGGTGACCGCGGTCTGCTAGCTTCAGCACCCGGGCGGGGGTGCTGGTGGCCATGCGCACAGCATCTAGCAGCGGCACGCCCCAGCGCGTGACGTTCCACACGGCCTGATCCATGCGCAGGATGCTGCCCGCCAGGGTCCCGTCTGGAAGGCGCGGGGCGTCGCCCGGCCGCACCACGAGTTCCACCTCGCCCAACCGGTACCGCCCCGGCGGAGCTCCCGCGGCCGCCACCGCGTCGGTAACCAGCACCACACGATCCGGCCCCAGCAGGCGGTAGGCCAGGCGGAACACAGAAGGGTGCACGTGGATTCCATCAGCCACCAGGCTGCAGGCCCACTCCCCCTCCTCCAAGGCCGCACCCACGGGGCCGGGCTCCCGGTGGTGAAGCCCGCGCATGGCGTTGAACAGGTGGGTGACCATAGTTGCACCCGCCTGGAAGGCCTCCTGGGTCTGTGCGTAGGTGGCGTCCGTGTGGCCCAGGGAGACCACCACCCCGCGGGAGACGAGCCAGCGCACGAGCTCCGGACCCCCAGGTAGCTCCGGAGCCAGGGTGACCAGCCGCACCATGTCCTCCAGCTCCTGCACCAGCGTTCGCAGGCGTGGGTCGTCGGCCGGTACCAGCCACCGAGGGTCGTGGGCGCCCGCACGGTTTGGGTTCAGGGCCGGGCCTTCCAGGTGCAGGCCCAGCGCCCGGGCACCGGCTGAGACAGCCCGGCGCAGCGCCCCCGCCGCCGTCCGCAGGGTATCCAGCGGCGCGCTTACCAGCGTGGGCAAAAAGGACGCGGTACCGGTGGAAGCCAGGTACCGGCAGGCGGCGGCGAACTGTTCCTGAGTACACTGCAGGAAGTCTACCCCCGCGGCACCGTTTACCTGCAGGTCCACCAGGCCAGGCACGAGCACGCCCGCTGGGAACTCACGGTCCGCGCGGCGCGGCGTCCCCTGCCGGACTTCCGCCACCCGGTCACCCTCCACCACCACGTAGCCGGGCGTGAGCTCCTTTGCGGGCGTAAGCACTTTGCCCGCGGCAAAGACGGAGGGCCGGGGATTCACCCTGTTTCCCCAGCCAGCCGGAAACGCACCGCCTCGCCCGGCCGCTTCTGGGCTAGGCCCGGTAGGTCCTCTTCCACCACCACCGCCAGCACGGGGTAGCCGCCCGCCGTGGGGCCGTCCCGCATCAGCACGATGGGCTGGCCCGACGGCGGCACCTGTAATGCGCCCACCACCATCCCCTCGGACAGGATCTCCCCGGCTCCCGCGTGCGGTATCGGCGGTCCGTCCAGCCGGTAACCGGACCGGTCGCTGCGCACGCTCACGGTATACGGGCCCGCCAGCAGCTGCTCCACCGCGCCCGGCGGGAAGGCTTCCAGGTGCGGGCCGGGCAGCACCCGCACCGAGCCCTCCCGAATGCTTGGTTTCCGGACCGGCTGGGCTATGCCCCGGAGGGCGCGGGCCCGTCGCACCACATCGCCCTTGCGAAGCACACCCCCGCCTAACCCCGAGGGCGCGTGGGTGCTGCGGCTTCCGTGCACCTCGGGTGCTGCCACGCCACCGGCCAATGCCAGGTAGCACCACCGGCCCTGCTGCGGCCGCCGGAAGCGCAGCACCTGGCCGCGCCGCAGCCGCAGGGGCTTCCCCATGGGCACCGGTGATCCGTCCACCTCGGGCGCGAAGTCCGCGCCCGCGAGCGCCACCTCCACGTCCACGAGCGCCTCCAGCACGGGCGCGGGCCAGGCGAATTCCAGCGCGGCACACTCCCCGGCGTTGCCTACCGCGAAGTTAGCAGCCTGAAGGGCTTCGGGATCCATGGCTCCCGAAGGCGGGACTCCGTAGCGCCGGTACCCGTACCGGCCCAGGTCCTGCACAGTACAGAGTAGCCCCCCGTCCAGGACCGCCAGCACCGCGGACCCCTGAGGTTCCTGACGCGCGGGTGGGGATGCGGGCCACTGTGCGCGCGGCACGGGTACGAACCGAACCCGGTCACCCACTTCAAAGCGGGCGGGAGGGTCCTGCAGCGGGTCAAACACCCGCAACGGTGTGCGACCGAGGATGCGCCAGCCCCCCGCGGTAGAGGACGGGTAGATGCCCGTCTGGCGTCCTGCCAGGGCCACCGACCCGGCGGGGACCACAAGCCTGGGCTGCGGGAGGCGCGGAGCGGCGATGCGCTCCGGTACCGTGCCCATGTACGCGAACCCAGGCGAGAAGCCCAGCATGTACACCAGGTACTCGGTGCCCGCGTGAAGCTCCACCACCTCCTGCTCCGACAACCCCGCCCACCGCGCCACCTCCGGGAGGTCGAGGCCGAACTCTCCGCCGTACACCACAGGCACCTCGTGCACACGCCCCTGGGGTACCGCCTCGGAGTGCGAGGGGACCTGCCGCAGGTGCGCAGACAGCTCACCGGGCGCCACGACCTCGGGGTCGAACACCACCAGGAGGGAAGCGTACGCGGGGACCGTCTCCACGACCCCCCGCATCTTGCGGGCCCACCGGTCCAGGTGCAGCACCCGTGCCAGCAGGCCAGGGTTTACCTGGTTGCCCAGCCGCACCAACACAGCCCGCTGCCCGAAGGGGACGATTTCCATGGGACGTGTAAGCTTTATGCGCCTCGGTACACCCGCGGCAGCCGCGGCCCGATCCGCGCCACCATCTCGTATGCGATGGTGCCGCACCGACCCGCCAGTTCCGCCGCGGGTACCTCTGACCCCAGCAGCTCCACCTCCTCCCCTTCCTCCACATGCAGGTCGCCCACATCCAGCATGAGGAAGTCCATGCACACCGTCCCCGCGTACGGCACCCGCTGGCCCTGCACGCAGGCGAACCCGCGGTTCGACAGCCCCCGGGGGAGGCCGTCTGCGTACCCCACAGGCACCGTGACGATGGTGGTGGCGTGGGGAGTGCGGTAGCTGCCTCCGTAGCTCACCCGCGTTCCTTCGGGGACCCGCCGCACCTGCACCGCCCGGGCCACCACCCGCATGGCGGGCCGCAAGGCAGGTGTGGTCACCCCGGGCGAAAGCCCGTACAGGGCGATGCCCACCCGCACCAGGTCCAGATGGCTTACCGGCAGCGAGAAGGTGGCCGCGCTGTTGGCCGCGTGTACGAACGGAACGTGGTGGCCCCGAGCCCGCAGCGCCTGCACCGCTTTCAGGAAGCAGCGCAGCTGGGCCTCGGTGAAGGCCCGGTCGGTGTCCGCGCTCGCGAAGTGGGTGTACACGCCCTCTAGGTGCAGACCCGGCGTCTGGGAGATGAGGTCGGCCACCTGCACCGCCTCCTCCGGTGGAAACCCCACCCGGGTCATACCCGTGTCCACCTTGAGGTGCACCGTCACACCCACCGGGGACCGGGAGCTGGCTTCCACGACCGCCCGCAGGCTCTGATGGGAGAACACCGTGAAGGACACCCGCCGGCTGGCACCCTCCACCACCGCCTCCGGCGGGCTAAACCCGAAGACCAGCACGGGACAGTCCAGCCCCGCACCGCGCAGCTGTAACGCCTCCTCGGGCAGCGCCACGCCCAGCCACGTAGCCCCCGCCTCCAGCGCCGCGCGGGCTACCGGCACGGCCCCGTGCCCGTAGGCGTCCGCCTTGACCACCGCCATCAGCTGCGTGGGGCCCCTCAGCACGCCCAAAGTGGCGCGCACGTTGGCCCGGACCGCGTCCAGGTCCACTTCAACCCAGGCTGGCCGCATGCAGGTACGTGAAGGGCTCCCGCACCCGGCCCGTGCGAACCCGGTAAATCGCCTCCGGGATGCGGTCCGCCACGTCGTGGGCCAACAGCCCCCGGTCCCCGCGTTCCTCTGCCAAAAGGTCCGCAGCCAGCCCGTGCAGGTACGCGGCCACCCAGGCCGCCTCGAAGGGCACTAGCCCCTGCGCAATGAAGGCGGCCACCGCGCCCGTAAGGACGTCCCCCATCCCTCCCGAGGCCATCCCGGGGTTCCCTGTCGGATTGACCACCACCCGGCCCTCCGGTGAAGCCACCACCGTCCGTGCGCCCTTCAGCAGGGTCACCGCGCCCAGCAGGCGCGCGGTGGACCGCGCCACCTCCAGCCGCGCCCGCTGCACTTCGGAAGTGGACACACCCAGCAGCCGCGCCAGCTCCCCGGGGTGCGGAGTGATCACCACCGGCGCGCGAGCGCTCCGCAGCAGGGCGTGCTGCCCCCGAAGCACGTTAAGGGCGTCCGCGTCCAGCACCAACGGACGGTCACAGACCTCCACCAGGCGCCGCACCAGGTGCGCCACGCCCTCTGCGGTGGTAAGGCCCGGGCCGGCCGCCACCACGTCCGCATCCTGCGCGAACTCCATCAGGGCTTCCAAGGCGGAAGGGGCCAGGGCCCCCTCCTGATCCGGCAGCGCGGCCGGCATGAACTCCAGGGCGGAGCTGGCCACGGCGGGGAAGATACACTCCGGCACCAGCAGCCGGACCAACCCTGCGCCGCACCGCAGAGCACCCAGGGCTGCCAGCTTCGGGGCACCCGGGAAGCGGGCAGAGCCCGCCACCATCAGCACGCGCCCATACGTGCCCTTGTGGGTATCGGGAGCCCGGGGGGGCAGCCGCCAGGACACCTGTGCGGCGGTGGCCACCTCCGTGGGCAAGGCGGGAGCCTCCAGGACCATCCGGCGGGGCAGTCCCAGGTCCGCCACCACCACTTGACCGCAGTACGCGGCGCCCGGGTACACGAACAGCCCCACCTTCGGAAGGCCCATGGTGACCGTCACCTGGGCTCGCACGCAGGCGCCCTCCACCTTCCCGGTATCCGCGTCCAGACCGGAGGGGACATCCACGGACACCACAGGCAGCCCGCAATCGTTGATGGCCTCAATGGCGCGCGCCGGAAGCCCCACGGCGCTGCCGCGGAAGCCGGTGCCGAAGATGGCGTCCACCACCACGTCCGCGCCCACGGCCATCGCCCGCAGGGACGTGTCCACCGGGCCCACCACGTTGTCCACCCCCACCCCCGCAGCCCGCAAAGTGCGCAGGTTGACGGCGGCGTCGTCCTCCACGTCCTGGTCCCCCGCCAGCAGGTACACCCGCACCGCAACCCCCGCGTTGGCCAAGTGCCGCGCCGCGCACAGCCCGTCCCCACCGTTGTTGCCCTTCCCGCACACCACCGCCACGCGGCTGCCGCCGCGCTCCCGCAACAGCCGCCACGTCACCTGGGCCACGGCCCGGCCCGCGTGCTCCATGAGCACCAGCGTGGGCAGCCCTGCCTCCCGGACCGCCCGCTGCTCCAGCTCCCGCATCTCGCTAGCGGTCACCAGCCTCACGCCGCCCCTCCGCCACCGCCACCGCGACCGCGTAGGCCCGCGTGTGGGACAAAGACACGTGCACGGCCACCACACCCTCCTGATCCGCCAGTTGCGCTGCGGTCCCGTGCAGACGGGCTTGGGGCCACCCGGAGGGATCACGGGCGATCTCGATGTCGCAGAACCTTAACCGGCCCCACCCGGAGCCCAGGGCCTTCATCACCGCCTCCTTGGCAGCGAAGCGGGCTGCCAGGCGCGCGGTACCGTCCCGGCCCCGGGCCCGCTCCAACTCCTCGGGGGTGTACACGCGGCGCAGGAACGCCTGGCCCCACCGGTCCAACGCCCGCTGGATCCGGACGACCTCCACCACGTCCACCCCGACGCCCAGCACCACGGCTAGCCGCCTTCCGGGAGTTCCGCCTCCTCCAAAAGCAGCACCGGAATCCCTTCCCGGATCGGGTAACGACGTCGGCAGGACCCGCAGACCAAGCGCTCTCCCTCCTGGCGCAGCCGCCCGTGGCAGGCAGGGCATGCCAGGAGCTCCACCAGCGCGGGGTTCAGCTGACCGGCGCTCTCCATCGGCGAGACTTTTCGGCGCGGGCCAGCGGGATTCCCGCTACTCCACAGTCACGCTCTTCGCCAAGTTGCGGGGCTGGTCGATGTCGTGCCCCCTTTCCCGCGCCACCCAGTAGGCCAAAAGCTGCAGGGGGACCGCGGCCAGCACCGGGCTCAGCAGGTCGTCGGTGCGCGGGATGCGCAGGACCCGGTCCGCCAGCTTCCCGATCTCCGGGTCGTCCTCGTATGCCACGGCCACCACCCGCGCGCCGCGGGCCTTCACCTCCTGCAGCCCGGAGACGGTCTTCTCGTACACGTGCGCCTGGGTCAGCACCACCACCACGGGCGTTCCCGACGTCACCAGGGCCAACGTCCCGTGCTTCAGCTCGCCCGCGGGCAGGGCTTCCGAGTGCACGTAGGAGATCTCCTTCAGCTTGAGGGACCCCTCCATGGCCACGGCGTAGTCCAGCCCGCGGCCGATGAAGTACACGTGCTCGCTGTCCGCCACCTCCCGGGCGAGGCCCTCCACGGGCCCGGGGTGGTTGAGGATCTGCTGTACCTTGCGGGGTAGTACCGTTAGCTCCTCCACCAGCTGGTGGGCCCGGCTCGGGGGCAGGTTCCCTCGTAGGGAGCCCAGGTGCACGGCCAGCAGGACCTGCCCCACCAGCATGGTGAGGTACGCCTTGGTGGAGGCCACGGCGATCTCGGGTCCCGCGCGGGTGTACAGCACGTCGTCCGCCTCCCGGCTCAGGGAGCTGCCCACCACGTTGGTGATGGCCAGCACCCGCGCCCCGCAGGACCGGCACAGCCGTGCAGCCGCCAGGGTGTCCGCGGTCTCCCCCGACTGGCTGATGGCCACCACCAGGTCGCTCCGGCGTACCAGGGGGTCACGGTAGCGCAGCTCGTGGGCGTAGTCCACCTCGGTGGGGATGCGCAGCACCCGCTCGAACAGGTACCTGCCCACCAGGCCTGCGTGGTAGGCGGTGCCGCATCCGGTGATCCAGATCTTCTCCAAGCCACGGGCGAAGGAGGTATCCAGGTGCACGTCCTCCAAGACCACGGCCGCATCCCCGTCCAGGCGACCCATGAGGGTCTCCTGCAGGGCCCGAGGCTGCTCGTAGATCTCCTTCAGCATGAAGTGGGGGAACCCCCCGCGTTCTGCCTGTTCTGCGGTCCACGTGACCTGCATCCGGCTCCGGGACACGGGTGCACCCTCCAGGTCCTCCAGGTAGGCTCCTTCTCGGGTAAGCACCACCAGCTCGCCGTCGTCCACCACCAGCACGTCCCGGGTGTAGGGCAGCAGGGCCGGGATGTCGGAGGCCAGCAGCATCTCGCCCTCGCCAAACCCTACCACCAGCGGGCTGATGCGGCGCACGGCCACGATGCGGTGCGGCTCGTGGGCGCACAACACCACCAGGGCGTACGCCCCGGAGGCGCGGCGCACAGCGCGGCGGGTAGCCTCCACCAGGTCACCCCGGTACTCCTCTTCCAGGAGGTGCGCCAGCAGCTCCGTGTCCGTGTCCGAGCGCAGCCGGTGGCCCCGAAGGGTGAGCTCCTCCCGCAGGGCAAGGAAGTTCTCGATGATCCCGTTGTGGATCACCACGAATCGGCCGGACTCGTCCGTGTGGGGGTGCGCGTTGGCCTCCGTCGGCTCGCCGTGCGTGGCCCAGCGGGTGTGGCCGATC
>PSLI01000013.1:0-38368 GCA_040289515.1 Candidatus Sysuimicrobiota bacterium
GGGCTACTCCGTTATCCCGTGTTCCCGCAGGATCCGCCACACCTTCCACGGGGTTATGGGCATGTCGATGTGGCGACATTTTGTCACGACGCTCTGGCCCCTGGCGGCCCAGTAGGCCACCGGCAGGAGCTACGGCTTCCGAAACCGCCAAATCTACGTGCAGAAAAATGTTCTTGGGCTGACAACCCTGGAGCCGGGCGGGGTGATTGCCCTTCACCGACTGGGCCCGCAGGTGGTGGAACTGCGCGCGGGGGATGCGGTATTTATCCCCGCGGGCGTGCGCATCGCTACGAGAACCCCGGGGCCGGACCGCGCGGAGTTCCTGGCGTGGTGCCCCCACACCGCCACTTACGAGACGCAGTGACTGGAGTAGAGCAGCCAGGCTTGTGCCCAGCCGGCTACGCCCGCACCTCCTGCCGTTGGAACAGCACGTAGGTAACCGCAAACAGCAGGATGACCACCGCTACCAGGGCGGTGAACTGCGGCCACACAATGAGCAGGCTCTGCCCCAGGGGCAGGGGTGTACCCAGCACCGCGCCCTCCAGCTGCGTGATGAGCACCGGGCCCAAGGACCGCACCGCGGGGTTTAGCAAGGCGATCACGGTCTCCGCGTACAGGGTGTTGGGTGAGAAACGCGCCAGCAGCAGGTGCAGGCGTGCCTGTGCCAGCTCCTCCGCCACCCCCCCGTATTGTGTGGGCCGCAGTGCTTGGGAGGTCAGGGCCGCCAGCATGTCCCAGAACACCGCGAACAGCAGCCACACGGCGATGGCGGTCATGGCGGAGGTGGCAGGCTGGCGGAACAAGGTGGAGAACAGCATGCTGAGGCTCATCCAGATGCCCGCGTAGGCCAGGGTGGCCACCAAGAACAGCAGGCCGCGCGCCACCTCCTCCCCGCCCGGGGGAATCCCCAGCACGAACAGCCCCATGCCCGTCACCACCACCCATAGGGCCACCAGGGTGATGGCCAGGGTCGCGAGACCCGCCAGGAACTTCCCCAGGATCAGCGCGTCCCGGTAGATGGGCTGGCTCAGCACCCGGCTCAGGGTCCTGCGGTTGTACTCCCCGTTGATGGCGTCAAACCCCAGGGCGATGGCGGTGAGGGGGATCAAGAACCCCAAGAACCCCACGAAGGAAGGTAATGGCTCCCGGGCCGTGGTGAACAGCCGGAGGAAGAGGAAGGGGTCCTCCCCGATGGTCTGGCGGATGCTCTGGGTGGCCGCGTACACGGTCCCCACCGCGGTGAGAAGCATGAGGGTCTCCAGGATCTGCATCCGCACCCCGGTCAGGTGGTCCGCCAGCTCCTTGGCCACCACCGCCTGCAGGCCCGTCCACGGCGAACCTTCCCGCCGGGGTGCGGGCTGCGCGGGCGAGCGAGCCACCTCCGTGCTCATGCCGCACCTCCCGCCTGCGATTCCACCTGCTGGAAGTACCGGGCGTACACCTCGTCCAGCCCCGGACGATCCACGGTGAGGGCCAGCAACTCACCGGTGGCCACCACCCGCCGGGCGATCTCCGCCCGGCAGTCATGCCGCGCCTCCACCCGGTAGGTGTGGTCCTCCGTGCGGCTCACCCGCACCACCCCGGGGACCTCCCGAAGCACCCGCTCCACTTCCAGCCCCCGGGCCTCCACGTGAATGCGGTACGCGCCTCCCAGCACCCGCTCCCGCAGCTCGTCCACGGTGCCCTCCAGGACCATGCGGCCCTGGTGGAACAGGCCCACCCGGTCGCACACGCTCTGCACCTGGTGCAGCAGGTGCGAGGCCAGCAGCACCGTAAGGCCATCCCTCTTCAGGGTACGGATGAGGGCCAAAAACTCCAGCGCCGCTTCGGGGTCCAGTCCAAGGGTGGGCTCGTCCAGAATGGCCACCTGGGGCCGCTTCAACAGCACGTCCGCAAGACCCAGGCGCTGCTTCATGCCCCGGGAGAAGGTGCCCACCTTGCGGTGGGCCACCTCCAGCAGGCCCATGCGCTCCAGCACCTCACCGATCCTGGATTGGGCCTCCGCGGAGGACAGCCCGTTGAGGGCGGCGGTGTACCGTAGGTTCTCCCACGCGGTGAGCTCATCATAGAAGCCCACGGAGTCGGGCAGGTAGCCCACCCGCCGCTTCACCTCCAAGGGCTGCCGGGTAGGATCCCAGCCCAGCACCCGGGCGCTGCCTGCGGTGGGTTCCGTGAGCCCCAGCAGCATAAGGATGGTGGTGGTCTTGCCAGACCCGTTCGGGCCCAGCAGGCCGAACACCTCCCCCGCGTGCAGCCGCAGGTGTAGGTCCTCGACCGCCACCACGTCGCCGTACCGCTTGCTGAGGCCGAAGGTCTCGACGGCCAGGCTCATCGCCGCCCGTACCGGGACACCGCCTGCCCCACCACCACCAGGGCGGCTGCGATGAGGACCACCCCCACGATCCCCCACAGGGTACGGGTGAGGACCGTGATGCGGAAGTCCGCGGAACTGGACACGTCGTTGCCGCTGGCGGTGATGGTCACCATGTAGTCCCCCGCGATGGCCCGCGGAGACGGCCGCACCCGCGCCGTCACCTCCCGCTGCCCGCGCGGGGGGATCTCGTCGATGCGCTCGGGCTCGAAGGTGACCTCCCACCCGGAGGGCGGGGAAGCGGACAGGGACACGTTGCGGGCCGGCGCGGAGCCCTCGTTCTTGACCACCACCTTCAGGGGCTCCGTAGCGCCCGCGTACGCCCGGCCCGAAAGGCGCCCTTCCGGTGCGGTGACCCGCAGCTCCGGGCGCCCTGTCACCACCGCGACAAGCCGCGCGGTGGTGTTGGCGCCGCGACCCACCGCGCGCACGGTGATGGGGTAGGTGCCCGCGGGCGTGTTCTGCGGCATGCTCACCTCCACCTCCAGCTCGCGCGACTCACCCGCCTTCACAGGGACGCTGGTGACCTGCTGGGCCAGGAGGGTGAAGTTCACCTGGAAGCCGCGGGGAGCTTCCGCGTCCAGCTGCACCAGCTGATCCTGGTCACTGTCGTTGCGCAGGGTGACCCGGTAGCGGAAGGTGGAGGTGGCCGGGCCCCTGAGGGTGGGCAGCTCCGGTTCCAGGCTCAACCGCGGGGGCAGAACCTGGCCCAGGGTGACCTCCAGGGGCAGGGAGGCGCTGGATCCCTGGCCCACGGCTACCACCCGGAACCGGTACGTACCCGCCCGCACCCCGCGGGGTGGGTCAAGCCGCAGGGTGACGGTGGCCTCCCCGTCCGGGATGACGGACACCGCCTGCACCACGCGGCCGCTGGCCAGGAACCGGGCCCGCCAGCCGCCGGGGGCCTCTGCCCGCAGGGTCACCACCTGTGGGGGAAGACTGAAGTTGCGCACGGTGATGCTTAACGTTACGGGTTCGCCCGCCCGTACGGTTTGCGCGGGGTACTGCGTATACACCGCGAGCCCGCGGAAAGCGGGCGCACCCAATGCGGACCCTGCCACGCTCACCGCCAGGATCACCGTGAGCACCGTCCACCCGACTGCCCGCATCCAACACCTCCTCCGTACTGGTTCCGTGAGGTCCAACAAGCACGGGTGCGCATCGCACCCTCCTCTACATACGATACCGGGCGCCTTCAAGGTTCGCTTCCTGCCCCGGCCCCGCGCTGCTGCGGGGTCAGGGAGCCAGCACCTCCAGGGCGCCAGGCTGCACGCGGAAGCGGGCGGGCGTGGTGCCCACCGGCTCGCCATCCGCGTGCACCGCAAGGGGGATGGAGGCGTCCACCACCACCTCCCGCGCCGCCGCCCGCGCCACCTTGGGATGGCCCAGGTGCGCTCCCCGGTACAGCAACAGCAGCATCCGGAAAGCCTCCAGCTTCCGGATATCCCCGATACGCACCACCTCCAGCTCCCCATCGTCGGGGCGGGCATCGGGGCACATGCGGACGCCCCCCGCGTACGCGGGCGCGTTGCCCACCGCCACCAGAAAGGCCCGCGCGCTCCACGGGACGCCGTCCAGCCACACGTCCACCTCTGTAGGCCGGTAGCGGACCAGGGTGCGGAAGATGCCCGCCACGTACATGGTTGTGCCCCGGACCCACCTGCGCCGCAGGTTGACCCAACGCGCCACCTCCGCGTCGAAGCCCACGCCGGCCACGTTCACGAACCACCGGTTGTTCACGCGTCCCAGGTCCACCCGCCGCCGCCGACCTGACAGCAGCACCTCCACCGCCCGCCCGGCGTCCAGGGGCATCCCGAGGCACGCGGCGAAGTCGTTGGCCGTCCCCAAGGGCACCACTCCCAGGGCCACGGAGCCCAGGGCCCCGCACCGGGCAAGGCCGTTGGACACCTCGTTGGCGGTGCCGTCCCCCCCCACGGCCAGAACCACGTCCGCTCCGGAGCGCGCCCCCTGTGCAGCCAGTTCCACCGCGTGGCCGGGTGCTTCTGACCGCACCTCCTCCACCCGCCAGCCCGCGGAGACCAGGCGGTCCCGCAGCCGGGGCCACGCGCGGACCGCCCGGCCCCGTCCGGCTACGGGGTTCACCACCGCCACCGTTCTCACCTGCGCCCCACCGTCACCCGTACCGATACTGGATGCCGAAGCCGCCTCGTGGTGGACGCCAGTCGATCACCCGATACGGGCAGCCCACCAGACACGAGGTGCACTCCACGCAGTTCTCGTACGCGACCACGATGCGGGCCTGCGCGGGGTCCCACTCGTACACCTTGGCGGGGCAGAAGGTGGTGCACGGCCGACGCCACTCGTCCCCGCAACGGTCCGCGCACGTGCGCGGGTCCGTGATGGTGATGTGGCTGGTACGGTCGTGCTTCCACCGGAGGGTGTACAGCTTGTCCTCCACCCGCACGGGCGTGTACGCCTCCATGGCTCCCTCCCTACCGGATCGCCTTCCACACCTGGTACAGGTCCCGCACCAGGGCCCACGGGGGCCGGCGGCGGACGACCTCGCGCCAAATTCTGCGCTGCTTTTCACGCTTGGGCAGCCCGTCCACGGTGAGCATCTCGTGGGCCGCGTAGTTTGCGAGCTCCGTGTAGGTGGCGAACAGGTCCGGCCGGCGCTCCACCAGCTCCGGCAGGTCCCGGTACTTCCGCAGGTCCTGCAGCACGAAGGACTCCTCCAGCTTGGCCGCGTACAGGGCCAGGGTCCGGGCGCTCGTGTCTTTGTGCCGCTTGGCTTCCACCACCGTCTCGCCAGCCAGCCGGCCCGCGGTCATGGCCAGGTTGCTGCCCTCCCGGTGCAGACCGTTCACCATCATGGCCGCGTCCCCCGCCACCAGCACCCCGTCCCCGTACAGCTTCGGCATGGCGCGCAACCCGCCCTCCGGGATGGCGTGCGCGCTGTACTCCCACGTCTCCCCGCCCGCCAGCAGGGGTCGGACCAGGGGGTGGCGCTTCAGACCCTCCAGCAGCTCGTAGGGGGGGATGCGGGTCCGCATCAGGTGCGACAGCAGCACCCCCACGCCCACGGACACGGAGTCGTGGTTGGTGTACACGAACCCGTAGCCGGACATGCCGCGGGTGACCGCACCGTAGATCTCGATGGTGACCCCCTGCCCGCGCTCCAGGTTGAAGCGAGCCTCGATGACCTCCGCCGGCAGGCCGATGACCTCCTTCACACCCAGCGCCAGGTGGTGCGGCTCCACCGGGTGGTCCCGCAGCTTCGCCCGCTGGACCAGGGCGGAGTTCACTCCGTCACACAGGACCACCACGTCCGCGTACAGGTCTCCCTCCTCGCGTCCCGTGCGCACCCCCACCACCCGTCCGTCCTGCCACAGGAGATCCTCCACCGTGGTGCCAGGCACCAAGAGCGCACCCGCCTCCTCCGCCTTCTGGGCAAACCACCGGTCCCACCTGGCGCGCAGCACCGTGAAGGCGTTGGGGCATCCGTCGGGGTGGTAGACGCCGTGCACACTGCGCAGGCCCACGCTGAGGGCGCTGTCGTCCGTGGCCAGCCACACCCGTTCCTCCACCACCACCCGCTCGATGGGAGCGTCCTGCTTCCAGAACTCCGGCACCACGTCCGCGACCATCGAGCCGTACAGGACCCCGCCCATGACGTTCTTGGCACCCGGGTACTCGCCGCGTTCCAGGACCACCACGCTCAGCCCCGCCCGGGCCATGGTGATGGCGGCGGCGACCCCCGCAGGCCCGGCTCCCACCACGATGGCGTCGAACTTCTCCAATCCACCACCTCCGTTTCGCCTTCAGCGCAGGAGGGCCGCCACCCGCTGTACCCAGCTGGTGAGGGGCCCCGGCAACACCCCGAACAGGAGGGTACAAGCCGCGCTGAGCGTCACCCCCACACCCGCCCAGGGCGCGGGCTGTACCCTCACGCCCGCGCGCGCAGGTCCCAGGTACGCGGCGTAGGCAGCCCGCAGGTAGTACGCCACGGACACCACGCTGGTGGCCACGCCCACGAGGGCCAGCCACACCAACCCCGCCTGCAGGGCCGCGGTGAACAGGTAGAACTTGCCCAAAAACCCTGCGGTGGGCGGCAGACCCGTAAGGGACGCCATGGACAGCGCGAAAGCGGCGGCCATGGCGGGAGACCGGTCCGCCAGACCCCGCAGGTCCTCCACCTCGTCCGCCTCCGAACCGGCCCGTTCCAGGAACGTTAGCACACCGAAGGCAGCCAGGTTCATGGCCCCGTACACCGCCAGGTAGTACACCGTGCTCCACACGCCCAGCGCGTTGCCCGCGGCCACGCCCAGCAGCAGGTAGCCCGCGTGCGCCACGCTGGAGTAGGCTAGCATGCGCTTCAGGTTGGTCTGCCGCAAAGCTCCCAGGTTGCCCACCACCATGGTGGCTGCGGAGGCTGCGGCCACCAGCGGCTGCCAGGTCGCCAACAGGTGCGGCAGGGTAACGGGGAGCACCCGCAACAGGGCACCCACCGCGCCCACCTTGGCCAGCACCGACATGAAGGCCACCGCGGGGACCGGAGCGCCCTCGTACACATCCGGGGCCCACGCGTGGAAGGGGACCACCGCCGCCTTGAAGCCCAACCCCACCACCACCAACCCCACGCCCACCAGGAGCGGGAAGGAGGCTTCCGCCTGCGCCAGGCGGGCCAGGCTGGTGCTGCTCGTCACCCCGTAGACCAGCGCCACCCCGTACAGCAACAGGGCGGAGGCGAAGGAGCCCAGCAGGAAGTACTTCAGGGACGCTTCTTGCGACCGCTGGCTGTCGAGCGCGAAGCCCGCCAGCACATACAGGGGAAGCGACAGGGTCTCCAGGGCCACGAACAGGAACAACAGGTCCTGGCTCGCTACGAGGAGCATGGCCCCCACGGTGGACAGCAGCAAGAGGGCGTAGTACTCCCCGCGATCCAGCCCCCTACGCACCAGGTAGTCACGCGCCAGCAAAAGGCCCACCACGGAGGAGGCCAGTCCCACCAGCTGCAGGGCGTTGGCAAGCCCGTCCCGCGCGTACAGACGTCCGAAGGCAGCTTCCCCCACCCGGCCCACCAGGCTCGCCGCCGTGGCCAGCCCCACGAGCCCCACCACCAGCCATGCGGCGCGTGCCCGCACCCCGCGGACGAACACGTCGCCCACCAGCACCGCCGCCGCAGCCAGCGCCACGGCCAGCTCCGGGAGCACCGGATTCAGGTCCACCCTCACGGCCTCGCTCCCCAGGCGGGGCCCACCGCCTGCGCGGGTGCCACCCGCTGCACCAAGGCCTGGACCGCGGCCTCGCTGCGAACGAGCCACGGCCGCGGGTACAGGCCAATCCACAAGATGGCCACCACCAGCACCCCCAACGCCGCGAGCTCATGCCCCCGCAGGGGCGCAAACCTCCGTACTTCGGGCTGCACCGGCCCGAAGTACACGCGCTGCACCATCCACAGCAGGTACACCGCGGACAGCACCACCCCCCCCGCGGCCAAGGCGGCCCAAAGGGGGTGCCTGCGGAACGCTCCCAGCAGCACCAAGAACTCCCCCACGAACCCGTTGGTTCCCGGCAGCGCCGCGGAGGAGAACACCACGAACAAGGACAAAGCCGCGAAGGTGGGCATCACCCGCGCCACCCCTCCGAAGGCGTCCAGCTGTCGCGTGTGCGCCCGCTCGTACAGAACCCCCACCAGCAGGAACAGGCCCCCCGTGGAGATCCCGTGGTTGACCATCTGCAGCAGGGCCCCCGAAAGCCCCTGCGGGTTGAAGGCAAACGTCCCCAGCACCACCAAACCCAGGTGGCTGACGGAGGAGTACGCCACGAGACGCTTCACGTCCGCTTGTGCGTACGCCACGGCAGCCCCATACAGGATCCCCACCACCCCCAGGGCAAGGAACAAAGCTGCCGCGTCCTGAGCCGCCTGGGGGAACAGGGTCAGCCCGAAGCGCACCAGGCCGTAGGTTCCCATCTTCAGCAGCACCCCTGCCAGGATCACGCTCCCCGCGGTGGGCGCCTCCGTGTGGGCATCCGGCAGCCACGTGTGCAGCGGAAACAGGGGCACCTTGATGGCGAAGGCGACCGCAAAGGCAGCAAACAGCCAGGCCTGCGCCGGCCGGGGCAGGGAGACGTTCACGAGCTGCAGGAAGTCGAAGGTGCCGGCAAGCAGGTACAGGCCCGCGATGGCCAGCAGCATCAGCACGCTGCCCGCCATGGTGAACAGGAAGAACTTCAAGGCTGCGTAGGCGCGCCGCTCGGATCCCCACAGGCCGATGAGGAAGTACATGGGCACCAGCACCGCTTCCCAGAACACGTAGAACAGCACCAGGTCCAGGGCCAAGAAGGTGCCCAGCACCGCGGTTTCCAGGAGGAGCAGCAGGACCAGGTACTCCTTGACCCGCGTGCGCACCGCGTCCCAGGTTCCCACCAGGGCCACGGGGAACAGGAACGCAGCAAGCACCACCAGGGGCAGGGAGATGCCGTCCACGCCCAGGTGGTAGCCGATGCCCAGGGGTGCCACCCACGGGGCCCGCTCCCGTAGCCAGAACCCTGGCTCGCCGCGGGGCGCCTGCCAGAACAGCACCGCCGCCAGCGCCAGGGGGACGAGGGTGGCCGCAAGGGCCACGCCCCGTAACAGCCCGTCCCGCCGGGGCAGAAGGGCTAACAGAAGCGCACCCGCCAGAGGCGTAAACACAAGGGCGGACAGCACCCAGGATCCGCTCATCTCAGCACCCAGTACGCGAACAGCACCACCGCTCCCGCCAGCACCCCGGCCGCGTACTGCCGCACGTTCCCGGTCTGCCACGTGCGCACCGTACCGGAGGCACGCACCACCGCCTCCGCCACCGCGGAGGCGGCTCGGTCCACCACATTTGAGTCCACGCGGTGGTACAGCCAGCCGCTTAGGGCCCTGGCGGGACGCACCACGGCCAGATCGTACAGGGCCTCCAGGCCCCACTGGGCGGCCAGCACATCCCGCAGCCGGCCCAGCCGCACTTCCCGCCGGCCCCGGTGCGTCCACCAGCCCACCAGCGTTCCACAGGCGGCCACCCCCACCGCCAGCCCCACGTCCACGGCGCCGGGCGGAGCGAGCTTTTCGTGGGCCCCGAAGACGGGCTGGAGGAACGCTACAAGGGGCACTGCGGCCCAGCCAGCACCCAGAAACCCGCCGAATGCAGCAAGCACCGCCAGCGCCACGGTGGGCCACGCCATGGCCGGGGGCGCCTCGTGGGCATGGAAGGAACCCGGTTCACCCAAAAAGGCCAGGACGGCAGCGCGGGTGATGTAGTACGCGGTGACGAAGCTGGTGACCAGGGCCACGGCCCACAGCCCCACCGCGTGAAGTCGGGCCGCGTGCAGGATCTCCTCCTTGCTCCAGAACCCCGACAAAGGCGGCAGCCCCGCCAAGCTCAGGGCTCCCACCGCGAAGGCCAGGAAGGTGACGGGCATGGCCCGGCACAGCCCGCCCAGGTGCCGCAGGTCGATCTGGCCGTGCAGGGCATGCATCACACTGCCCGCGGCCAAAAACAGCAGGGCCTTGAAGAAGGCGTGGGTGGTGAGGTGGAAGAAGGCCGCGCTGCCCGCACCCACGCCCAGGGCCAGGAACATGTAGCCCAGCTGGCTGATGGTGGAGTACGCCAGGACCCGCTTCATGTCGTACTGAACCGTGGCCACGGTGGCCGCGAACAACGCTGTGGCCGCGCCCACTGGGGCCACCACCGCACCCAGCACGGGGGATGCGGCCTCGAACAGGGGCCACAGTCGGCCCACCAAAAACACCCCCGCCGTGACCATGGTGGCCGCGTGGATCAGGGCGGATACCGGGGTGGGGCCCTCCATGGCGTCCGGCAGCCACACGTACAGGGGCAGCTGGGCGGACTTGCCCACAGCGCCCGCAAACAGGAGGAGGGCGGCAGCCACCAGGGCGGGGTGGCCCCGCAGCGCGCCCCCTCCGTCCCCAACCAGCCTTGCGATCTCCCGGAACTCCAGGGTGCCCAGCAGGGCCCAGGTGGACAGGATCCCCAGCACGAAGGCCGCGTCCCCCACGCGGTTCACCACGAAGGCCTTGCGACCCGCTGCGGCCGCCGCAGGCCGCTCGAACCAGAACCCGATGAGCAGGTACGAGCACAGCCCCACCAGCTCCCAGCCCACGAACAGCACCAGCAGGTTCGCCCCCAGCACCAGCACCAGCATAGAGGCCACAAACAGGTTGAGGACGGCGAAGTAGCGGCCGTAGTCCGGATCGCCGGCCATGTAGCCGGTGGAGTACACGTGGATGAGAAACCCCACGCCCGTCACCAACAGAGCCAGCAGGGCCGACAGGGGATCCCACTGTAGCGACGCGGACACCCGGAAGTCCGCCACCGCCACCCACTCAAACAGGTGCACCACCGCGGCGGACGCGCGGCCACCGGCCAGATCCCGAGCAGCGGCCGCACTCACCACAAAGGCACCCAGCACGGACAAGCAGGCCACCCGGGAAACCCCGCGCCGGCCCAGACGGCCGCCCCACAACCCGTTCACCACAGCCCCGGCCAGGGGCAGGGCCACGATCCACGGAATCGCGTGCGCGCCCACAGCCCTCAGCCCCGCAGCAGGTCCACCTCGTCCACGTCCACGGTGTCGCGGCTCCGGAAGATGTGGACCAGAATGCTCAGGCCCACCACCACCTCCACCGCGGCCACCACCAGCACAAAGAACACCGCCAGCTGCCCGTCCAGGTTACCGTGCATCCGGGCCAGGGTGACGAAGGCCAAATTCACCGCGTTCAGCATCAGCTCGATGGACATGAACAGGATGAGGGCCGTACGGCGCACCAGCACTCCCACGGTGCCCAGGGTGAACAGGGCCGCGCTCAGCAGGAGGTACGCGGAGGCAGGGACGCTCACGCCTCCTCCCGACCCCGAGCCGGCGGGGCCGAGGGAAGGGTGCCGGGACCGCTGGCCAGCACCACCGCCGCCACGATCCCCACCACGAGCAGCAAAGACGCCACCTCGAAGGGCAGCAGGAACTCCCTGAACAGAACCCTTCCCACGGCCTCCGTGCTGCCGAACTCCGGCCCGACCGCCCGTGCGGAAGCGGGCAGCTGAAGCGCCGCGGAGCTGAGCCCCGCCCACAGGGCCAACCCCAGGGGCACCGCCAGGCTCCACTGCCCTCCCACCCGGGAGGGCCGGCTCTCGGGCGTCCGGGCGTGCAGGAGCATGATCACGAACAGGAACAGAACCACGATGGCGCCCGCGTACACGATCACCTGCAGCACCGCCAGGAACTCCGCGGCCAGGGTGAGGTACAGGACCGCCAGGGATCCCAGCACCAAAAGAAGGCTCAAGGCGCTGTGCACGGGCTGGCGTGCTGCCACCACCCCCACCCCCCCGGCCAGACTGAGGGCGGCACTCACCGCGAACAGGAGAACCTCCACGCTACACCTCCCGGTGCGGGTCCCGACCGGAGGCGCCCGGATAGGGCTCCTGCAGCATGGACTTGGTGTAGATGAGCGCCTCCCGCCGGTAGTCCGCCAGCTCGAAGTCCCTGCCCAGCACGATGGCTCCCGTGGGGC
Organism: Candidatus Sysuimicrobiota bacterium; assembly: GCA_040289515.1. Lineage (GTDB taxonomy): Bacteria > Sysuimicrobiota > Sysuimicrobiia > Sysuimicrobiales > Sysuimicrobiaceae > Tepidifontimicrobium. The sequence goes on from PSLI01000013.1 coordinate 11,892, forward strand.
ACGCCTCCTCACAGAACCCGCAGAAGATGCAGCGCAGCATGTTGATCTGGAACTCCTCCGCGTACCGCTCCCCGCGGCTCACGCGCTTTTCGGGGGTGTTCTCCGCCGCCTTCACGTAGATGGCCTGCGAGGGGCACACGATCACGCACAGCTCGCACCCCACGCACCGCTCCGTTCCGTCTGCGTACAGGGTGAGCCAGTGCCGTCCCTTGAACCGGCCCGCGATGCGGGGCCGCTGCTCCGGGTACTGTACCGTGACGGGGGGACGGAACAGGTGCCGCAGGGTGACGCCCATCCCCTTCAGGAGGGCCGCACCCTCCACCACCACCCGTCGCCAGCCGTTTCGACTTCCCACGAAGCCTCCTACGGGTCCTGCCTACAGGAGAAGGACGGCGCTCACCAACAGGTTCGCCAGCGCCACCGGGATGAGGACCTTCCAGCCCAGGCCCATCAGTTGATCATAGCGCACCCGGGGGACGGTGGCCCGGATCCAGATGAGGACCACCACGAAGGCAAGGACCTTCAGCCCGAACCACACCACCGGCGGCAGCACCGGCCCCCACCAGCCTCCCAGGAACAAGGTGGCGGCCAGCGCCCCCTGCGTGATCATGGCCAGGTACTCCGCGATGTAGAACATCACGAACTTGAAGCCGCCGTACTCCGTCTGGTAACCGGCGATGAGCTCCTGCTCCGCCTCCGGCAGGTCGAAGGGGGCACGGTTGGTTTCCGCCAGGGCGGAGAGGAAGAACACCGCGAAGGCCACGGGCTGCCGCAGGATGAACCAGCCCTGCTCCTGAGCCTGCACGATGCGGACCAGGCTCAGGCTGCCGGCCTCCAGCACCACCGCCAGCACCGCCAGGGCCAGGCTCAGCTCGTAGCTGATCATCTGGGCGCTACTGCGAAGCCCGCCCAGCAGGGAGTACTTGCTGTTGGAGGACCACCCACCCAGGATGAGGCCGTAGACCCCGATCGAGGAAGCGCCCAGCACCAGCAGCAGGGCCGTGTTCACGTCCGCCAGGTACAGGGTGATCCGGCGCCCGAACAGTTGCACCTCCGGCCCGAAGGGGATCACCGCGTAGACAAAGAGGGCGGTGGTCATGAGCAGCACGGGCGCCGCGGTGTACACCACGCGGTTCGCCCCCGCGGGCGCGAAGTCCTCCTTGGTGAGGAGCTTGATGCCGTCCGCCAGGGGCTGCAGCAGGCCCCAGGGGCCCACCCGGTTGGGGCCGTACCGCACCTGGAATCGGCCCAGCAGCTTGCGTTCCAGCAACACCTCGTAGGCGGTGGCGGTGAGCAGCACCCCCAGCAGCGCCGCGCTCTTGAGCGCGGCCTCCACCACCAGGGCGGTCACCGCGACTCCCTCCCCGCGGGCTGCAGGGCCCGCACCCGTACCCGCAGCCCAGGCCTCTGCCAGCGGCTGCGCGGGAACTGGGAAAACCCCACGGGCACCAGCACGTGGCCTGGGGCCACCGCGGCATCCACCGTGGCCCGGGCCCGGGCCGAAGCGTCACCCACCTGCAGCTCAACCTCCGCGCCGTCTTCCAGGCCCAGCGGTACAGCGTCCTCCGGGTGCAGCACCACCGTGGGGTTGCCTGCCAGCTCCGGCAACCCCCGGCAGCGGGAGGCCATCTCCCCCGTTCGGAACAGGGGTGCGGACGGCACCACCACCAGGCCTTCGCCGTCCAGGGGGGTGGGCAGCTGCACCTCCACCCGGGGCTGCGGCCGCGGGAAGGAGTACGGCCGGTCCAGCTCCATGCCTGGCGCCACCCGCCGCAGTTCCTCCCACACCTCGTCCACGGAAGCGTACTCCATGGGACGTCCCAGGCGCTGGCTCAACAGCTGCAAAATGTCCCCGTCCGCGCGGGCACCCGGCGGGCCCATGCGGGATGCGGCCACCCGCTGCAGACGCCCCTCCAGGTTCGCCCACGTGCCGGCCCGCTCGAAGCAGCTGAGCGCCGGCAGCACCACGTCCGCCTGCTCCACGGTGGTGGTCCAGAACAGATCCGTCACCACCAGCAGGTCCAGCTTCGCCCGCGCGCGCTTCCACAGATCCCCGTCGGGGAAGTCCCGGGCCGGGTCCGCACCCGCCACGTACAGGACGGACAACCGGCCAGCCGCCGCGGCCTCCAGCATGGCGGGGGCAGCCAGACCGGGAGATATGGGCGGCTCGAACCCCCACACCGCGCGCACACGAGCCCGGGCCTGCGGGTCCTCCGGGGGCACCAAGCCGGGCAGCGCGTCAGGAGCCAGGCCCGCCAGGAGGGCACCGGTGGCGTTGCCCTTGCCCCGGAGGACCCACACCTCGCCGCCGCACACCGCTCGCAGGGTCTGCAGCGCGGCCAGGGTCCGCCCGGGCTGCGGGCCGTCCCAGGACAGCTGTCCCACCACAAACAGCACGGGCCCGGGTCGGGCCAGATGACGCACCAGGTCCTCTACCGCCTGGCAACTTACGCCCGCCCGGTCGCAGCTTGTCTGTACCTTCACCTGGCGGAGGGGCTCGGGAACGGACCCGCTCCGCTCGGCCAGCAGGCGTGCGGCCGCGTACAGCACGTCGGCTTCCGTCCCGTAGCGATGCACCACCGCGCCTTGCAGATACGGGGCGATCTCCAGCCGCTTCGGCGCCAGCGCCAGCCCTGCCGCCCCCCGGTCCAAGGCTCGCTTGGCCCGCAGCCACAGAACCGGGTAGTCCTCGCTGAGGTCACAACCCACCAGCACAAAGACGCCCACCCGGTCGAGGGCTTCGAAGGGACCCGCCCCCCAGGCCCACTCCCGCGGCGGGGCGAAGGCGGAATCCGCCCGCGCATCCACGTGGTTCGAGCCCAGAAAGCGGAACAGCTTCCCCAACAGGTACGCCTCCTCCACCGTCAGCCGCTTGCCACCCAGGGCGCCCACGCGGGGAGAGGCCTGCCGCAGGGCCCGCGCTACCACGTCCAGCGCCTCCTCCCAGCTGGCCGGCTGCAGCGTCCCGCCTTGCCGCATGTACGGCGTGGTGAGGCGGTCCGGGTGCTGCGTGTAGTCGTACCCAAAGAAGCCCACGTCGCACAACCAGATGTCGTTCACCTCGGGCTTTTCCCGGGCCCGGACCCGCACCACTTCCCCGCCGCGGGTGTCCACCCAGGTGGCGCAGCCCACGCCGCAGTGGGTGCACACACCCGCGGTGGGCTGGTTGTCCCACGGTCGGGCCCGGAACCGGTACACGCCGCTCGTGAGGGCGCCCACGGGGCAGATGGCGATGGTGTTGCCGATGAACTTGCTGGGCCGCTCCTGGGTCACCGGGGGCACGTCGATGTGGGTCCGGTAGCCCCGCTCGTGCCCTTTCAGGGCGTGGTCGCCGGCCACGACCTCCCCGAAGCGGGTGCAGCGCCAGCACAGGATGCACCGCTCCCGGTCCAGGGTGAGCACGGGGCTCAGGCGCACCGCCTTGGGAAAGTGGCGCTTCGGCTCCACGAACCGGGACGCCCCGGGACCGTACCGAAAGGTGTTGTCCTGGAGGGGGCACTCGCCGCCCTTGTCGCAGATGGGGCAGTCCAGGGGGTGGTTGATGAGCAGGAACTCCAGGATGGCGCGCCGGGCCTCCACCACCTCGGGGCTCTCGGTCCACACCACCATCCCCTCCTGGGCCTCCAGGGTGCAGGCGGTCTGCAGGCGCGGCATCCGGTCCACCTGCACGAAGCACATGCGGCACGCCCCCAGCGGCGGCATGCGGTCGTGGTAGCAGAAGATGGGAATCTCGATGCCCAGCTGTCGCGCCGCGTGGTAGACGGTCGTACCCTTGGGGACCGTCACCGTCCGGCCGTCGATGGTAAGGGTCACGGTACTCACGGTCAGCCTCCCGGCGCGGGCGCGCCCAGGTGCAGCCGGACTGGCATGGTCGCAGGTTCCCGCGCGGCCCGCACGTACGCTTCAAACTCCTCCCGGAAGTCCTCCAGCCCAGCCCGCAGGCTAGGGGGAACGCTCTCCCCCAGGGGACAGAAGCACGTGCCGGTCATGTTGCGGGCCAGGCTGGCCAGCAGATCCAGATCCTCCGGCCGACCCCGGCCGTGCAGGATCCGGTCCAGAATCTGGGTTACCCACACGGTCCCTTCCCTGCACGGCGTGCACTTGCCGCAGGACTCGTCCCGGTAAAACTCGCACACCCGGGCGATCACCTTCACCATGTCCGTGGTCTCGTCCATGACGATGACCGCCGCGGAGCCCAGCATGGACCCCAGCTTGGCCAGCTCCTCGTGCCGCAGGGGCACGTCCAGGTACTTGCCGGGAAGGGGCCGGCTAGACGTACCCCCCGGGTAGAAGGCCTTCACCTGTCGGCCACCCCGAACCCCGCCGGCACGCTCGATGAGCTCCCGGGCAGACGTCCCCAGGGGCGCTTCCACCACCTGGGGCGCGTTCACGTGCCCGCTCACCGAGTACAGCTGCGGGGGACCCTGGTGCAGCCACCACTCGGGCCCCTCCCGCACAATCCACGGCACGCAGCACAGGGTCTCCACGTTGTTGAGCACCGTGGGCTTCTCGTACAGCCCCATGACCGCGGGGAAGTAGGGGGGCTTCAGGCGCGGCATGGCCCGTCGGCCTTCCAGAGACTCCAGCAGAGCGGTCTCCTCCCCCGCGATGTAGGCGCCCGCGCCGGGATGCACGTACACGTCCAGGCAGAAGTCGGTGCCCAGAATCCCCTGGCCCAGGTAACCGCGCTGGTAGGCCTGCGCGATGGCCCGCTCCAGCCTGCGGTGGGCCTGGTAGAACTCCCGGCGCAGGTACACGTAAGCGGTGCGCACCCCGTTCGCGTACGCCGCCAGCGCGATCCCCTCCACCAGCAAGTGGGGGTCACCCTCCAGCAGGGTGCGGTCCTTGAACGTCCCCGGCTCGCCCTCGTCCGCGTTCACCACCAGGTACTTCACCGGCGCGTCCTTGGGTACGAACTTCCACTTGCGCCCCGTGGGGAACCCGGCTCCGCCCCGGCCCCGCAGCTGCGACCGGTCCACCAGCTCCGTCACCTGCTCGGGGCTCAGTTCCCGGAGGGCCCGGCGCAGGGCCGCATATCCCCCCCGCCGCTCGTACGCGTCGATGTCCGCCTGATCGGGCTCCCGCACGTAACGTAGCAACACAGGTTGCGGCATGGTCAGTCCAGCTCCCTCAGCAGCTGCACGGCGGAGTCCGGGCTGACAGGACCATGGCGCTGTTCGTCCACCAGCATGCACGGTGCCTGGTCGCAGGCGGCCAGGCACTCCACCGCCAGCAGGGTCACCCGGCCATCCGGGGTCGTCTGGCCCGCGCGGATGCCCAGCTCCCGCTCCACCCACTCCCGCACCGCCTCCGCACCCGACAGCATGCAGGACAGGTTCGTACACAGCTGCACCACGTGGCGGCCGGGGAGCTCCGTGAAGATCAGGGTGTAAAAGGAGGCCACCTCCGCCACCACCTCCACGGGCAGGCCCAGCAACCGGCCCACCTCCGCCATGGCCTCCGGGGGCACCCAGCCCAGCTCCTCCTGCACCCGCAGGAGGGCCGGGATCAGCGCGGACTGGGCAACCGGGTAGCGCGCCCGTAGCGCCTCGATGTCCTGCCGTACGCGCTCCGAGAGCAACGCAACCTCCCCGCGGCCGCTCCGCGGCGGCCGCTGGATCCCCGGAGGGCAAGACCTACCGGTCCACGTCCCCCAGGACGATGTCGATGGAGGCGATGGCCACCACCACGTCCGCCAGCATCCCGCCGCGGATCATGGCGGGCAACGCCTGCAGGTTCGAGAAGGACGGTGCCCGGACCCGGACCCGCACCGGGCGGTTGGAGCCGTCCGACACGATGTAGTACCCCTTCTCCCCTCGGGGCGACTCCACCGCGGCGTACACCTCGCCCTTGGGAGGGTGGATTCCCTCGCTCACCAACTTGAACTGGTGGATGACCGCCTCCATGGACCGCACCAGCTCCGCCCGCGGGGGCAGCGCCACCTTCCGATCCTGGGTGATCACGGGACCGTCGGGCAAACACGCCAGGGCCTGCAGAACGATGCGCCGGGACTGCCGCATCTCCTCCATGCGGACCCGGTACCGGTCGTAGGCGTCACCGTTCTCCCCCGTGGGTACGTCGAACTCGAACTCATCGTACGAGGAGTAGGGGAAGGCCTTGCGCACGTCGTACGGGATCCCCGAGCCCCGCAGGGTCGGACCCGTGACCCCGTAGGCCAAAGCGTCCTTCCGGCTCAGCACCGCCACGCCCTCGTGTCGGCGCCGCCAGATGAGGTTGTCCGTGAGCATGGCCTCGTACTCGTCCAGGCGACGGGGAAACTCCTCCAGGAACGGCCGCACTGCGTGCTCAAACTCCTCCGGCAGGTCCTCGGCCACCCCCCCGATGCGGAAGTAGCCGGGCATCATGCGCTGGCCGGAGACCATTTCGAAAAGCTCTAGAATCCGTTCCCGGTCCCGGAAGCAGTACATGAGAAGGCTGCTCACGTTCAGGTCGATGCCCGTGGTCCCCAGCCACACCAGGTGGCTGGCGATGCGGTTGAGCTCGCACAGGATCACCCGGATGTACTGGGCCCGCTTGGGGACCTCCACGCCCAACAGCTTCTCCACCGCCATGCAGTACGCGAGCTCCTCGTGGTAGCTGGACAGGTACTCGATGCGGTCCACCAGGGTGATGTTCTGGTGGTACGTGCGGTTCTCCATCTCCTTCTCGATGCCCGTGTGCAGGTAGCCGATCACCGGCTGGCAGGAGACGATCACCTCCCCTTCCAGCTCCAGCACCAAGCGCAGCACCCCGTGCGTGCTGGGGTGCTGCGGGCCCATGTTGATGGTGAGGGTCTCCCGCACCAGGCTCACGAAGGCCTCTCCCTACGGGTCCACCCGGCCCGGCTTCACGCGGGGCACGATCTCGCTGGGCACCTTGGGCACGTGCCCCTGGAACTCCACGGGCTCCTCCGTGAGCGGGTAGTCCCGCCGCAGGGGGTGCCCCTCCCAGTCGTCGGGCATCAGGATGCGGACCAGGTTGGGGTGTCCGGCGAAACGTATCCCGAACAGGTCCCACACCTCCCGCTCGAACCAGTCCGCACCGGCAAACACGGACACCGCGCTGGGGACCACGGGGTCCTGACCGGGCACGCGCACCTTCACCCGCAGCCGTTCCCGCCGGCTCAGGCTCAGCAGGTGGTAGACCACCTCAAACCGGGGCTCCAGGGGGCACCGGTCCCACGCGGTGAGGTCCACCAGAACCTGGAAGTGCCACGGATCATCCTGAAGCCACCGCAGGACGTCCACCACCCGCTCCCGGTCCACGACCACGGTGGCGTCGCCCCGGAAGGCGTGGGTCTCCCGCAGCTGCTCCCCCAGGCGTTCCGCCAGGAAAGCCTGCACGGGTGTCAACGACCCGCTCACCGGCCCCCTCCCCGTGCACCGGCCCGGATCTTCTCCTGCAGCTTCATCAGGCCGTACAGCAGCGCCTCCGGTCGGGGCGGGCAGCCCGCCACGTACACGTCCACGGGCACGATCTTGTCCACCCCCTGGACCAGGGCGTAGTTGTTGTACACCCCGCCGCAGGAGGCGCAGTCGCCCATGGACAGCACCCACTTGGGTTCCAGCATCTGGTCGTAGATGTGGCGGAGTACGGATGCCATCTTCTGGCTGACCCGGCCCGCCACGATCATCAGGTCCGACTGGCGCGGGGAAGCCCGGAAGGCCTCCATGCCGAACCGGGCGATGTCGAACTTGGAAGTGGTGGTGGCGATCATCTCGATGGCGCAGCACGCCAGCCCGAACTGCACCGGCCACACGGAGGAACTGCGGGCCCACGCCAGCATCCGCTCCACAGTGGTGGTGAGGACGTTGCGCTCCAGACCTGCCAGGTCCTCCCGGGTCACGTTTGCCATTGGAACGCCCCCCTCCGCCACGCGTACACGTAGCCCAGCAGCAGCACCCCCAGGAAGCTCCCCACCTCCCACAGGCCCAGCCAGCCCAGCTCCCGGTGCAGCACCGCCCACGGGTACAGGAACACCGCTTCCACTTCGAACAGGATGAACAGCATGGCCACCAGGTAGTACCGCACCGGCACCCGCTCCCGGGCGGATCCCACGGGCCAGACGCCCGACTCGTAGGGCATGAGCTTATCCGGGGTGGGCCGCCGCCCGCCCAGCCGCCCGTGCAAGACCAGGAGGGCCAGCACCAGGGCCAGGGAGGCTACGAGGTGTACCAGGATGGGCACGTACTGCGTCACGTCCCTCCTCCGGGCCACAAAAAGACCGAGCTCCAACCGGACCCCTCAGGTCTGGTACCGCGTTCCATGATCGCAGACCCTAGGCGTTCCATCAACCGCGGACGCCGCTGCGGGCTTTCCGCCACAGGGGCGAGGCGCGCCGCAGCTCCGTCACCGCCTCCCGTACCAGCTCCAGCGCGGCGTCCACCTCCGCCCCAGTGGTCCACCGGCCGAGGGTGAATCGCACCGCCCCCAGCACCCGCTCCCGGGGCAGGCCCATGGCCCGCAGCACGTGGGAGGGCTCCAGGCTGCCGGCGCTGCACGCAGAGCCGCTGCTGGCCGCCAGGCCCCGCAGGTCCAGGGCCAAAAGCAGGGACTCGCTGTCCACACCCTCGAACGACACGTGGGCGTTGTTGGGCAGGCGCTCCGTGGGGTGCCCGTTGAGGAAGGCGCCCTCCACCGACAGCAGCCCGCGCACCAGCCGGTCCCGCAGGGCCGCCACGCGCGCCTGCTCTACCTCCCGCTCCGCCAGGGCCAGCTCCACCGCCCGCGCGAAGCCCACGATCCCCGGCACGTTCTCGGTGCCCGCGCGCCGGCGCCGCTCGTGCGCCCCTCCCCGCAGCAGCGGCTCCAGGCGGGTTCCCTGCCGCACGTACAGGAGCCCCACTCCCTTGGGGCCGTAGCGCTTGTGCGCGGAGGCCGACAGCAGGTCCACGCCCAGCTCTTCTACCCGGACGGGCAAAGCGCCGAAGGTCTGCGTGGCGTCCGTGTGCACCAGCACGCCCCGCTCCCGCGCCAGGCGGGCCACCTCGGCCACGGGCTGCACCGTTCCCACCTCGTTGTTGGCATGCATCACCGACACGAGCACGGTGTCGTCCCGCAGGGCCCGCCGGACGTCGTCCGGATCCACCTGCCCGTAGCGGTCCACGGACAGGAAGGTCACCTCCCAGCCCCGCTCCGCCAGCCACCGGGCTGGCTCCAGCACCGCCCGATGCTCCACCGAGGACACCACCAGGTGCCGGCCGCGCGCTTCGTGGGCCAGCGCCGTCCCCACCAGGGCCCAGTTGTCGGCCTCCGTGGCACCGCTGGTGAACACCACCTCTGAAGGCTGGCATCCCAGTGCCTCCGCCAGAATCCTGCGCGCCCGGTCCACCGCGGCCCGCGCCTGCTGCCCGAAGGCGTGCAGGCTGCTGGCGTTGCCGAACACCTCGGTAAAATATGGAAACATGGCCTCCACCACCCGGGGGTCGGTGGGCGTGGTGGCCGCGTAGTCCAGGTAGATGCGCACGCCTCCATTGTACGCCATTCCTGGCACGGGCTTTGCTGCTACATCCGCCTGAGGGAGGTGCTCGGTCCGGTGCGGCAGTTCCGCGGATGGCACTTACCTCGGGGCGAGGCGGCCCGCGTGTGGTGGGTCGGCGTGTTTGCGGCCGCCTGCCTGGGAACTGCCCTCGCCGTCCTCCACCTGGGCGCCCCGTACTCTGTCGTGGTGCTGCTGGCAGGCCCCCTGTTGCTGGGGTCCGCCCGGTTCGAACGGCGGGTGTACCTGGTTATGGCACCGCCCGCGGCGGCCGCGGCCCTGGTAGCCATCCTGCAGCGGGCTCCGAACCGGCAGGAGGCCCTTGTGGCCTTCCTGGGCCTAGCCTTGACCGTGGCCGTGTGCGCGGAGGTGCTGTTCCGCCTGGGGCAGGCCTCCCGCCGCGCGCAGGAGCAGCTGCGCAGGCGGGCGGAGCTGCTGGACGCCCTGCACCAGACAACGCACGGGCTGCTGTCGGGGGTTGGAACGGAGCAGCTCCTGCACGACGTGCTGGTGCGGGCCTGCCAGCTGCTGGCCAGCTCGCACGGCAACCTGTTCCTGCTGGAAGGAGACGTCCTGCGCTGCCACGTGGGCCTAGGCTCCGCCGCCTGGACCAGGGAGGAAGGCCTCAGGCTGCGGCGGGGCGAGGGGTTGGCGGGTCGGGTGTGGGAGCAGGGCAAGCCCCTGGTGGTGGAAGACTACGCAACCTGGCCGGGGCGCCTTCCCGATCCCAGGGTGGACCGCCTGGGAGGAGTCGTGGGTGTTCCCCTGTTCGTGGGTGGCACTTTCGCGGGGGCTTTCAACGTGGCCCGAGATCGGTCCGAGCCCCCCTTCAGCCCGGACGAGGTGGAGGCCGTGGCGCGGTTCGCAAAGCTCGCGTCCCTGGTGCTATACCGCGCGCGGCTGGCGCAGGCCATCGAGGAGCAGCGGGCCTTCTACGAGGAGATCCTCGAGCACCTGCCCAGCGACCTCGCAGTCCTGGACCCGGAGTTCCGCTACCTGTACGCCAACTCTTCCGCCATCCGGAGCCCAGAGTTGCGGCGGTGGGTGGTGGGCAAGGACGACTTCCAGCTGTGCGCCCGCACGGGGCAGGGCCGCTCCGTGGCGGAGGCCCGCCGGCAGTACCTGGTGCAGGCCCTGCGAGAACACCGCACGGTGGAGTTCGAGGAAAAGCTGCGGGGGCGCGACGGCAACGACCGGTACTTTTTGCGGCGCATCCACCCCGTGGTGGGCCCGCAGGGCCGCGTAAGCAGCCTCATCGCGTACGGCGTTGACATCACCGACCGCAAGCGCGCGGAGATGCGTCTGGCCCATCTAGCCCTGCACGACGCTCTCACGGGGCTCGCGAACCGCGCCCTGTTCATGGACCGGCTGGGCCATGCCCTGGAGCGGGCCAGGCGCACGGGCCGGCAGGTGGCGGTGTTGTTCGTGGACCTGGACTGCTTCAAGCAGGTGAACGACAACCTGGGGCATGAAGCTGGCGACCAGCTCCTGCAGCAGGTGGCCCAGCACGTGAAGTCCTGCCTGCGCAGCTCAGACACCCTAGCGCGGCTGGCGGGTGACGAGTTCACGGTGCTCCTGGAGGACCTTGCCGGCCCGGAGGAGGCGGTGGCGGTGGCCGAGCGGGTGCGGGCGGCCCTCCAGCAGCCCTTCCAGGTAGCAGGCCAGGAGGTGCACGCCAGGGCCAGCGTGGGGATCGCCCTCTCCAGCCCCGAGATCCACCGCCCCGAAGAGCTGCTGCGGCGCTCCGACGCGGCCATGTACCGGGCGAAAGCGCTTGGGCGGGACCGCTACCACGTGTTTGAGGAAGCCCAGGGGGCGGAAGAACAAGGAGCGGGTGCCGCACCGGGCGCCCGCTCCCCAGCCGCCGGAACGTCCGAGCCGAGCCGTTCCGGGAACGGCTGAAAACTCCCTATTCTTCCTCGTCCAGGGCCCGCGGGCGGTGGACGGCTACCACGTACCGGGGCCCGCCCCTGCCCGGGGAGCGCCCCTGCCGCCCCCAGATGCGCCGCTCCCAGCCCACGAACCTGGGCCAGCCCTCCTGCACCGCGGCCCGGGCCTGCAAGGGGGAAAGCTTCTCGTGCTCCATCAAGTAGCGCAGCAACTGGATCTGCTCGATGTCCCGCCATGAGTACATCCGCCGTCGTGCCTTGCCCACCCGCACCGGTGCCACCAGGCCCTGTACCTCCCACCGCCGAAGCACGTGCGGCTTCAGGCCCGTCAGCACCGAGACGACACCGATCGGGAACAGCTCCGAGGGGCTGGGCATCTCCGGCTCCAGAGGTCCAAAGAAGGTCCGGCCCCCAGTATACCAGCGGGGCATGGCCGTCAACAGTAGACGCGCGTTCGTTGGTGCGAACGCAGGTTCGCTACTTTGGGCTGGCGCCGGGGTCCTGGGGCTGGACGGTCAGGGGGACCGCCCCGCGGCGCCGCCGGTCAAAGATACAGCGGCTCCGGTAGCCCGCCGCGTGGGCCGCCTGCTCGGCACGCGCGAAGCCGAACCCCACATGGCACGACCAGTGCGCGTCCGAGCTGATCACGATGGGAACCCCCCGCCTGTGCAGGACCTCCAGGAACGGCTGCGCCGGGTACAGCTCCCCCACGGGCTTGCGCCAACCCGCGGTGTTCACCTCCGCACAAACCCCCGCCCGCGCCATGGCCTCGGCGGCCCCGTGGTACCACTCCTGGGGATCCCGGCGGGGACGGTGGCCGAACACCTTCACCACGTCCGGGTGCGCCAGTACGTCAAACAGTCCGGTGGACGCCGCCTCGCACAGCAGCTGGAAGTACTCCTCGTACACCTCGTCCACGCACCTGCGTTCCCACTCCCCCTTCTGGTCGGGGATGTCGAACCCCCACCAACCTCCGTTGCGGCCCCGCAGCCAGTGAACGCCGCCCAAGACCAGGTCCCACGGGTAGGCCCGCACCCAGCGCTCCAGGCGGGCCTCGTAACCGGGGCAGTAGTCCCACTCCAGCGCCACCTTCACCCGCAACCCCTCTTTCCGGACGGTCTCCACAAGCCGCAGGTACGCCTCCAGGTCCCAGTTACGCCGGTCCAGGCAGTCGCTGCCGTGCACCCAGTCGTTGTCGGGCGGGTAAGTATCCCGGCACTGCACGAAGTTGTGGGCGTGCTCGGTCAGCGCGATCTCGTCCACGCCCGCCGCGTGGGCGGCCTCCACCATGCGCAGCACGCTGTCCCGGTCCAAAGCGTAGTTCTCCAGATGGGTATGGTAGTCGGGCCGCGTCGGTTGGCTCATCGTGGCTTCAGCTCAGGACCTCCACCAGCCGCCGCAGGACGCGGGCCGTGGCGCCCCACACCCTGTGGCGACCGTAGTCGTAGAAGGAAAGCTCCCGCCGCTGCGACCCCTCACCCACCCACTCCATCCGGAGGTTGCGCTCGTCCCGGAAGAAATGCAGGGGGATCCCCAGCACCTCCGCGATCTCCTCCGGAGAAGGGCGGAGCGGGTAGGGGTGCGGGATGTGGCCCACGTAGGGACGGATCAAAAAGCCGGAGACCACCGTGGACACGTCGTCCAAGCCCCCCAGCACCTCCACTTCCTCCGGCCGAATCCCCAGCTCCTCGTGTGCCTCCCGAAGAGCGGCGTGCAGGGCGTCCGGGTCGTGCGGTTCCAACACGCCACCGGGGAAGGAGATCTGCCCCTTGTGGGTGGCCACGTGCTCGGTCCGGCGCGTCAGCAGCACGTACACCTCGCCCGCATCCACGTACAAGGGCACCAGAACCCCCGCCAGCACCAGGCCGGAATCCGGGAGCCTCCGCGGGACGTACCCGGCCAGCCGCCTTCGCACCGGCTCCAGGGGATCGTGGACGGGCACCGGCCTGCTCACCGGCCCGGGCCCTCCGAGCCCGCCGTGGGCCACGAACCCGGCCCGCCCCGCAGCCTCCGGGCCATCTCCTCCACCACGTCCTCGTCTGAGGCCGCCCGGCGGAACGGGCCAGCCAGCGCCCGGGCCAGCCTGCGCAGAAAGTGGTTCGGCGGTACGCCCAGGCTCAAATCCATCAGGCCCGCGGCCACCAAGCCCGCGTACAGCCCCACAAGCATCACCACTACCAGGACCCAGAACACGAACACCGCACACACCTCCGCGGCCCATGATAGCAGGAGTCGGACCCGCGGACCCGGAAAATCCACCCGGTACTCCTTTTGATTTTGAGGAGGTCGGCCATGCACCGGACCACATCCTTGCCCACCGCCACCCTGCGGATCCACCTGGTGGCCCACACCACCTTCGCTCTTCAGCAGTGGGAGGGAACCCCTTGGGCGGTCTGGCAGACGGACAGTGTTCGGGATGCGGAGGTCCTCGCGGAGTTCGCCGGACGCCTGTGCTACCAGTCCTGGTCCAACCCCAGCGGGCGAACCAACCAGCAGTACCTGGAGAACATCCTGAGCTCCGAGCACTTCAGCGTGATCGAACACGCGGGGTTCACCGTGGTGCTTTTGGGAGTCTCCCGCAGCCTCACCCACGAGCTGGTCCGCCACCGCCACTTCTCCTTCTCCCAGCTCAGCCAGCGCTTTTACAACGAGCTGGACGCGGCGGTGGTGGTCCCGCCCCTGTTCCGGGACGACCCCGAGGCCCTGCGGATCCTGGAGGAGGTGTACGCGGTCACCCAGCGGGCGTACGGTCAGCTGATGGAGCTGGCGCAGCGGAAGTTGAGCACCCTCCCCAACAGCCGGATGCGGCGCAAGCGGGCCCGGGAGGCGGCGCGGTGCGTGCTTCCCAACATGACGGAGACCCACATCGTGGTGACGGGGAACCACCGGTCGTGGCGGGAGTTCTTCGAGAAGCGCGGCAGCTTGGATGCGGACACGGAGATCCGGGAGGTGGCCGTGCGCATCTTTACGGAGGTGGCGCAGCCTCTGGCACCCCACCTCTACCAGGACTTCCAGGTGACCGAGCAGGTGCTGCCCAACGGGGAGCGGGTAAAGATCCTCCAACGGCACAGGCTGAACGCGCGGGCGTAGCCGGCATTCACAGGTCGACCGTCATGTACAGGACCCGCCGTGGGTCCCCGGGGGAGCGGGCCCAGCGCGCGGGATGCACATGCTGGACCCGGAATCCCAGGGAGGTGTAAAGGCGCACGGCAGGCTCGTTCCCCTCCACCACGTACAGTCCCACCCGGCGGTGGCCCGCCCGTCGCGCCTCCGCCAGGGCCTTGGTCATCATACACCGTCCCACCCCGCGGCCTCGCCACTCTGGCAGCACCGCCACCGCCTCTACGAGCGCCGTGTGGGGCTCCGGCCGGCTGGTACCGATCAGCTGCAGCCGCACCAGGGCCCGCAGGGCCTGCCAGAAGCCCAGGTGCCGCCGCAGGACCGGCCACAGAGGCGCGTGTGTGCGTTCCTCCAGCACCAGGGTAAACGTGCCCACCACCTGGCCCTGGCTGTCCGCTACGTACACCGTGCCCAAACTGGGCAGCTCTGCCAGCACCGCTGCGTTCCGTTGGAGGTCTGGGCCCAGCACCGCAGCGAACTTGTCGGCGAAGGCCACGGCGAGGAGGTAACCAACCATGGTCCGGTCCGCCTCCCCCGCGCGCCTTACCCGCACCGGTTCCCTGTGGGGACTTACCACCGCCCCGCGTGCACCTCCCGCAGCCGGAAGCCGGCCAGCCACGCGGCCACCACCGTGAGGGCCCCGCCCACCGCAAGCGCCACGGCCGTGCCCGTCCACTCCGCCAGCACCCCGAAGGGGAAGCTGCCCAAGGTGAACATGCCGAAGGCGGTCACCGAGTACAGCCCCATGACGCGCCCCCGCATCCCCGGTTCCACGGAGGGTTGCACCAGGGCGTTGGCGGAGGACAACGCCGCGGACTGAAACAGCCCCGCGGCCACCAGCAGCGCCAGAGCCCACCCAAACCCGGGGCTGACGGCGAATAACACCACGCATACCCCCAAGGCCAGGGTGGACTGCTGCAGCAGCCGCCCCTCCCCTGCGCGCGGCGCCACCGTGACGTACCAAGGAGCCAGCAAAGTGCCCAGCCCAGGTGCCGCCTGCAGGAGCCCCAGGCCCACCGCGTCTGTGTGCAGCACCTCCCGGGCGAAGGCGGGCATCAGGCGGAAGTACGGCCGGCCCAAAAAGTTCAGGGCAGCCACCGTCCCCAGTACCGTGGCCACCGTGCGGTCCGTGCGGACCACGCGCATCGCCTGCTGGATCTCCTCCAGCACCGAGCCGCTTTTGGACGCGGGCGGAGGGGGTGCGCCCATGCGCCGCAGGGCCAGCAGCACCGCCCCGTAGGAGACGGCGTTCACCAGAAAGCAGCCGGCCTCCCCCGCCGCCGCGATCACCAGCCCTCCCAGGGAGGGACCCACGATCCCCGCGCCGTTGAACGCCACGGAGTTCAGCGTCACCGCCTGCAGCACCTCGTCCTCGTCCACCAGGCTGGGGATCCACGAGTGCCGGGCGGGCATGTCGAAGGACTGCAGCGCGGAAGCTACCCCCGCCAGCGCCATCACGTGCCACACCCGCACCCAGCCCGTGGCCGACAGCACGGCCAACATCAGGGCGCTACTGGCCAGCCACGCGTTGGTCCAGGACAGGAGTGCCTTCCGGTCCTGCCGGTCCGCCAGCGCACCGCCCACCGGCGCGAACAAAACACGCGGTATTGCCTGGCCCAGGGCCAGGACTCCCAGGTACAGGGGAGACAGGGTGAGCCGGTCCACCAGGTAGCCCACCGCCACGAACTGCATCCACGTGCCGGTGTTCGAGATCACCAACCCCATCCACAGAAGCCGGAAGTCGCGGTGCCGCAGGGGTCGCAGGGCACCGGGGGGCCTGGCCAGGGTGCCGGCCCTCATGGCGGCAGGACGGGCTGCTCCGCTCGGTGCACCAGGGCCTGCATGGTGGCCACGAGCCGGCCCTCTCCGTCCCGCACCGTTACCCGGTAGGAGCCCAGGGTATGGCCGCGGTGCTCTTCCGCGCACTCCGCCTCCAGCCGGCCGGCGGAAGGTGCCCGCAGGAAGTGGATGGTGGCGGACACAGCCACCGCCCGCTGGTTGTGGCTGTTGCTGGCCGCGGCGAAGGCGCAATCCGCAAGGGAGAACACCAGGCCCCCGTGGACCACCCCATGGAAGTTTCGGTGCTCCGGCCGCAGCTGCAGACTCGCCCGCGCGTAGCCTGAGCGCACCTCTTCCACCTGCACCCCGAGGAGCTTTCCGAAGGGGTCGGCGCGGAATGCCGCTACCAGCGCCGCGGGGACTTCGGAGTGCCTCACAGCTTGCGCTGGTCCACCACCCGGCGTAGCTTGCCGCCCTCGCTGCGCGGCAGGCTCCCCGGCGGCACCAGGGTGACCCTCCCGTGGAGGTTCAGGGCGCCGTACAGTGCCTGCTCCGCGCGAGCTCGCAGCTGCTGGACTTCCGCACGGTCCGGGTCTAGCGCGCCCAGCGTCTGAAAAAAGGCGGGGTCCACCTCCACCCGCACCTCCAACTCGTCCAGGGTGCGGGGACGCGTGAGGACGATCTGGTAGTGCGGCCTGAGGTGCGGCACCGCCACCAGCGCCGCCTCCACCTGGGACGGGTACACGTTGATCCCCCGCACCACCAGCATGTCGTCGGTGCGCCCCAACACCTGCGACATGCGGACGAAGGTGCGCCCGCACCGGCACGGTTCGGGATTCAGGGAGGCGACGTCCCCCGTGCGGTAGCGCACCACGGGCAGCGCCTGCTTGGTGAGGGTGGTGAAGACCAGCTCTCCTTCCTGGCCGTACGGCAGGGGTTCGCCCGTGTGCGGGTCCACCACCTCCACCAGGAAGTGGTCCTCGAACACGTGGGACCCGTCGCGTTCCTCCACGCACTCGTTGGCGACTCCCGGCCCGATTACCTCGCTAAGCCCGTAGATGTTCACCGCCGCGATCCCGAGCTGCTCCCCAATCTGGCGGCGCATGGCCTCCGTCCACGGCTCCGCCCCCAGCACGCCGTACCGCAGGGGCAGCTGCCCCGGCCGCACGCCTCGGTCCCGAAGGGCCTCCGCCAGGGTGAGAGCGTAGGACGGGGTGCACGCCAGCACCTTGGCCCCGAAGTCCTGCAGCAGGAGCACCTGCCGCTCCGTGTTGCCCCCGGAGGCTGGCACCACCACGAGCCCCATGAGTTCCGCACCCGCGTGCATCCCGAGCCCGCCCGTGAACAGCCCGTAGCCGTACGCGTTCTGAAACACGTCGCCCGGCTGCGCCCCGGATGCCGCCAGGCATCGGGCACACACCTCCGCCCACACCTGCAGGTCGTGCCGCGTGTAGCCCACCACGGTGGGCTTGCCCGTGGTGCCCGAGGAGGCGTGGATGCGCACCACCTGGTCCAGGGGCACCGCGAACAGACCGAAGGGGTAGTGGTCCCGGAAATCCTGCTTGGTGGTGAAGGGCAGGCGCGCCACGTCCTGCAGGTGGCGGATGTGGTCCGGGCTGACGCCCGCTTGCTGCATGCGCTGCCGGTAGGGCTCCACCCGCTCGTACACGTACCGGACCAGAGCCTGCAGCCGCTCCAGCTGCAGCCGCTCCAGCTGCGCCCGGGGCATCGTCTCCGCTTCCGGGTTCCAGATCATGAGGCCTCCGGTTCTCTGCCGTCCTGCGGGGTGTTTCGCGCGCGTGGGCGTTACCTCCTCCCGCGACTGGACCCCTGGCTTGTGGCGCGGTACCGGCTCGGCACGTACACCTCCGCCTGCACCACCTCCCCTCCCGCCTGCACGTGAACCGGCCGGCGTACGTAGCCCTCTTCGTACGCGTCCAGGGCCCGCAAGGCGGGCTCGTCCAGCCCTTCCAGCAGCAGGCCCTCCACCCAGCCGCCGGGCCGGGGCTCCACCTCGGGGTAACCGGACAGGGTCCGCTCCGGCGGCACCAGGACCCAACCAGCTAGCCGCGCGGGCCGTGCGGGGAACGTCCGGCCCACCACAGCCCGTACCCGCCGCGGGTCCAGGAGCGTCCCGTACACGAACAACCGGCGGTCACCCATCCGACGCCTCCCCGGAAGCCCTGCGTGCGGCACCCCCCACCACCACGGTCACCTCCCCCCGCACGGGCACGTCCCGGAAGGAGGCCACGAGCTCGCTGAGGGTGCCGCGCCGCACCTCCTCGTGCAGCTTGGTGAGCTCCCGGCAGACCGCCGCGCGCCGGTCGCCCAGCACCTCCCTCAGATCCTCCAGGCACTCCACCAGCCGGTGCGGGGACTCGAACAGCACCAACGTGGCGGGCTGGTCCCGCACCCCCTCCAGGAAGCGGCGCCGGGCGGGCCGGCGGCGGGGCAGAAAGCCCAAAAACAGAAACTGCTGCGCGGGCAGGCCGGAGACCACCAGGGCGGTGGTGACCGCGCTGGGGCCCGGCACGGCCACCACAGGGATCCCCGACTCCACGCACGCCCGCACCAAGTGCCCGCCAGGGTCCGACAGCACCGGGGTGCCCGCGTCGCTCACCAGGGCCACCGACCGCCCGGAGCGCAGCAGCTCCAGCAGTTGTGTGGTACGTGCGCGCTCGTTGTGCTCGTGGCAGCTCACCACCCGCTGCCGGATGCCGTAGTGCTGGAGCAGCTTGCGCACGTGGCGGGTGTCCTCTGCCGCCACCCGATCCACCTCCCGGAGCACCCGCAGGGCCCGCAGGGTGACGTCCTCCAGGTTGCCGATGGGTGTGGACACCAGGTACAGCGTCCCGGAGGTGGCTGCTTGGGAGTTCGTCCTCCCCCTCACGTGCTACCGCCTCCGCCGCGAGGCGGCCGGGTACCCTGCCAACCCCAGCAGGGCCGCCACCAGTTGTATCGCACCCTCCTTGTCCAGGGGCTGGTTTCCGTTCCCGCACTTGGGCGACTGCACGCACGACGGGCAGCCGCCCTCGCAGGGACACGTGCACACGGCCTCCCACGTGGCACGCAGCCAATCCTCCAGGACCTCAAACCCGCGTTCGGCCACCCCCACGCCTCCGGGGTAGCCGTCGTACACGAACACCGAGGGCCGCCCCGTCTGCGGGTGCAGGGGGTAGGACACCCCGCCCACGTCCCACCGGTCGCACATGGCGAACAAGGGCAGCAACCCGATGGCCGCGTGCTCCGCGGCGTGCAGGGCACCGGGCAACAGGTCCTGCCCCAGAGAAGCGCTGAGCTCCCCCGGTACCTCGTACCCCACCGCCACCGTGGCCAGGGTCTGCGCGGGCAGCACCAGGGGCTCCACGCTCAGCACCCGATCACCCGCCAGATGCTTGCGCGCGTAACCCACCACCTGGGTGGTCACCTCTACCTCCGCCAGGTAGGCCTCCGCGAGGCCCAAACGTCGGCGGGCCCGCACCCTGCGGACCTCCAGGTCGGTCACGGTGCGCGCCTCGGTGTAGTAGTCCACCTCCTCCCGGCGTACCCGCGCCACCTTCCTGTCCACGTCCAGCTGGCGCACCACGTACGTCTCGCCCTGGTGCAGGTACACCGCACCGGGGTGCACCTGCTCGAAGGCGCGCGCTTCGTCCACAGTCCCCACCGGGCC
Organism: Candidatus Sysuimicrobiota bacterium; assembly: GCA_040289515.1. Taxonomy (GTDB): domain Bacteria; phylum Sysuimicrobiota; class Sysuimicrobiia; order Sysuimicrobiales; family Sysuimicrobiaceae; genus Tepidifontimicrobium. The sequence continues at coordinate 31,828 of PSLI01000013.1, forward strand.
TCGCTGTTCGTCCACGATGCTGTACTGGGCCTCGCTGGCGGCCCGGATCCCCACCTGGGAGGCGGGGTAGCGCACGCCGCGCCAGCTCCACCGATCCCGGTCGGGCGCCAGCTCTCCTGCCTCGGACAACACCTGCACCACCACCCGGGCGGGCTCCCCGAACAGGGCGAAGTCCTCCTCCCGCAGGGGCAGCTCCGCGGCCGCGCAGCGCAGCTGCGAGGTCAGCACGTACGGGTTGGAGGGGTCCAACACGGCGGCCTCCACCGGCCGCTCGAACAGATAGGAGGGGTGCCGCATGAGGTACTGGTCGAGGGCGTCCTCCAACGCCACCAGCACCGTCAGGGAGTCCGCCCCCGCCCGCCCTGCGCGGCCTGCTCGCTGCCACGTGCTGGCCACCGTCCCCGGGTAGCCCACCAGCACCGCCGCGTCCAGGGCACCCACGTCGATACCGAGCTCCAAGGCGCTGGTGGACACCACCCCCAGGAGCTCTCCGGAAAACAGCGCGCGTTCGATCTGTCGGCGCTCCTCCGGCAGGTAACCGGCCCGGTACGCCCGCAGGCGGCCTGCCAGCTCGGGGGACGTGGTGGCTGCGTATCGGTACACCAGCTCCGTCACCCTGCGGGCCTTGGTGAACACGATGGTGCGCACGCCCCGCCCCGCCAGCCACCGCAACAGCCAGCTCGCATCCCGGTAGGGGCTGCCCCGGCCGCCGCCCCGCACGGGCGGAGGGTTCCACAGCACAAACCACCGGGCGCCCTGCGGCGCCCCGTCGTCGTCCACCACCTCCACGGGTAGGCCCAGAAGCCGCTCTGCGAACTCCCGGGGGTTGGCCAAGGTGGCGGACGTGCACACGAAGCGGGGCTCCACCCCGTAGGCACGGCACACGCGCCGCAGCCGCCGCAGCACGCCCGCCACGTGGCTGCCGAACACACCCCGGTACACGTGCAGGTCGTCGAGCACCACAAACCGCAGCCCCCGAAACAGCCGGACCCACCGGCCATGCTGGGGGAGGATCCCCACGTGTAGCATGTCGGGGTTGGTGAGGATCACCTGTGCCTGCTCCCGGATCCGGGCCCGCTCCGAGGCCGGGGTGTCCCCGTCGTACACCTCGCAGCGCACGGGCAGTCCCAAGGAGTGCAGGGTGTCCAGCTGGTCCTGAGCCAGGGCCTTGGTGGGGAACACGTACAGGGCCCGGGCTCGGGGGTCTTCCAGGAGCTCTTCCAGGACCGGGAGGTTGTAACACAGGGTCTTGCCGCTGGCCGTCCGGCTGGTCACCACCACGGACCGGCCCGCCCGCACGTGGTCCAGGGCCTGTGCCTGGTGCGTGTAAAGACGCCGGATGCCCAGCTGCCCCAGGGCCCTCTGCAAAGCTTCCGGCAACGGCGCAGCGGGATCCCCAAACCGCGCGGGCCGAGGCGGGATACGCTCTACGTGCACCACGCGGCCGGCTGCTACCTGCTGCAGTTCCCGGACCAGGCTTTCCACATCCACCGCCACCTTGACCACCTCGAGCTGCAGGGATAGCATGGTTGGGTGCGGGCCGGAGTGGCGGAACGGCAGACGCGCTGCGTTCAGGGCGCAGTGGGCGAAAGCCCGTGGGGGTTCAAATCCCTCCTCCGGCACCACACCGCTCCCGGGGGTTTGCGGTGGAGTTCCCGGACCCTCCCCTGTCCGTGGACCTGGAGGTCCTGACCCACCTGCGCGGGTTCCCCGAGGAGCTGGAGCGGTATGCGAACCTCGTCAAGCACGCGCACCCGCTCGGCCGCTCCGCCTGCGGCTTAATCATACACCGGTCCGGGCGGCAAGGGTTTCTGCGACGACTGTGCGAGCTGGTGGCCTCGGGAGAGCCGGTGGTCACGCTGCTGGAGGGGGCCGCGCTGCTGGGCTGTAGCCCTGCCCAGCTGCTGGAGCGGCTGGACCGAGGGGAGCTGCCGGCCCCGGAGTTCCGGGACGGTCCCCGGGTCATCTGGAGGCGGCAAGCGCTACAGCGGTGGCTGCAGCAAGCGGACGGTGCCTGAGGGCCGTGGCCAGGGTGGCGCTGTACGTGGTCTGCCGATCCTGCGGAGAGGTGTTCGACACGGGCGTGCGCACCGACACGGCCTCCTTCGCCCGCGGCACGTTCGCCGCCAACTACCACACCTGCCCCCGGTGCAAGGCCACGGAGACGTACCGGAAGGCCGACTACCAACTAGTAGACGTCCGCACGGGGCAGCCGCTGCCTCACCCGGCACGGGGTTAGCCTTTCGGGACGACCGGCCCGCCGCGCTGGTGCCCGAAGCGCTCCACGTCAGCCAGCAGGCTTAGCGGCTCCCGCTCGAAGCTGTCCTGGATGAGGGCGAACCGCACCCGCTGGTCCGCATTCAGGGTGGCCCGGATGCGTCCACCAGCCGCCAAACCAGCAGCGCTTCCAGCACCCGTTCGGCCGGGAATTGCCTCTGGGCGGGTGCAGAGCGGGCACCCGCCAGTACCAAGGTCCCCACCGCCGCCAGCACTGTCAGGTGGCCGCGTCCAGTTCTCACCACGGTTCCCCCTGTGGCCGCGTCCCACGCCCGCGCCAGCTCCGCCACCTGCGGCAGCAGGGCCTGAACCGCCGGGCTCACCACCGGAGCGGTACCGGGGTTTGTCCGGGGCGGTGGTATACTGGGGTCGAGCTCGAGGAATCTGCGAAAAAGCATGCGAAAGGGGGTTTCCTGGTGAGATACGAGGCCAAGAAGTTCAAGTCCTTCGAGGTAGAGCTGGACGGAATCAGCAAGCGCACCATGGAGGAGCACTACAAGCTCTACCAGGGCTACGTGAACAAGGCCAACGAGATCCTAGAGCGGCTCGCGGCCCTGGACAAGGACCCCGCCAAGGCCAACCCCACCTACTCCGACATCCGGGAACTGAAGGTGGAGCTAACCCGAGCCCTGGGCGGGGTGAAGAACCACGAGATCTACTTCGACCACCTGGGGGGCCCCGGGGGGAAGCCGGAAGGCGCCCTGCTACAGCTCATCGAGCGGGACTTCGGGTCCTTCGAGGACTGGCAGAAGGACCTCAAGGCCACGGGGATCGCGGCCCGGGGCTGGGCGTGGACCGCGTACGACTGGGACGCGGGCAGGCTGTTCAACTACATCGGGGACGAGCAGAACACCTACCCGGTGTGGAACTGCACGCCCCTGGTGGCCCTGGACGTGTTCGAGCACGCGTACTTCATCGACTTCGGCACCAACAAGGGGGCGTACATCGACGCTTTCTTCCGCAACCTGGACTGGCGGGCGGTGGCCAAGCGGGCGGAGGGGTTCGGTATCTTCACCCACGCCAAGATCTGAACCGGGGCGGGCCCCAGCAGGAGGTCCGGCACGGGGGTCGAAGGAAGGGCAGACGGGAAACCCTGGGGCGGCGGGGGAGCCATGCGGAAGCCGGTGTTGACGTGTCCGTACTGCGAGACCGTCATGATCTGGTACCGCGAGCCGAGGGCTGAGGAGGCGTCCTGGTATGAGTGTCCCATCTGCAAGCACCGGGTGGAGCCCTCGGGGTCGCGGTCCCTGGACGACGAGATGCCCTCGCAGCTGCACGCCCAGTAGGTTCGTCCGGCCATGACGGTGCCCTTCAACCGTCCGTGCCCGCAGTGTGGCGCCGAGATGGAGCTGCTGGCTTCCGACGAGCTCGGCGCGGTGCTCGTGTACGAGTGCGTGGAGTGCGGCTACCAGGCAAAGGAGCGGGTGGAGGACGTGGAGGAAGAGGCCTTCCAGCCGGAAGTGGAATCCCAAGAGGACGTGGTGGAATCCCAAGAGGAAGAGGCCTTCCAGCCGGAAGAGGAAGAAGAGTTGCCCGAAGAGGAGGAGTGGGACGAGTCCCTCTGGGAGGAGGAAGAGGAGGAAGGGGAGGACGCCTGGCGGTAGGCCACGCGCGGTGCTGCGCTATGCCACGTGGCGCTGCGCCGCGGGGCTGGTGTTCGTGGCCGTCAGTGCACGGGGCGTGCGGCACGTGTGGCTGGGCCGGACCGCCCGGGAGCTGGTAGACACCCTCCGGAGGGAACCGGGGGCCTGCTGCCTGCGGTGCGATCCGCGCCTGCGGACGTTGGCGCAGCTCATCTGGCAGAGACTACGGCATCCCGTGCGCCTGCCGCTGGATCTGCGTGGTACTCCCTTTCAGCGGAGGGTGTGGAGAGCTCTGCGCCGCATCCGGCCGGGGACGACGGTGACCTACGCGGAACTGGCCGGGCGGGTGGGCCGTCCGAGCGCGGTGCGGGCCGTGGCGCGAGCGTGCGCAGCCAACCCGCTGGCCCTGCTGATCCCCTGTCACAGGGTGGTGCGGTCCGACGGGAAACTGGGCGGCTATCGCTGGGGAGCTGCGCGCAAGCGGCTGCTGCTGGAATTCGAAGCCCGCCGCCGCTGCGACCCGCCTTCAGGACACCCCGTGCCCTTCCCGCACCATGCGCACCAGCCGGGCCGCCAGGTCCTCCAGGAGCGCCTGCCGCGCAGGGCCAGGTAGTTCCCCCCACCGCGGCAGCTCGCACCACGGGCGCTCCCCGAGGGGTTCCTTCGGGGGGCCGACCAGGATGGTGCGCGGTCCCGGGTGGCGGAAGCCCTCCACCACCACCACGTCCGGCCACGCGCCACATCGGCCCGCCAGCTGCCAGCACAAGTCCGCCGTAGCGTCCGAGGGCACCGGCATCCGTGGAAAGCAGCGCACGGCCAGCTCGCCGTCGCCCACCACCGCCACCGCCACCGCGCCCGCCCGCGCCGCGCGGTCGCTGTCGCTACCCTGCCGGTCCAGCTGGAAGCCGTGCGGGGCGTGCTTCACCACAGCCACGTGCAGGCCCGCGTCCCGCAGGCGCACCAGCAACCCCTCGATCCACGAGGTCTTGCCGGATCCCGAAGCGCCCACCACGCCCACCACCAGGGGTGCAGGCAGGGGATTGGGCAGTACCAAGCGCTCGGAAAGCTCCGCGTGATTCAGCAACATCACGGGCACCAGCGACCCCTCCCTCAGGAAAAAACTCCCCGCGGGGAGCAGGACGAGAGCCTCCGCCCGCGCCAGGCTGTCCAGCACCACACCCCTAAGGGGCTCCACCACAGGACCCTGCGGCGTCTGCAGCAGCCTGGCCCACCACGCCCGCGTGCGGTCCGTGGCCGGCAACCACCCCTTCAGGGGCAAACTCACTACCGGTCGCACCACGTTCCGGCACCCCGCCAGCCGCAGCAACAGGGGCCGCGCCAGCAGGTGATAAGCCGCCAGGCACGCCGAGGGACTCCCGGACAGGGCCACCACCCATCGATGCTGCAACCGTGCGGCGAAGAACGGGCCTCCCGGCTTCAGGTCCACCCGTCCGGCCAGCTTCTTCGCCCCCAGATCCAGCCACGTGCGCGGAACACGATCATAGCGCCCCACGGACACCGCACCCGTGGTGAGGATCACGTCGTAGGGGCGGGACAGCGCCCGCAGGAAGGCCGACCGCAACGCCTCCGGCCGGTCCGGGACGGTCCTGCCGTACTCCACCTGGCAGTCCAGCGCGGAAAGCTCCGCCACCAGGGCGAACGCGTTGGTGTTGAGCACTTTGCCCGGCGGAGGCGGGCCGGGCGGCTCGGTCAGCTCGTCGCCCGTGCACAGCAACAGGACCCGCGGCCTGCGGTACACGCGCACCTCGGGCACGCCCCCGCCCACCAGTGCGGCCACCACACCGGGTGTGATCACCTGCCCCTCCTGAAGGATGCAGGACCCCTCGGCCAGTTCTTCATCCGGGCGCACCACGTGTGGCTTGCGGGGTGGCGGCTGCGCGATGACCACCACGCTGCCTTCCCGCCGCACCACCTCCACCGGCAGGACCCGATCCCCCCGCAAGGGCATGGCGGCTCCCGTGCTGATCGCCCAAGCCTCTCCCCGGTCCGGCCCCACCGCGGGTGGCTTGCCGGGCCGACACTCTCCCGTCACCTGCAGGCGGACAGGCTGCTCCGCGCACGCTCCCTGTACGTCCGCATCGTGGCAGACGTAACCGTCCATGGCGGCCCTGGCGAACCCGGGGGCAGTCCGTTGGCTGCGCACCTCCTCGGCCGCCACGCGGCCGAAGGCCTGTCCGGAGGGAACCCACTCCACACCCAGCGGCCGGGCCTCCTCCAGGAGCGCGCGCAGCACCTCTTCCAAGCGCTCCGCCATCCTCCCTTAGGATCGCGCAAACCCATGGCCGCTGTCTTCCGGTTGCACGGAGCCTTCCCTTCCCCCACCATGGAAACGCCCGGTGCGCTCACGACAGCCAGCCCAGCAGCCTTTCCAGGGACAGCTCCGCAGGCCCCTCGCCGGGTTGGTGCTGGCGGGCGGCCGCAGCCGCCGCATGGGCACGGACAAGGCGGCCCTGCCCTTCGGGGCCTCCACCCTGCTCGGACGCGTGGTGCGCAAGTTGCAGGCCTGCTGTGCGCCGGTGGTGGTGGTTACCTCCGCATGTCGGTACCCTGCGGCGGACGTGCCGGTGGTGGTGGACCGCTGGCCGGGGCTGGGGCCGCTAAGCGGTATAGAGGCCGGCTTGCGGGCCTGCCCGACTGCGTACGCGGCGGTGGTGGCCTGC
>PSLI01000013.1:38423-45712 GCA_040289515.1 Candidatus Sysuimicrobiota bacterium
GAGCCGACGCGGCGGTTCCCGCCACGGACCGACTCCACCCGCTGTGCGCCGTGTACCGGCGCGAGGTGGCCGACGAGGCGGAGCGGATCCTTCAGGCGGGCGGAGGGTCCCTGCAGGACCTGCTGGCTCGCCTACGGATCCGATACGTTCCCGAGGCGGTGCTGCGCCGGTGGGATCCGGACCTAGCGAGCCTCGTGAACGTGAACACGCCCGAGGAGTACGCGCAAGCCGTGGCGCGTCTTGGGCCTGCAGCCCGTTCCAGGCCGCGCTAATCCACGCGGGTGCCCTACCGCGAACTCGGTACGGACTCCACCCACACCACCGCGTTGTAGTCGGGGATACGGGATTCTGGGGAACGCCGGTCCCGGGACAGCAGAACGTTCCCCTCGGGCCAGTACACTTGCAGGGTGCCCGGCCGTAGTGGTGCCAGGCGCACCCGGCCGCGGAACGTTCCGGCTGCGCTGCGCAGCAGCACCGTTTGCCCCTCACGCAGCCCCAGGCGCGAGGCGTCCGGTGGGCTCATGAACACCGAGTCCCGCTGCCCGCCCGTGAGGGCGTCTTGGGGCCCCTGCACCATGCTGTTGAACTGCCGGCCGCGGCGGGTGGTGAGGAGGAAGGCACCCTCGGGCACTTCCGCGGCCTTCGGGATGACCACAGAGAAGCGCGCCCTGCCGTCCGGTGTGGGGAAACGCCACCCCTCGCACAGGCGCGGCCCCCCGTACTGGAACTGGTCCCCGGCACACCGCAGGTGCTGGATCCCGTTGTAAAAGGGCACGGCACGGGCGATCTCCTCCCGGATGGCCGCGGTGTTGCGGAAGTACAGCCGGTCCGCCAGCTCGGGGCGAGCCCTCCGGGCCAGCTCCAACAGCACCTCCCACTCCGGCCGGGCCTCCGCCACCCTCGGGCCCGGGATCTCCGGGCTGAACACCACCCTGCGCTCCGTGGTGGTCTGCGTGACGCCGCCCGGCACCTCGTAGCGGGTGGTGGCGGGCAGCAGGACCACGAACTCCTGGGCGGGCACCAGGGCCGCGGGGGAAAGTACGATGTCCAGGTGCACGCGCACCGGTACCCGCTCCAGCGCCTCCCGCACGTAGTCGGGGTCCGGTAGTACCTCCAGGAAGTTGCCCCCCGCGCACACCAGGACCTCCAGGCGGCCCGCGTGGGCCGCGTCCACCATCTCCGGTGCGGTGAGCCCGGGCCGATCCGGGACCGGAAAGCCCCACAGGTCCGAGAAGTGCTGCGCGTTCTGCTCGTTGACGGGCACGCCACCCGGAAACACGGTGGCGTATGCTCCCATCTCCGCGCCTCCTTGGACCCCGGAGTGCCCCCGGATGGGCATGAGGCCGCACTTGTCTCGCCCCACAAACCCCCTGCTCAAGGCCAGGTTGACGAGGGCGCGGACGTTGTCCTCCCCGCACGCGTGCTGGGTGACCCCCATGGACCACACAAACACCGCGGTGCGGGCTTGCGCCACCATTTGGGCGAACTCCAACATCTCCTCCCGGCTGCAGCCGCTCTGCCGCTCCAGCTCTTCCCAGCTCTGGGCTTCCAGGGCACGCACCAGTTCCGGGAAGCCCACCGTGTGGGTCTCGATGAAGTGCCGGTCCACCCAGCCCCGTTCCACCATCCACCGGAGGGTGCCGTTGAAGAAAGCGGCGTCGCCCCCGACGCGCACCCGGTAGAAGCGGTCCGTGATTCGGGTCCCAAACAGAGCGCTTTCCAGCACGGAGGGGACCCAGTAGCGCTCCATGCCCGGCTCCCGGTACGGGTTCACACACACCACGCGGGTACCCTGGCGGCGCGCATAGTACAGGTACTTCATCATGACGGGCTGGTTGTTGGCCACGTGGGAGCCCGCGAAGACCGCGAGGTCCGTGCCCAGCAGGTCCGTGTACGAGCAGGTGGTGGCCCCCACGCCGAGGGTCTCCTTGAGCACGAGGGTGCTGGGGGCGTGGCAGACCCGCGCGGCGTTGTCGATGTTGTTGGTTCCCAGGGCCCGTGCGGCCTTCTGGGCAGCGTAGTAGTGCTCGTTGGCTAGACCCCGGCTGGTGAGGTAGAAGGCCACTCGGGTCGGCTCCGTGCCCCGGAGTCGGCTGGCTACCAGCTCCAGCGCCTCGTCCCACGAAACGCGCTGGAACCCGGCTTCTCCTTTCCGCCACACCATCGGGTGGCTGAGTCGCCCGAGCCCCCGCAGGGTCTCGGGGAGAACACCAGACCACCGCGCCACGTTCGCCAGCCACGCAGGGTTCAGGGGAGGCAGGGTGTTCAAACGCAGCAATCTCAAGCGGACGTTGCACAGGTGCACGCCCGGGAGGGTCCAGTCCCGCAGGCCGGAAGTCCCCAGCGCGCACCCGTCGCACACGCCCTGGGTAAGGATGCGCCAGGCGTACCCCAGCGCCTGGCGGTTCTCCCACACCGCCCGGGCAATCTCCAAGTAGTTGTTGGGCCGCTGCTCCCCCAGCCCGAAGGGTTTCCAGCTCGCCCACAGCTTAGGATCCCAACCCCGCATCCGGGGCCCCCTTCAATAGGCGCGTGCGAAGTACACCAGGGCGGAGGCGGCCCGGCGGCACACCAGGCACGCACCCTCTGCCGGCTCCCCGGGAATTACCCGGGGCGAACCGCCCGTCTGCTCCCGCAACCGGTCCTCGCAAGCCTGGTCCCCGCACCACAGGACCCCCACGAAGCCCCAGCGCTGGCGGATCAGCTCCACCGCCTCCCCGTAGTCGTTGGTGCGCACCGTGTGCTGAGCCAGGTACGCCCGCGCTCGGTCTAGCAGGCGGGCCTGGATGGCGTCCAGCTCCGCGCCCACCGCCTCCGGAAGTCCCTCCACGGGTACGGACCGTCGGTGGCCCTCCGCGTCCCGGGCCACCAGCACCGCGTGTCCGGCCTGCAGGTCCCGCGGTCCCAACTCCAATCGCAGGGGGACACCCCGCATCTCCCACTCGTTGAACTTCCAGCCCGGCGTGTACTCCTCCCGGTCGTCCAGTTTCACCCGGAAACGTTCCGACAGCTGTGCGGCGATCTGCTGTGCCCGTTCCCGCACCGCGGGCTCACGCTCCGCCCGGACGGGGATCACCACCACCTGCACGGGGGCTACCCGGGGGGGCAGGAATAGACCCCGGTCATCCCCGTGGGCCAGCACCAGGGCCCCCACCAAGCGCGTGGTGACCGCCCAGGAGGTGGTCCACACGTACTTCTCCGTGTTGTCCCGGTCCAGGAACTTGACGTCGAAGGCCCGGGCGAAGTTCTGGCCGAGGAAGTGGGACGTACCTGCCTGGATGGCCTGCCCGTCCGGCATGAGAGCCTCCAGGGTGTACGTCCAGTCCGCGCCCGCGAACTTCTCGCTGGCGGGCTTGCGGCCCGCCAGCACGGGCATCGCCAGCTGTTCGGTCAGCAGCCGCCGGTAGATGTCCAGGATCAGCCGGCACTCCTCGTCCGCTTCCTCCGCGGTGCGGTGGGCGGTGTGCCCCTCATGCCAGAAAAACTCCGTGGTGCGCAAAAACGGCCGCGTGGCCTTCTCCCACCGCACCACGCTGCACCACTGGAGGATGCGCACGGGCAGGTCCCGGTAGGACCGGATCCACCGCGCGTACATGGGCATGATGATGGCCTCCGAGGTGGGACGCACCGCCAGCCGCTCTGCCAGCGGCTCGTCGCCCCCCTGGGTGACCCACGCCACCTGGGGTGCGAATCCCTGTACGTGTTCCGCCTCCCGGCGCAGGAGGGACTCCGGTACGAACAGAGGGAAGGCGGCGGTTTCGTGCCCGGTGCGGCGGAACTCCGCGTCCAGCCAGCGCTGGATGGCCTCCCACACCGCCCACCCGTACGGCCGGATCACCATGCAGCCCCGCACCGGCGAGTAGTCCACCATCTCCGCCTTCAGCAGGACCGCGGTATACCAGTCGGACAGGCTGTCCTGCTTCCGCGGAATCTCCCGGACCCACGCCTTCGCCTCCATCTTCCCTCCGAGCCCGCCGGGCCGCAGCGTTCCGCTGGTTCGCCCGCATTCTACGACACACCTTTAAGGCACACAACGCGGGCCGCAGGAGCCGGGGGGTTGCCGGCGAAGTCTTTTGAGGGTTATGGTCGGATACCTGTTCCACCCGCCGGTCACAGACTTCCCCATCGCCCTGTGGGTCACCGCCCTCCTCTTTGACCTCCTGGACTGGTGGCGGCCCAGGGAGGTGTACCGATCCATGGGAGCGTGGCTGGTCGCCCTGGGTCTTCTGGCAGCACCCGTGGCCATCGCCACCGCCTTCTACGACTTCACCCGCCTCCAGCGGGAGGGCGTGGGCAGCGCGTTTTTGGCCCGCCACAGCGTCCACAGCCTGCTGGCGTATGCCGCCACCGTCGTGTACGGGGCCAACCTGCTGCTGCGGTGGACCCGACCCCGGGCACGGGGCTGGATCCTGTCCTTGTCCGTCCTCGGCGCCGTGCTGGTGGTGCTGGTGGGCTACTTCGGCAGCCAGGTCCGGCAGGTGATGTGAGCGGCCCCCCTCAGGCGCGGGCCCGCGCGGGAGCGGCGGAACGTTCCTGCCAGCCCAACTGCCGCAACAGCTTCGCCTCGGCCGCGAAGCCGTGGTTGAAGGCCACCACCCGCCCGTCCGGACCCACCACCACCGTGGAGGGAACCGTGAAGATCCCGAAGCGCCGCGCGGTGTGGGGGTCGTGTTCCACATCCACCAGTTCCACGCGCAGGCGGGGACCTACTCGCTCCCGCAGGCGCTGCAGGGCCGGGAGCTGCTGGGTGCGGCACAGCACGCACAGCCGGTGGGTGAAGGCGATCACCGCGGGCCCCCCCGGCAGGTGCAGTCGCGCCTGCAGCCGACGGTCTCGCCAGCGTACCCACGCGGCCACGGCCGCCACCGCGGCGGCCACCCCCAGCACCACCTGTAGCCGTTCCATCCCTAGCTCCGGTTCAAAGAACGACGCACCAAGCCCAGCCGGGACAGCTGGTGGTACGCGAAGCAGCCTGCGCAAAAGCCGAACAGGAGGTTGACCGCTGCCAGCACCACCACCAGCCACGCCAGGGCCCAACCCAGGAGTGGGGAGCCACCCCACAGGCTCAGGCTCGCCAACAGCAGCACGCTGCCCCCCAGCCCTTGGGCGAACCGGTGCGGCGCCGGGTCCTCTTCCCGCTCCTCCGCCGCTAGCCAACGCCCCTTCAGGCACCGGTGGTAGACCTGCTGGAACAGGGCCAGGTGTGGGTCCACGGTGCCGGCCAGCAGCACCAGGCTCACCGCAAACACCAGCCACGGACGGTCCAGCAGGAAGGCAAGGACCGTGAAAGCCACGGTGAAGGCCTGGTTGGTGCGCAGGGCGTTGCGGTCCACCCGTGCCACGGCCCTCACCCCCTTCCGCCCTCCGGGGGCACGGAGCGCTCGATGGGAACCCCCACCAGGCTGCCCCACTCCGTCCAGCTGCCGTCGTAGTTCTTCACCTTCGGGTAGCCCAGGAGGAACTTCAAGGTGAACCACGTGAGGCTGCTGCGCTCCCCGATCCGGCAGTACGCGATCACGTCCTTGTCAGGGCTAATCCCCTGGGACTCATACAGCTGCCGCAGTTCCTCCGCGGGCTTGAAGGTGCCGTCCTCCCGCACGTTGGAGGTCCACGTGATGTTCCGAGCTCCGGGGATGTGACCGGGCCGCTGGGCGCCTTCCTGCGGGTAAGCGGGCGGTGCCAGCAGCTCGCCGTGGTATTCCTGGGGGGATCGCACGTCCACCAAGGCCAGCCGGGGGTCGCCCAGACGCTGCAACACCTCATCCCGGAACGCCCGCACCGCGGGGTCGGGATCCTTCGCGCGGAATGTCGTGGGCGGGTAGTAGGGCACCTCCGTGGTCATGGGCCGGCCCTCCGCCACCCACTTCTGGCGGCCGCCGTTGAGGATCTTCAGGTTCTCCACCCCGTAGTAGCTCAGCAGCCAGAAGGTGTAGGTGGCGAACCAGTTGTTCTTGTCCCCGTACAGCACCAGGGTGTGCTGGTTGCCGATGCCCCGGGAGCCCAACAGCTCCTCCAGCTGCTGCCGGGAGATCCAGTCCCTGCGCACCGGGTCCTGCAGATCCGTCTTCCACCGGATGTGGATGGCACCCGGGATATGGCCCTGCGCGTATAGGTCCGGGTCCTCGTTGGACTCCACAATGCGCAGGCCAGGGTCGCCCAGGCGCTGCTCCAGCCAATCCGTCTCCACCAGTACGTCCGGACGAGCGTATCCCATGGTCTTCCCTCCCCCAAGATCGTTGGTCTTTGTCGCCGGCGCGCAACGCCAGCGCCTTGTGGGGATCGCGGAGACAGGATCGTGGCTTCGCGGAAGTCTAAGAGGGACGCAGCGAAGGCAGACCCTGCCTCCGCCACGGACAGATACAGCTGCGCGGTGCGTACCGAAGGCCCTTCATGCTGCGTCCTTTGTAACACCCCCTCCGGAGCGTGTCAAGCGACCTTGCGGCCACTCCCCGCGTCCGGAAACCAGGGCCAGAAGCCCCAGGGACACCATGGCGGTCGCCACCCAACCGCGCAGGCGCCGGGGACGACTCTGCCGCACCGCCCGCACCGCCCGCACCGCCAGCACCGCTCCGCAGGTCACGGCCAGCATAACGTCCCACCGCCAGGATCCAGGGAAATGCCACGCGTAGCTCACCACCGCCACCAAGGAGACCACCGCCTTGCTCAAGATTGTGACGGCCACCGCCGCCTTGGGATTCAGGCCTGCCGTGATCTGCCCGGCGGCCACCAGGGGCCCGTAGCCGCCGCGCGTGAGGCCCTTGTTCACCGAGGCCAGGGCCCCCAGGACCACCAACCGTGCCCACGAGAAGCCGCGGGCAGGCCGACCGAGGAGCAGCCACAGCCCAAGCCCGACGATCATCAGGGCCCATGTAGGCGCGAACCGGCGCTTCCCCCACCTGGCGTGCCGCCCACGGGCCCGCCAATCCGCCTGTCAGGCCCGCAGCCACCAACACGGCGGCCACCCGCAGATGCACCGAATCGCGCGCGAAGGAGGCGTTCCCGTGCAGGTGGTGGAAGCGCGCACCCACCAGCCCCGCGGTTACCTGGGAGACGAGCAGGGCGGGAACCACCTCAGGCACGCGGCACCCGCTCGCCACCAGCAGCGGGCCCAGCACGGTCCCGTATCCCATCCCCAGGGCAGTGTCCACGAAGCCCGGCGCGAAGGCCAGGACCACCAGCACGCCCAGCACGCAGGCTCCTCCCTCACGGGAGCCTCCCGGCCTGCGCTTGCCGCGCGGCCACCGCCGGCCGCACTCAGGTCAGTACCGAGTTCTCGGCGGCTGCCGCGC
>PSLI01000014.1:0-45085 GCA_040289515.1 Candidatus Sysuimicrobiota bacterium
TCGGCGCCACGGCGTAAAGCTTCGCCATCGACTCCTGACTGAAGTACCGGCGCTGCACCAGCCACTCGTCCTGCTGCTCCTCCAGCAGCGCCCCCACCAGCCGCAGCACCGCCGCCACGTTCGGGAAGATCCCCACCACGTCGCAGCGCCGCGCCAACTCCCGGTTCAGGCGCTCCAGCACGTTCGTCGAGTGGAGCCGCCGCCAGTGCTCGGCCGGGAACGCCATGTACGCCAGCACCTCGTCCGCCGCCTCCCGCAGCAGCGCCGCCGCCCGGGGGAAGCGGCGCTCGAGGCTGCTAGCCACCTGCTCGAGCTGGCGATAGGCGCTCGCCTGGTCGGGTTGGGCGAAGACCGTCCGGACCATCGCAGCCACCATGGGCTGCGCCTGCTTGGGCACCCGGGCCAGCAGGTTGCGCAGGAAGTGCACCCGGCAGCGCTGCCAGCTCGCCCCCGCCAACACCGCGGCGATCGCCCGCTTCAGCCCCTCGTGGGCATCCGAGATCACCAGCTTGACGCCCTTCAGCCCGCGCCCGACCAGCCCGCGCAGGAACTCCAGCCAGAACTCGTACGTCTCCGCCGCGCCCACGTCGAAGCCCAGCACCTCCCGCTCGCCCGTCTCCCGCACCCCCACGGCGATCACCGCCGCCACACTGACCACACGCCCGTCCATGCGCGCCTTGACCGCCTTCGCGTCCAGCCACACGTACGGGTACTTACCCTCCAGAGGGCGGCGGCGGAACCGCTCCATGCGCTCGTCAAGCTCCGCACAGATGCGCGAGACCTCGCTCTTGCTCAGCCCCTCCAGGCCCAGCGCCTGCACCAGGTCGTCCACCTTGCGGGTGCTGACCCCGTGGACGTAGGCCTCCTGGACGACGGCCAGCAGGGCCCGCTCCGCGCGCCGCCGGGGCTCGAGCAGGCTGGGGAAGTAGCTGCCCCAGCGCAGCTTCGGGATCCGCAGCTCCACCGCGCCCAGGCGGGTCGCCCACTCCCGCCTGCGGTACCCGTTGCGGTAGGCGGTCCGTCCCTCGGTCCGCTCGTAGCGCGCGGCGCCGATGCGCTCGCTGAGCTCGAGCTCCATCAGCTGCTGGGCCAGCCAGCGGATGCCCTCGCGCAGGGCGTCGAACTCCGGCTGGCTCTGGTGTTTGCGCAGCAACTCGAACAGTGCCATCCTGGAATCGGTGGTCATCGGCGAGTACCTCCCCTCGTTTGGGTAGTCCAACCCGAAGGGAAGCCGCCGGTGACCCCTTTTGTCAAGGAGCACCAGGCCCGGGCCGCCACGGCCCGCGATTTACACCACTACCTGAGACGCTAACGCGGCCAAAGCGATAGCGATGAGGACGGGTCGAGTTCTGCTCAGGCGACGCCCCTCCTTCCCCCCGGGACCGAACGACGCACGGCGGCTCTTAGAACTTCTCCCCGCCCGGACCCAGGGCCGGGAGGCGTACGGGCAGCAGGGCGCTGAGAGTGCCGTGCAGGGCCAACTGCCCGCTCACGAGGTACGGCCCCACCACGGAGCGCTCCACGTCCTTCTGCACTGCGGGGGCGAAGGGTGCCGCCAACAGGAAGGTGACCAGCACGATCCCCAACAGCGCCCCCTTTACCACCCCGGAAAGCCCGCCCAGCACGATGGCGGCATCCGTGGCGGCCTTGCGGCCCGCGATCCAGGCGGTCAGGTAGTTACCCACCACCACGAACAGCAAAAACAGCACCGCGAAGGACACCGTGGCTGCCCAGTCCGGCCAGGGAAAGGTGGTACCGAAGAAGGTCTCCGCTGCCGGGCGGAACAGCAGGGCCGCGCCCACGTAGCTCAGCAGCGCGAACAGGGCCTCCAGGAGCGTCCGCACCGGGCCCCGCTGGAGGCCCAGCAGGATCGTGACCAGCAGGATCGCCAGCGTCACCCAGTCCAGCCACGTGGGCGTCACTCGTCACCTCCGATCGACGCTGGTTCGCCTCCGCCCGGCGGGTTCCTGCCGCCTACCGGAAGGCCGCCCCGAGCCGTTCCCGCAGGGCTTCCCTCACCCGGTCCAACAGCCGGTCCACCTCCTCCGAATGCAGGGTGCGCGCGGGGTCGCGGAAACGGAGGCGGACCGCCACGCTCTTGTGGCCCTCGGGCACGGGCGGGCCCGTGTACACGTCGAAGGGCTCGCACGCCTCCAGAAGCCCGCCTGACACCTCCCGCACCACCCGCACTACCTCCCCCGCGGGCACCGATCCCTCTACCACCACCGCCAGATCCCGCTCCACCGCCGGGGTGTAGGCCAGCGGACGGTACTGCGGGGCCCAGCGGGCGGCCCGCACGAGCGGCTCCAACTGCAGCTCCGCCACATACGCACGATCCCGCAGGTCGTACCGCTCGCAGACTTCAGGGTGCAGCTCGCCCAGCCAGCCCACCGGCTGCCCGCCCACCCACAGGGCTGCGGCGCGGTACGGATGCAGCCACGGCAGCGCCTGCGGCCGCAGCTCCCAGTCCTCCACGTGCAGCGCCTCCAGCAGGGACTCCACCACCCCCTTAAGGTGGTGAAAGCTGGTGCGCACCGCTTCCTGGGGCAGGTTCCAGGTGCCGACCAGGCTGCGGCCCATCTGTGCCATCCCCACCACCTTCAGCTCCTCCCAGCCCCCGGAAGCGGTGCGGAACACCCGGCCCACCTCGAACACGTGCACGTCCGCGTTGCCGCGTGCGCGGTTGGTGCGCAGGACCTCCAACAGGCACGGCAGCAGCGTCGGGCGCAGGTGCGTGTGGTCCTGGGTGAGGGGGTTGCGCAGGGGAACGGCCCGGTGCAGGGGGTGCTCGCGCGGGATGCCCGCTCGGTCCAGGTCCGCCTCGCGCACCAGGCTCAGGGTCAGCACCTCCGAAAGGCCCGCCCGCAGCAGCAGCTGGCGGACGCGGCGCTCCGCCTCCACCGCTGGCTCTACAGAACCCACGCCCAGGATCTCCACCGGCAGGGTCTCCGGGATGCGGTCGTAGCCGAAGATGCGGGCCACCTCCTCGATGAGATCCTCCTCCTGCTCTACGTCCCGGCGGTGGCTGGGCACCGTCACCGACCACCGATCACCGGCCCGCTCCACCTGAAACCCCAGCCGCTCCAGGATATCCGCGGCCTCGGAGTCGGGTACCTGCACTCCCAGCACCCGGCGCATGCGGTCCGGTCGCAAAAGGACCCGGCGCCCGGGCTGCGGGTCCGGGTAAAAGTCCAGTTCTCCCCGCAGCACCCGGCCACCGGCCAGTTCCTGCACCAGCTGCGCGGCCCGGGCCGCGGCGAAGCGCGCCCGTTCGGGGTCCCCGCCCCGCTCGTGCCGGGTGCTGCCCTCCGTGCGCATCCCCAGGGCCCGCGCGGTCCGCCGCACAGCCGCGGGGTGAAACCACGCGGACTCCAGCAGCACCCGACGGGTCTCGGCCCGGATCTCGGTATCCAGACCGCCCATGACGCCACCCAGAGCCACCACCCGCTCCCGGTCCGCGATAACCAGCGCGCCTGGGTGAAGCCGGCGCTCCACTCCGTCCAAGGTCACAAGCACCTCACCCGCGCGGGCGGCTCTCACCACCACACCCCCTCCCACCAGCCGGTCCAGGTCGAAGGCGTGCAGGGGCTGCCCGGTCTCCAGCATGACGTAGTTGGTCACGTCCACCACGTTGTTGATGCTGCGGATGCCGCACCGCTCCAGCCGCTCCACCATCCAGGGAGGTGAAAGACCTACCTTCACGTCCACCACCACACGCCCCACGTAGCGGTAGCAAAGCCCGGGGTCTGCGACCTCCACCCACGCCACCTGGAAAGCCGGGGGGTCGGTCTCCTTCAGGCGCACCTCGGGCAGCCGCAGCCGCCCCCGGCAGGCGGCGGCCACCTCGCGGGCGATCCCCAACATCCCCGTCCAGTCCGGACGGTTGGTCGTAGTCTCCAGGTCAAACACCCAGTCGTCCCCCACCCGCTCCACCGCCTCTACCCCCAGGCCCAGCATGGCGAAGCGCTCCACCCACTCCGCGGGGTCCGGTGGGGTAGGTAGATCCACCAGCTCCATCAGCCAGCTCCACAGCACCCGCATGGCGAAACCTCAGAACTGCGCCAGAAAGCGCACGTCGTTCTCCCAGAACAGGCGGATGTCGTCGATCCCGTAGCGCACCATGGCGGGCCGGTCCACCCCACAGCCGAAGGCGAAGGCCGTGTACCGCTCGGGGTCGATGCCCGCCGTCTCCAGCACCCGGGGATGGAACATGCCGCAGCCCCCGATCTCCAGCCACCGGCCCCGGAAAAACACCGCGATCTCCGCGCTGGGCTCCGTAAACGGGAAGTAGGACGGCTGAAAGCGCACCCGGGCCTCGGGCCCCCACAACTGGCGGGCGAACTCCGCCAGCACCCCCTTCAGGTCGGAAAAGCGGATGCCCTCTCCCACCATAAACCCGTCCACCTGGTGGAACACGGGCATGTGGGTGCTGTCCACCACATCCCGGCGGTAGCACCGACCCACAGTCACCAGGCGGATGGGCGGCTGGCGGTGGGGCATCACCCGCGCGTCCACCGCGGTGCACTGGGTCCGCAGCAAGTGCTGGTCGTCCAGATAGAAGGAGTCCTGGGCGTCCCGGGCGGGATGGTCCTCGGGAATGTTCAAGCGGCGAAAGTTGAACTCCTCCGTTTCCAGCTCCGGGCCGTCCACCACCTCAAAGCCCATGGACCGGAAGATGTCGCGGATTTCCTCCATCATGCGCCCCAGCACGTGCTCCCGGCCCAAGGGGGGTCGGCGTCCGGGCAAGGTTACGTCCACCGCCTCCGCCCGCAGTCGCTGCTCCATCTCCCGAGCCCGAACGAGGTCCAGCCGTTCCCGCAGCCGCCCCCGGCAGGCGGCGGCCACCTCGCGGGCGATCCCCAACATCCCCGTCCAGTCCGGGCGGTTGGTCGTAGTCTCCAGCCACATCTTCAGCTGGTTGAGAGCTGCGCCCACGGCCGCCCGCTCGTGGGCGGGCAGCTGCGGCACAGACCGCAGCAGCCGGGTGAGCTCTCCCTTGCGGCCCAGGAACCTGCGCCGGACCTCCTCCACCTGGTCCGCGGTGGTGGCCGCCTCCAGTTCCTGAGTCGCGCGCTGGCGAAGGGCACGCACAGGCTCGTCCATCGCCGAACCCCTCCGCACGCGGGCGCGCCTCCGCGGTTCCACCCTGCTTCCGGGAAGAACATCTCTTCCCGACACTCCTGCCGCTGTAGCGGGTGGACCCGGCGGGCATTACCGGCGGCTTCTGCCGCGTTCCTCTCGCGGCTCCGGGGCGAACGCCCACAGCCCGAGCCGCCGGGGGCTCTCACCCATTCCCCCCTGCAGTCGCGGGGCTCCCGCGCTCTCCGTCCTCGCCTCAGTTCCAGACGAACCGGGCGTACGCGTGGGCCCGGCGCAGCCTGCGGTACACCACGTATGCCCACACCGCCCCGGTCCTTTGGAACACGTCCCAGAAGAACTCTGACGTCCAGAACATGACGTCCCCTGCGCGAGGCCGGTGCTTTGGCCGCAGTATACCAGCAGGCCTGCTACGCCGTCCACGCGCGGCGGGCTTCGTACAAAAGCACCGCAGCGGCGGCCGTCACGTTCAGGGACTCCACGCCGGCTGCGAGGGGCACCCGCACTGTGCGGCCGCACGGCCAGGCGTGCGCGGGCCCGTGCGCCTCGCTGCCGAACACCAGAGCCACGGGTGGGGTGTAGTCCGCCTGTCGGTAGTCCACCTCGCCCCGAGGATCCGCCACCCACACCTGGCCGCGCGCACACACCTCCCCGGGCGTGGCAGAGACCACGGGAAGGGCCAGACACGAACCCGCGCTGCCCCGCAGAGCCCGCGGGTGGAAGGGGTCCGCGCCCCCGGGCAGAACCGCCACCGCGTCGAAGCCCGCCGCGTGCGCGGTCCTCACCAGGGCTCCCAGGTTGCCGGGGTCCTGCAATCCATCCGCGACCGCTAGAAACCGCCACCGCAAGCTCGAAAGCGACACCCGGGGAGGAAGCCGCACCACAGCCGCCACGGGCTGCGGGGTCTTAACGTCGGACAGCGCCTCCAGCACGCGGCCGGAGACGGGCCGCGTGGGTACGCCCCTGCTGCGGGCCCGCCGCTCCAGGGCCTCCACCTCGGAGCTCGAGTAGGGAACGAACAGCAGCTCCTCCACCCGGTCCACCCGCAGGGCCGCCTCCACCAACCGCACCCCGGTGACGAGCGCCCGGCCCGTCCGGGTCCGCTCCAGGCGATCCCGCAGGGCCCGGAGGGCTCGCACGTGCGGGTTTCGGGGGCTTGTGATCACCCGGAGGGATTGGGGAGGCCTACTGTCCCGTTACCCGGCGCACGATCTCCGCGAAGGCCTCCTGGTCCCGCACGGCCAGATCCGCAAGGACCTTGCGGTTGATGGCCACCCCGTGGGTCCGGAGGGCGTGGATGAGCCGGCTGTAGGACAGCCCGTGCTGGCGGGCCGCGGCGTTGATGCGGGTAATCCACAGGCGGCGGAAGTCCCGCTTTCGCTGGCGACGGTGCCGGTAGGCGGCCGCCAGGGCGCGGATCACGTACTGGTTGGCCAGCTTGAACCAGCGATTCTTCTTCCCCCAGAAGCCCTTTGCCAGTTTGAGGATCTTCTTGTGACGGGCGCGCGTCGTCTTCCCGCGCTTGACCCTCGCCATGGCACAACCTCCTTGAAAAGCCCGTCAGTCGTACGGCAGCAGGCGGCGCAGGCGGCCTGCGTCCACGGGTGCGACCGCCACCTGCCGGCCCAGGTCCCGTCGCCGCCGCGGGCTCTTCTTCTGTTTCAGGTGCCCACCCCCCTGACGGCCCCGCATGAGCTTGCCGGTCCCTGTGATGCGGATCCGCTTGCGGGCCCCCTGGTGCGTCTTGGCCTTCGACATGCTCCCTCCTCCCCAACCCTATTGCCGGGCCGGGCTCAACACCATGACCATGTTGCGGCCTTCCATGCTGGGCGGCCGTTCCACGTGCGCGATCTCCGACACGTACTCCGCAAGCCGGTCCAGGATCTGACGCCCGAGTTCCGGGTGGACCATCTCCCGACCCCGGAACCACATCTCCACCTTCACCTTGTGACCCTCCTGCAGGAACCCGTAGATGAGCTTGGCCTTGGTCTGGAAGTCGTGGTCGCCGATCTTGGGCGTCATGCGCATCCGCTTCACCTCGGAGATCCGCTGCTTGCGGTGCGCTTGCCGGTCCCGCTTGCTCTGCTCGTACTTGTACCGCCCGTAGTCCATGATCTTGGCCACGGGCGGGCTGGCCGTGGGCGCCACCTCCACCAGGTCCAGCCCCATCTCCCGCGCCCGCCGCAGGGCCTCCTGCACGGGGACGATCCCCAGCTGCTCCCCGCCGGGGCCGATCAGCCGGACTTCCCGGATTCGGATGCGCTCGTTCACCCTCGGCTCGCGCTCTATGCTCTCCCCTCCTCGGCACCCTCCAGCGCCAGGAACGCCAGGAAAATGAAATCGGGCGCAGAAAGCCTCCACGCCCGCACCTGTGTTGCCCGTTGGACCCGGCTGGCCAAGCCGCCGGGTGAGAAGCGTGGCGCTTCTGCTTCGGCGCTGTCACCATAACACGGTGGGGGATGATCGTCAACGCGATCCTGGACCGGCTGGGAACTGCCACCCTGCGGTGGCTAGAGGAGGTGGGGGCGGCTGTGGCTTTCGTGGCTCGCACCGCCCTCAGCCTGGCCCGCCTGCGTTGGGAGGGCCAGCAGGTGATCCTGCAAATGAGCCGGGCGGGGGTGGACTCCGTGCCCCTGGTGCTCCTCACGGGCCTGTTCTCCGGAATGGTGCTGGCGTACCAGACAGCGAGCCAGCTGCTGCGGTTCGGCGCAGAGGGTTTCGTGGGCGGGCTGGTGGCGGTGTCCATAGCGCGGGAGGCCGCACCGGTGTTTACCGCGGTCACGGTGGCGGGCCGGGTGGGTGCGGGCTTCGCCGCGGAGCTGGGGACCATGGTGGTGACCGAGCAGGTGGATGCCCTGACGGTGATGGGTACGGACCCCCTGGAGTACCTGGTGGTGCCCCGCGCGGTGGCCCTGGTGTTCATGCTGCCCGTACTGGTGGTGCTGGCGAACGCCGTGGGCAGCGTGGGAGGCTACGTGGTGAGCGTGGCCGTGGGGGTGCCCGGAGCCGCATACGTGGACTCCGTCCGGCAGCTGCTGGACCTGCACGACCTCACAGGGGGTCTGGGGAAGTCCGCCGCGTTCGGGCTGCTGATCGCCCTGGTGGCCTGCCACAAGGGCCTGCGGGCCACCGGAGGTGCGGCGGGCGTGGGCCAGGCCACCACCGGCGCGGTGGTGGCGGCCATCGCGTGGATCCTGGCCGCCAACTACTTCCTGGACGTGCTGCTGTTCTGATGGAGCTTACAGGCCGCGTGGAAGTACAGGACCTGTACAAGGACCTGGGCGGGCAGCCCGTCCTGCGGGGGATCTCCCTAGAGGTGGCCCCCGGTGAGGCGGTGGCCATCCTGGGCCCCAGCGGTTGCGGCAAGACGGTGTTCCTGCGCCACCTGGTAGGCCTGCTGGTCCCCGACCGAGGGGGGGTGCGGCTGGACGGGGAGACGTTGCACCGCCTCCCCCCGGCGCGGCTGCGCGAGATCCGTGCGCAGGTGGGGATGGTGTTCCAGGGGGCCGCGCTGCTGGACTCCCTCACGGTAGGGGAGAACGTGGCCTTCCCCTTGCGTCGACACCGGCGGGTTCCGGAATCCCGCCTCAAGGAGATCGTGGCGGAGAAGCTAAACCTGGTGGGTATGGGGGGCACGGAGGATCGGATGCCCGCTGAGCTCAGCGGCGGGATGCGCAAGCGCGTGGCCATCGCGCGCGCCCTGGCCCTGGACCCCAAGATTGTCCTGTACGACGAGCCCACCGCCGGCCTGGACCCGGTCACCGCCCGGGCGGTGGATCGGCTGATGACGGAAGTGCGGAGGAAGACGGGTACCACTACGGTGCTGGTGACGCATGACCTGCTTACCGCCTTCGCGGTGGCCGACCGGGTGGCGGTCATGGAGGCCGGCCGCTTCGTGGCACTGGGCCCCCGGGAGGCGGTGCGTGCGAACCCTCACCCCCTGGTGCAGGCCTTTCTGCGCAGCTCGGGGCTCGTCGGGCTCCCCCAGGAGGCGGACGGTGAAGCCTGAAGCGCGGGTGGGTCTGGTGGTGCTGGTGGCCGCGGTGCTGGTGGCTGGCCTGGTGGTGTTGTTGGGTCGGGGGCTGGTGCGGCCCGCGGGTTACGAACTGTGGGTGGTGTTCCCCGACGCGGAGGGCCTCGCCGCGGGCAGTGCCGTTCGCATGGCAGGCGTGCAGATCGGGACCGTGGAGTCCCTGCGGCTCACGGAGGATCACCGCGCGCAGGCGCGGGTGCGCATCCGGCCGGACGTCCGGGTACCCAGAGGGTCTACCTTCCGCGTGGCCACCAGCACCCTGCTCGGCAACCGGTTCCTGGCGGTGGTACCCGGGCCCGGGCCGGAGTTCCTGGAGCCGGGGGAACGGGTTGAGGGGCAGCCTCCGTTTTCCGCAGACCGGGTGTTCCAGCAGGTGGAGGAGCTGTCCGCGGATCTGCGGCAGGCGGCGGCAGACGTGCGGCGCCTGGTGCGGGCAGCCCAGCAGCTGGTGGAGAACGTGGACGCCACGGTGACTGCCTTTCGCAGCGTGGTGACCGACCCCCGGCTGGGGGGGAATCTGGTGCGCGCCGCACAGCACGTGGAGGCCGCCGCCGCGGAGGTGGAGCGGGTGAGCGCGCAGGCAAGCCAGGACGTGCGCGCCACCACCCGCGACCTGCGGCAGCTGGCGGAACACCTGCGGGAGGCCGCGCGGGGTGTGCGGGGCTTCGTGGAGGACACCACCGCGGGCGCGGAACTCAGCGGCCGCATCCGAAGGACGGCGGCGTCGGTGGAGAGCCTCGCGCGGCGCCTGGACGAGATGGCCCGTACCCTGCAGGAAGGACTGGTGCGGGAGGACCAGCTGCGGGAGGTGCGGGGGCTGGTGCAGGACGCGCGTCGCGCGGTGCACCAGGCGGAGGTGGCGGCCCGGGAGGTGGGCAGTGCGGCACGCCGGGTGGGCGAGGCGGCAGAGCGCGCGGGCCCGCTGGTCGAGCGGGTGGGCAGCGTCCTGCGGGGCCCGGCAGGGATCCCGCTGCTGCCGAACCTGCAGCTCACCTACGAGCTGTCCTACGACACACGCACGCGGTTCCGCCACGACCTGGACCTGTGGGTGGCGCCGGACCAGCCCCGCTTCTACCGCATTGGGCTGCACGACGTGGGGCAGGGCAACTGGCTGAACCTGCAGGTGGGCTTCCGGCTGTCGGAGGCGTTGAGCTGGCGGGCCGGCATCCTTCAATCCCAGGTGGGTGCGGGGCTGGACTACCGGCCCGGGGCGGAGTGGTGGTTCACCCTGGACCTGTACAACTTCAACCGCCTGACGCTGGACGTGTCCGGGTACTACGGGTGGGCGCCCCAGTGGGCGGTGGGGTTGCACGTGCGGGATGCTTTGCAGTCTCCTTCCTACGGCCTGGGGGTACGCTACCGGTTCTGAAGGCACCGGGGGTGCCGGAAGCCCGGCACCCCCGAGACCTCGGTACCGCCCGCGTTACCGCTTCTTGCGGGCGGCCTTCTTCGCCGTCTTCTTGGCGGAGGTCTTCTTGGCGGTGGCCTTCTTGGCCGCCTTCTTCGCCGCCATGGCTCGGTACCTCCTTTCCTATGGTTTGTGGTACCCTTACACGCGCGCGGCGGGAACTCCTGCCGGCAGGCGAAAAATTTCTCGCGCTAGCCGCCCACCGCGGCGCGCAATGCCCGCACAGCGTGCTCCACATCCTCGTCGTTCACGTGCCGGTGGGTCACGAACCGAAGGGTGCGGGCGTCCAAGGCCAAGGCCAGCACACCGCTTGCCCGCAGGCGCTCCATCACCGCGGGCGCGTTCGCGACCCGGGCCAGGACGATGTTGGTGTGCACGCGGGCCAGGTCCACCTCCACCCCGGGGATGCGTGCCAGACCCTCCGCCAGGGCCCTCGCGCGGCGGTGGTCCTCCGCCAGGCGATGCATCATTTCCCGCAGCGCCACCAGCCCTGCCGCGGCCAGCACTCCTACCTGCCGCATGCCGCCGCCCACCGCCTTGCGCCACCGCCTTGCCCGCTCCACGAACTCCTCCGACCCGCACAGCACGGAGCCCGCCGGCGCACTGAGCCCCTTGGAGAGGGACACCATCACGCTGTCCACGCCGGAGGCCAACTCCGCGGCCGAGGTGCCCAGAGCGACCGCGGCGTTCCACAGCCGTGCCCCATCCAGGTGCACCCACAGCCCCCGGGCGTGCGCCCACCGCACCACCGCCGCGGTACGCTCCGGCCCGTACGCCACACCTCCCGCCCGGTTGTGGGTGTTCTCCAGCCACACCAGGCGTACCCGCGGATGGTGGACGTCCGCGGGGACCACAGCACCCTCCAGCTCCTCCGGGGTGGGGTGGCCGTCCTGCGTCCGGATCGGGTAGGGGAACACGCCCGCCAGGGCGGATAGCCCTCCGGACTCGTAGTGCAGCAGGTGGGCCTCCGCATCCGCCAGCACTGCGTCCCCGCGGTCGCAGTGGGTCAGCACCGCCACCAGATTGGCCATGGTGCCGCTGGCGCAGAACAGCCCCGCGGACTTGCCCAGCAGGTGCGCGGTGGTGGCCTCTAGCTCCGCCACCGTGGGATCTTCCCGGAACACGTCGTCTCCCACCCGTGCCCCGGCCATGGTCTCCCGCATCCGCTCCGTGGGATGGGTGACGGTGTCGCTGCGCAAATCCACAGTCCGATCCACAGGTCACTCCGTCCATTCGCCGCGGGAGGCCTGATACAGGCCGATGCCCCTGCCCGCGATGGCCGAGGCCAGGTAGCCCAGCAGGAACAGGAAGATCGCCTTCAGGACCAGGACCAAGGCCAGCCCCATGTCCGGACCTCCCTGAGCGGGGCGGGCCACCTGGTGGAAAGCGCTGCCGCTGAGCTCCGCGTACGCCACGTAGAACACGAACAGCAACAGCACCACCCCCACCACGAACACCGCCAGCCCCAGGGTGCGTCCGGGCGCGTCGGGTTTCCTCACCGCCGTGGGCTCCATGGTCGTTTCACCTCTTGCAGGATGTTCTGCCCGCCTACCCCACCCGCGCGTGGTCCAGGGCGTGGGGACAGACCGGGCAGGTGTTGGTCTCCGGCAGCCGTGCGATGCTTTCCAGGATCAGGTCGCGCAGCTTGGCGTTGTTAGCCGCGAACTGCCGCATGACCTCCTCCGCGGTGACGGGGGTAGCGGTGGGATCTCCCGCCACGCCCACGTCGTAGTCCGTCACTAGGGAAATGTTCGCGTAGCACAGGGCCAGCTCCCGGGCCAGGTGGGCCTCGGGGTACTGGGTCATGTTGATCACCTCCCAGCCCTGCGAGCGGAACCACCGGCTTTCTGCCCGTGTGGAGAAGCGCGGGCCCTGGATCACGACCACGGTCCCGCGTTCGTGCAGGGGTAGCCCTTGCGCCCGCGCCACCTGCGCCACCAGGGTACGCAGGGTAGGACAATAGGGGTCTGCGGCGCTCACGTGGGTGGTGACCGGGCCGTCGTAGAAGGTGTCCGCGCGGCCGGAGGTGCGGTCCACGAACTGGTCGCACAGCACAAAGTCCCCGGGCCGCACATGCGGCTGCAAGCTTCCCACCGCGCAGGGGCCGAACAGCCACCGCACCCCCAGCTGCTTCATGGCCCACACGTTGGCCCGGTAGTTGATGCGGTGGGGCGGGATGGTGTGACCCCGGCCGTGGCGGGCCAGGAAGGCCACCCGCTTGGTACCCACCCGCCCGATGGTGACCACGTCGCTGGGAGGGCCGTAGGGGGTGTCCACCTTGTGCTCCTCCACCTCGTCCAACAGCCGGTAGAAGCCGGACCCACCAAACACGCCCACGTCCGCCTGCATGCCGCACACCTCCACGGGCAAACGAAGTTCGACGTGCAGCAGGCGGAGCCCTTGCTACGGCCCCGTGCGTTTCAGGCGGGCCACGTAGAGCCGCGCCCGGCGCTCGGTGTCAAGATCCGGGGGTGGCCCGGCCCGCGGGAGCCAGCGATCCGCCTGTGCGTACCACGTATCCGCGGGCGAGGGTGCCCGGCGGCCCAACCCTGCGGCCACCAGGTGCGCCAGGGCGGGCAGCCGCCGGGCCACCAGCTCCACCAGGAACAACACGAGGCTCGCGGTGAGCAGGGGGGGCCACACACCCGCGGGCTGGCGCGCCTGGGAGGGCACGGCGAAAACCTCTGCGGGGGCCCGTACCACCCGGCCTCCCCCGGCTTCGCTCACCCGGCTCAACAGAGTCAAGTCCGGCTTCCGCTCGCGCAGCTCCGGCGGGTAGGGCACCACCACCGGCAGCCGGGCTGAACCTACCACCTGCCCTCCGTCCCAGGCGGTGACCGCCACCGTGTACAGCCCGTTGAGTTGCAGGTTCACCTCCGACTCGTACCACCCCGAGCCTGTCTGCTGCAAGCTCAGGTGCCGCACGGGCTCGGGTCCGGAGATAGTCGCCTGCACCCTCAGGCCGTCCAGGTAATCCCCCTTCCGGTCGCGGGCATCGACCCGTAGCCGCAGCCGCGCTCCCTGCAGCTCCGCGCGGGCATCCAAAATGTCGTCCCCTGGACGCGAGGCCCACCGCACCACCTGGGACCAGAACCGCGCAAATCCGGGCCACGACTGCCACTCCACCGACCAACGGGGCACCGCGTCGGAGGTGAAGGCCACCGCCCGGCCCAGGCCAAATTGCCAGCTGGCCAGCACGGGATCCTTGTGGGGCGACAAAAGCTCGATGCGAGCACCGGGCTTGCTGCTGGTGGCCACGTACCCCCGCAGCGCCGGCACGGGGCCCACGCCCGCCAGCAGCTCCCCGGGCTGCCGCTGCGGCACGAACCGCTCCTCCACCAGGTACGAGCGGGCTGAGATCAGGGCCTCGCTCACGAAGATCTGCGGCAGCGCCTGGGTGTCCCGGACCACGTAGTGCCGGCCCCCGCCCCAGCGGCTGAGGCTCGCCATGAAGCTCAGGTCCGCGTCCTTGCCCACGGACACCGTGCTGACGGTGATGCGCTCGGCCCGCATCCTGCGCACCAGCCGCTCGAAGTCGCCCGGGTCCGTCTGGCCGTCCGACAGGACGATCACGTGCTTCCCCTGCGCGTTCGCGGCCCGCAGAGCCTCGTAGGCGGCCCGCAAAGCCGGCAGTAGGTCCGTGCCGCCGCCCGCCCGGAGCCGGGCCACCTGCGATACGATCCCCTCCCGGTCCTGTGCGGGCACGAGCGGGACGAGCCACCGGTAGCCCTGGTCGAACTGCAGCACGCCCACCAGGTCCTGCTCGCCCAGCAGGTCCACCACGGAACGCGCCACTTCCTTGGCCAGCTCCACCTTGGCGGTTTCCGACCCCACGCCGCCCATGCTGCCCGAGGTGTCCAGGACCAGCACCAGGGCCATGCTGGGCAGCGCCATCCGGTGCTGCACCACCATGACCACGGGCAGCACCTCCTCCAGGGGCGTACGGGCGTAGCCACCCACTCCAAAGCTGTGCGGACCTCCCACCACCACCAGCCCTCCACCCAGGTCCCGCACGTAGTCCCGCAGGGCCTCCATCTGGGGACGCACCAGCCCCAGGGCGGAAACGTCCTCCAGCACCACCGCGTGGTAGCGCGCCAGGTCCGCGGCGTGGCCGGGAAGTCGGTACGGCGGAATCCGCTCCACGACCCAGCCCTGGGCGCGCAGCAGGTCCGCCACCTGCCCCTGGCCCGCGTACAACACCCGTGGCGGTCCTTCCACGAGCACCACCGCACGGCCCACGTTGTTCTCCGCCACGAAGTCGTGCTGAGCGCGGATGCGTACCCGCACGTCCAGCCACCCAGGCCGCGACACCGGCACGGAAAAGCGCACCACCGTACGCCCGGCCCTTGCCTGCACCGTGCGGCGCTGCAGGGGCCTGTCCTGCACCTGCAGCTCCACGTCCACGGGCTGCGTCACGTCGGAGCGCACGACCACGCCCACCGGCACCCGCTCTCCCACGCTCGCCGCAGAAGGCGCGAGGACCTCCTCCACCACCACCTCGGGGCCCTGGAAAGACACTAGCGGCACCACGTCTACCTCTACCCCTGCCGCACGGGCCTCCCGGGCCGCCTCCACCGCCTCGCCCGCGAGGTCGGCGCCGTCGCTGAGCACCACCACACGGCGCACGCCTGCACCGTGCAGCAAAGAAGCGCTGAGGCGGATGGCGGCGCCCACGTCCGTGTGATAGGGGGCCGGCCTCTGGGTGGGCCGCAGGTCGGCCGCCTCCGAAGGTGCCCGTTCCGCCACCGCCTCCCCTCCGAAGGTCACCAGACCCACGCGGTCTTCCTTGCCCCGGTGGCGCAGGGCCTCCTGCAGGAAGCGTTCCGCCCAGCGGGACTGCTCCGGGAGGACGCTGTCGGAACGGTCGAGGGCGAACACCACCTGCACCGGCGGCCTGCCGCCTGGCACCTGCAAGCCGGCAAGCGCCAGCACCGCAAGGGCCAGGCTGGCCGCCCGCAGCGCGGCGAGGGCGCGGCCGGCCCGCATCTGCCGGCGCCAGACCCACGGCACCAGGGCCAGGAGCACCAGCGCCCACGGCCAACTCACCCGCATCAGCTCCTCCCCGCCCCCGAGCTGAACACCCACCACTCCAAGGCCAGCAGCCCCACGAAGAGGCCCACAAGCCACGGTGCCTGTTCTGATGCCGGCTTGCGCGCAGCACCCGCCCCGGTGAGAAGCCCCCCGCGCACCGGGGCGGACGAGGGGTGCACAGCCCACACCCGTTGCAGCCCTTTGGCCTCCAGCACGTACACACCGGCCCGGTCGAAGGGCGGAAGCATGAACCGGCCGGCCCTCGAGCGGACGCGCACGGACCCGGCAGGGCCGTGTAACACCGCCTCCTGCAGTGCACCCGATGGGACGGACACGGAACGGCCCGCCTCCACCTGCGAGGCCCACGGTCCCGCAAGCCAATCCAAGGCGTTGGCCAGGAAGATGGGGAAATCCGGCCGCAGGGGCAGGTCCGACTGCGAGGGCGAGAAGGGCAGCACCACCACCCGCACCTCGTCGGATTCATACGCCCACAGCAAGGGAGCCGCTCCCTGCGCCAGCACCTCTCCCGCCCTGGCCTCCATGCGCCACGCACGCTTGACCCGCACGCCCAGAAGGTTCACGAACCGCAGCAGCACGTGGGTGCGGGACTGGTGCAGGACCACGTCTTCCGGAAGGGTCCCCGCAGCACGTACGGGCAGGTTCGCCGGCGGGCTGTTCACCAGCAGGTAAGCGCCCGGCGGCAGGTCCACCGGCGGGGCGCGGTGCAGTACCACTACGGGGAAGGCGGCCCAGCTCCGGGGGTCCACTTTCCGCGCGCGGTCCACAGTTCCCGCCACGACCTCCAGCCCCCGCTCTAAGTAAGGGTCCTCGGCTCCCACCCGGAGCAC
Organism: Candidatus Sysuimicrobiota bacterium; assembly: GCA_040289515.1. Lineage (GTDB taxonomy): Bacteria > Sysuimicrobiota > Sysuimicrobiia > Sysuimicrobiales > Sysuimicrobiaceae > Tepidifontimicrobium. Next base: position 16,418 of record PSLI01000014.1, read on the forward strand.
CCGCAGGGGAGGGCGCCACGTGCCCAGCGCCGCGTATCGGTCGGTGGCCGGCAATTCATCCTGGCCGGACAACGTAGCCTCCACCCACACGCCCGCGGGGACAGCCACCTTCCCGGTGGCCTCCGCGTGGGGCGCCACGGGCAAGGACAGCTTGCCCTGCGGTCGCCCGTCCACCACCACGGAGACTTCCACGCGGCGGGTGGCCGCGGTGCTGTTGCGGACCGTCACGGCGACCCTCATGCGATCGCCTGGAAGCGGGGACGCCACCAACCCGGTAATGCTTACGTCCTCCAGGGGCCCGCCGAACATGTGGGGGGTGGCTTGCTCCGACGCGCGGTCGCTGAAGGTGTGCACACGCGCCTGAGGGTTCAGGGAACGCGCCACGCGCACCGCAACCTCCAGGTCCGAGGGCCCGTCCGTGGGCTCTAGCTCCCGCAGCGCCCGCAGGGCGTCCTCGCGGTGTGGGGTAAGGGGATGTACCAGCCTCGGGGTGCGCGCAGCGGCCACCACGGCCACCCGCGACGCCGGCACCTGCGCCAGGAACTTCGAGGCGGCTAGCCGGGCGGCCTCGAACCGGCTGGGGCGCACGTCGGTGGCCTGCATGCGCACTCCCAGGTCCAGCACCACCACCACGTCCCCGGACCCCGCGGTAAGGCGCTGCGGGCGCGCCAGGGCCACGGAAGCTGCGGCCACCGCCAGCAGCTGCAGCAAAAGCAGCACGCTGCGCTCGAACCGGCGGGCCGGCCTCTGCAGGGACGGGTCCTGCAGGGTGCGGCGCCACAGCAGGACACTGGGCACCACCACGGGAACCCGGCGGGGCCGCAGCCAGTACAGCAGGAGCACCAGGGCACAGGCGGCCAGCCACCAAAGCCCCGAGGGGTTCAGAAACCACACGTCAGGCCACCACGCCCGCCTGCCTCAGGTACCGCAGCACCACGTCCTCCACCGGCAGCGCGGTGGTGGCGCGCACGTAGGCCATCCCGGCTCGGGCGCAAAAGGCCCGGGCCTCTTCCAGAAAGGCGTCCCGCTGGGATGCGAAGGCCCGCAGGAGCTGCTCATCCACGGTGACCTCCACGGACTCGCCGGTTTCCGCGTCCACCAGCCGCAGCTCTCCCGACTGCGGGGGTGCGAGGTCCTCCTCGGCCAGCAGGTGCACCACGAACACCTCCAGCCCGGCATGGCGGAGCCGCTTCAGGAACCCCTGGAACCCCCTGGGGTCCAGCAGGTCTCCCAGCGCCACCACCAGGCCGCGGCGGTGCGGGGCGAAGTGTTTGGCCGCCTCCTCCAGCTCCGTGGTGCCGTGCGCCTCCTCCGCCTCCAAAAAACGGAACAGGTGGTACGCGTGGGCCCGCCCGCGGCGGGGCGGCAGGGTCCGCACCATCCCTGCGTGCACCGCCGCGGCTCCTACTCGGTCCCCGTTCGCGAGGGCCACGTAGCCCAGGGCTGCCGCCAGCCGCTTGGCGTACTCCAGCTTGGACGGCGAGCCGAACCGCATGGACGCGCTGGCGTCCAGGAGCAGGTGGACGTCCGTGTCCTCCTCTTCTTCGAACAGCTTGACGAACAGACGGTCCAGGCGGGCGTAGATGCTCCAGTCCACGTAGCGCCAGTCGTCCCCCACCTGGTAGGCGCGGTGGTCCGAGAATTCCACACCCCGGCCCAGGGCGCGGCTCCTGCGCTCGCCCACACTGCCCCGCATCCTCCGCCGGACCACCAGCCGGAGGCGCTCTAGCTTCTCCAGGAATGCGGGCTCCAGAAGCATGCGTCCTTCAGAACCCCGCGGGCGCTACCGTCACCTCCGGGACCTCCTCCACCACCTCACGGATCAGCTGGTCCACGTCCACACCCTCCGCCTCCGCCTCGAAGTTCAGCAGCAGGCGGTGCCGCAGGGCTGGCAGCGCCACGGCCCGCACGTCCTCCGTGCTCGCGTGGGCCCGGCCGCACACCAGCGCCCGCGCCTTCGCGCCCAGCAGCAGGGCCTGCGCGCCCCGAGGGCTGGCACCGTACCGGACCCACCGCTTCGCGGCGCGGGCGGGCCGCGGACCCTGCGGGTGGGTAGCTTCCACCAGCCGGGCTACGTACGCGTGCACGTGAGGGGCAGCCAGCACCTCCCGGACCAGGGCCTGCATGCGCAGCACTGTTTGGGCGTCCGTCACGGGCTGCGCCTCGGGCAGCTCGGAGCTTGTGGTGCGCTCGAGGATCTGCACCACGGACTCCGCGTCGGGGAAGGGCACCCGGAGCTTGAACAGGAACCGGTCCAGCTGCGCCTCTGGCAGGGGGTACGTGCCCTCCATCTCGATGGGGTTCTGGGTGGCCAGCACGAAGAAGGGCCGCTCTAAGGGATAGGACACGCCCGCCACCGTCACCGCGTACTCCTGCATGGCCTCCAGGAGGGCGGACTGGGTCTTGGGGGTGGCGCGGTTGATCTCGTCCGCCAGCACGATCTGCGAGAAGATGGGACCACGCTGGAACGTCAGGGTGCGACGTCCCCCCGGGTCCTGCACCAGCACATTGGTACCCACCACGTCCGCGGGCATGAGGTCCGGGGTGAACTGGATCCGGGAGAACTTCAGGCTCAGAACCCTGGCCAGCGCTTTGACGAGGAGGGTCTTGCCCACCCCCGGCACCCCCTCCAAAAGCACGTGGCCGCCGCAGAGCACCGCCAGCAGCACACCCTCCACCACCTCGCTGTGGCCGACCACCACGCGGCCCAGCTCGTTGCGGATCCGCTGGTACAGGGACTGGAACGCCTGGACGTCCACGGGACCTCCCCACGCCCTGCTAGCGCTGCAGCCGTGTGAAGTACCGCAGCACCCACTCCCGGTACGGCGCGGGCACCCGCTGCGCCCGCACGGCCTCGTCCGCCTGCCGCACCACCCGCGGGGAGACAGCTGCAAGGCGCGTGCGGGGGGGTGCCACAAGGCCCGGGCCTTCCAGCCGTCCCGCGTACACCTTGCCCTCGCCCACGTCTCCGTGCAGCTGCTCGTGCCTGCGCTGCCCCTGCAACCGAGGGGTCGGAGAGCCCATCTTGTCCGACAGGTGGCCCGTGCCGGGTCCCAGGCCGTACTGCGAACCCTCCTCCAGCCAAGCCTCCGGGTCCCCGCGGCTCGCGGGAGCGCCGGCCCTCTGGCGCGGCATGGCAGGGTAGCTCACCGGACGCTCCTGTGCCGCCTCCGGGTCGCCGCCCGGCTGCAGCGCCTGGTGGATGCTGAGGCCGGACGCCTCCACCTCCTGCTGGTGGGTAGCCAGCGCGTTTTCCTCCTGCAGCAGCCGCGCCAGCTCCCGAAAGGCCTCCTGCGCCCTGAGTACTCCTTCCCGCGCGCGCACGCGGTCGTGCTGGCCGAGCCCGCGCTGCGCCTCCTGCAGGGCCTTTCGAATCGGGGAGCGCGGGTGCAGGGGAGCGTTGGCCTCCAGCTGGCCCAGCATGCGCCGCAGGTGCTCTGCCTGCGCCGCAGACAGCGCGACCTCCTCCAGCGCGCGGCCGAGGCGGTTCAGCTCCCGCTCCATGGCCTTGGCCACCTCCGGCGGCAGCTGTACCCCTCCCGGTCCGGTCACCCCTTGCTCCCGCGCCCGCGCCTGCAGGCGCGCCCGCGCCTGCCTGAGCTCCGCGGTCAGGCGCGAAAGGTGCTGCCGGGCCAGCTCTGCGGTGGCCCGCGGGGAGGCAAGCGCCCCGCCGACCGTGTGCACCGACTGGGCACTTTTCAGGGTCTCCCGCAGGCCCCGGGTCCGCGCTTCCTGTTCCCACTGCTCTGCCAGTTCCTGCAGCCTGCGTCCTTCCTGGCGCACCACCTCCGCCACCCGGCGGGCGGGGGTGTTGGGCAGGGTGGCTCCGGAGACCAACAGGTCCCAGGCCACCAAGCCCCCAGCCACCGCCAGCAGCGCGCGGAAGCGCAGCGGACGCAGGGGAATCGCCGACCGAAGCTGGACGTGCTGCACCGCGCGCTGCACGTCCTGCAGGAAGTGATCCATTAGCTGCGACCGCACGCCGCTCCGGATTGCCAGGTAAGTAGCCAGGCGGTCCTGGAGCCCGCAGCGCCAGTCCAGCCAGTGAGCGGCCTCCCAGGCATTGCGAGCAGCACCCAGTCTCACCGCCAGAGCCAACAGGAGTGCGGCGGCCGTGGCCGTCGCGAACACCGCCTCGGGGCGGATGGAGTACGGAAGCATCAGGGTACCCACCTGTGCTGCCAGCCCCGCGGCCATCACGCCCAGGGCCGCCGTCTCGGCCGCCTGCAAAGCCCGCTGCCACGCCAGCCGCCGCCGCGCGGTCTCCACCAACAGTTCCGGCCTCACCTCACGCCTCCTTCAGGCGCGGGATCCTACGGCGAACCCCCCAGAAGCTGGTAGCGCCCAGGGCCAAAAACACGACTGCGCACAACGCCCGCGCCCAGGCCGGCGCAAACGGCCGCACGGCCTGGACCGGGTGCCACGGCCCTGCCAGCCCTGCTCCCGCCAGCACGGCCAGGATCCCGCCCCACAGCAGCACGGACCGGGACACTTCCGACTCCACGGCGGACGTTAGCCACGTGGCAAACCCGGCGAAGCCCCAGCTGACAGCCCACACCACGGCGGCCTGCACCACGCTCTCCTGCCACGCGCCTGCCCGCAGGGCGTGCAGGAACAGCAGCGCCGGCCAGGCGGCCGCTGTGCACACAGTCGCAAAGACCCCCTCGCTCAGCGCCTTCCCCCAAGCTACCTCGCTCGCGGAGAAGGGTGAGGCCGCCAGATCCTGCACGCCCTTGTATCCTGGAAAGCTGATCTCCTCGCCCGCGGCCGCGGTGACCACGAACCCCACCACCACCAGCAGGCCCACGGAGGCCACCCACAAGGGAGACTCGCCACCGGCACGATCGGGCCCCGTGCCCAACAATCCCAGCAGCCACACGCACGCCCCCAGCGCCCCCTGCACGAGAATCCCCTTTCGCGTGGCGAACCGCGCCCGCAGGTCACCCCGGACGATGGCACTTGCGTTCAACGTGACCCCACCACCACCAGCCACCCCTGCCGGCCCTCCCCGGGGGGGAAAGCCACCACGGGCCGGTCTTCCACTATAGTAGCGGCCCCGGGCTGCGCCCAGCGAAACGCCTCCAGCGCCGGGTGGTGCGGCTCGACAGGTTGCCAGCGGGAAGCCACCCACTGATCGCTCGCGCCGGAACGCTCCAGGGGGGCCTGCCTGGAGCCCCAGAACGCCAAACCTTCCGCGCCCCCCGCGCCCTGTACCACCACGGCCCCGTTTCGCGCCTCCGCCTGCGGGGCCGGGACGTCTGCTAGCGCCTCCCACCGCAGCCGCAGCCGTTCTCCGGCCGCTTGATCCGCCCGCACGAGCACGCGGTCCGCAAGCCAGGCGACCTCGACCTCGGTGAAGCCTCCCGAAACCGCCACCGCCTCCACGGAAGGCAGCGTGTAGGTGTGCGACCCTCGGTAGGGAGCTTGCGTCCGGCCCCACCCGTAGGTTCTGCGGGTGCCCTCGACGGCCACCTCCACCCACACCGCCTCGAGCACGGCGGAACTTTGCCGCACCCGGTCCGCCAGCACCGGCATGCCCGCCGCGCTCGCGGCAAGTACGAGGCCCGCTGCCAGCCAGCCCAACCCGCTTCGGCCGGCCAGCCAGACCGCCACCAGCCACAGGGCCACGTACAGCCCAAGCCCGGCTGCCGCAGGTGCCAGGGGCACACGTGGCCTGGACTCGACCTCCGGCGGCCCCTCGTGCGGCAGGGGAGCCGGTAGAGCCAGGTACCAAAGGGGGGAATCCGGCGGTACGCGGGCAGCTCCTACCGCCCACGCGTACACCCGGCCAAGCCCCCTTGACGCCCACACCGCCACCGTGCGGGACCTCTCCACCACCAGCTGGCTACCCGGCAGCGGATGCAAAAGGCGCAGGGGGCCGTCGGTTACCGACCGCAGGCCCGCCGCCTCACCGGCCGCACCCACCTCCTGGGCCACCGAAAGCCACCCCGAAAGGGGGGCCGTTGGGAGTAGCCAGCCAGCCACCACCACCCGTCCGCCGTGCAGCACCCACGTCTGCAGCGCGCGGCGCTGTGCCTCGCTCAGCCGCCGCTCGTCCAGCTCTCCCACCACCAGCAGGTCCAGGGAGGCGTATGCGGCTGCCCGGTCGGGCAGCAGCTCTTCGGTCAAGCGAACGACCGCCCTGCGCCCCCCCGAGCTGACCTCCTGGGGAGGGGTGGGAGGGTCCGCACCCAGGTAGGCCACCACGCTGGCTGCGGCCCGTTCGGGCTGGGGTGCGACTTCCGCGGATGCTACCGGCGAGCCTTCTTCGAGCACCACCGATGCCCTCACCGGTCGGCGCGCGTCGGACAGCATCACGGCGAGGTGCCAGCGCGCCCCTCCGGCGGGTGGTAGATCCACGCGGTGGCGCAGCCGCACCCGCTGAGTGCCGAACTCCTGCGGGACCTCCACCACCAGCCAGCCCCGCACAGGGCGGTCCACCTGGACGTCCACGGTGACGGGGTTCCACGTGCCGAACCGGATCCACCCGTCCCAGCCCAGGCTCACCCGCACCGAGGTGGGTTGGGCCCACGCAGCAGCCAGGTGCGAGGGCGAAAACCACAAAGCAAACAGTAGGAAAAGCACGACGCAGGCCCAGCCGGGCTGTACGAGAAGCAACCCGCTGCGCACCCGATCAGCGCGGGGTTTGCCGAGGGCCCGCAGGCCGCCAGGGGTCGAGGTTATGCGCCGGACTTCGCCTCCTTGTCGGAGGGCTGCTTGGACTCGGACTTGCGTTCACCGTCCGACTCGGATTTATCGCCCTTGGACCGACGGTAGTCGGTGGTGTAAAAGCCCGAGCCCCGGAACACCAATCCCACGCTGCCCATCAGCCTGCGGGTTGCGCCCCCACAGCGCGGGCAGGGCTCCGGAGGGCTCCCCACGGGTTGCAGCCGCTCGAACCTACAGTCGCAGCGGGTACACAGGTACTCGTAGATGGGCACTGCGCTCCCTCCTTCACCCAACAGCACCTCGTACGCCAGTTTACCACGCGCTCGGGCTCGGTCCGGTCACCGGCGCTCCAAACGCACCACCCACACCGGCCCGGCCCGGTGCGCGAAGCCCGCACCGAAAGCCACCGCGCGGCCGTCCGGCGACCACGAGGTCCCCACCAGGGTGTCCGGGTCAGGGAACTCCAGGGCGTAGTCCGCGGCCTGCAGGCGGTTTTTGCCGTCCGCGTCCAGCACCCACACCACCGCCCGCTCGCCACCTTCCACCTCCGCGAAACTCAGCTTGTCCCCCTGCGGGGACCAGCTCAGCCCCCACAGCCGTCTCGCTCTCGCCACCGGAACGGCGCGGCCGGTCTGCTGGACGGCAACCACCGTCCCTTGCTGCCCAGCCACCACGAACGCCACCGCGCGGCCCATGGGCGACAGCTGCGCCTGCAGGGTGGACGGAAACGGCGCGGGAAGCTTCACGCGGTCAGGACCCGCCACCCGCACCCGCCACAGGGCCACGGTCCGCCCCCGCGTGTCCTCCGCGCGGGCGAAGGCGTACAGGCCGTCCGGGTACCAGCCGGGGTCGTACAGGGTGCCCACAGGACCCAGCAACCGCCTGCGCAGCCCGCCCTCCGCGGAAACCAGCCACAGGGAGGAGCCTTCTGCGTCCACCACCGCCAGCCCCCGGTCGCCCCTCGGACTCCACCGGAAACCGCGCACCACGCCGGGGAGGTCCACCCGCCGCGCTCCACCTCGCACAAGGTCCACCACGTGCAACCGCCCTTCGGAGATCACCGCGACCCACCGGCCGCTTGCGGACCAGTCCACTGCCGTGGCGTGGGGCATTGGCAGGATGCGACGCTCAGCCCCGTCCAGCCCCACGCTCACCACCGCCTCGGGCGTTCCGAACGCCAGGGACTGGCCGTCGGGGGACCAGCTGGCGTTGCTGGTGGCCACCCGGTCGCTCACGCGGCGCACCTCGGCCACCCGCAGGGTGGCCACGGGCTCGGGCTTGGGGACCCGCCGCACCGCCACCTGGCAGGCGGAAGCTGTCAGGAACGCCAGCAGGACGGCCGCGCAGCGGACGGCGGTGGCGGTCACACCACCGCGTACTTGCCTGCCGCCAGGTCGCGGATGAGGCTGTGGATGTCCCGGAGCTCCCGATCCACCACGTCCCGTACCTGCCGCAGGACCCGCGCCTTGCGCACCCCCCGTTCCAGGATGACCTGCGCCGCGGCCACCTTGGGACGGTCCACGGGCTCCCCGATCTGGCTACACAGCCAGATGTAGCACTCCCGCACACCCCGCACCTCCTCGCACACCCGCTGGGCAATGCGGTGGGTGAGGACGGTGTAGATCTTGCCCACATGGGAGACCGGGTTCTTGCCCGCGGCCGCCTCCGTACCCACGGGCCGGTTGAGGGCAATCACGCCGTTGACCTTGTTGCCGCGGCCCACCTGCCCGCTGTCCCCGCTCTCCGCGGAGGTGCCCGTGACGGACAGGTACACGCCGCCCAGGCCCCGGCCGGGGACGTCGGCGTGGTTCAAGTACAGGTGCACCTGCGGCAAGCTGCAGCGGGACCGCACGTACTCCAGCATCGCCTGCCGCATCTGCTCCTTGCGGCGGAAGTAGGTGGCCTCGCTATCCACGAAGCGGTCCACGAAGGCGACCGCCACCGTCAGATGCAGCTCCCGGCCCGTACGGACTCCCATCACCTTCACGTCCTCGCCCGCCTCGGGGAATTCTTCCTTGAAGGCCGGGGAATTGATGTACCGCTCCGTCTCCAGCACCACCCGCTCCGTCTCCGTAAGGGGCCAGTACCCCACCGCCGCGGAGGTGTCGTTGGCGCCCACCTCCTCCCGGTGGAAGATGTCCACCAGTTCCGGGGAGCCCGGCTTGATCTGGATGTCGTACTCCACGTGCCGGTCCGGGTCCACGAACCGCAAATTCTCCCGGATCCACCGCTTGGCGGTGCGGATGGCCAGCTCGGAGATGGGGATCTCCACGTCCCCCACCCGGTAGGTGGCCCGGTCGCCGAAGATGAGCCGCATGGGCTGGGTCACGCGGCCCCCTCCGAAGCGCACCTCCGCCTCCCCGGCGACCAGAAAGGCCTTGTCGATGTTGTGGTGCAAGATCGCGCCCACCCGCTCCAGGTAAGCCTTGCTGAGCTCCACGGACACCTGCTCCATGATGGCGTCGCAGATGGAGTCAGGGTGGCCGACCCCCTTGCGCTCCACCAGCTCCACCTGGTGGTCCGACACGGGCAGGCCCGGCAGCGCCTCCACGAGGATGTTCCGCACCGTGCGACCTCCTGACCTGGGTTTTCCGGTTGCCGCTTCGGTGGGTGCCCCACCTGCCTGCGGGCATGCAACCATGGTATCGCTCCCGTTGGACCTTTCCAACCCTACCAGCGGCGCCGGCGGACGAACCACCGCACCAGCACCACCCCGGCCACGAACCCGCCCACGTGGGCCCAGAAGGCCACCCCGCCCGCCTGCGTGGACACACCCAAGGAGGCGACCCCGTACAGGAGCTGCAGGACAAACCACAGCGGCAAAAACAGCATGGCGGGCACCTCCGCCAGCTGGGTGAAGAACCCCATGGGGACCAGGGCCAGGATGCGGGCGCGGGGGAACAACACCAGGTAGGCACCCAGCACCCCGGCGATGGCGCCGCTGGCGCCCACCATGGGAACGGGGGAGTCCGGCTGGAAGGCCACCTGCAGCCCCGCGGCCGCGAGCCCGCACAGCAGGTAGAAGACGGCGAAACGCCCGTGACCCATCGCGTCCTCCACGTTGTTGCCGAAGATCCACAGGTACAGGAGGTTGCCCAGCAGGTGCAGCCAGCCGCCGTGCAGGAACATGGAGGTAACCAGGGTGTAGATGGGTGGCTCCGGCCCCAGCAGGCGCGCGGGGACCATGCCGAAGGTATTGAAGAAGGCCACTAGCTCCCCGCGGGTCAGGCGGAGCTCGTACAGGAACACCAGGACGGAGAGGAACAGGATGGCCAGCATCACCACCGGCGTCCGCCGGGCGGGGATGTTGTCGCGCAGGGGGATCAAGGACAGGCCTCCGGTACCCTACGAGGCCCACGAGGCGGACTGGACACCCTCCAGGTCCGCCACCGCCAGCAAAATCTCCTCCCGGTTGGCATGGGGGGGCAGCCGCACGCCCAGGTGAAGGCTTACCTTCCCGTCCCCGCCCGCCTCCATCTCCACGCTCTCGATGTTGGCCTTGTGCTTTCCCAGCAGGGTCCCCAGCACGCCCAGCTGTCCGGGCCGGTCCACCATGGTAACGGCCAGCACCCCGAGGCCCGCGGCCCGGCGGGGCAGCCGCCGTTCCACGCGCGGGAACAGGTACAGGACCGCCCACGCCAAGCCGGTGGCCAGCAGGGCTACCAGATAGAAGCCGCTGCCCACCGCGGTGCCGATGGCGGCCACGATCCAAAGGCTGGCGGCGGTGGTGATCCCTCCCACACCCGTGGGGTGGCGCCAGATGGTGCCCGCACCGATGAACCCGATGCCCACCACGATGTTGGAGGCAATGCGGGCGGGGTCCGCGCCGCTGCCGAAGAACCCGTACAGGCTGATGAGGGTAAAGGTGGCCGCGCCCAAAGCCACCAGGATGTGGGTGCGGAATCCTGCGGGCTTCTCCAGCACCTCTCGCTCCAGGCCAATGACACCGCCCAGGATCACCGCCAGTACCAACCGCAGCACCAATTCCCAGGGTTGCAGCACGGAGGATGCGCCCCCGTTAGAAGTTCCGGTCGCCCACCCATCGTAGGATGTCGCGGTACGTGAGGGCAAGGACCAGCAGCAGGAGCAGGGCGAAGCCCACCAGGTGCACGTAGCCCTCCCGGCGCGGGTCCACCGCACGGCGGCGCAGTGCCTCCACCAGCAGGAAGCTCAGCCGGCCGCCGTCCAGGGCCGGCAGGGGCAGCAGGTTAAATAGACCGATCATCACGCTGAGGAAGGCGGCGGTGAACAGGTAGGAGTCAAAGCCCGCCTGCGCGGCATCCCCCAGCAGCCGCACCGCTCCCACGGGCCCCGCCAGCTCGCCCAGCACGTCCCCGGAGCGCACAAGGCGCGCAACCCCCAACACCATCTCCCGCATGGAGCGAGCGGTGTGCTGCAGACCCCACAGCAGGGCCCGCAGCAGGGGCAGCCGCTCCCGCTGCACCGCGGGCGTGATGCCCGTGATCCCCACGCCCAGGCGGGGGTCCAGGCGCGGGGTCACGGTCACCTCGAACTGGGCACCGGCCCGGTCCACCCGCAGCCGGAGGGGCTTGCCAGCGCTGCGGTGGATGGTGCGTACCATGGTCTGTCCGTCGGGCAGGGGCACGCCGTCGATGGCCACGATGCGGTCCCCGGGCCGGATCCCCGCGTCCGCGGCGGGCCAGCCCGGCCGCACGGCGGCTACCTCCGTGGTTGCCCGGCGCGGCAGCCCGTACGCGGAGGCAGCTGCGGCCGCCAGCAGTACCGACAGCAGCACGTTCATGGCCGGTCCCGCGGCCACCACGGCGATACGAACCCACACACCCTTGCTTCGGAAGGCGTCGGACCCGGCCTCCTCGTCCAGGTCCTCGCCAGCCAGCCGGACGTAACCACCCAGGGGGAACAGGTTGAGCCGGTACTCCGTGCCGTGCCACCGCCAGCCGGCCAGGACGGGGCCAAAGCCCATTGCGAACACTCGTACGCCTACCCCCGCCACCCTCGCCACCAGGAAGTGGCCCAGCTCGTGGGCCAGGATCATGAGGCCGAAAGCGACTGCGGCCAGCACCAACGGCATCACAGGCTCCTTGCCAGCGCCCGCGCCCAGCGGTCCGCCTCCAGGATCTCTTTCAGGGTGGGACGGACGCGGGGCTCGTGCAAGTCCATGATCTCCCGTACCAGACGGGGAATCCGGCCGAAGGGCATTTCCCCTTCCAGGAACCTCTGTACCGCCACCTCGTTGGCGGCGTTCAGCACCGCGGGCAGGGTCCCGCCCACCGCGAGGGCCTCGTACGCGTAGCCCAGGCAGGGGAAACGGCGCAGGTCGGGCGGCTCGAAGGTGAGGGAAAAAGTCGCCGTCCAGTCCAGTCGGCCGAACCCGGGCGGTACGCGGTCGCCACCCAAGAGCGCGTACTGGATGAACAGGCGCATGTCGGGCCGGCTGAGGTGGGCGAGGGTGGATCCGTCCACGAACTCCACCAGCCCGTGAACCACACTCTGCGGGTGGATCACCACGTGGATGCGTTCCGGCGGCAGGTCAAACAGCCAGTGCGCCTCGATCACCTCCAGGGCCTTGTTCATGAGGGTCGCAGAGTCCACGGTGATTTTCCGCCCCATACGCCAGGTGGGGTGCTGCAGGGCCTCCTCCGGGGTGGCTGATTCCAGGGACTCCAGGGACCGGCGCAGAAACGGGCCGCCGGAGGCCGTGAGCACGATGCGGCTCACGCGTTGCCGGCTTTCGCCGCGGAGGCACTGGTAGATGGCGCTGTGCTCCCCGTCCACGGGCATGATGCGCACCCCTTTTGCCTGCGCGTGCTGACGCACCAGCGCGCCCGCGGCCACCAGGGTCTCCTTGTTGGCCAGGGCCAGCTCCTTGCCCGCGTCGATGGCCGCCAAGCTGGGCAGCAGCCCCGCCACCCCCACCACCGCCACCAGCACTACGTCCGCGGAAGGCCAGCGCGCCAGCTGTCCCAGCGCCGCAGGACCCACCAGCAGCTCCCCCGGCCAGCCCGCGGCCCGCTCGCGGAACTCGCCGGCCGCCTCAGGGTCCGCCAGAGCTACCGCCTCCGGATTCCACCGCAGGGCCTGCTGCGCGAGGGTGGCGGCGTCCCGCTGCGCGGCCAGCCCCACCACCCGCACGCAGCCACCTAGGCGCTCGGCCACCTCCAGAGCCTGCCGTCCGATGGAACCGGTGCTGCCCAAGATCACCGCCCGCCGCGGAGCGTCCGTCACCGCGCACCCGTCCACACCGCGAACACGTAGTACGCCACGACCCCGCTGAACAACAGCCCGTCGAACCGGTCCAGGACGCCGCCGTGCCCAGGTACCACCCAGCCCGAGTCCTTGGCCTGCGCCTCCCGTTTCAGCGCGGACTCCCACAGGTCGCCCAGCTGGCCGCTGAGGGTGCACACAAGCCCCCCCACCATCACCCACAGCACGGGCAGCCCGAAGTACGCGCCCGCCGCCCCCGCGCCCACCAGCCCCCCGAAAACCCCACCCAGGGCTCCCTCCACGGTTTTGTTGGGACTTAGCTGCGGTGCCAGTTTGCGCCGGCCTAGCCAGCGCCCAACAAAGTACGCCGCGCTGTCCGCACACCAGGTGCTCGCCAGGACCAGAAAGGTGACCGCCATGCCCTCGGGCAGCTGGCGCAGCAGCACCCAGTGGGCGCCGAACAACCCCACGTACACCGTTCCCAAAGCCGCACCCGCGGCGTTGGCCAGCGGCCGGCCGCGGCGGCTGCAAAGCTCCGCCACCATAGCCGCCAGCACCACCAGGGAGACGGCGGCCAGGGCCCAGGGCGAGCCCGCCTGCGCGGCCAGGGGAAGGGCTCCGGCTCCCAGGGTTCCCAGCAACCATGAGGGGCTGTAGCCCGCGCGGTACGACAGATGGTAAAATTCCCAGGCACCCACCGCCACCACGGCCCCCGCCACGGCGGCCATGGCCCAGCCACCGGCCCACACCGTCACCACCGCCACGGGGATCCCCACCGCGGCGGTCGCCAGCCGCCTACCCAGCATCCAGCCCTCCGAACCGGCGCACACGGCCCTGGTAGTCCCGCAGGGCCTCCAGCAAGACGTGCCGGTCGAAGTCCGGCCAGAGCACCTCCGTGAAGTACAGCTCCGCGTAGGCGGACTGCCACACCAGGAAGTTGCTCAGCCGCCGTTCCCCCGCGGTGCGGATGATCAGGTCGGGGTCCGGCAGCGGGTGGGTTTGCAGGTGGCTCGCCAGATCCCCCTCGCCGATGCTCTCCGGACACACCTCTCCCCGCAAAACGGCCGCGGCCAGGGCGCGGGCCGCCTGCACAATCTCCGCTCTGCCGCCGTAGTTTAGAGCGCCCACCAGGTGCAGGGTTTCGTTACCCCGGGTGGTCTCCTCCGCGTACCGGATGGCTTCCTGCAGGCTGGGGGGGAACTCGGACCGGTCGCCGATGACGTGCACCCGCACCCCCTTTCTGGCCAGCTCCGGGGTCTCCTCCCACAGGACCTGCTCGTACAGCTCGCACAGGGCTTGCACTTCGTCGCGAGGCCTGCGCCAGTTCTCCGTGCTGAAGGCAAACAGGGTGAGCACCCGGATCCCCAGCTCCGCCGCCGCCTCCACTGTCCGGCGGATGGCCGCGCGGCCCGCCCGGTGGCCTTCCACCCGGGGCAGGCCACGGCGCGTGGCCCACCGGCCGTTGCCGTCCATGATGATGGCTACGTGCACGGGAAGCCGGGCGGGGTCCAGCCCCAACGCACGGAGGGCTTCCTCGTCCAGGCGTTGGGGCGGGGACGAGGAGTTCTCCACGGAGGCTCGGACGGTCACCGGTCAGCCGCCGGGCTGCCTGGAGGGGGCTGCGCCATGGGCAGGCACGTAGCGCTCCCACACCACCAGCAGCTCCACCTCACCCGCCGCGGTGGTCCTCTGACGCACCACCCGCTGCACCTCCCCCGCGGCAACCTTCCGAGGTGGGGAGGTGGTCCGTACCCGGGCAACAAGGCCCGCCTCCTGCAGGGCCTGCAGGGCTTCCTCCAGGCGCAGGGCCACCACGTCCGGCGGGGCGCCCATCACACCTCCAGGATCTCGGCTTCCTTTTTCTGCAGGAGCGCGTCGATCTCCGCGATGAACCGGTCGGTGAGCTTCTGCAGCTCCTCCTGGGCCCGGTGCAGCTCGTCCTCGGAGATCTCTCGCGCCTCTTCCAGTTCCTCCAGGGTCTGTCGGGCTTCCCGGCGGACGTTGCGCACCGCCACCCGGCCTTCCTCCGCATGCTTGCGGGCCACCCGCACCAGCTCCCGTCGCCGCTCCTCCGTGAGGGGCGGGATGGGGACCCGCAAGACCACTCCATCCGAGCTGGGCACCAGCCCCAGCTCGCTCTGCAGGATGGCCTTTTCGATGGCCTTGGTGGCGTTGCGGTCCCACGGCTGCACCACCAACAACCGCGGCTCGAGGACGGAGATGGTGGCCAGCTGGTTGAGTGGCACCTGGGTCCCGTAGTACTCGACCTTGATGTGCTCCAGCAGGGCCGGGCTGGCCCGGCCGGTGCGCAGGCTGCCCAGCTCCCGGGCTGTGGCCTCCACCGCCTTTTGCATCCGCGCGCGTGCGTCGTTGAGCACGTCCTGGATCATGGCGCACCTCCGATCAGGGTGCCCACATGCTCGCCCCGCACGATGCGCTTCAGATTCCCCGGCTCCTGCAGGTTGAACACCCAGATGTCCAGGCCGTTGTCCATGCACAAAGACACCGTGGTGGTATCCATCACCTGCAGCCCGCGGTTGATGTACTCCAGGTAGGTGAGACGGTCGAACATGATGGCGTCCCGGTGCACCCGGGGATCCTTGTCGAACACCCCCGGGACCCGGTTCTTGGCCATGAGCACCGCCCCCGCCTCGATCTCGATGGCCCGCAGGGCCGCGGTGGTGTCCGTGGTGAAGTACGGGCTACCCGTGCCGGCGGCAAACAGCACCACGCGTCCCTTTTCCAGATGCCGGATGGCCCGGCGGCGGATGAAGGGCTCCGCGATCTGGTGCATGGCGATGGCGGTCTGAACCCGGGTCTCCAGGCCGTGGCTCTCCAGCACCTCCTGCAGGGCCAGGGCGTTGATCACCGTGGCCAGCATGCCCATGTAGTCCGCGGTGACCTTGTCGATGCCCAGCAGGCGGCTCATCTCCGAACCCCGGACGATGTTCCCCCCGCCCACCACCAGGGCCACCTGCACGCCCAGCTCGTGCACCGCGCGGACCTCCCGCGCCACCACCCGCAGGACGTCGGGGTCCACGATCAAACGCCCGTCCCCGCTCAGCTCCTCCCCGCTGAGCTTCAGGACGATCCGCCCGTACCGAAGCCCCGCCACGCCGTCCCGCCGCGTGCCGGTCGGGAGGCCCTGCCCGCTAGCTCGCCTCGCCCAGCTTGAAGCGGGCGAACCGGCGGACCACGATGTTCTCCCCCGTGCGGGCCGCCACCTCCGCGATCCGGTCGCGCACGCGCCTGCTTTCATCCCGGATAAAGGGCTGCTCCAGGAGCACCACTTCCTCCAGCCACTTGGCCAGCTTGCCCTCCACCGCCCGCTCCACGGCCGCCGGGGGCTTCCCCGCCAGCTGGCTGGTTAGCTGCGCCCGGGCGATTTCCCGCTCCCGCTCCAGCTCCTCGGGGGGGACGTCCTCCCGGCGCACGTACCGCGGGTCCCGGGCCGCGATCTGCAGCGCCAGGTCCCGCACCAGCTGCCGGAACTCCTCCGTGCGGGCCACGAAGTCCGTCTCGCAGTTCACCTCCACCAGGACCCCCAGAGTCCCGCCCCCGTGGATGTAAGCGTCCACCAGACCCTGAGTGGCCACGCGGCCCGCCCGCTTGGCTGCCTGCGTCAGCCCCCGCTTGCGCAGCAGCTCCACCGCCTTTTCCAGGTCTCCCCCTGCTTCCTCCAGGGCACCCTTGCAGTCCATCATGCCGGCACCCGTGCGGGCCCGCAGCTCCTTCACCAGCTCCAGACTCACCGCCATCTAGACCTCCACGTCCTCCTCCTCGTCGTACGCCTCGTAGGCCACTTCCTCCATCCCCAGCTCCTCCGGCTCGGGCTTCTCCGCCTCCGCGGCCGCCTCCGGGGCGGAGGTGGGCAGGGGCTCTGTGGGCAGCTCCTCGCCCACCCGCTTGCGCCGCTCCTCCAGCCCCTCCAAACAGGCGTCCGCGATGCGGCTGGTCACCAGCCGCACCGCCCGGATGGCATCGTCGTTGCCGGGGATGGGGTAGTCGATCTCGTCGGGGTCGCAGTTGGTGTCCACGATGGCCACCAGGGGGATCCGCAGCTTCCGCGCCTCCAGCACCGCGATACGCTCCTTCCGGGTGTCCACCACGTACACCGCGGAGGGAAGGCGGTTCATGTTCTTGATCCCGCCCAAGTACTTCTCCAGGCGGCTCAGCTCGTCCAGAACCTTCGCCTGCTCCTTCTTTGGCAGCAGGTCCAGCTGACCCGTGTCCCGCAGCTGCTCGATCTCCCGGAGCCGGTCCACCCGCTTGCGGATGGTGTGGAAGTTGGTGAGCATCCCGCCCAGCCACCGCTGGCTCACGTAGGGCATCCCCGCCCGCTGGGCCTCCTCCCGGATGGCGTCCTGAGCCTGCTTTTTCGTTCCCACGAAGAGCACCAGCCCGCCCTCCGCCACCGTGTCCCGCACAAAGCGGTAGGCCTCCTCGAACAGGGGGACGGACTTCTGCAGGTCAATGATGTGGATGCCGTTGCGCTCCGTGAAGATGAAGCGGGCCATCTTGGGGTTCCACCGGCGGGTCTGGTGCCCGAAGTGGACCCCCGCCTCCAGCAGCTGCTTCATGGTGACGACCGGCACGGAAAAAACCCTCCCGGTTGGCCTCCGCCCGCCCTCCCCATCAAGGGACCGGAACCCGGGCCGCAGGGCGGCCGGGGACGGACGTGCAACAGTGCGCGGCAGCCCGCGCCCGCCGTAGTATACCACAGCCTCCCAAAAGGCCTACAGGATGTACCGGCTGAGGTCGTGGTCCCGCAGCAAGGGCTCCAGTCGGCGCCGCACGTACGGTTCGTTGATCACCACCCGCCGCGGGCCGTCCGGGGCCTCGAAGCTGATCTCCTCCGTAACCCGCTCCAGCACCGTGTGCAGCCGCCGGGCCCCGATGTCCTCCGTGCGCTCGTTGATCTCGTGGGCAATGCGGGCGATGGCCTCCACCCCATCCGGGGTGAACACCACCTCCACCCCCTCCGTGGCCAGCAGGGCCTGTACCTGCTTGGTGAGGTTGTTCTCCGGTTCCGTGAGGATGCGGACGAAGTCCCGGTGCGTGAGGCGCTCCAGCTCCACCCGGATGGGCAGTCGCCCCTGCAGCTCGGGGATGAGGTCCGAGGGCTTGCTGGCGTGAAAGGCTCCCGCGCACAGGAACAAGATGTGGTCCGTGCGCACGGGGCCGTAGCGGGTGGTGACGGTACACCCCTCCACGATGGGCAAAAGATCCCGTTGAACCCCCTCCCGGGACACGTCGGGTCCCACGGACGCGCCCGAACCCGTAATCTTGTCGATCTCGTCGATGAACACGATCCCCAGCTCCTCCGCCCGCCGCACTCCCTCCCGCTGCGCCTCCTCGTGGTCGATAAGCTTGCCGGCCTCCTCCTGGGCCAGCAGCCGCAGCCCTTCCGCCACCGTGACCCGCCGCCGCTTGCGCCGCTTTGGCAGCAGCCCACCCAGCAGGTCCTGCAGGTTGATCCCCATCTCCTCCACGCCCTGGGCGCCGATGATCTCGATGGTGGGGAACGCCTGCTCTTCCACCTCCACCTCCACCACCTCACGGTCCAGCTCTCCCGCCTCCAGGCGAGGTCGCAGGGACCGGCGCCGCTCCTCCACCTCCTGCTGCTCGCGGGCGTGACCGGTCTCGGGGACCGCGGGGGCGCGGCCCAGGAGGGCCTCCAGGGGGTTAGGGAAGGCTGGCCGCGGAGGGTCCGGGACCAGGATGCGCAGCATGCGCTCCCGGGCCAGGCGCTCGGCCTCCGCCTGCACGGCACGCATGCGCTCCTGCTTCACCATCTGCACGGAGACCTCCACCAGGTCCCGGATCATGGAGTCCACGTCGCGCCCCACGTAGCCCACCTCGGTGAACTTGGTGGCCTCCACCTTGACGAAGGGAGCGTCCACCAGCCGAGCCACCCGGCGGGCGATCTCCGTCTTGCCTACTCCCGTGGGCCCGATCATGAGGATGTTCTTGGGGATTACGTCCCGGCGGAGAGATTCCGGCAGGAGGCTGCGCCGGTATCGGTTCCGCAGCGCCACCGCCACCGCCCGCTTGGCAGCCTGCTGGCCCACGATGTGCTTGTCCAGCTCCGCCACGATGCGGCGGGGCGTGAGCTCCTCCATGCGGAAGCCCATGGTTACAGGGTCTCCACCACGATGCGGTCGTTGGTAAAGATGCAGATCTCCGCGGCGATGCGCAGCGCCTCGCGGACCACCGCGTCCACGGGCAGCTCCGTGTGGCGCAGCAGGGCCCGCGCGGCGGCCACGGCGTACGGGCCACCGCTGCCCGCACCCACCACCCCGTCGTCGGGCTCCACCACGTCCCCGCTGCCCGACACCAACAGCAGGTGCTCCCGGTCGCACACCAGGAGCACCGCTTCCAGGCGGCGCAGGCTGCGGTCCGTGCGCCAGTCCTTCGCCAGGGCCACCGCGGCCCGGGGGAGGTTACCCCGGCACTCACCCAGCTTGGCCTCGAACCGCTCGAACAGGGTCAGCCCGTCCGCGGCACTGCCCGCGAACCCCGCTAGGATCCCGTCCCCGATGCGCCGCACCTTGCTGGCCCCGTGCTTGAGGACGGTCTGACCCACGGTCACCTGGCCGTCGGATCCCATGGCCGCCCGGCCGTCCCGCAGCACCGCCAGAACCGTGGTGTGCACCAACGCGGTCCTCCCACTTGGGAAGTCTAACGGTTCCCGGGCAGGGACACTACGCCCGGGGGTGGGCGCGGTCGTACACCTCCTTGAGCCGCGCCCGGGTGGTGTGGGTGTACACCTGGGTGGTCTGCAGGCTTCGGTGGCCCAACAGCTCCTGCACCACCCGGAGGTCGGCTCCGCCGTCCAGGAGGTGGGTGGCGAAGGTGTGCCGCAGGGTGTGGGGCGTGACCCGCAGGGACCCAAGGCGCGCCCGGGCGTACCGCTGCACCACCTGCTGGGCCCCGCGGGAGGTGAGGGGGCGGCCGGATCGGTTCACGAAGAGCGCCTTCACGCCCGGCGGCGCCAGCAGGGGTCTGGCCCGCCGCAGGTACGCGTCCAGGGCTGCTCGGGCCGCCCGGGTCAACAGAACCACCCGCTCCCGGTCCCCCTTACCCACCACCCGCAACGCACGCCCCTCGGCGACCTCGTGGGCCTGCAAGGACAGGGCCTCCTGCAGCCGCAGGCCCGAGCCGTACAGCAGCTCCAGCAGGGCGCGGTCCCGCAGCCCCAGGGGCGTGGAGGGGTCAGGAGCCTGCACCAGCGCGCGCACCTGGGAGGGGCTCAAAAACCCGGGCAGCCGGCGGGGCCGGCGGGGTGGCCGCACGTCCCGGAAGGGGTTGGCGGCCACCCGTCCGGTGCGCACCAGGTAACGGAACAGTTGGCGCAGGGCGCTCAGCCTGCGGGCCACGGTGGCCCGGGCCCGGGCAGCAGCCAGCCGCACCAAATAACGTCGGGCACAGGCCACGTCCACCTGGTCCCAGCCCTCGATCCTTTGGGAGGCTAAGAAGTCCAGAAAGTGGTGGGCGTCCCGGGCGTACGCGTCCAGGGTACGGCTTGAGGCGCCGCGCTCTGCCTGTAGGATCCTCAAGAAGGCGCGGACGTCCTGTGCCAGCGCCCTCAGCGGGCCCCCACGGGCTCCGGCGCCTGCTGCGGTTCGATGGCCCTGCACGACCCGTTCACGCATCGGTAGTACGGTTCGCCCCGGCGGGACCGGCGCAGGGCCGTGGGGTAGCCGCAGCGGCTGCACCGGCGTTCCGTGGGCCGGTCCCACGAGGTGAAGTCGCAGGCGGGGTAGTTGACGCAGCCGTAAAAGATTCGGCCCCGCCGGGAGCGGCGCTCTATCACCTCGCCCCCGCACTTGGGGCACGCCACGCCCATCCCCACAGGCCGCGTGTACGTGCAGTCCGGGTAGCCGCTGCACGCGATGAAGGTGCCGAAGCGACCCTGCTTGCGCACCAGTTCCCGACCGCACACCGGACAGGCCTGCCCGGTGGGTTCCGGCTTCATCTCCACTTCCTCGATGAGGGCCTCGGCCCGCCGCAGGTCCTGCTCGAAGGGTTCGTAGAACTCCCGCACCACACCCACCCAGTCCGCCTGGCCCTCCTCCACCCGGTCCAGGTCCTCCTCCAGGTGTGCGGTGAAATCCACGTCCACGATGTCGGGGAAGTACTCCCCCAGCAGGTCGTTCACCAGCCGGCCCAGCTCCGTGGGCACCAGCCTGCGGTCCACCACCCGCACGTAGCCCCGCTTCTTGATGGTCTCCAGGGTCGGAGCGTAGGTGGACGGCCGGCCGATCCCCTTCTCCTCCAGGGCCCGCACCAGGGTAGCCTCCGTGTAGCGGGGTGGCGGCTGGGTAAAGTGCTGCTGGGGGGTGAGCTCCACCAGCTCCAGCTCCTCCCCAACTGCCAGCTCCGGCAGCCAGCTTTCCATCCCTTCCTCGCCCTCCGGGGGCAGGTCCCGGTACACCACCAGGAAGCCCGGGAACTTCACCCGCTGGCCCGTGGCGCGCAGCAGGTACGCACCCGCGGTCACGTCCACGGCCAGGGTGTCCAGTACCGCGGAACTCATCTGGCTGGCCACGAAGCGTTCCCAGATGAGCCGGTACAGCTTGTACTGGTCCGCCCGCAGGTAGGGCTTTACCTTCTCCGGGGTGCGGAACACGGAGGTGGGCCGGATGGCTTCGTGGGCGTCCTGGGCACCCCGGCGGGACGCGTAGCGACGGGGCTGCTCCGGCACGTACGCAGCGCCCCACCGCTCCCGGATGAAGGTGCGGGCCTCCTCCTGCGCGGAGGAGGCCACCCGCACGGAGTCGGTGCGCATGTACGTAATCAACCCCACCGTTCCCTCCTCGCCCACGTCCAGCCCCTCGTACAGCTGCTGGGCCAGCGACATGGTGCGGGAGGCCGAGTAGCCCAGGCGACGGTTGGCCTCCTGCTGGAGAGTGCTGGTGATGAAGGGCGGGGAGGGGTGGCGCTGCAGGTCCCGGCGCCGCACCTCCGCCACGCGGTACGCCGCGGCCTGTAGCTCCCGCAGGACGCGGTGCGCCTCTTCCTGGTTGGGGATCTCCACCTTGGTGTCGCCCCGGGACACCAACCGTGCCTCGAACACAGCCTGGTCCGCGGGCCGGCGCAGGCGCGCAGTGATCGTCCAGTACTCCTGCGGGGTGAAAGCCTCGATCTCCCGCTCGCGGTCGCACACCAGGCGCAGGGCCACCGACTGCACCCGGCCCGCGCTCAAGCCCCCCCGCACCTTCTTCCACAGCAGGGGGCTGAGCTTGTACCCCACCAGCCGATCCAGCACCCGGCGTGCCTGCTGCGCGGCCACACGGTTCATGTCGATGTCCCGCGGGTGCTGCAAGGCTCTGCGCACCGCCTCGCGGGTCACCTCGTGGAACTCAATGCGGCGGATGTTGGGGTTGACCCCGTTCAGAAGCGTCTGCAGGTGCCAGGAAATGGCCTCCCCCTCCCGGTCCGGGTCCGGCGCCAGGTACACGGTGTCCGCCTCCTTGGCGGCTTCCCGCAGCTCCCGGAGGATGGGGCCCTTCCCTTTGATGACGATGTAGTGGGGCGCAAAGCCGTTCTCCACGTCCACGCCCAGCTTGGACTTGGGCAGATCACGCACGTGTCCCATGGAGGCCAGCACCCGGAAGCGCCGGTCCAGCAACTTCTTCAGGGTGCGGGCCTTGGTGGGCGACTCCACGATGACCAGGCTTTTGTTCGACACGGCGCGCCCGTCGTGCACCCCCTTCGGTCGGCCCCATGGTAGCACAGGACGTCAACCGGGCCGGGCGCTAGCGGAACAGGTCTCCTTCCGGCGGCCGCACCAGGGTCTGCGCGCTTCCCTCGCCTCCTGCGGGCCACCCTCGGATCAGCACGAGCGGCCTCCCTTCGTCCGCCTGTCCCATGAGCAGCGTGGCCGCGGAGGCCAGCTCGTCCGCCACCACCACGCCCACCGCGCGACCAAAGCTCCCGCGAAGGGCCTCCCGAATCCTGCGGGCGGAGGCGTCGGGATTTTCCGGCAGCAGCACCGCGACATCCGGGCCCGCGTTGGATTGGTCCAATCCCGCGTTGGCGCACACGAACCCCAGCCGGTGGCGCGCGACCAGAAGGCCCGGCCGCTTGCGCACCACCTCCACGGACTCCCGCAGGACCAGCTCCACCAGACTCGGGTCCTTGCCCACCTCCGAGGCGAGCCGGCGCGCGGCTTCGGAGGGGGTCACCTCCGACAGGCACACCACCCGGCCTTCCGCCAGAGACACCACCTTGTGAGCCACCACCAGCACGTCTCCGTCTTCCGGCGCGGGAGCCGCAGCCGTCAGGTTGTCCACCACCCACCGACCCAAATCCTCCCCGGCCCGCAGGAGCCGGCACGGGACGGCCCGCATCCAGATCTCCACAGCCCCTCCTTGCCCGGGCGTGGTATGCTGCGCAACGCAGGGTGCCTACGGCGCACCACCCGCGTTTCCCTGCCGGGAGGAGCACGATGCGGCTGGCCTTCCTGGGCGACGTGATGCTGGGCCGGCTGGTCAACCGGGCGCTGCAAACCCGGCCCCCGAGCTACCCCTGGGGGAATGTGCTTCCCATCTTCCGGACCACCGACGGCGCGGTGTGCAACCTGGAGTGCGTGCTGTCGGACCGCGGCAGCCCGCAGCCGGGCAAGCTGTTCACCTTCCGTTCCGACGCGCGGAACGTGCGGGTTCTGCAGGCCGCCGGTGTGCGGGCGGTGAGCCTGGCCAACAACCACGTGCTGGATTTCGGGGATGAGGCCCTGCGGGAGTGTCTGGCGGTCCTGGAGGCGGCCGGCATCGCCCACGCGGGAGCGGGCCGCGACGCGGAGGAAGCCCAGCGGCCGGCCCGGTGGAACTGCAAGGACACGGAGGTGGGGCTTGTGGCCTTCACGGACAACGAACCGGACTGGGAGGCCACGGCCACCCGACCCGGCGTGTTCTACGCCCCCGTGGATCCCGAGGATCCGCGGTTCCAGCAGGTGCTGCAGCACACCCGGCACCTGAAAACGCAGGTGGACGTGGTGGTGGTCTCCGCCCACTGGGGCCCCAACTGGGGCCGCCGCCCCCTTCCCGAGCACCGCACGGCGGCGCGCCTGCTGGCCCAGGCGGGTGCCCATGTAGTGTGGGGGCACAGTCCTCACATCGTGCGGGGCGTGGAGTTCGTGGACGGGTGCGTGGTGCTCTACAGCTGCGGCGACTTCGTGGATGATTACGCGGTGGACGAGGTGGAGCGCAACGACTGGTCGTTCGCGTTCCTGCTGGACTGGCACCCGACGGGCGTGGAGGTGGAGGCCATCCCCACCACCATCCGGCACTTCCAGGCCGAGCTGGCTCAGGGTTCGGAACGCGAGGCCATCTGCCAACGCATGCGGGAGCTGTGCGGGGAACTGGGTACTGCCGCGGACGAGACTCCCCGCGGGCTGCGGTTGCACCCGGCCTGAGAGCTAGCGGTCCAAGGGGCAGGATCCCACCCGCACCAGGCGGCCCAGGGTGGATCGATGCCGGACCACCCAGCGGTAACCCGCTTCCACCACGCCCGGAAACGCCTCCGCCAGCGCGGCCAGGGGCCGGCCGAGGGGTAGCAGGCGCAGCAGGGGTGCCACTGCACGCCCCCCGGAGGCCACGCGGCCGTCCGGGGCCACGAGGTGCCAGCTGGACATGCGCGCCTGCTGTGGCAGGGTTTCCAGCCACTGCGCCGCCCTCGGATCCTGAAGGGGGCACGTGCGGATCCTGCCAGCGCGGTCCCACCGCAGCACCCACCCCACCGCCCAGGTGCAGAACCCGCAGTCCGCATCGTACAGCAACACCCAGGGCAACGCTTCTGCCTCCCGGGGCCGGCCGTCCCCGGGGCTATAGTACTGGTACGCGGGCGTCTTGGGAGGCGGACATGCGCGTGGCGGTCCTAGGAGCAGGTGGGACGGGCGGCTTCTTCGGGGGCCTGCTGGCCCGCGCGGGTGAGGACGTGGTGTTCGTGGCCCGCGGGGCGCACCTGGAAGCGCTGCGGCAACGTGGTCTCGTGGTGAGGTCCCACGCCGCGGGGGAGTTCGCGCTGCCTGTGCAGGCCACGGACCGCACGGAATGCCTCGGGCTCGCAAACCTCGTGCTGGTCTGCGTCAAGACGTACGACACCGAGGCCGCCCTGCACCTTCTGCCACCCTTGGTGGGCCCGCACACGGTGATCTTCTCCGTGCAGAACGGGGTGGACAACGCGGAGATCATCGGCCGCGCGGTGGGCGCCGAGCACGTGCTGGGGGCGGTGGCGTACGTGAGCGCCGTGCGGGAGTTCCCCGGGGTGGTGCGCCACCTGGGTGGGCCCGGCAAGCTGGTGCTGGGGGAGCTTTCCGGCGGGGCCAGCCCGCGGCTGGAGCAGCTGCGTGCGGCGCTGGAGCGCGCTGGGATCCCCGTGGAGGTCAGCCCCAACGTACCGGTGGCCATCTGCCAGAAGTTCCTGTTCATCTGCGCCTTCAGCGGCACCACGGCCCTCACACGCCTTCCTATCGGGCCCATCCTGGCCTGCCCGCAGACCCGGGAGCTGTTCTGCGGGCTGGTGCTGGAGGCGGAGGCGGTGGGGCGGGCCTGCGGCGTGAAACTCCCGCACGACTGTGTGGCCACCGCGGAAGCCTTCGAGCCCTGGGCCACCAGCTCCCTGTCCGCGGACCTGGCCGCGGGTAAGCGCCTGGAGCTGGAGGCGCTGCACGGGACCGTGGTGCGGCTGGGGCACCACCACCGGGTGCCCACGCCCCTCAGCTTCGCCGTGTACGCGGCGCTCAAACCGTACGGGGACGGGCCGCCCGGAACCTGACCGTCACCGCGCGTACCGGCCTCCGGGAAGCCGGCGTACCAGGCCCCGCACTTCCAGGGCCACCAGGAGGGCGGCCACCGCGGAGGCAGGACCCGCACCCGCGGCCACCAGCTCGTCAGGGTACCGGGGCTCCCGCAACAGCTCCAGAACACGCTGCTCCGCAGGTCCCAAGGGCAACTGCGCTGTGCGAGGTTCGGGCAGCCCCAGGGCCTGCAGCACGTCCGCGGCCGACTCCGCCCAACCCGCGCCCTCCCGCAGGAGCCGGTGCGGGCCCGCGGACCGCAAGTTCAGCACGCTGCCGGGCACCGCGAACACCTCGCGCCCCTGCTCCAGAGCGAGGTCTGCGGTGATCAGGGCTCCGCTGCGGAGGGTAGCCTCCACCACCACCACGGCCCGCGACAGCCCGCTGATGATGCGGTTGCGCAGGGGGAAGTGGTGCTTGGCGGGCGGGGTTTTAGGCGGGTACTCGGTGACCAGCGCGCCATGGCGCGCCACCTCCCCCGCCAGGCGCTCGTGTTCTGCGGGGTAACGCACATCCACCCCGCAGCCCAGCACCGCCACCGTGGTCCCTCCCGCCTCCACGGCTCCCCGGTGGGCGGCAGCGTCGATCCCGCGGGCCAGGCCGCTCACCACGCAGACGCCGGCTCGCGCGAGTTCTTCGGCCATGCGGCGGGCCACATACTCCCCGTCCGAGGAGGGGTTGCGAGTGCCCACCACCGCCACGCAAACCGCCCGCGTCAGGCGCCCGCGCACGTACAGGGCCAGGGGCGGGTCCGGAATCCCCCGCAGCTGCTCCGGGTAGTCCCCATCCGCCAGGGTGACCACCTGCGCGCCGCAATCTGCCGCCTCGGCAACCAGGCGCGCGGGATCTGCCTCCTGCAGGAAGTGCAACAGCCGGCCTGCGCACCGCTGCCCCACCAGCTCCTCCAGAGCCCGCCTGTCCAGGCCCACCGCCTCGCGGACCCCGCCGGTGGCCTCCACCAGCCGGTGCTTCGCCCGCACGGACAAGCCGGGCGCCGCGTTCAGCAGGACGTACGCCTCCCGGTCGGTCACGGGCCCCGGTCCAGGGAGCGGTACTGGATGGCCTCCGCCACGTCCGATGCCCGTACCGCTTCACAGCCCTCCAGGTCCGCGATGGTGCGCGCCACCCGCAGGATGCGGTCGTAGGCACGGGCGGAAAGGCCCAGGCGGTCCATCGCTGCCCGCAGCAGCTCCCGGCCTGCGGCGTCGGGGCTGGCGTACCTCCGGATCACCCGCGCGGGCGCCTCCGCGTTGCACCGGTAGGGTCGACCCGCGTACCGCGCAGCTTGGATCTGTCGGGCACGGGCCACCCGCTCCCGGATGGACCTGGAAGGCTCAGCGGGCTGCCCCTCCATGACCGCGCGGCTGTCCAGGCGCGGGACCTCCACGTGCAGGTCGATGCGGTCCAGCAGCGGTCCGGACACCTTGGCCTGGTAGCGCCGAACCTGGGAGGGGGTACAGGAGCACTCCCGCAGCCGGTCTCCGCGGCTGCCGCACGGACAGGGATTCATGGCCGCGATCAGGGTGAAGCGGGCGGGGAACGTGACCGTAGCGGCAGCCCGGGCCAGGGTGACCCGCCCCTCCTCCAGAGGCTGCCGCAACGCCTCCAGCGCGTCGCGGTGGAACTCCGGCAGCTCGTCCAAGAACAGCACCCCGTGGTGCGCAAGGCTCACCTCCCCGGGCCGCGGCACGTTGCCTCCCCCAAGCAGCGCCGCGTAACTGGCCGTGTGGTGGGGAGCGCGAAAAGGCCGCCTCCGCACGAGGCCGCCCCGCGGCGGCAGGGCCCCTGCCGCGCTGTAGATGCGGGTCACCTCCACCGCTTCCTCCCACGTCATGGGCGGTAGGATGGTGGGCAGCCGCCGGGCCAGCATGGTCTTGCCAGCACCCGGAGGACCCACCAAAAGGACGTTGTGCCCGCCCGCGGCGGCAATCTCCAGGGCGCGCTTGGCGTGCTCCTGGCCCCGGACCTCTGAGAAGTCCACCTCGTCCTCCACCTCCGGCTCGTGGAACCCGTTGCAGATCGCGGGTAACAGCGGTAGCTCGCCGCACAGAAACCGCGCGGCCTCCAACAGGTGGGACACCCCGTACACCTCCACCCCGGGCACGAGGGCGGCTTCCTGAGCGTTGTCCGAGGGCACCACAAGCCTGCGCAGCCCCGACCGGGCCGCGTGCAGCGCCGCAGACAGTACCCCGTTCACGGGCCGCACGGCCCCATCCAGGCTCAGCTCGCCCAAAAACAGCGTCCTCTCGCATGCGTGTGCGGGGATCTGCCCGGTGGCCGCCAGGACCGCCACGGCCATGGGCAGGTCGAAGCTCGGCCCCTCCTTTCGGACGTCCGCAGGCGCCAGGTTCACCGTGATCCTGCGGGTGGGGACCTCGAAGTTGGCGTTCTTGATGGCGGCCCGGACCCGCTCCTTGGCCTCCTGCACCGCAGCATCCGGCAGACCCACGATGGCGAACCCGGGCAGGCCCGTGGCTACGTCCACCTCCACCTCTACCGGGTAGGCTTCCAGCCCCAGCACGGAACTCGACCGCACCTTGGCCAGCATGGGAACCCTCCGCACAGTCCTTCCACGGAGTGAACGCGCCAAAAAGGCAGTTTTGGACGGGGGCCGAAGAGGAGCTCCGCCGGGGCTACCGGGACCGGGTTTGACAGGGCGGCTTACACACGGCCCAAAAACCGCAGGGCAGCTTGTAGCTTCTCAGGCTCGCCCACCAGCTGCCGCAGGGACTGGCAGACGTCCGATCCGCTCAGACTCACGTCTTTGGACCGGAACGCCACGAACACCCTCTGCCCCCGAACTGCCACACCGTAAGGTCTGAGGGCGAGCAGCTGGTCCGCGTAGGCGGCGAACCATTCCCGTGCTTGCTCGGGGGTGGGACTGTACGCCACGTAGCCCAGTTGCCCGAGGGCCTCCGGCAGGCTGACCCGCTCACTCGGGTTATACCGCCGCAACAGCCAAAGCGCTCACCGAGTCACTCCCTGGTGCATCACCCCCCTTGAGCCTTGCC
>PSLI01000015.1:0-43959 GCA_040289515.1 Candidatus Sysuimicrobiota bacterium
GGCTCGGTCTTTCTGGCCAGGAAGGCTGGTTAAGAGCCCATGAGGACGACGGTTGGAGGACACCAGTGTCAACACCTCGTCCACACTGGACACCTTAGACGAGTTCTTCCACGTGAGAAGGCGGTTTCCATCTCAGCAGCCGCCGCTCCACGAAGGTCACCACCAAGTCCACCGCCAGCACGAAGGCCGCCAGCACCACCAGCCCCGCGAAAACGCCCGTGGTGTCGAACAGGGCCTCCGCCTGCTGGATCAGGTAGCCCAGGCCGCGGGCGGAACCCAGGTATTCTCCCACCACCGCCCCCACCAGGGCCAGCCCCACGCTGGTGTGCAGGCTGCTGAGGATCCACACCAGGGCCGAGGGCAGTAGCACGTGCCGCACCAGATCGCCCTCCGTAGCCCCCAGCATGCGGGCGTTGTTCAACACGTGCCGGTCGACCTCCTGCACTCCCTGGTACGTGTTGAAGAACACCACGAAGAACACCAGGGTCACACCGAAGGCCACCTTGGATAGGATCCCGAGCCCGAACCACAGGGTGAAGATGGGCGCCAGGACGATGCGCGGCATGGCGTTGGCCACCTTCACGTACGGGTCGAACACCCGCGACAGGGCCGGCGACAGGGCGAAGGCGAAGCCCACGGCCACCCCCAGGAGGGACCCCGCCAGAAAGGCCAGCAGGGTCTCCAGGAAGGTCACGGAGATGTGCCCGTACACGTCCCCGGTGGCAAACCACCGGCCGATCCGCTCCGCCACGGCGGAAGGGCGGCTGAAAAAGAAGGGATCCAGCCACCGCAGCCGGCTGGCCACCTCCCACCCGGCCACGAGAAGCGCGAACACCGCCGCCTGCACAGCCCGCAGAGCCCACCGCCCGTCAAGGGGCGAGGCCGAACGCACGCAGCACCTCCCCCCGCAACAGCTCCCAGACGCGGCGGAACAGTTCCCCGAAGGCGGGATGCAGCCGGATCTCCGTCACGTCCCGGGGCCTCGGCAGCTCCACCGGGAACTCCCCCACCGGACGGGCCGCCGGACCCGCGGACAGCACCACTACCCGGTCGCTGAGGGCGATGGCCTCCTCCAGGTCGTGGGTGACAAACAGAACTGTCTTGCGCTCCTCCTGCCAGATGCGGAGCAGGTCGTTCTCCATCAACTGCCGGGTCTGCACGTCCAGGGCGGCAAACGGCTCGTCCATGAGGAGGATCTCGGGGTTCACGATTAGGTTCTGAGCCAGGGCCACGCGCTTTCGCATGCCCCCTGAGAGCTGGTGGGGGTAACGGTTCTCGAAGCCCCGCAAGCCCACCCGCTCCAGCCACTCCCGGGCGCGGTGCCGCGCCTCCTCCCGGGGCACCCGCCGAAACACCAGGCCCAGCATCACGTTCTCCTCCGCGGTTTTCCAGGGCAGCAGCACGTCCTGCTGGAACAGGTAGCAGGCGCGCCGGTTAATGCCCTCCAGGGGTGCCCCGAACACCTCTACCTGGCCCTGATCGGGCTGCAGAAGACCCGCCACGAGGTTCAGCAGGGTGGACTTCCCGCACCCCGTGGGACCCACGAGGGCCACGAACTCCCCTGCGCGCACCTTCAGGTCCACGCCTTCCAGGGCCACGTACATGCCTCCATCCGGGGTGCGGAAGGACCGCCGGCATCCGCGCAGGCGCACCGCGCATGTCCCAGGAGGCGAGGCCAGCTTCACACAACTCCCCCCCTCCGCAGGGCAGCCACCTCCTGCGCGCTGAGGCCTGCGAGCTCCTGCAGCACCTCCTCGGTGTGCTGTCCGAGCTCCGGCGCCGGCCCGGGCGAGGGCAAGGGCGTGGCCTCTAGCCGCGGGGTGGGCGCCTGCATGGTGACCGGACCCAGCGCGGGGTCCTCCACGGCCACCAGCGATCCGCGTGCGCGGAAGTGCGGGTCCTGGAGGACGTCCGCGGCGTGGTAGACGGGCCCGCAGGGTACCTCGTACCGGTCCAGCAGCTGCAAAAGCTCCACGGCGGGCAGGGACCGCACCCACGCCGCGATAGCCCGATCCAGCTCCTCCTGGTGCGCCCCGCGGGCCTCGTGGGTGGCATAACGCGGGTCCTCCTTCCACTCCGGCCTGCCCATGGCGTCGCACAGCCTGCGGAAAACCCCGTCCGCGTTGGCTGCCACCACCACCCACCGGCCGTCCGCGGTCTGGTACAGGTTGCTGGGTGCCACCCCGGGCAAGAGGGAGCCGCTTCGCTGCCGCACCGCGCCGGTGACGCTGCACTCCGCGATCACGCTCTCCAGCACCGCCAGCACGGCATCCGTGATGGCCACGTCCACCACCTGGCCCCTGCCACCCCGCACCTCCCGCTCCCGCAGGGCCAGCAGCGCTCCCACGGCGCCGAACAGGCCTGCCAGGGTGTCACCGATGCTCACACCGAAGCGCGGGGGCGGTCGGTCCGGGAACCCCACCAGGTAGCGCAGGCCTCCCATGGCCTCCGCCACCGACCCGAAGCCCGCGCGATCCCTGTAGGGCCCGGTCTGGCCGAAGGCGGAGATGCGCACCATCACCAGCTTCGGGTTGCGCTCCAAGAGGACCTCCGGACCCAGGCCCCAGGCCTCCAGGGTGCCGGGCCGGAAGTTCTCCACCAGGATGTCGCAGCGCTGCACCAGCCGCCGCACCACCTCCTGACCCTCTGGGTGCCGCAGGTCTACCGTCACGCTTTTCTTCCCGCGGGCGATGACGGTCCACCACAGGGAGCGTCCCTGGTGCAGCACCACGCCCCACCGCCGCATGGGATCCCCGGTGCCCGGCGGCTCCACCTTGATGACTTCCGCACCGTAGTCCGCGAGCAGCTGCCCACAGTACGGCCCCGCGATGAAGCTGCCCAGCTCCAGGACCCGGATCCCTTGTAGGGGTGCGCGGGATGCCATGGTACGTCCGACCGGATGGATTCGCAGCCTACGGGGCGGATCCTGCAACGCTCGGTCGGGCCGCGGTGGAGCCCCCGTCTACCGCCCGCACCTGTCCGGTGATGTAGCGGGAAGCTTCTGAGGCCAAGAACACCACCACACCCTTCAGGTCCCCCTCCTGGCCCGGGCGGCCCATGGGTACCCGCGCCACCACCCGGTCCTGCACCCGCTGCAGCAGCTTCTCGCTCATGCGGGTGGGGAAGAAGCCTGGCGCCACTGCGTTCACCGTGATGCCGAAGGGTGCCAGCTTCACCGCCAGGTCCCGGGTCAAGGCCACCACCCCTCCCTTGCTGGCCGCGTAGCCCACCGCGTCCAGGATCTCCGCGGGCAAGCTCACCAGCCCCGCCACGGAGGCCACGTTGACGATGCGCCCCCAGCCCGCGGCCCTCATCACGGGGATGGCGGCTTGCGTTACCAAGAACGTCCCCGTGAGGTTCACCTGCAGCACCTGGTGCCACCGCTGCAGGGGCATCTCTTCCAACGCGGCGCCCCA
Organism: Candidatus Sysuimicrobiota bacterium; assembly: GCA_040289515.1. Taxonomy (GTDB): domain Bacteria; phylum Sysuimicrobiota; class Sysuimicrobiia; order Sysuimicrobiales; family Sysuimicrobiaceae; genus Tepidifontimicrobium. The sequence goes on from PSLI01000015.1 coordinate 3,417, forward strand.
GCTCACCCCGGCGTTGTTCACGAGCACGTCCAGACGGCCGAAGCGGTTCACCGTAAAGGCCCCCAGGCTGCGTGCCTGCTCCGGCTTGGAGACGTCGCACACCTGCGCGGCCACCTCGATGCCGCGGCCCCGCAGATACTCCTGGGCAGGCTCCAACCACTCCGCCCTCCGCGCCGCCACCACCACCTTTGCGCCCGCCTCCCCCAGCCCCTCCGCCATCTCCCGGCCGAGGCCCCGGGAGCCACCTGTGATCACCGCCACCCGGCCCGACAGGTCAAACAGCTCCCGCACGTGGGGCATCCCGCACCTCCAGGCCTGCGGCGCGCGGCCAAACCCTTCACCCGCTCCAGGTCGTAGTCCATGAGCACGGTGAGCTTCTGGGCTTCCCAGGGAGCCTTCCGCGTGGATGGCCAGCACCTCCAGGTACCCGCCCAGGTCGGAGGCCGCCAGGTCCCGAATGAGGTTCATCATTTGCAGCCGGGCTTCCCCCGACACCCCCGCCCGCCCCTGCAGATACGGCTCCACCAGCCGCCACAGCTCCGGGTTGCTACGGTCCTCTTCCGACGGCCCGGTAACCACCAGCCCTCCAGCGATGTCCTGCAGGTCCCGCACCACGTCGTGGTACCCGCGGGCGAAGTAGTACTTCGCCGCGTTGGTGAGCACCACGTGGGGCACGAAGATCTCCTCCTTCCAGTGGCCTTCCACCGCCGCAGCGGTGGTGAGGCCGCGCACCGTCTCCGCGTACATCACCATGCGGGCCAGCTTGTCCCCCACGTGTCCGGCACCCGCGAGCCCCTGCGCCTCCGCCATCCACGCAGCCGCCCCCACCAGCAGCTCCAGCAGGGGCGTCTTGTACGACATGGCCGTGTACCGGTCGAACTCCACGAAGGTCTCGACCAGCGGCCCGGCGTACGCCCACTGCCCGCACAGGAACACGCGCTCCCAACGGCACGAACACGTCGTCGAAGACCGTGAGGGACTCCGTGATGGCGTACCGGCTACTGAGGGGGTTGTCGAAGGCGCTGGTGGCGCTGAACCCCCGCGGGCTCGGCACGAGGGTCAGCCCCGGGGTGTCCGCGGGCACCGCGAAGGCTACCGCCTACGCCGCGTCCGCCTGCGTCATGGCCCGGGTGGGCAGCACCAGGATCTCGTTGTATGGAGCAGCCTCCCTTCGTGTGGTGTAGCTTTCTCGCTTGCTACCATTCACCGCACCCGCCCCGGCCGCCTCTAGGGGGGTGAACTATTTCAAAGACCTGCTTACAGGAAAAGAGGATCATACGACGTATCCTACCCTTCAAAACAAGAAACCAACCCCGGTAGGGGAGACGGGGAGCACCGGCTATGACCCTCGAGTCCAGTGCACACGCATCCCGCCTGCGGGTGATCGCCCGGGCACAGGCCTTGCGCAACGCGAGCCAGGCCTGCGGGGAGTTCGGGATCTCCCGCACCCTGTTCTACCGATGGCCGCGCCGCGGACGGCCTCCCACCCTGAGCGTGGAGGCCGAGCGGGCCATCTTGAGCTTGGCCTACCCGGGGGCCAGCCCGCTTGAGCATGCAGCTGGCCCGGCCCGAGTACGGGGGCTGGTAGGTGAGCCCCAGCACGGTGTACCGCGCGTTGCGCCGGGCCGGGCTGGCCACCCGCCGGGGACGCCTCGGTGTCCTGGAGCTCCACAGCGCCGGTCGGCCCGCCTGCTGACCGAGCGGACGCGTCGAGCCCTGGGCAAGCTCAAGGGGGTCGGCAAGGGGTACCAGTACACCGCCTGTGACGTGGCCAGCGCGTATGCCATCGCCCAGGTCAGCACCGAGTTCTCGGCGGCTGCCGCGCGCTTCCTGACCACCCGGGTGCTCCCCGCCTACCAGGCCGCCGGCTGGCCTGTGCACCACGTGCGCACCGACTGGGGCAGCGAGTACCGCCGGCCCTGCAGGGCACCATCCTGCACGAGCTGTGGCGCGTGGAGTTCCACCGGCGCTTCTTCACCCCGCTGCTCCGGCTGCAGGCAGCCCTGCATCGCTCCCTGGAGTTTTACAACACCGCCGGCCGCACCTCGGCTACCGCACCCGCGGCCGAACACCCGCCGATCTGTTCTGGGAAGCTGTAGGGAGGCGTTACGATGACCCGGCTAATCATGCTACAGGTGTATACACCCTTACGATACAGGAGAACCTAGCTTTCGCATTTCGCACCCTGGGTACCGGGGGTAGAGGGTCAGATCCGCCCCTTGAGGCGGTTTGGCCCGGTACCACGGGTAGACGGTGTAGGTGCCGGTGAGCACCGTGAGCCAGGCGACCACGGTCATAATCCAGGTGCCGGCCATGAGCCGGCGAAGGCGCTCCCGGATCCCCTCACTGGTCACCAGCTCGGCCCGGAAACTCCACAGGCCGGCGAGCCCTCCAACGAAAGCCAGGAGGAACACAGCACCCAGCCCCATCCCATGGATGAGGCCCCACCACTCCCGAGGGGTCAGCGACAGGGGTCTTGCCTCCTCCCGAAGCTCCGCGTTCCTCCGGAGACGGCGTCGCAAGCCCGCTCCGGCGGGTCGCGGGTCTGCCACGCGGCCCCCACGTTCTCCAGAGTGAGCCGTTCCAGCTGAGCAACCAGCGCACCGCGCACCTGCGCCCAAGCCCCGTGCAGCAAGCACGGCCGTTCGTCCGAGCAGCGGGTGTCCCAGAACACGCAACGGCGGAAGGCGTCTGTACCCTCCGCCGCCTCCAGGATCTCCCGCGCCGGGCTCGGTCGGCCCGGCCGCGCCAGCCCGTAGCCTCGGTGCCTGCCCCGGCACGAAGGCAGCAGCCCGCTGCGGGCCAGTTTGCGCAGGGTCGTGCTCAAAAACGGCGCCGGGAGCCCGCAAGCCTCCGCCACCTGGCCGGCGGATCGGACCTCCCCCAGGGGAACCGAGGCCAGATAGCTAAGCGCCCGCAGGGCGTATTCCGCGTCCCGGGTGAGCCGCATATCCCCTCCCGGATCCGTTGAATCCGCCAATACCCTAAATTACCCCTCTTGGGCGGCCCATCGGGCGCGCACCGGATTTTCTACGGGTACGCCTCCGGTCCGGAATGGATGCGTCCCTGGGGGCGGATCGAACTCTCCCCCGATGGCCTGCGAACGGAACCCTCCCTACCCTGGAGCTGAAAGGGGGTCGGTGACCGTGGGAGCCATCGAACGGATCCTGGCGCCCGTGGACTTGGGCGAGACCACGGAGCCCACCGTGGCCATCGCCGCGGAGGTGGCGCGGGCGCATGGGGCGGAACTCATCTTCCTCCACGTGTACGACGTGGCGGGGTTCGAGGAGCTGCAGCGGGAGGCCCCCAGCCTGTTCCTGGACCAGGTGCTGGAGAACCTGCGGATGCAGATCCGCAGCCGCCTGGCCGACCTGGAGCTCCCCTCCCGCTTCCGGGTCGAGGTGGTCCCGGACGGTTTTGTGGCACACGCCATCCTGGACGCCGCGGAGCGGTTCGGCGCGGATCTCATCGTGATGGGCACGCACGGCCGCACGGGCCTGCAGCGGGTGTTGCTGGGGAGCGTGGCGGAGGCGGTGCTGCGGCGGTCAAGGGTCCCCGTCATGGTGGTCCCTGCCCGGGCCACAGAGCGTGCGCGACCGGAGACGAAGGTCGGCTAGCGCCGCAACCACTTTCGAGGGAATGCCATGGAGCGGCGGCCGGAAGGCCGACGCGTCAGGAGGTGGGACGATGGCTAGTGCGGTGCGGATCCGCCTGACGGCCAGGGACGTGATGAGCTCGCCCGCGGTGACGGTGAGCCCGGACACACCGGTGAAGGAGATCGCGCGGCTCTTCCTGCAGCGTCGCATCAGCGGGGTGCCCGTGGTCTCCCTGGACGGTGAGCTGGTGGGGATCGTGACGGAGGCGGACCTCCTTTACAAGGAACGCCCCCCACTGGAGAAAGGAGGGCTGCTGGCCCTCTTTCGCCGCGGCCAGGTGGCCGAGGTGGAGCGCAAGGCGGAGGGCCTGGTGGCACGGGACGTGATGAGCTTCCCCGTGGTTACAGTACAGGAGGCCACCCCCCTCCGGGAGGTGGCGGCGCTCATGGCCCGGCGCCAGATCAACCGGGTGCCGGTGGTGCGGGAGGGTCGGGTGGTGGGCATCGTGAGCCGGGCGGACGTGCTGCGGGCCCTGGTGCGCCCGGACGAGGAGCTAAGGGAGGCGGTCCGACGCGCCCTGCTGGAGGAGCTGTGGGTTGACCCTTCGGGGCTACGCATCGACGTGAGGGAGGGCGTGGTGTACCTGGAGGGCGAGGTGGACCGACGCTCGGACAAGGCGTTGGCCGAGCGGTGGGTCGGCACTGTGGACGGGGTGGTGAGGGTGGAAAGCCACCTCACGTACCGGTTCGACGACCCCCAGGCACGCATGAATACCTGGCCGGGAGATCCCTGGCGCAACGTCCCGCGGTAGACCTGCGGGCAGCTCGGAGTCCTTGGCTCCTTCCGCTACGATAGAAGGGGTTTGGTGGCCCAGACCGGCGAGGAGGCGGACCCCGGTGCAGCTGGCCCGGCAGGCGGCCATCTTCCGCAGCATCTCGGAGGTCCTGAACCGTTCGTACACCCTCCGGGAGGCTCTGGATGGGGCTTTGCGCCGCATCTGCGAGCTTCTGGAGGTGGAGGCGGGGTGGATCTTCCTCCACGGTCCCAACCCAGGCGAGTTCCACCTGGCCGCGGACGTTAACCTTCCTACACCCCTGGCGGCCGCTGGCAAGCGCCGGATGGCGGGGGACTGCCGCTGCATCACCATGCTCCGGGAGGGAACCCTCCGGGAGCCCGTGAACGTAATCCAGTGCCTGCGCCTGGAGCAGGCCCTCCCGCAGCTGGCCGAGCGGCACCGCCACGCTGCGGTCCCCCTGGTGGCCCAGGACGAAACCGTGGGGATCCTCAACCTCATGCTTCCCCCGGGCCGCACCTTCAGCAACGAGGAGCTCGACATGCTGGAGGCGGTGGGCCACGAGCTGGCGGTCACCATCCAGCGGGCGCGGCTGTTCGAGCGGGTCCGGGAGCAGGAGCACGTGCGGGGCCAGCTCCTGCAGCGCCTCCTGGTGGCGCAGGAGGAGGAACGGCGCCGCATCGCACGGGACCTGCACGACCACGCGGGGCAGATGATGACCGCCCTCATCATCCAGCTGGCGCAAGTGGCGGCCCAGGCGGAATCACACGCCAACCCCCTGGCACCGCAGCTGCGCCGCCTGCACGACCTCGCCCAGCAGGGCCTGGACGAGCTGCGCAAGCTGGTGCACGAGCTGCGGCCCTCCATCCTGGACGACCTCGGGCTGGCGCCCGCGGTGCGGTGGTACGCGGAGGCCTACCTGCGGCCTGCGGGGGTGGAGGTGCACGTGGACATGGATCGGTTGGAGGGGCGCCTGCCCACCGACGTGGAGACCGTGGCCTTCCGCATCGTCCAGGAAGCCCTCACCAACGTGCTCCGCCACGCCCACGCCAAGCGGGTGGACGTGCGGCTGGCCCGGCGGGGCGACACCCTGCTGGTCATGGTGCGGGACGACGGGGTAGGGTTCGACCCGCAGGAGGCGGACCGCAGGACGCTGGGGCTGGCGGGTATGCGAGAGCGGGCGGAGCTGGTGGGCGGGACAGTGCAGGTGCTTTCGGTGCCCGGAGTGGGGACCACGGTCCTCGCCCGGCTCCCGGTGGACGCCTTCTAGGACCACCCAAGCGGTCTCGGATGCAGGCCCGATGTCGAAAATCGGTGGACCGCCCGATGCCCGGCACAACCCCAGTTCCCATACCATGTTCGTACGGGGTGCGCGGCCAGGGGAACCGGAACTCCGCGCTCATCCCTACCTGACCATGCTCGTGCGCGACGCGATGACCGCCAACCCGACCACCATCGCGCCCACCGCGTCGTTGGGGGAGGCGCTGGAGCAGATGCAGGCCCTGCGGATCCGGCACCTTCCCGTCCTCCGGGGCAACCGGCTGGTGGGGCTGGTGACGTGGACCGACCTCATGCGGGCTTCCCTTTCCCCCGCGGCGAAGGACGGGGCCCCCCGGCGCGTGGAGCTCCCCGAGCAGCTGAGGGTCTCCGACATCATGATCCGGGACCTCCACACCACCACCCCTGAGGCTCGTGTGGAGGAAGCCGCCGCCCTGCTCCGCAAGCACAAGATCGGCTGCCTGCTGGTGGTGGAGCGCGACCAGTTGGTGGGCATCGTCACCGAGAGCGACCTGTTCGACGCCCTGGTGTACCTGCGGGGCGGGGACCTGGAGGGGGTGCGGCTGTCGTTGGTCCTGCCGGGCGGCCTGCAGGATCTCGGCCGCCTGGTCCAGGCCCTGCAGGCCCTCCAACCCGAGCGGTGGGGGCTTGCGCTGTCGGTACGGCTAGATGGGGTGGTGAAGCGGGCAGACCTGTGCGTCACGGACGTGCCACCTTTGGTGTTGGCGGAGTACTTGGGGGCCGCGGGCCTACAGCCCTTCCACCTACGGTTCCCCACGCCCGCGGAGCGCCGGCCGTAGCTTCAGCCGCTCAGAAGGCTCCGAACTCCGTCCACCGACCGTGGGGGGTCACCGCGTACACCACAAGCGGCCCTTGCGGCCCAGACATCCCCGGCGAGCCGGAAGGCATCCCCGGAAGCGCGATGCAAAGCCAACCGGGCGACTGCCGGAGGAGTTTTGCGATGGACTCCGCGGGCACGTGCCCCTCCACGAAGTACCGCCCCACCACCGCGGTGTGGCAGCTGCGCAGGAACGGTGGAACCCCCAGGCGGTCCTTGAGGGAAACAAGTTCCCGCGTGGCTTGCGCCCGCACGTTGTACCCCGCCCGCCGAAGGCAGGCGGCGTACTCCCCGCAGCCCCCACGCTCGGTGCCTGGTACACTACCACCTCCGCTGCCGCAAGCCGCTGCACGCCCGCAGGTCGGCTTCCCACCACACCCCCAGGGCCACGGCCATCGCTGCTGCCGCACCCCACACCGCCCAGCCCCAGCGCTTCCCGCGTGCGCCCAGATGCGCACGCTTCACCCGTGTTCGCCGCGAGCTCACGTCCCTCTCTCCCCTCCGGCTCCGTCCTGTCGCCCCACCAGGGCCCTGCACGGGGCGCAGTACCGGGTGAGCACCCGTCGGTACGCGTCTGCTTCCGAACCCAGGAGGGCCATCACCCGCTCCAGCATGCGGCTGGGAGCGATGACCTCCCCGCAGCTGCGGCAGCGGGCCAGGGGCTCTTGGTACACTACGGGTCGGCCCTTCCGCATCTCGCCCACGATGAGCGCCCTGCGCACCCGGATGGCGCCCCGGTCCTGCTCCGGGCACACCGGGATTCACGCCCGGCAGCCCACGCACCGGGTCGGCTCCCACCACAGCACCGCTTCGGTGTCCTGCTGGAACGCCAGGGCGGAGGTGGGGTACGCCGCCGCGCACATCCCGCAGCGGTGCCCACATCGGGCTGGATTTCCACCACCCCCACGGGTGAGCCGGGGTGTTCGACTTCATCCAGCGCCCCCTCACCCGCCAAGCGCCCCACGAGCGCCCACAGGGCCTGCGGGGAGGTTCCGAACAGCCCCTCCGCGTCGCGGCCCGGCGGAGATGGACCCGCACCCTCCGGGGTGGCAGGAGCAGGCCTGCGGTGTGCGCCCGCTCCTCTGCCAGGCCAAACGCCCCCAGAAGCCGACGGCACAAATCCACCCGGTCGGCTGCGGCGTGATCCGGGGATCCGAACGCCGCACGCACACGGGGCCACCCGCACCTCGCCATTCATCTCCCTAAACTGTCCCGTATCGTAAGGGTGTATACACCTGTAGCATGATTAGCCGGGTCATCGTAACGCCTCCCTGCAGCTCCCCAGAACAGATCGGCGGGTGTTCGGCCGCGGGTGCGGTAGCCGAGGTGCGGCCGGCGGTGGTTGAAAACTCCAGGGAGCGATCCAGTGTCAAGGCCGGTCTAGATCTGATCCATGGGGCCAGTTGGAAATTGACCCACCCGGATCGCGATAGGGACCCAGGCCCCTTGGTGCGTAGCACCAAGGGGCGCCGCTACCGTTCGGCCTTCACCTCCCGCTCCGACAACACCCGAGCCCCAAACAGGCCGGCCTGGCGCTTCTCCCGAAGCCGGTAGCTCTCGCCTCGGATGTTGATGACGTGGCTGTGGTGCAGCAGGCGGTCCAGGATGGCCGTGGCGATGACCGGGTCGCCCAACACTCCCCCCACTCGGCGAAACCCTTGTTGGAGGTCAAGATGATGCTGCCCCGCTCGTAGCGGGCGGAAATCAGCGTGAACAAGGCCGTTGAGGCCATGCGGTCGTAAGGCCAGATGCCGAACTCGTCGATGATGAGCAGCTTGGGCGCCAGGTAGACCCGCAGCCGCCGATCGAGCCGGTGGTCGGCCATGGCCCGGCGCAGGTCCTCGACCAGGTCGTGAGCCCGCCAAGTGCGGGTTGCCCACCCCAGGCGGACCGAGGAACAGCGCGTTGGCCGCCTCTCGCACGAAGGCCAGCTCCGCCAGCTCCGCCAGCTCCCGCACCTGCCGCTCGTCGATGGACGGCTGGAAGCGGAAGTCGAAGTCCTCCAGTGTCTTGTGAAAGGGCAAGTGCGCCAGACGGGTCCGAGCCTTCAGGTATCGCTCCCGGCGGGCCGTCGCCTCGACGGCCAAGAGATCCGCCAGAAACTCGGCGTAGGAGACCTGCCGGTGCGCCGCCTGCTCGAGGCGCTGGTCCAGCACCGCGGCCGCACGATCCAGCCCGAGGCTTTCGAGGTAATGGCGGGCCTGCTCAAGGGCGACCATGGCCATTCACCACCCCGACCAGCGCCTCGTAGACCGAAAGGGGCCGCACCTCGACGCCCACATCGGGCACCTGGAAGATGACCGGGGCACGCCGGCGGGGCGGGGTTTGGCTGGGCAGGTCGTCCCACTGCCCTGGCCACACGAAGCGCTGGCCCGGCGCATGCGCCCGCGGATGCACCGCAATGCGCTGGGAGCCGGCCCAGATTTCCACCCGCTCCTCGGTCGCCTGGATCTGGACCTCCTGGCCGGCGTACACCCATGGCACCCCGTAGGCGCTGCCCTGCCAGATGACAAAGCCGTCCCGGCCCACCTTGCGGCTTTCCCGCAAGAAGGGGGCGATGCGCTCGGCGGGCGGCATGGGCTGCAACAAGAGCCGCTCCTGCTTGAGCCGATCCGCTGGCCGCTCGTGGGTGGTGCCGTGGATCCGCTGGTCGGCCACGTGGATGCACCACAGCACGGCCTGCCGGTTGAGGTCGTCGAGGTCCGTGGGACGCGCCGATGGGACGAAGTTGTCCTGCACGTAGCGCAAAAAGCGCTCCACCTTGACCTTGGTCTGGGCCCGGTACGGCTGGCAGAGCCGGGGGTCGAAGCCCATCCGCAACGCAAAGTCCAAGAAGCGAGGGTTCCAAATCGGTTGGCCGTTCTGGTCCCGCCCCAGCACCACCAGCTTCGTGTTGTCGTACAGGATTCGCCGGGGCACGCCGCCGAAGTGGTCGAAGGCATGCACGTGGCAGCGCTGGAAGCTGGGCAGGTCGGCTTTCGCGATGAACTCGACGTAGCCGGCCCGAGACCAGTCCAGCACCATGCCGAAGGCGCACACCTGGTGGGTGGTCCCGTCGGGTCGCACCAGCGTGACCGGCGTGACGTCGACCTGCGCCTGCTCGCCCGGGCCGGTCTCGAAGCGCAGCGTGGCCGGGGCCGGCCGAGGCGGCCGCAGCGGCTTCATGAAGTCCTTCAGGATGGTGCGCCCGCCGGTGTAGCCCATGGCCCGCAGCTCCCGCAGCAGCACCTGGCTGTTGGTGATGCCGTCCTGCAGCATCCGGCGCTTGATATACTCCCGGTAGGGGTCCAGCTTCGACGGCCGGGGCGGCCGGGGTTTGGGCTCCGGCAGACCCGGGTTGCGCAGGTACTTGCGCACCGTGTTACGGGAGATCCCCAGGGTTTTGGCAATCGACCGGATGGACTCGTTCTCTTGGCGCAACGCGTGAATTTCCTTCACCTTTCCACCCTCCAGCAACTCCCTGCACCTCCGAACCCGTTGGCGTCGAGTTCGGAGCAGAGGGTTCGTTGGGGGTGGGTCCTTTCCAGCCGGCTCCAGGGTCAATTGTCCGCCGGCCGCAACACAACACCAGGCTAACTCCCGCCGCGGCGGTGAAGACCGGGGCCAGGAAGGCCCAGGGCCACGGCCCGCTCAAGGCTGATGAGGGTGCCGAAAAAACCCGTCACCAGAAGGGGAGCGTGATCATAAGGCCGCGGGGTGCCGGGCACGCTCCGGCCTGCACGTTGCCACCCCACCGCTATTCCCCCGACCAGGCAGACGGCCGCAGCTACCGAGGGGGGAGCGCACCTCCGGTGGCGGGCACGGCTGGGACCGGGCGAGCGCACCCCCGCCCCTTCGGGGGTGCCCTTCATGCTGGGCCTACCACCGTGTGCACCTCCGGCCGGTACAGCAGCGCGGCCATCTCCTCCCGGGATCAACCTGCGGCGGCCACGTGGGACGAAGGCGGCGGAGAGCCGTCGGGGCTGTGGCGGATCACCGCCACCTTCTCCGCGGCGTCCTGGAAGAAGTAACCGGACCCGCGCTCGCCCACGATCCGTACCAGCCTCGGGCCGTCCAGCACCCGAATCCCCGCCAGCACGTGCATCGCGCGCCCCTTCAGCACCCGCACGAAGGGCGCAAACGCCCCCACGAGGGCCACGCGATCTCCGGGCTGTATGTCCGCGGCCTCCAGGGCGTCCAGCCCGCTCAGGAGTGTGCCTCCCGGCGTGCCCCAACGGTCCACCGCCAGGCAGGAGAGGGAATTGAGAGCCGCTGCGCCCACCGCTCGGCGCAGGGGCACAGGGGAGGTGGCGTCGTTCGCCAGCTCCCAGGCGTCGCGGCCCGAAAACCTCCCCGCGGGCGGCGCAGACGCCGCGGAGCGGGGACAGCACACCGCGTCCACCAGGCCTCTCGGGGTGAAGGCTACCCCACGCGTCCCGTGACCAGCGGGACGGGAGTGTAGAACACGCCGACCCGTACGTCTGCCACCGTGAGGTCCGAGTCCGGGATGCGGGCGCGGAGATCTTCCTCCACCCGGGTCTTCACGGTCGTTCCCTCCTCTGCCCCCAGTGTGCGACACGCGGGCCACCGTCCCAAGGGGCCTGTGCGGGGTGCAGGCTCAAGTTGTCGGCTGCGGGTGTGCCTCCGATAACTAGGGAGGCACGGGGGGCTGGCTGTCGGCCTGGCGACGGTGCTGTGTACCACCTGAACGTCTTCCTGCACGTGCTGAGCGCGGTGGTGTGGATCGGCGGGGTGCTGTTTCTCGCCCTGGTGGCCGTGCCGGTGGCCCGCAGCCTGCCGGACCCCCTGCGCGCGGATCTGATGGAGGCCCTGGGGCGGCGTTTCCGGCCCGTGGCATGGGTGTGCATTGCGGTCCTGGTGGTGACGGGCGTCGCCAGCCTGGCCTACCGGGGGGTCGGCTGGGAGCGCGTGGTCACCGGACGCCTGTGGCAGAGCGGCTTCGGCCAGGTCCTGGCGTGGAAGCTGGTGCTGGTGGCGTTCCTGGTTGCCCTCAGCGCGTGGCACGACTTCGTTCTAGGGCCGATCGGTACTCAGCTGGCTCGCGGCGCGGACCCCGACGGGGGTCGCCGACAGGCCCTCCGGCGCCGGGCGGCGTGGGTGGGACGGGCCAACGCCCTCCTTGCCCTGGGAGTCGTGGCTGCAGCGGTGATGCTGGTGCGGGGCGTGCCCCGCTGACCGATCCTCACCGGACAGCGTGCTCCCGAACAGCACGTCCATGCGGTGGCCGTCGGCCATGTAGCCGGGGTCACCCGGGTTGCCGGGCGGCACCGGTCTGGGGCTTTTCGGGCCGCACCAGGACCGCCGCCACCCACGACACCCCCATCCCAAGGGCGTACACGGCGCAGCCCGCAGCGAACAGGGAGCCCGCGGCTTGCGCGAGCCGCACCTGCGCCAGCAGCACCGCAGCGGGCAGCAGGGTGGACGCAGGCGCGGCCAGGGCAAAGGCTACCAGGCCCCAGCGAGGGAAGTACGGGGCCGGCAGGCGTGGCACCTCGTAAGCGGACAGCCCGTGCGCGTACCGGTAACCCCACATAAGGAATGGCGTTACCTTGTACATCTGGCCCATGATGGCCAGCGTCACCCACCCGCACAGCAGCCAGGTGGCCGCGGCAGCTGCCAGCCGCCGGCCCTCCAGGGGAAGCACACCCACCGCCCACAAGGAGGCGGTGGCAACCGCGAGGAGCGTCTGCACCGCCATCGCCCACCAGTGCCAGTTGGTGAGGTCGGGGGCCTGCTGGCGGGCACCCCGCAGGAAGCGGAGGACGTCGAGAGCGTACGCCAAACTGGCGGTGCACAAGACCAGAGTGGCCGCGCGGGCCACGGAGGGTGCGCGGAGGGCCGCGGCCGCTACGAACAGGCCTACGGACAGGTTCAAAAGGCCCACCAGGGGCAGCACGCGGCCTTCGGACACGGTGCGGACGCCGGTGAAGCGAGGCAAAAGGTAGTAAGACACCGACACCACCAGCTGGACGAACCACCCCAGCAGGCCCAGCGTGGCGTGCACGCCGACTCCCGCGTATGTGTACAGGGCGGGCCAGAACCGGAAGTTCCAGTTGAGGGCCATCAGGGTACCCCACAGCACCGTGACCAGCAGGTACCCCACGCTGAGGACGATGCCCGTGGCGGAGGGAGGCCAGCGCCGGCGGCGGGGCGCCAAGCGCGCCAGGAACGCGCAGAACGCCACCACCGAACTTACTAGCCACATGCCCCCGAGGGCCACCCACGGTGGGGCAGCGGCTAGAAGCCCCGCCAGCAGCACCAGCACGCCCGCCACGGTGAAGGCGAAGTGCGCCGCCGCGGCGCATCCGGGCTTGCTGGATATGCCCAGCACCGCGGGGAACATCTGGTGCAGGGCACCCAGGGCCCCCAGGGTGCCCCAGCCGAGGGTGAGCAGGTGGTTGGCGGCCAGCACCGGGTAGCTCCGCCACTGCCCTGCCGCGAGGGATCCCGACACCACCGCCACCGCCGCGCCCACGGCGAACAGCAGCCAGGTGGCAGCGGCGAAAAAGAGCACCGCCGCCGTCATCCCCGGAAGGCTCGAAAGGGCCCGTACGCGCTCTACACCCATCCTCCGGACGCCCGACCCAGGATACACCACCCGGGTCCCGGCTGCCCGGGGCAGGGCATCGGGTCCACACCCGATCCCCGAGAGGCGCAGAATCAGGCGCGCACCCGATGTTCGAGCTGCTCGGGGCATGTTGACCTGAGGTCAACCAGAGGATGCACGCGGCGGCGATGCGGGGGGGCGTCCTGGCACTGTGGTGGGCTGTCCTGACAGCCGTGCTGCTTGCGCTGGTCTTGCGGTTTGAGGGGTTCCCCCCGGCCGCGGCGCGAGAGGCCGGCGTAGCCGACCACGCCTTCCGACTCCTCATGCTCATGGCCAGTCCGGTGTTCGCGCTGGTGGTGGCGGTGCTGGTGTACAGCGTGGTGAGCTGCCGGAGCCAGGGGGACCCGCCGGAACCGCCGCCCTACCTCCCCGAACACCCTGCAGTCCCGCGGGTGTGGTTTGCGGCCACCGCGGCCCTGGCGGCCTACGTGATTTACAACCCGGGGCTCGTGGGGCTTGCGGAGATGCGGGAGGTTCCGCTGAGGGCGCTGCTCGCGAGCAGCCCCGCGAGTCGCGTCCGGCTTGCGAGCCTCGCGGATCCGGACGCGGACCTGGTGGTGCGGGTGCGGGCGAGCCGCTGGCTTTGGCAGTTTGACTACCCGCAGCAAGGCCTGACGACCCGGGAGCTGGTGCTGCCCGTGGGGCGGCGGGTACGGTTTGAGGTCACCTCCGTGGACATCGTGCACAGCTTCTGGGTGCCCGCCTTCCGGACCAAGATCGACGCGGTGCCGAACCTGACCACGGTCCTGCACGTAACACCCACCCGTACGGGCTCCTTCCAGGACACCGTGGCCCTGCGGGTCCAGTGCGCGGAGCTGTGCGGAGTGGGACACGGCATCATGGCGGCCCCCGGTCGGGTGCTGGACCCGGAAGGTTTCGAGGCGTGGGTCGCTGCTGAGCAGGCGCGGAGGTGACCGATGCGGGCGCTTGTCCCCATGGCGAAGGGACTCGTATACGGGCTGGTGGGCTACGTGCTCGGGGGGCCGCTGCTGGCCGCCGTGGTGCGGGCGGCGGGGGGCGGGTTCCCCTTTGACCTGGAGCTGGCCACGGGGTCCTTCGCGGGCACGGTGGGCTGGCTGGCCGGCGTGGGCGTGTGGGAGGCGTGGGCAAGGGGCTGGTTCGGACTTCCCGTGCGGCCGTGGCCCCACGACGACGGGGTTGCCCGCTACTTCCGGTTCACCACGGACCACAAGGTCATCGGCATGCAGTACCTGGTGACGTTCCTGGGGCTGTTCTTCCTGGGCGGTGCCCTGGCCCTGCTCATGCGGTGGGAGCTGATGCATCCCGGCATGCAGCTGCTCACCCTCAACGGCTACAACCAGGTGATGAGCCTGCACGGCATCATCATGATCGCCGTAGCCGTGGCCATCTTCCTGGGTGGGCTTGGCAACTACTGCGTCCCCCTGATGATCGGCGCCCCGGACATGGCCTTCCCCCGGGTGAACGCCCTCAGCTACTGGCTCACCCCGCCGGTGGCCGTGATGCTGCTGGCAAGCCTCCTGGTAGGCGGCTGGGACTCCGGGTGGACCGTCTACCCGCCCCTGAGCGCGGTGAACCCCCCGGGGCAGGTGCTCATGATCGTGGCGGTGGTCATCTTCGGCCTGTCCAGCATCCTGGGCGGAATCAACTTCCTGGTCACCATCGCCCGCCTGCGGGCTCCCGGGATGACCTGGGGCAGGCTGCCCGTGTTCGTGTGGTCGGTGTTCGCGGCCTCGCTGCTAAGCTTCGTGTTCACCCAGTACCTGGCCGCGAGCCTCCTCATGGTCCTCCTGGACCGGGTGGCGGGCATGAGCTACTTCCACTTCGCCCGGGGTGGTACCCCCGTGGTGTACCAGCAGCTGTTCTGGTTCTACTCCCACCCCGCCGTGTACATCATGATCCTGCCCGCCTTCGGTGCCGCCCTGGAAGTCCTCACCCACTTCGCCCGCACGCCCCTGTACGCCTATCGCTGGGTGGTGGGCGGGTTTTTCGGCATCGTGGGCCTCAGCGGGATCGTGTGGGCGCACCACAACTTCACCAGCGGCATGCCGGGCTGGATGCACGCCCCCATGTTGGTTACCACGGAGGCCATCTCCGTGCCCACAGGCCTGGTGTTCCTGTCGGCCCTGGGGACCCTGGTCCGGGGGCGGCTGTGGCTGCGGACGCCCATGCTGTTCGCCCTGGGGTGGGTGTGGAATTTCCTCGGGGGCGGCGTGACGGGGATCTTCAACGCGGACGTGGCTACGGACCTGCACCTGCACGACACGTACTTCGTGGTCGGGCACTTCCACTACACCATCATGGGCGGAGAGATCTTCGCCCTGTTCGCGGCCCTGTACTACTGGTACCCGAAGATCACCGGGCGCCTGTACGACGAGCGTCTGGGGCGGGTGCACTTCTGGTGGACATTCCTGGCCTTCAACGCCACCTTCTTCCCCATGTTCTGGGCCGGGCTGCACGGAATGAACCGGCGCATCGCAGACTACCCGGCGGCGCTCGGTGGCGTGAACCTGTGGACCAGCGTGGCGGCCTTCGTTTTGGCAGCGGGGTTCCTGGTGTTCCTGTACAACTTTGTGGCCAGCTGGGTCCGGGGTCCACGGGCGGAGGCCAACCCCTGGCAGGCCTCCACCCTGGAGTGGCAGACGTCGAGCCCGCCTCCCGTAGAGAACTTCCCGGCCCTGCCGGTGGTGGTGGGAGCACCCTACGTATACGGGATGCCAGCAGCCCGGCACGCGGTGGTAGCCGCAGCAGGGGGGAGCGAGGGATGAGGCGCCAGGGCTTGCCGGACAAGCTGGCCCTGGGCGCTCGGGTGTTCGGTGCGCTGGCGGTGCTCACCGCGGTTGAGTGGTTCGCCGCAGGGTGGCCGGGCGCCCTCCTGTGGCTGACCCTCGTGGCCGTTGGGAAGGTGGCGCTCATTGCGGAGTACTTCATGCACTACTCTCAGCTGACCCGACAGGAGGACTGACGTGCGCCACGCGGAGGGTGCGGCCCGCCTGAGCGCAGCGGAGCTATATAACGCCCGGTTGGGCCTGTGGCTGTTGATCGTGTCCGAGGCGGCGCTGTTCAGCGCCTTCGTAGCGGCCCGCTACCTGATTGTTGGGACCGCGCGCCCCCCGGAGCTGAACCAGGCCCTGGGATGGACCATCACCGTGGTGCTGCTGCTCGGCAGCCTGACCGCCTACCGGGCGGAAGCGTGCATCGCCCACGGGGGCCGCGCGGGGTTTTTGCGCAACACCCTGTGGACGCTGCTTTTGGCTACCGTCTTCCTGGTCGGCGTGGTGGTGGAATGGGTGGAGGCGTTCCACTTCTTCCCGCCCTCCACCCGCTACGGCACCATCTTCTTCTCCCTCACGGGCCTGCACGGGCTGCACGTACTGAGCGGGGCGGTGCTGCTGCTGGGGGTGTACTTGCACGGCCGGCGCGGTCGGTACGGGCCCGAAGACTACTGGCCCGTAGAGGGTGTGGTGAAGTACTGGCACTTCGTGGACGTGGCGTGGGTGTTCATCTACCCGACCCTGTACCTGGTCGGGTGAGGCCGTGGACCCACTACCGGCTGTCGTGGCGCGCACTGGAGGTGCAAGTGCTGTACGACGTCCCACGCACGCCCCACAAGCCGGCGTGGGGCGCGTGGGGGGGAAGGCGCTGGGCCTTACGGAAGGGACGGTGCGGGCATAGCGTACCCGCGACGGCTCCTGGCCTGGCCGCGGGCCGGCGCTACGTGTTTAACCGGGCGCCCCTGCTGGTGTACTGGGAGGTGACCCGTGCCTGCGACCTCGCCTGCCAGCACTGCCGCGCGGAGGCCACGCCGGACCGCCACCCCCTGGAGCTGTCCAGCGAAGAAGGGTTCCGCATGCTGCGTGACGCGACCCGGTTCGGTCCTCCCTTGCCCCACTGGGTACTCACGGGCGGAGACCCGTTCAAGCGGTCGGACCTACCGGCTCTGGTACAGGAGGCCCGGGCCCTGGGCTTCGGCGTGTCCCTGGCGCCCAGCGCCACACCCCTTGTCACCACGGCGGCCCTGCGGGACGTGGCACGTGCGGGTGTGCAGGCGGTGTCCTTGAGCCTGGATGGTGCCACCGCGGATCTCCACGATGCCGTGCGAGGGATCCCGGGTTGCTTCCAGCTGACCCTTCAGCTGGCGCGGCGCGTCCGGGAGGAGGGGATCGCGCTGCAGATCAACACCCTGGTCACCGCCCGCACGGCGGAGGACCTGCCGGCCCTGTACGAGCTGGTGCGGAAACTGGACGTGGTGCGGTGGAGTCTGTTCTTCCTCATCCGCGTGGGCCGGGGCCGGCTGCTGGAGGAGGTGAGTCCGCAGGCCGCGGAGCGGCTGTGTCACTGGCTGTTCGACTTGAGCCAGCAGTCTCCCTTCGCCATCAAGACCACGGAGGCACCCCACTTCCGCCGGGTGGCCCTCCTGCGGATGCTGCGGGAGGGCATGAGCTTGCCGGAGGTGGCGCGCACCTCGGTGGGACGTGGGTTCGGGGTACGGGACGGAAACGGCATCGTGTTCGTGTCCCACGTGGGGGAGGTGTACCCCTCCGGGTTTCTGCCCCTGCCGGTGGGCAGCGTCCGCGAGCGCAGCCTGGTGGACCTGTACCAGTCGAGCGAGCTGCTGGTGCAGCTGCGGGACACTAGCCAGCTGCGGGAAAAGTGCGGCCGCTGTCCGTTCCGGGAGGTGTGCGGGGGCTCCCGGGCCCGCGCTTACGCCCACACGGGCTCCCCCCTGGCCAGCGACCCCCTCTGCCCGTACGAACCGGCCTGAGGTCAGCTCCGCAGCCGGTGGAGCTTGACAGCCGGGCCGGCAGGCGCTACGTATTTGGTATACATGTATTCCAACATCGCGATCGACTTCGGGCGTGCGGCCACTATCGCGGACGCCGCGTACGTGGCGCTTCGAAATGCCATCGTCTTCGGCGAGCTGCCTGCGGGGCACCGGCTCCTCGAGCGGGAGCTCGCCCTGCGGCTCGCGGTGAGTCGAACCCCGATCCGGGAGGCGCTGCGGAGGCTTTCCGAGGAGGGCCTCGTGTCAGGCGTGCCCAACCGCGGCTTCGTGGTTCGGACGGTGGGGCTTCAGGAGGCCGAGCACGTCTATACTGTGCGTCAACCGCTGGAAGTTCTGGCGGCGCAGCTGGCAGCCGGCCGGTGTACGCCCCGAGATCTGGCCGAGCTGGAGGGATGCTTGGTGCGTGCAGAGCGCGCGGCCGCCGCGGGCGACTGGCGCACGGTGATCCAGGAGAACAACGCCTTCCACGACCTGATCGCACGCGCCTCCGGCAACCCCGTACTCACACGGATGCTGGACCTTTTGCGCAACCAGGTGAACCTGGTACGGATGGCCCTGTGGGCCCGCATGCCGAGCCGGCCCACGGAGACCTTGCGCCAGCACCGGGAGATTCTCGAGGCCCTGCGGCGACGGGATCCGCAGGCTGCAGGGGCTGCTGCCCAGGCACACCTTCGGAGCTCTTGGCGCAGTCTCTGGCAGGCCCTCCAGAAGGAAGGCAGCGGGAGGGAGCCTGCGTGAGGCCTGGCGGCAGCCGGTGGTGGGGGACGCTGTCGGGGACAGTTTGCTAGGGAGGTAGAGGATGGCGGATCCGGCCGTGCTGCGACGGAGCGCGCACAACCTCCTCTTGAATGCCGCAGGAGTGCGGCCGGGGGAGGGGCTCTGCGTCGTGGCAGACACCCAGACGCGTCCCATCGCCGACGTCCTGTTCGAGGTTGCGCGGGAGGTGGGAGCGGAGCCTGTATTGGTGTGCATGGTCCCGCGCCGTACCCACGGCAACGAGCCGCCGCCAGTGGTCGCCGGGGCCATGCGGGGGGCGGACGTGGTGATCCAGGCGGTTACATACGCCATCACCCACACCGACGCCACTCAGGAAGCCCTCCGGGCCGGTGCCCGGGTGCTGGTCCTGCGGGGGGTTACGGAGGACGTGCTCACCGGAGGTGCGGCGCTGGCAGATTACGGGGAGGTGGCCCGGATTACGAAGGCGGTGGCGGAACGTCTGACGCAGGCGT
This sequence comes from Candidatus Sysuimicrobiota bacterium, assembly GCA_040289515.1. Taxonomy (GTDB): domain Bacteria; phylum Sysuimicrobiota; class Sysuimicrobiia; order Sysuimicrobiales; family Sysuimicrobiaceae; genus Tepidifontimicrobium. The sequence continues at coordinate 22,523 of PSLI01000015.1, forward strand.
GCACCGCCCACGTGCGGACCCCGGCGGGGACGGACCTCGTGATGAGCCTGGAAGGCCGTACGGCGATTGCCCTGACCGGCCGGGTGGAGGGCCCCGGGACGTTCGCCGCAATGCCGGACGGGGAGGCTGCCATTGCGCCGGTGGAGGGAACCGCGGAGGGGATTCTGGTGGTGGAGCACACCATGGACGGGATCGGCCCGCTGGAGGAACCGATCCGGTTGGTGGTCCGTCAGGGGCGGGTGGTGGAGGTGACGGGCGGGGAAGCGGCCACCCGTCTGCGGGCCCTGCTGCATGGGGCAGACAAAGACGCGGTCAACCTCGCGGAGTTCGCCATCGGCACGAACCGCTGGGCGCGCCTGATCGGCTCCATGACGGAAGACAAGAAGCGGTGGGGGACCGTCCATGTAGCGGTGGGCGACAACCACGTGATCGGCGGCCACGTGACGAGCGAGCTGCACCTCGACGGCCTTCTGCTCCGGCCTACGGTGACCCTCGACGGCCAGGTGGTGGTTGAGGACGGTCGGCTTCTCATCGGAGGGTAGCGGATGCGGTGGGTGGACCTCACGATCCCCTGGGGGCCCGACGTGCAGCCCGTGCCGGGCCACCCCCACATCTTCTACGTGCCGATCCACCACCACGAGCTGCACGGCCTCTCCACCGGATTCGCCACCTTCAGCCTCCACACCGGCACCCACGTGGATGCGCCCTACCACTTCGTTGCGGACGGTCTCACCATGGACCAGGTGCCGCTGGAATGGCTGTGCGGGCCCGCGGTTCTCGTTGACCTCCGGCCCTACGCGGAACCGCGGCGCCCCTTCACCCTCCAGCAGCTGCAGGCGGCCGTGGGGGATCCCAAGGAGCTACAAGACCGGCGCGCGGTTCTGTGGAGCGGGTGGGCCCAGGACCACTGGAGCGACGCGTCCTTCTACCGGGATCACCCGTACCTGTCTGTGGAGGCGGCGCGGTGGCTGGTGGAGGTCGGGGTGCGGGCGGTGGCGGTGGACTTCGCGGTGGACGGGGGATTGCCGGAGCCCGGAGAGCCGCGCTACCCGGTCCATCGCATCCTCCTCGGGGCCAACGTGTGCTTGATCGAGAACCTCATCAACCTGGACCGGATTGGGCGGCGCGTGTTCAACCTCTTGGCCATGCCGGTCCCCGTGAAGGGCGGAAACGGGGGCCCCGCGCGGGTGGCGGCGCTGGTGGAACCATGACCGTTCGCGGGATCCACCACATCGGGGTCGTGGTGAAGGATGCCGAGGCTGCCGCGCGGCGCCTGGAGGAAGCGCTGGGCGTGCGGGTGGTTCACTGGGAGGACTACGGGCCCGGCCTCCTTCGCATCGGGTTTGTCCCGGTGGGCGGGACCCTCATCGAGCTGATCGAACCGCTCGGGGACGAGACAAACGCCCGCTGGCTGGAGGAGCACGGGGAGGGTGTACAGCACATCGCGCTGGAAGTGGAGGACGTAGGGGCCGCCATCGAGGAGCTCACCAGGCGCGGCGTGGCCATGCGGGATGCGGTTCCTCGGGCAGGAGCCGGGAACACCCTCATCGCTTTCCTTCAGGGAACGATGGCAGGCATGTGGCTGGAGCTGACCCAGCCGTTGGGGGAGGCACCGTGGCGCGGGTTGCGGTGATTCAATTGGTGGGTCCGTGGTCCGATCCGGACGCGGTGCGCGCCCGCACGGTTGCGTTGTTGGAGGAGGCTGCTCGAAGGGGTGCGGAGCTGGCCGTGCTGCCCGAGCTGTGCACCGTCTCCTACGACCTGGGGGGGCGACAGGAGGTTTGGGCTGTCGCGGAGTCCCTGGAGGGTCCCAGCGTGGTCGCGTGGGTCGCTGTCGCACGTCGATGGGGGCTCTTCGTGGTGGCTGGCCTGCCCGAGCGCGCAGGGGATCGGCTGTACAACACCGCGGTCCTGGTGGGCCCGGAGGGGGTGAGGGGGGTTTACCGCAAGGCCCACCTGTATGGGCAGGAGCGGGAGGTGTTCGACCGCGGGGACGAGGGGTTCGGTGTCTGGGACCTGCCCGTGGGGCGGGTGGCAGCCCTGCTGTGTTACGATTTGCGGTTCGCGGAGGCGGTGCGGATCCTGCTCCTGCGCGGCGTGCACCTGCTGTGTGTGCCCACCACGTGGACGGACCAGGGAAAGCCACAACCCTGGGACGACCGGGGCTGGTGCGGGGCCAACTACCTCGCGGCCGGCCACGCCTACGGGAACCGGATGTGGGTGGCATGCGCGGATCGGGCAGGGCAGGACGGGAGGGTGCGGACCCTGGGGTGCAGCGCAGTCTTTGCGCCCACCGGGTACGCGGCCGTGGGGCCCGCTCCCCCGGATGCGGAGGCGATTCTGGTGGCCGACTGCGATCTTCGGGCGGTGGAGGAGATGCGCCAGGCCGCAGGAGCGGACCTCGTGGCCGACCGGCGGCCCGAGCTGTATGGTGAGCTGGTGGGCCAACGGAGGTGAGGGGATGGAGCTGGGACTGCAGGACAAAGTGGTGTTCATCACGGGTGGATCAAAGGGGATCGGCCGGGCCTGTGCGATGGAGTTCGCCCGGGAGGGAGCACGGGTGGCCATCTGTGCCCGCACGGAGGCCGCGCTGCAGGAGGCAGCCCGGGCTATCCAGCAGGCCACCGGGCGGCCGGTCTTCTGGATCGCGGGGGATATGATGAAGCCCGAGGACCCACCCCGGTGCATCGACGCCACCGTGGCCCACTACGGGAGGCTCGACATCCTTGTGAACTGTGCGGGAGCCTCCCCCGGTGGGGTGCTGCTGAACCTGACGGAGGAAGACTGGGCCCTCAGCTTGCAGCTGAAGTTCATGGGCTACGTACGGTGCTGCAAGGCGGCCATCCCATACATGCTGCGGCAGGGTGGCGGATGCATCGTGAACGTGGTGGGGAACGACGGGATCAAACCCGCGTACTGGGAGCTGACGGCAAGCGCAGCCAACGCCGCAGATCTCGCGGTCACCTCGGCTCTGGCGGAACAGTACGGCCGGCTGGGGATCCGGGTCAACGCCGTCAACCCCGGGCCGGTGGCCACGGAGCGGTGGGATGGGTTGGTGGCCGCGTACGCGCGGGACAAGAACCTGTCGCTGGACGAGGCGCACCGGCGCGCGGTGCGCAGTATTCCCCTCGGGCGGATCTGCACGCCGGAGGAGGTGGCATCTGTGGTGGCCTTCGTGGCGAGCGAGCGGGCCAGCTTTATGAACGGTGCCTGGATCACCCTCGACGGAGGGCAGCGGAAGGCTCTGATGGATCTTTGAGGCCAAGGGAGGGGGAACATGCGGATTGCAGCGATCGTGACGAGCGTGGTGCTCTTGGGCGCAGCCGCGATGGCTGCGCCCGGCCCTTCGGTCATCAAGATCGGGGGGACGCTGGCGGTGACGGGCCCCTTCGCAGCGGAGTGGGGGCCGGTGTATCAGGAGTTCATGCGCGAGTGGGCCCGGGTGACGAACGAGGAAGGGGGATGGCTGGTCCGGGAGCTGGGGCGGAGGCTGCCGGTGGAGATGGTGCTGTACGACGACGAGAGTTCGCCCGACAAGGCTGTGGAGCTTTATGAGCGGCTTGCGGCGGTGGACAACGTGCTCCTTTTCTTCGGTCCGGCGACGAGTCCGATCACCCTGCGGGCCTCCACGGTGGCGGAGCGCCTGCGAATCCCCATGGTGACCATGGAGGCGAACGACCGGGCGATCTTCGCCCGGGGATTCCGGTACCTCTTTGGCACCCTAGCGCCCGGGTTGTGGTGGACGCGCAGCTACTTCGAGCTGGTTCGGCAGAGCGTGGAGGCGGGAGCGCCGCTGCGTAGCATCGCCTTCGTGTACGAGGACTCGGCACACACGCGGGACGTGGCTGCGGGCGCGATTGCGTACGCGCGGGAGACGGGGCTTCGGGTGGTGGACGACCAGCTGGTTCCGTTTGGCCACTTGGACTTTTCGGCCATCCTGGCCCGCTGGCGTTCCCTGAATCCGGATATCGCCTTCGTGGGACTGTGGACGGGACCAGCCATCGCCTTCGTGAGGCAGGCGCGGGAGCTCGGGCTGCGGCCGAGGGAGATGTACGTGCGGGCCTTGGCGTACCCCTTCGTTCAGGCGGTGGGCGGCGCCGCGGAGGGTGTGGTGGGTGCCACCTACACGGCGCGGCGGGCGCTGGATGAGCGGGCCCACAAAATTTTCCACCGCATGGGTCGGGACTCCTACGATCTTCCGTGGGTGGCAAACCGCTTGGTGGCGCTGGACGTCCTGCGGGCAGCGGTCGAGCGGGCGGGTCGGTTGGACCGGGAGACCATCGCGGAGGTCATGCGGGATCCGAAATTTGAAGTGAAGACGGTGATCGGGACCTTCCGGTTCAGCTGGAACCTTCGGATCGCGGGTCAGGTGCTGAACGGCCACGGTAACCAGACGGCCTACGTGGCCCAGATCCAGGGCGGAAAAGTGCAGGTGGTGTGGCCGCGGGCAGTGGCGGACGCGGCTTACCGGCGCCCGCGGTAGGGCCGTGCTGCTGGAGGTGCGCGGCGTCTCCAAAAGGTTCGGCGGGGTGATGGCCCTGAACGGGGTCAGCATGGCCGTGGCGGAGGGTGAGCTGGTGGGCCTCATCGGCCCGAACGGGGCCGGCAAGACGACGCTGTTCCACGTGATTGCGGGTTTTCTAAAACCGGACGCGGGCAGCATCCGGTTTGCGGGGCGCGAGATCGGCGGGCTGCCGCCGCACCGGATCTGTCAGCTAGGGATTGCCCGGACGTTTCAGATCGTCCAGCCCTTCGAGGCCCTGAGCGTGCTGGACAATGTGGCGGTGGCGTACCTGTACGGGCGGTGGGGTCGCGGCGCGTCGGTTCGGAAAGCCCGGGAGGCTGCGCAGCGGTTTTTGGAACGGGTGGGGCTGCTGGATCGGGCCGGTGACGCCGCGGGTACGCTGAACCTTTCCGAGCGGAGGCGGGTGGAGCTGGCGCGGGCTGTGGCCACCGGCCCGCGATTGCTTTGCTTGGACGAGGTGATGTCGGGGTTAACGCACGGCGAGCTTGGACCCATGAGCGAGACGGTGCGACGGCTTGGGGAGGAGCTGGGGCTGACGGTGCTCATGGTGGAACACAACGTGCGGCTGGTACGGGAGCTGTGCCCGCGGGTGGTCGTGCTTCATTACGGGCAGGTGATCGCGGACGGTCCCCCTGAGGCGGTGATGAGAGAGCCGAGTGTGGTGAGCGCTTATCTTGGGGAGCGGGATGCTTGAGGTACGGTCCCTGGAGGTGCGGTACGGAGACTTCGTGGCCGTTCACGGGATCTCCTTGGCGGTCCGCCAGGGGGAAGCGGTGGCCCTGCTGGGGCCCAACGGTGCGGGGAAGACGACGGTTCTGCGGGCAATTCACGGGCTTGTGCCGATGTACTCCGGCACCCTGTCCTACAAGGACCGCTCGCTGGTGGGGCTTCCGACGTGGGAACGGGTCCGGCTGGGAATCGCGCTGGTCCCCGAAGGCAGGGAGCTGTTCGGCGGGATGCGGGTGGAGGAGCACCTGGAGCTGGGGTTCGTTCCCGGACGCGGGCGGTCGTATGACTCCCTCCGCGCGGAGGTGTACGAACTCTTCCCGGTCCTCGCGGAGCGGCGCCGGCAGGTGGCCGGGACGCTGTCGGGCGGGGAGCAGCAGATGCTGGCCATCGCCCGGGCCCTCATGTCCGCGCCGGAACTGTTGATGTTGGACGAGCCGTCCCTGGGGCTGGCGCCTCGTGTGGTGCGAGCGCTGTACGAGAAGCTGGCGGTGCTGCGCCGGCGGGGTCTTACCCTGATCGTGGTGGAGCAGTACGTGCACGAGGTTCTGCGCCTGGCGGATCGTGCGTACGTCCTGGAGGGAGGTCGGATCGTGCTGGAGGGGGGAGCGGAGGGGCTTTTGCGGGATCCACGGCTGCAGCGCACGTACCTGGCGGTGTCGTGAGATGACGCTTCAGCTCATGACGGAACTGCTGGCGGGTGGAGCTGTCCTGGGAGGCCTGTACGCCCTCATGGCCTTCGCGTTTTCCTTGGTGCTGGCGACCACGCACGTACTGAACGTGGCCCACGGGACGTTTATGGTGCTGGGTGCCGCCCTGAGCACGCTGCTGGTGAGGGAAGCGCACCTGCCGTTCGTGGTGAGTGTTGCCTTGGTGTTTGGGACGTTCCTGTTGGCGGGGTGGGCTTTTGAGGAAGGATTGATCCGGCCGTTGCAGGGGCGGCCGCCGGTGCAGGTGCTGGTGGGGTCGATTCTGGTGACGTTCGGGGTGGCCATCACGGCAGAGGCGTTGCTGGGATATTACTGGGCGCGGGCAGTCGAGCCGCAGCCGATCTTTGCGGTGGAGCTGGGCCTGCCCTCGCTGCGGGTCGGGGGTGTGGCGATTTCGGGCCCGCGGGCGTTGGCCCTGGTGTTCTCCGTTGTGGCGGTGGCTGTCCTTCACGTGCTTCTAACCCGCACCCGTCTGGGCCAGCAGGCAAGGGCAGTGGCGCAGAACCGGGTGGGTGCCCTGGTGATCGGGATCCAGCCGTCGCGGGTCGCGCGCACGGTGCTGACGGTGAGCGTGGCTGCGGCGGGGCTGGCAGGGACGTTTTATGCCGTGGCGGTGCCGCTGAACCCGTATGAAGGGCTCCGGCTCACCATGGTGGCGTTCACGGTGGCCGCGGCGGGAGGAATCGGGAACCTTCCGGGTGCCCTGTGGGCGGGGGTGGGACTGGGGATCGCGGAAGTGCTGACCGGCTACTGGGCCGGGGCGGTCTGGTCGCCGGTGACGTACCTGCTGGTGCTGTTCGGTGCGTTGCTGGCGCGACGCGGGGAGGCGGTGCGGGGGCTGGTTCGATGAGGTGGGCGGGGCTGGCTGTTCTGTTGGTGGTGCTGGTGCTGGCGCCGCGGTGGCTCGGCCGGGACCTCACCACGGCACTTCTGTTCACCTTCCTGCTGGTGGTGCTGGCCTGCAACTATGACCTTGTTGGTGGGTACCTGGGGCTGTACAACCTGGGCCAAGCCAGCTTTTTCGGGCTCGGCGCGTACACCACGTTCCTGCTGCTGCGGGTGCCGGGGCTGAGCTCCCTGGGCAGCGGCGGAGCAGCGCTGGCGGTCCTGGCAGGAGGGCTGGTGGCGGCAGGGTCGGCGGCGTTGGTGGCGTACCCGCTGCTGCGCCTGCGGGAGGCGTCCTTCGCGGTGGGCAGCTTCGGACTGCTGTTGTTCCTGCGGGTCCTCGTGGACAACCTCCCCGGCGTCACCGGGGGGTCCCATGGGCTCTACGTGGCTGCCGGGCATTACCTGTCCCTGGGAACGGCGTACGGGTTGTTGCTGGCCTTGGCGGCAGGTTCCGTGGCGCTGAACTGGTTGGTCGAGCGGAGTCGGATGGGGCTGGCGATGCTCGCGATCCGGGAAAGTGAGGCGGCGGCCGCCGCGGTGGGGATCAACCGCTTTCGGGTTCAGCAGATGGCGTTCGTGCTGGGAGCACTCCCCACCGGGCTGGCCGGGGGGGTGTTCGGACTCCATACGGGCTACATCGATGTTTCGGTGGTGTTGGGGATCGAGCGCAGCTTGCTGCCGGTGATCGCTGCGATGCTGGGGGGAACTGGTTCCTTGTGGGGTCCGGTGGTAGGCTCGGTGATGCTGCGGGCCATCGACGTGGGTCTGAAGAACTACCTACAGTTGCCCGTGCCTTCCCCTGCGGTGTACGGCCTCGTGCTGACGCTGATCGCGTTGCGGATGCCCCGGGGCATCGTAGCGCACCTGGGGCGTGGGCGCGTGCAGGGAAGGGAAGCCGCGCGGGCAGCCCCGGTGGTTCAGGCGGAGGAGGTTTCATGAAGCCGCCGACCTTTGACTACTACGACCCGGCGACCCTGGAAGAGGCGCTGGAGCTGATGGAACGGTACGGGTCGGAGGCGAAGGTGCTGGCCGGCGGACAGAGTCTGATGCCCCTCCTGAACCTGCGCTTAGCGCGGCCTTCGGTTCTCGTGGATCTGAACCGGATCCCGGGGATGGACGGCGTGGGGCGGGAGGACGGCTGGCTCCGGGTGGGAGCCCTGGCGCGACAGTGGGACGTGGAGCACGCACCGGAGGTGGTTCGGCATCTGCCGGTCCTGCGGGAGACGCTTCGGTTCGTGGCACATCCCCAGATCCGGATGCGCGGAACGGTGGGGGGGTCCATCGCCCACGCGGATCCCGCGGCGGAGTTGCCGGCGGTCCTGGTGTGTTTGGACGGCGAGGTTGTGGCTTACCGCCGGGGCGGGATGCGCATCATCGCCGCCCGGGAGCTATTCGTGACGTACCTCACCACCAGCCTGGAACCCACTGAGATCCTCACGGAGGTACGGTGGCCCATCCCGCCGGCCGGCACCGGCTGTGCGTTTGTGGAGCTGGCACGCCGCCACGGAGACTACGCGCTGGTGGGGGTGGCGGCCCTGCTGCGTTTGGCGCCGGACGGATCGGTGGTGGAGGGGCGGATCGCCCTCGCCGGTTGCGGTCCGGTGCCGGTGCGGGCCCGGGAGGCGGAGAAGACCCTGCTCGGGGCGAGGCCTTCCGAGGAGTTGTGGGAGGAGGTAGGGCGACAGGCGGCCTCCGCGGTGGACCCGCCCTCGGACCTGCACGCCTCCAGCGCGTACCGCAGGCACGTGGCCGCCGTCCTGGTAGCCCGGGCGCTGCAGCTAGCTTGCGACCGCGCCCGTGGGGAGGAAGAAGGATGAGGGAGCGCGTCCGAACCGTCCGCTTGAGCGTCAACGGCAAAGTTTACGAGGTCACGGTGGAGACCCGCAAGACCCTCGCAGATGCCATCCGGGAGGACGTGGGACTCACCGGCACGCATCTTGGCTGCGAGCACGGAGTCTGCGGGGCGTGCACGGTGCTGTTGGACGGACGCCCCGTACGGAGCTGTCTTCTCCTTGCTGTCCAGGCGGAGGGCCACGAGGTCACCACGGTGGAGGCGCTGGGAACTCCGGAGCAGCTGCACCCGATCCAGCGCGCCTTCTGGGAGCACCACGGGCTTCAGTGTGGGTTCTGCACACCGGGAATCCTCATGAGTACGGTCTGGTTCCTCCAGCAGAACCCGCGTCCGAGCCGTGAGGAGATTCGGGAGATGCTGGCCGGGCACCTGTGCCGCTGCACCGGCTACCTTCAGATCGTGGAGTCCATCGAGGCGGCCGCGCGCGCTTTTGGTGAGGGCACTCCGTGAAGCGGGCGGTCGGCCGGTCGATGGCTCGGCGGGAGGACCTCCGACTGCTCACGGGGCGGGGCCGGTACGTGGCTGACCTGCGGTTGAGTGGGATGCACCAGGTGGCCTTCGTCCGGAGCCCGTATCCGCACGCCCGGATCCGCTCGGCTCGGGTACCCAACGGGATGGTGTGTCGCGCAGGTGACTTGGAGGGGGTCCGCCCCATCGCACCGCGGTGGGACGGGGAGGGGTTCCTGCGGACAGAACAGCCCCCCCTGGCCCGGGACGTGGTGCGGTACGTGGGCGAACCGGTGGCGGTGGCCGTCGCGCCGACCCGGTACGAGGCGGAGGATCTGGCGGAGCAGGTTCAGGTGGAGTACGAGCCGCTTGTCCCCATCCATGACGTGGACGTCGCCCTCTCGCCGGGGGCCCCGAAGCTCCACGCGGACAACGTGCTGTACCGGCGCAGCCACCTCCACGGAGATCCGGAGGAGGTGTTCCGGCGAGCTGAGGTGGTCGTGCAAACAGCGATCCGCTCGGCACGGTGTACCGCGGCGCCCCTGGAGGGCCGGGGGGTCACCGCCTGGTACGATGGCAACACGTTGTGGGTTTGGACGAACACGCAAACGCCCTCCTTGATCCGGTCCGCCCTCGCGCAGTGCCTGGACCTTCCGGAGACGGCCGTGCGGGTCCTCGTGCCGGACACGGGCGGAGCGTTTGGCCAGAAGATGCACCTTTATCCGGAAGAGATCGTGGTGAGTTGGCTGGCGCTCCGCCTGGGTGTGCCGGTCCAGTGGGTGGAAGATCGATGGGAAAACCTGCTGGCGTCAACGCAAGCGAGGGAGGAGCGGATGGAGGTGGAACTGGCGGCGCGTTCCGACGGTCGGATCCTGGCCCTGCGGGTGCGGATCGTGGGGGACGTGGGAGCCTACCACGTGTTTCCCACAACTGCAGCGCTGGAGCCGTTGGGGGCGGCTCAGATCCTGCCGGGGCCGTACGACGTGCCGCACTACGCGTACGAGGTGTTGGCCGTGGCCACCAACAAGCCGCCCACCGGTGCCTACCGCGGGGTGGGGATGACGGTGGGCGTGCTGGCCATGGAGCGGGCGGTGGATCTGCTGGCAGCCCGGGTGGGGCTGGATCCCGTGGAAGTGCGGCGCCGCAACCTGATCCGGGAGGGCCGGTTCCCGTACACAAGCGCCAGCGGGTTGGTGTACGACGGGGGCTCCTTCGCAGAGGCGCTGGAACGCGCCTGTGCGCTGGCGGACTACAGGCGGCTTCGAAGGGAACAGGAGGAGGCCAAGCGGCAAGGGAAATGGATGGGGATTGGGATTGCGTGCTACGTGGAATACACGGGGCTTGGCTCCGCCACCTTCCGGCGGCGCGGCATGGTGGAGGTTCCTGGCCACGAGGGCGCAGCGATTCGAGTGGAACCGGACGGAACGATTCAGGTAAGGGTCAGCTTTCCCCATCAGGGGCAGGGGCACGAGACCACGCTGGCGCAGCTCGTGGCGGACGCTGTCGGCTGCCCCGTGGAACGTGTGCGGGTTGAGCGGGTGGACACGGGAGCCTCGCCGCACGGCTCCGGTACCTTCGCGAGCCGCAGTTCCGTGGCGGGCGCAGGCGCGGTGCTGGCAGCCGTGGAACAGGTGCAGCAGCGGGCCCGGGCCGTGGCGGCGGCTCTGCTCGAGGCGTCTTTGGAGGACGTGGTGTGGGAAGGGGAGCGATTTTTCGTTCGGGGCGCGCCGGGCCGGGCCGTGACCTTCGCGGAGGTGGCTGAGGCGGCGTATCGGGTGCCAGGAGTGCGCTCCGTCTCGCCCGGCTTGGAGGCGGTGGCCTACTTCGATCCTCCCCCGGCCACGTTTTCGAACGGGGTCCACGTGGCGGTCGTCGAGGTGGACCCGGAAACGGGTCTGGTGCGGATTCTGGGCTACTTCGTGGCAGAGGATTGCGGGCGGATCATCAACCCCCTCGTGGTGCGGGGACAGCTGTGCGGGGCAGTGGCACAGGGTATCGGGGAAGCCCTGCTGGAACACGCGGCGTACGACGACCAGGGGCAACCCCTGGCCACAACCTTTATGGATTATCTCATCCCCACGGTTTGGGAGGTGCCGGACAGCCTTGAGGTCGTTCACCTGGAGCGACCGTCGGAGCGACCGGGGGGCTTCAAGGGCATGGGGGAGGGAGGTGCCATCGGGGCACCGGCCGCGTTGGCGAACGCAGTTGCGGATGCCGTGGGCGCGCCGGTGACGTGCCTTCCGCTTACGCCTGAGCTGGTTCTCGAGCTGGTGAAGCAGGGGAGGGCGGCCGGTGACGTGGATCGGGCAAGCCGTCCCGCGTAAGGAGGATCCCCGGCTCCTCACGGGCCGGGGCCGGTTCGTGGCGGACATCCAGCCGCCCGGCGTGGCCCACATGGTCGTGGTGCGGAGCACGCATGCGCACGCGCGGATCCTTGGGGTGAACCTGTCGGAGGCCCGGGCGCAGCCGGGGGTTTTCCTGGCGAAGGCGGCGCGGGACTTCGATCCTCCGTTCCCGAGGCTTCCCCCCATCGTGAGCCATCCGGCGATGCGCCACGCCATGCCGTACGTGTTGGCCGAGCAGGTGGTGCGGTACGTGGGGGAGCCCGTGGCCGTGGTGGTGGCGCGGAACCGGTACGAGGCGGAGGACGCAGCAGAGCGCGTGGAGGTGTCTTACGAGGAGTTGCCGGCCGTGGTGGATCCGGAGGCGGCCCAGCGGGCGGACTCACCGCAGCTCCATCCGGAGGCGCCGGGGAACGTGATGGCGTATGTACCGATCCGCGTCGGGGATCCGGGAACTGCCTTCGGGCGGGCGGATCACGTAATTCGGGCGCGACTGCGGATCCGGCGGTGTAGTCCTCAACCCATGGAAACGCGGGCGGTGGTGGTGGAGCCGGATCTTCGGGGTGGGCGACCTGAATTGCGGGTGTGGCTCACCACGCAGTCGCCCCACACCGCGCGGCGGATCCTGGCGTATGTCCTGGGGATGGAGGAAGAGCGGATCCGGGTGATCGCGCCAGACGTAGGGGGTGGCTTTGGAGCGAAGAACCGCTTCTACCCCGAGTACGCTCTGGCCGCGCGCCTCGCGCTGGAGCTGGGCCGGCCGGTGAAATGGGTGGAGGACCGGGTGGAGGATTTCCTGTCCACCTATCAGGAGCGGGACCAGATTCAGGAACTGGAGTTGGCGTTGGATGCGGAGGGACGGGTGTTGGGCCTGCGGGGCCGCGTGGTGAGCGACAACGGGGCCTACGACTCCAGCTTTGGCATTGTCCCGCCCCTGACGACGGCCATGACGTTGGTGGGGCCGTACCGGATCCCGAACATCGCGGTGGACGTGGTCTGCGTCTACACCCATAAGACCCCGTTGGCTCCCTACCGGGGAGCGGGACGGCCCCAGGGAGTTTTCGGGATCGAGCGGCTGATGGACTTGGCAGCGGATGCCCTCGGTCTGGACCCGGCGGAGCTGCGCCGGCGGAACCTGCTGTCCCCGGAGGATCTGCCGTACGACACGGGCGTGCCACGCCGGGATGGGCTGGGCACCATGGTGTACGACTCCGGGGACTACCCCGCGCTGTTTCAGCGGGCGCTGGGGCTGCTGGACTACGAGGGCTGGCGGGCGCGGCAGCGGGAGGCGTGGCGGGCCGGTCGGTACATCGGGATCGGGGTGGTGCCGTACGTGGAGATGTCAGGGCTTGGCCTCTACGAGACCGCCACCGTGCGGGTGGGCTCCTCGGGCAGGATCCACGTGTACGCGGGGTGCGCCTCGCAGGGGCAAGGGCACGAGACGGTGCTGGCCCAGATCGTGGCGGAGCGGCTGGGCGTGCGGTTCGAGGACGTGGAGGTGGTGGTGGGAGACACTGGGCTGGTCCCAACCGGCATCGGTACGTTTGCAAGCCGATCCGCGGTGGCTGCCGGCAATGCGGTGCGGGAGGCCGCGCTTCTTGTGCGGAGCAAAGCGTTGCGGGTCGCCGCACACTTGCTGGAGGCATCCCCGGACGATCTGGAGCTGACGGACGGGGTGGTGCGGGTGCGGGGAGCCCCCGACCGGGCGGTCGCCCTGCGGACCCTGGCCCAGCTGGCGTCGGGGCCGAACCTGGATGCTACGCGGGTCCCGCGGGGTCTTCGGTTTTCTGCCGACCTGCAGCCGGGGCTGGAGGCCACCTACTCCTTTGACGCCGGCGCCTTGAACTACGCCTACGGCACGCACGCGGCGGTGGTGGAGGTGGATCCCAGGACGGGGTTCGTACGCATCCTGCGATACGTCATTGCCCACGACTGCGGGGTCGAGCTGAACCCGGCCTTGGTGGAAGGGCAGGTGCTTGGGGGATTCGCGCAGGGGATTGGGAACGCGCTGTACGAGGAGCTGGTCTGGGACGGGGCGGGGCAACCCCTGGTGCGGACCTACGCGGACTACCTGATTCCGACAGTAGGGGAGGTTCCGGAGGTGGTGGTGGTCCACACGGAGACGCCGTCGCCGAGCAACCCGGAAGGGGTCAAGGGGGTGGGAGAAGGGGGGACGATGCCGGTCCCGGCTGTGTTGAATGCGGCCGCGGAGGACGCCCTGCGGCCGTTCCGCGTACGGCTCCTAGAAAGTCCGCTTCGGCCGGAGCACGTGCTGGAGGCGCTGGGAGAGCTGAGCCCAGAGGGCCGGTAGGCCTGCGATCCGGCGGACAGGCTCCGAGGCAGTGCTCTCCAGGGGGGATCGACCCTCACGGGATCTTCACAGGTAAGCGAAAGCCAGGGGAGGTGCGGATCATGGGCCGCGGAGGTGTTCGCTGGGTTGTGCTCAGTGCAGGCGTGCTCGCCGTGCTGACCGCGGGTGGCGTCTCGGTGGCAGCGCAGCCAGGCGTGATGTGGAGCATGCACGGGTGGTGGGCTGCCAGCACAGTCGGAACGCCGGTCAGGACCATCGACGCGGCGGCCGAACGGGTGCGTCAGGTGCTAGCCGCGTGGGGCGACCCGGACCTGGCGCTGGAGGAGATCATGAAGTTCTCCAATCACTTCTATGCGGTGGTGATCGGGAAGAACACCGGCATCGGGGCCTTCGAGCTCCTGGTCGCGCCCAGCGGCGCGGTGTACCCGGAGCCCGGCCCGAACATGATGTGGAACACCAAGTACGGGCACCTGGCAGGAGTCCTGTCTACCTGTCCGGGGATGTCCGGGGCTCAAGGCTCGGGCATGATGAAGATGATGGGCGGTCCGGGTGTGGGCTCCGCCCCCTCGGGGGCCGCGCTGACCAAGGACCGGGCCCGCCCACTGGCGGCGCAGTACCTGGCTCGCGTGCTGCCCGGGACCGTGCCCGATGAGGGCACTGCCTTCTACGGCTACTTCACCTTCGACGTGGAGCGTGCCGGCAGGCCCATCGGCATGCTGAGCGTTGAACGCGTACACGGGACAGGTGTGGTACCACACCTGGCACGGCACCTTCGTGGCGGAGAAGCACTTCTGAGACGAAAGCCGGGCGTCCGCGCCGGGAAGCCAGGTGCTACCGTGGTGGGCCGTGAGGGACTCGAACCCCCGACGCCCGGGTTAAAAGCCCGGCGCTCTACCCGCTGAGCTAACGGCCCCCGGGAGGGATTGTAGCACCGCCGTTCGGTCCTTCCGCACACCGTACAACAGGCACAGCCCACGGCGCGCAAGGGGCCTTGAGCGAGAAGGGTACGCGCTTCTCGCGGCGGTCGCGTTCGCGCTCAGCACGGTGTTCACGCGGCGCTTGGCGGTCGGGTTCGGGCGGCGGTCTGCGGTGGGACCGGAGAGGGGCGTGCGGGTCAGCCTCCGCACGGACCTCCTGCTGTTCGGTGCACTGGCGGCGGGGGAGCTGGTCCGGGCGAGTCTTGTGCTGTGGAGGTAGTATCCTGGGGGAGAATACCCTGTGCAGGAGGTGAAGCGCCGTGGCAGAGGTGACCATCACTCCGCGGGACAACGGGCCGTACCTGGTCCGGGGGCCTGTGCGCCTGGTGGACGCGGAGGGGCGCGAGTGGTCCGTGGATCGGGACGTGGTAGCCCTGTGCCGGTGTGGCGGCAGTGCCAACAAGCCCTTCTGTGACGGAACGCATGCGCGCGTGGGGTTCCAGTCGCAGTGTCGCGCGCCCTCGCCCTGAGCTGTCTTGCAGGGCCGCGGGAGGTTTGTGTTGCCGGAGGTCCGCATCCGGGGTGTGAAGCTGTCGTATCGGGAGTGGGGGAAGGGGCGGCCGGTGGTCCTGCTGCACGGGTTTCCCCTTTCCTCAGAGATCTGGGCGGAGGTGGCCTCGAAGCTGCAGGACTCTTTCCGGGTGATCGCGCCCGACCTGCGGGGCCACGGCCTCTCCGAGGCTCCGCAGGGGCCCTACAGCATGGATGACCTGGCGGAGGACGTACAGGCCTTCGCGGAGGCGTCGGGGCTGGAGCGCTTCGTCCTGGGAGGACACTCGATGGGAGGCTACGTGACCTTCCGGGTAGCCGCGCGCTGGTCCGAGCGCCTGGCGGGGCTGATCCTGGTGGCCACGCGGGCGGAGCCGGACACCGAGGAGGGCAGGGCGGGAAGGTTTCGCGCCATTGAGCGGATCCAGGGCGAGGGCAAAGAGGCTTTCCTGAGGGAGTTCCTGCGGAACCTGGTGAGCGACCACACCCGGAGGACGCGGCCGGAGGTGTTGGCGCAGCTGGTGGAGCTGGCGCGCCGGACCCCCGACCATGTCCTGGTGGGGTGTTTAAGGGGGATGGCGGACCGCCCGGACAGCCGCCCGCTCCTGCAGCGCCTGGGGCTGCCGGCGCTGGTGCTGGCGGGGGAGCAAGACGCCGTGATCTCCGTGGAGTCGGCGAAGGCCATGGCGGAGGCGATCCCAGGGGCGCAGCTCGTGGTGGTGCCGGGAGCAGGCCATGTGCCCAGCCTGGAGGCACCCGAGGCCACCGCGGCTGCGTTGCGACGTTTCCTGGAATCTCTACAAGGCTAGAACAGAGCCAGCTGGTGCGGGGGCGGCGGGGGCTGGAGGGCGGAGACCAGGCGGAACCGCACCTTTCTGGTGCACTCCGCAACGCGTAGGGCTACCCGCCGCCGGTAGCTGGACGGAGCATAGCGGCCGGCGTAAAGCTTCTGGTACATGGGCAGCAGATGGGGGTGGCAACGGGCCAGGAACGCCCAGAAGGCGTCCCGGGTTACCTCGCCCAGGTGCAGAACGTTGTGCGCCAGGAACTGCGCCCCCGCCTGCACGGCAGCGCGCACCACCGCCTCGAGATTTTCCGGCTGGTCCGTGAGGCCCGGCAGCACGGGGGCCAGCATTACGCCGGTGCGAATCCCCGCCCGCGACAGCTGCTCGATGGCCCTCAGGCGCTGGTGGGGCAGGGCCACCGTGGGCTCCAGCTGCCGCGCCAGCTGCGGGTCCAGGGTCACCAGGCTCACGCAGACCGTCACGCCGGCCTTGCGGGCGAGGTCCTGCAGCACGTCCACGTCCCGCAGCACGAGAGGGGAGCGGGTCACCAGGCTCGCGGGCGTGCGGCACTCCACCAGAGCCTCCAGGATGCGGCGGGTAATGCGGTAGCGGGCCTCCGCGGGCTGGTAGGGGTCCGTAGCGGTCCCCACCGCCACCAGCTCTCGCTTCCACGAGGGGCGGGCCAGCTCCGCACGAAGGACCTGCGGAGCGTTCACCTTCACGAAGATCTTGCGGGACCACTGGCCCACCCCGTCCTCGTCCAGGTACCAGTGCGTGCGGCGGGCGTAGCAGAAGGGGCACCCGTGGGCGCAGCCCCGGTAAGGGTTGATGGACCAGGAGAAGCCCATCCCGCACACGCGGTTGAGAACGGTTTTAACCTGAATCTCCACCAGCTGCGGTCCCACGGCTCTCGCCTGCCAAAGTAGCGTACGTAGGTTCGCCTGTCAACGCCTCAGACCGCGGACTCCACCGTCCCTACCAGCAACGTGAGCGTCGCGCCGAACCGGCGCACCATCTCCGCGGCGTCCCTGCCCGCGTCTGCCATGGCGGGGCTGCGCAAGGCCTGCCGGAGGTCCTCCTCGGTGGCGAAGGTAGCCTCGAACACCTGGTGGTACGGTGCCTCCCCGCCGGAGGGGGTGCCGGTTATGCGCACCACGTAGTAGGACTGCAGCCCGGGCCAGCGCTTCACCAGCTCCAGGTGGACCTGCCGGTAGTGACGGTCAAACTCTTCCGCGTCTTTGGGCCTGCCCCACAGGGCCAGCAACTTGGCGCTCATATCCTCCCCCGTTTTTTGCCAACATCCTGGCGCGTGCGGGGCCGAGGGGTCAACCGCGCTGGTCTACAATGGACGCTGGTCTACAATGGACAGGGAAAGAGGGGTAGGGCTTCATGGCGCTGGTGCTGAGCTTCCGGTGTGGCCGCTGCGGCCAGGAGTACGCGGTCTACTACCCTAAAGCCCTCGTCTACCCCCTGTACGGCCAGGGGACTCGGGAGCAGGGGGCTCAGGAGGACGAGCGGGAGGCCCGCAGCGGCGCGCTGCGGGCCCTGCAGGAGCGCGCGCAGCAGCAGGGGAAGATCTGGGTTGACGCCGGCGAGCGGCAGCAGGTGGTGTGCGCGTGCGGCAAGACCCTGACCCTGGACCTCGCCCAGCACCCCAGGGTTCCCCAGAGCCGACCGGGTGCGGCCCGCCAGGTGGGGTTGATCCCCTTCGGGCCGGCACCCATGAAGTCTTCGTGATGGCTGCTGCGGCGCGCCCGCAGGCGGCGGACTCGCGTCGCAGCACGACTCACGGGAGAGGAGAAATGTCATGGCGGTGAACCGCGAAGAGCTGCAGGTGGCACCCGAGCGCTTGCGCTGGGTCTGCGACCCCTCCCAGCTGGAGTTTGACACGGTGGCGGAGCTGGCCCCCGAGCGCTCCCTGGTGGGGCAGGAGCGGGCGGTGCGGGCGCTGGACCTGGGCCTGTCGGTGCAGCAGCCCATGTTCCACGTGTTCGTGGTGGGGCCGGTGGGCACAGGCCGGACCACATACACTCAGGCCAAGGTCCGCGAGGCGGCCCGCACCATGCCCACGCCCCCGGACTGGTGCTACGTGTACAACTTCAAGGACCCCAGCCAGCCCCTGGCCCTGAGTTTTCCCCCAGGGGAAGGACGCCGGTTCGTGACGGCCATGCAGTCCCTGGTAGAGGAGCTGCGCAACGCCATCCGCCAGGTGCTGGCCAGCGAACACTTCGAGGTCATGAAGCGGCAAACCCTGGAGCGGCTGGAATCGGAGGCCAACCGGGTGTGGCAGGAGCTGGAGGCCGTGGCGCGGCAGAAGGGGTTTTTGGTACAGCGGACCCCTTTGGGCATCACCACGGTACCCGTAAGCCCGTCCGGCCAGCCCATGGCGCAGGAGGAGTTCGACCGGCTGCCGGGCATCCTCAAGGACCGGCTCACGCAGGCCAACCGGGAGCTGCAGGAGGAAGTGGCGGAGGCATTGCGCAAGGTGCGCGGCATCGAGCGGCAGGCCCGGGAGGCGGTGGCCCAGCTGGAACGGGAAGCGGTGCTGGCGGCCATCCGGGACCCCATCCAGCGCCTGCGGGATCGCTACCGGGAGCGGCCCGAGGTGGTAGCGTACCTGGACGCGCTGCAGGAGGACGTGCTGGAGCACAAGGACGCCTTCCGGGAGGAGGAGGGCCAGCCACAGCTACCGCCTCCCCTGGCGGCTTTGCGCCGCAGCGTGTTGGACCGCTACGAGGTGAACCTCCTGGTGGACAACGGAGACGTGCAGGGCGCGCCCGTGGTGTTCGAGACGAACCCCTCCTACTACAACCTGTTCGGCAAGGTGGAGTACCGGGGCGAACTGGGCACCATGGTGACGGACTTCCGCATGATTCGGCCGGGCGCGGTGCACCGGGCCAACGGGGGCTTCTTGCTCCTCAACGCGCGGGACGTGCTGCTGCAGCTGGCCTCCTACGACGCCCTCAAGCGGGCCCTGCGCAGCGGGGAGGTGCGGGTGGAGAACCTCTCCGAGCAGTACGGGCTGATCCCCACCGCTACCCTGCGGCCGCAGCCCATCCCCTTGCGGCTCAAGGTGGTGCTCATTGGCCCTCCCGACCTGTACTACCTGCTCTACCGGTACGATGAGGACTTCCGGAAGATGTTCCGGGTCAAGGCGGACTTCGACTCCGTGATGCCCCGCACGGAGGAGAACATGCGCCGCGTGGCCGCGGCTCTGGCCGCCATGTGCCGGGACGACGGGGTCTGCCCGTGCGACCGGGGCGCGGTGGCCAAGATCCTGGAGTACAGCGCGCGCCTGGCAGAATCGCAGGACAAGCTGTCCACGCGGTTCGGGGAGATCAAGCAGGTGCTGGTGGAGGCCTCCGCCTGGGCGGAACGGGAGGGGCAGCGGGTGGTAGCGGCCCGGCACGTGCAGAAGGCCCTGGAGGAACGCATCTACCGCAGCAACCTGATCGAGGAGAAGATCCACGAGCTCATCCAAAAAAGGCAGCTGTACGTGGACGTGGATGGCGCGGTGATCGGGCAGATCAACGGGTTGTCCGTGTGGCACCTGGGGGACTACGCCTTCGCCCGGCCCACGCGCATTACCGCCCGCGCCTTCGTGGGGACCCGGGGTGTGGTGAACATCGAGCGGGAGATCAACCTCTCGGGGCCCATCCACAGCAAGGGGGTCCTGATCCTGAGCGGCTACCTGGGGGGCCAGTACGCGGCCCAGCGGCCCCTGAGCCTTTCCGCCAGCCTCACCTTTGAGCAGACCTACGAGGAGGTGGAGGGCGACTCCGCCTCCGCGGCGGAGCTGTACGCCCTGCTAAGCGTCCTGGCGGACGTGCCCCTGCAGCAGGGCATCGCGGTCACCGGCTCGGTGAACCAGCGGGGTGAGATCCAGCCCATCGGCGGCGTGAACGAGAAGATCGAGGGGTTCTACGCGGTGTGCAACGCCAAGGGGCTCACGGGGCGGCAGGGGGTCATCATCCCGTACAGCAACCTCTCCAACCTCATGCTGCGGGAGGAAGTGGTGGAGGCGGTGCGGGCAGGGCGGTTCCACGTGTGGGCGGTGCGGCACCTGGACGAGGGGCTGGAGATCCTCACGGGCATGCCCGCGGGGCAGGTCCGGCCGGACGGGAGCTTCCCCGAAGGCACCTTCCACGCCCGGGTGGCCGCACGGCTGGAGGAGTTCGCGGAGCGTCTGCGCCGGATGCGCGGCCAACGGCCCGAGGCGGAGCGGGAGCCGGAGGAGGACCGCAACCGCGAAGCAAGCGCCGGCTAGGTTCAGCACTTCTTCTACAACACACCCGCATGCTTCCAGCCGGAAAACCCCGGGGCGGGAGGTGCCGATGAGCCTCCTTCGGCCTGTGGGCCGCCGCGGCAGCGTCCGAGCAGGGCCTGGAGCGCTACCGGGTGGTACCCGAGGAGTCGAAGGCGCGCTACCGGGTGCCGGAAACGTTCCTGAGGGACATGCAGTACAACGTGGCCGTGGGCAGGACCCGCCGGGTGGACGGGGAGGTGCCGGTAAACCGGCGGAACCCCGCCGCCAGCCGAGTGGGCCCCATCGTGGTGGACTTCAGCACCTTGGAGTCCGACAGCCCGCGGCGGGGCAACGCCATCCGGGAGCGGTGGCTGGAGTCCGCGCGCTTTCCCACCGCGCCGTTCGTTTCCACCGCCATCCGGGACGCGCCCCCCGCCTACCGGAAGGGGGAGCCCGTGGAGCTGGTGGGTAACCTGACGGTCCGCGAGGTGACCCGCCCGGTGACGTGCAGGACCACCGTGCGGTCATGGCGGAACTCGCGCAGCTCCTGGGGGGCAGCGCAGGTCCCGGCGATCTTCACCACCCATTCTATAGCGGCTTCGCGGGAAGGAAGTTCCAGGATGCAGAAACCGCCGTCTGAGCCCCTGGTCTCGGGGTAGGTCTCGTTCGCGACGGTACCGTCGGCGGCGACGATCTGGCCCCCACGAAACCGGCCGGGCGCGCCACTCAGCCTCGGTTGCGGACCACCAGCCCGTACAGGAACAGCACGAGCAAGGCACCGCCGACCGCAATCGCCATGCTCCGCAGGTCGAAGCCGCTAATGCCCCCGAAGCCGAGCACGTAGGTGCCGATGAAGCCACCGACGACGGCACCCACGATGCCGAGAACGATGGTGAGGATGATTCCTCCACCCTGTTGGCCCGGCATGATGAACTTCGCTAAGGCGCCGGCAATTAGGCCGAAGACGATCCACGCTAAGATGCCCATAACGACACACCTCTACAGTACTGAGTTTTCATAAAGCTAACCTCCTGGTCACGTCCCGTCAAGTGGTGGAAAATCGGCTCCCCTTCGGTTTTGCGCCTTACATCGCCGGCGTCGCCAAAGAGGTCATCCGTTCATCGCCGGTCAACGCCCCG
>PSLI01000063.1:0-4683 GCA_040289515.1 Candidatus Sysuimicrobiota bacterium
CCGCCAATGGACGGTCTGCGTCCGCCGGCTCCGGGTGGCGGACGATGAGCCCGCCTGGCGGACGAAGGGCGGACGATAAGCCCGGCGCCGACAAACCTCGCCATGACGGCATCGCGGACGAAGCGGACGCTGCGGACGCAAAATCGCGTACCCAGTCTAACCGGGAGGTGGGGCGCTGCCCCATCGCCTCCGGCGACATCTAGTCCCCGTCCGCGGGACGCGGGGGCTGACCAAGCGGGACATGAGGCTCAACGACCTGTTGCCGCGATTGGAGGTCGACCCGGAGACCTACGACGTCCGGGTGGACGGCGAGCGGGTGACCTGCGAACCGGCGGACCGGTTGCCCCTGGCCCAGCCGTACTTCCTCTTCTAGCCATGCCCGTGCGCGTCGCTGCGCTCCCTCGGGACCCGGCCCTCTACCAGCGGGTGGTGGACATCCCCCTGACTGCCGAGGAGAGGCGCAGGGTGCGCCGCCGTCTCGCCGCGCCTGACGGCGAGGAGGTGTGGCTGGAGCTTCCCACGGGGACCATCCTCCGGCCGGGCCAGATCCTGGCCGTGGTGGAGGGGACCGCCTACCGGGTGGTGGCCGCCGAGGAGGACGTCCTCCTGGTCTTTCCCCTTAGCCCCGGCCAGGGCGTGGGAATCGGCCACCTCATCGGCAACCTCCACAGGGACGTGGTGGTGGAGGGGGACGTGGCCATCGTCCTGTGGGACCCCGTCCTGGCGGACCGCCTCCGCCGCCTGGGTGTTCGGGTGGAACGAGCGCGGAGGCCCTTCGGAGGGGACGTCCCCGCCCCACACGGGCACTGACCGGCGATGGACGACGTGGCGGTGCTTCGGCTCCTCCAGGTGGTCGACTCCCAGGTCCCCGTGGGAGGCTTCGCCCACTCCTACGGCCTCGAGGCCTACGGCCCGCTCGGCGTGACGCCGTTCGGGCTCTCCCAGCTCGTCGACCTCCACGTGAGCCTCGGGTCGTTACACCTGGACCTGGCGGCCTGTGCCTCGGCCCGCCTCTGGGCCCCGGATGAGGCCCGCCTGGAGGCCCTGGGGGAGGAGCTCACGGCCTGGAAGGCCGTGCGGGGGCCGCGCGAAGCGAGCCTCCAGGTGGGGCGTCGGCTCACGTATCTGGCCCAGAGGGCGCTGGGCCTCTGTCCCCCGCGCCTCTCGCATCCTCACGCCGCGGTCGTCCTGGGCGCCCTCGCAGCCACTTTGGAGATCCCGCCTCGGATGACCCTCCTGGCCTTCGCCCACGCCTCCTTGGCAGGCCTCCTGGCCGCGGCCACGCGGTGCCTGCGCATCGGCCCCCTCCGGGCGCAGACGATCCTGGCCGACATTCACCCGTCCGTGGTGGAGACGGTCGAGGAGGTGCTCCGGGATCCCGAGGCCGCGCTGTGGGCCGCCACCCCTGGGTGGGACATCCGATCGCACCAGCAGGCCTTTCTCACCACGCGACTCTTTCTCTCCTAGGAGGGTGCCATGCGGCCTGTGAGGATCGGCGTTGGCGGGCCCGTGGGGTCCGGAAAGACGGCGTTGCTGGACGGGCTGTGCAAGGCCCTGCGCGACCGCTACAGTCTCGTCGTCATCACCAACGACATCTACACCTTCGAGGATGCGGAGTTCCTGGTGCGGTCCGGGGCCCTCCCTCCCGACCGCATCCAGGGGGTCCAAACAGGAGGGTGCCCCCACACCGCCATCCGCGAGGATCCCTCCGTGAACCAGGAGGCCATCGAGCGGATGGTGGCACGGTTCCCGGACGCGGACATCCTGTTCTCGAGTCGGGAGGCGACAACCTCGCGGCGTCCTTCAGCCCGGAGCTGGTGGACGTAAGCATCTACGTGATCGACGTATCGGGGGGCGACAAGGTCCCCCGCAAGGGCGGCCCCGGCGTGACGTGGAGCGACCTGCTCGTCATCAACAAGGTGGACCTGGCCCCCCACGTGGGTGCGGACCTCGGGGTCATGGAGCGGGACGCCGCCCGGCTGCGGGCCGGGAAGCCTCTGGTCTTCACGAACCTGAAGACGGGGGAGGGACTGGATCGGGTCGTGGCGTGGATCACACGGGAGGTGCTCTTCCACGACCAGTAGGACCGGAGTCCTCGAGCGATCCCGCGAGCGCACGTCACTGCGAGGGGAGTTGCACCTGGTCTTGGGAGCGCGCGGGGGGGAGACCTACGTGGTCCGGGCCTCCGCAGGAGGGCCGCTCAAGGTCCTCCGCCCCTTTCTGCTCCCCGACGGCAGAGCGGTGGTCCAGGTGGTGCACGTGGGGCCGGGGCTGCTCGGCGGGGACGAACTCCGCGTCTCGGTGTGCGTGGAGGCGGGAGCCGGGGCGGTCGTGGTGAGCCAGTCGGCCACGAAGGTGCTCGGGATGAGGCTGGGGCAGCGGGCCTGCCACCGGGTGACCCTCCTGGTCCACGAGGGCGGCGCGCTCGAGTACTACCCGGGTCTCGTGATCCCCTTTGCAGGGGCGGAGCTCCTGCAGGACCAGGAGGTCCTGGTGGAGGGAGGCGGCCGTGTGGGGGTGCTCGACCTGTGGGCCGCGGGACGGATCGCCCGGGGGGAGGTCGGCCGGTTCCGGCGCCTGTCGGCCCGGCTGCACGTCAAGATCGATGGCCGGCCCGTGTATGCTGACGCCCTCGAGCTGGAGCCGATCACGCGGCCAGTAGAGGGGTGGGGGCTGCTAGAAGGCCACCGGTACCTCGCCAGTGGGTACTGGCAGTGGGGGGATGTCCCGGAGGACATGGTGCAGGAGGAGGGTCTCCTCCTCGCCTGGGGGCGGACGGCCGGGGGAGGTACGTACCTGCGGGCCCTGGCTAGGGACGGGTTGGCGATGAGGGAGGCCCTGGGGCGGGTGCTGCAGACTTGGCGGGACCTCTGGGGGCTCCCTCCTGTGGACCTGGCCCGGTACTCCAGCGCCTGAGCGAGACTCGGGGCCCGCTGCTGGGGCTAGAGAAGTCTCAGGCGCCGCAGCGTCATGGCGTTGAGGGCTACAATCACCGTGGATACGCTCATGAGGAGCGCCCCGGCGGCCGGGGACAGCAGCACTCCCCAGCGGGCCGCGACGTCCGCAGCCAAGGGAAGGGATCCGGCATTGTAGCCCGTGGCCCACACGAGGGTCTGGACCAGCACGATGTCGGCAGACTCGAATGAGGGATCCTCCTCCCCACGAGCAGAGAAAGGGGACCGGGGCCCTCCCTCTGGGGGGATTGGGACAGGGCCTGCCTATCCCGCCGACCCTGTCGCCGGCCCCACCTCCCCGCGCCCGCGGCGGAACAGGGTTCCTGGATATCCGGGGACGCCTAGGGCGGGGAGGACCCACCGGTCGAGGCCGTAGTAGCCCGCCACGCGCCAGGCTAGGACGAGCCACGTGGCCAGGATGAACAGGATGGGGTTGGTGCTCACCGTCCCCGCCAGCAGGTAGTTGGCGTTCATGAGCCCGCCGAAGAAGGCGGCGATCCCGGTGAGGAAACCCAGGAGGAGCCCCAGCCCCACGGCGATCTCTCCGAGGGTCACGAGCCAGCTCCAGAAGGCCGCGTGGGGCAGCACCGCGGACCGCAGGAAGCTCGCGTACCACCCCGTGACGTCGGGGTGGGGCCCGGTGGTCTTCGTGAGGGCCCGAAGGACGAATCCCGTGACCGCAGCACCGGCCTTGGGCCCCGTCCAGGCGGGGTTACCCAGCTTCTCCAGGCCAGCTGTGAGCCACTCATAGCCCGCGTACAGCCGCACCAGCAGCCAGAACCACGCCATCCGCGTGTCGGAGAAGAGGAACCGGGCTATCGGGGGGTCGGGAATCTGGACTTTCGAGGACCTGTCTTGCGCCATTTTCGTCATCGCCTCCCCAGGTCCGTGGTCGTCTCCCATCGTACCTCCTCGATCCCTCGAAGGGAATCCGTCGCCCACCGGAGATGCCAGCTCAGGCGGCTATCCGATCCCGCCGGAGCGGAGACCAGGAGGACCCGGAGCCTCGTTTGACGAATACGAACAATGTACGACGATGTCGAACAACTCTCGCGGCGGCATCCGGTCGGTGGCCAAGGCCCTCCAGATCCTCGAGGCCTTCGATGCGGAGCGCCGCACGCTCCGCGTGACGGACCTGGCCCACCACCTGGGATTGCCCAAGAGCACGGTCCACGGGCTCCTGCGGACCCTCTGCGACCACGGGTTTGTCCAACAGCTGGACGCGGGGCGGCTCTACGCTCCCGGCCCCAAGCTCCTTCACCTCGCCACCATGGTGGACCGGGACGCGCTCCTGGTGGAGGCCGCCGGAGGGCCGCTCCGCGAGCTGGCGCACACGACGGAGGAGACCGCCAAACTGGGCGTCCGAGTGGGGCTGAGCGTGGTGGTGCTCCACGCCGTGGAGAGCCCTCGGGTCCTCCACACACGGGGGGACGTGGGGGTGGCCGCGCCCCTCTACTGCACGGCCCTCGGGAAGGCGTTGCTGGCCTTCCTCCCTCCCGACGAGCAGGAGCGCGTCCTGCAGGCCGTGCCGCTCCGGGCCTACACGCCCCGGACCATCACCGGCCTCGGCCCCCTGCGCCAGCACCTGGCCAGCGTCCGCGCCCGCGGGTACGCCACCGACGTCCAGGAACACGAGCCAGACGTGCGGTGCGTGGGTGCCCCCCTCCTGGACCTGCGCGGGGTCCCCGTGGCGGCCGTCAGCGTGTCGGGACCCGCCCAGCGGATGCCG
>PSLI01000064.1:0-4513 GCA_040289515.1 Candidatus Sysuimicrobiota bacterium
ACTTCCGCCGGCTGGGCGACGCACTGGAGCCCCTCATGGCGGCCCTGAACTCGCTGCCACGGGTGGCGGTGGCCCCCCTGCTCATCATCTGGTTCGGGCTGGGGCTGACGTCGAAGGTAGCGCTGGCTTTCTTCACGGTCGTGTTCGTCATTTTCATGAACACGTACGCGGGCGTTCGCAGCGTGGACCCGGACCTGGTGCGGGCGGTGCAGGTGATGGGGGGGCAGGGACGGGACGTGGCGCGGTGGGTGGTGCTGCCGTGGGTGGCCAGCTGGGTGTTTGCGGCCCTGCGGACCAGCATCAGTCTGGCGCTGGCGGCCACGGTGACGGGGGAGTTCGTGGGGTCCACGCAGGGTCTGGGCTACCGGATGGTGCTGGCCACGGGGGTGCTGGACACGCCGCGGGTGTTCGCCATCCTGCTGGTGCTGATGACGGTGGGCTACGGGGTGGTGGAAGGGGCGCGGCGGGTGGAAGCCTACCTGCTGCGCTGGAGGCCAGAGATCTCCGTGTAGGGGAGGTGTGAATCCATGGTGCGGAAGCTGGCGTTGCTGGTGACGGTGGTGGGCTGTGCGGGCTTGTGGGTCGCAGGAGCATCGGCCCAGATCCGGTACCGGGTCCAGATGGCCGGCGTGCTGTCGTACGAGCAGAACCTGCCCGTGTTCGCGGCCCTGGCCAAAGGCTTCTATGACGAGGAAGGGGTGGAGGTCACCCGGTTGGTGTTCGGGTCTGGTGCGGCGATGCGCACCGCCCTGATGGCCAAGGAGTTTGACTTCGGGTACTTCGCCTTCGTGCACGTCCCTCTGGCGCGGCTGGGCGGCTCCCCGTGGAAGGCGATCCTGGCCCTGCACGACCGCGAGATCTTCAGCCTGGTGGTGCGCAACGAGCTCAAGGATCAGGTCAAGCGCGTGCAGGACCTGCGGGGCAGGACGGTGGGGTTCAGCCTGCCGGGCGCGGGCTCGTGGATGGCGGCCAACGTGTTCCTGCGGAAGGCCGGGCTGGACCCGGAGCGGGATGTGCGCTTTTTGCCCCTGGGCGGTGAC
The DNA here is from genome assembly GCA_040289515.1 of Candidatus Sysuimicrobiota bacterium. GTDB lineage: Bacteria > Sysuimicrobiota > Sysuimicrobiia > Sysuimicrobiales > Sysuimicrobiaceae > Tepidifontimicrobium. The sequence goes on from PSLI01000064.1 coordinate 1,041, forward strand.
CCGGGCGTGATCTATAGTGCCATCCGCACGGGGCGCGTGGACGCCTTCTCCAGCTGGGAACCCACCACCACGCGCGTGCTGCTGGAAGGGCTGGCATACGCGCTGGTGCGGGCGTGGTCGGACCGGGACCACCGAGAGTGGTACGGGTCGGACAAGTCCCTGTCCCTCATGCTGGTGACCCGGGAGGACGTGATTCAGCGGGACCCGGATCTCGTGAGGCGGATCGTGCGGGCCACCCGGAAGGGGCTGGAGTACGTGCGGTCCACCTCGCCGGAGCGGCTGTCGGCGGAACTGATGGAGCACCCGAGGACCGGGGAGTACTTCACGGGCTTGGCGCGTCCCTTCGTGGTGGAGATGATGCGGAAGATCCGGGGTGGGTTCGGCACGGGATGCCTGAGCCGGAGGGGATTTGAGGCGCAGATGCGGCTGGCCTTGCAGTACCAGGTGGTGCGGCAGCCCATCACCTTCGAGGAGTTCGCGGACACCCGGTGGGCGGGTGCCTGCCCGTAGGAGGTGCGGCGGTGCGGCAGGACGGCTGGCTGGATTGGGTGGTGGCGGAGGTCCGGGAGGGCTGGATCCCGGCAGCGGTGTACAGCGACCCGGCGGTGTTCGGGGTGGAGGTGGAGCGGGTGTTCGCCCGCGCGTGGCTGTTCCTGGCTCACGAGTCGGAGATCCCCGAACCCGGGGACTACGTGGTCCGCCGCATGGTGCACGACTCCTTCATCGTGGTGCGGGACGAGCACGGCCAAGTCCGGGTGCTGGCCAACGTGTGCCGGCACCGTGGGATGCAGGTGTGCCGGGCGGAGCGGGGGAACGCGAGCCACTTCCGGTGCCCCTACCACGGCTGGACGTACCGGAACACGGGAGACCTAGTGGGCGTGCCGTTCCACGAGGATGCCTACGGAGGAGGCGCACACTTCCCCAAGTCCGAGTTCGGGCTGCTGGCCCCGCCCCGGGTGGCCTCGTACAATGGGTTGATCTTCGCCAGCCTGGACCCGCAGGCACCGACCTTGGAGGACTACCTGGGCGGTTTCCGGTACTACCTGGACTTCTACACTCGCCAGAGCCCAGATGGGCCTGAGTTCCACGGGCCTCAGCGGTGGCGGGTGCGGGCCAACTGGAAGATCGGGGCGGAAAATTTCTGCGGGGACACCTACCACACCCCGTACACCCATCAGAGCATCGCGGAGATCGGTTTGTTTGGGGAGCACAGGGCCACCAAGCGGAAGGAAGGAGCGGTGTACTTCGCGGACCGGGGCGGAGGGACCACGTACAAGCTACCGCCGGGTAGCTTTGCAGAGCGCCTGCGGTACGTGGGCTACCCGGACGAGATGATCGAACGGATGGCGCAGACCTGGTCCGCGGAACAGCGGTCCCTGGTGGAGGAGGCGGGGTTTATGGTGTCCGCAGCCACCCTGTTCCCCAACCTGAGCTTCGTGCACAACTGGCCGCGGGTGCGGGAGGGTGGTCCGCCGGTTCCTTTCGTGTCCGTGCGCCTGTGGCAGCCTGTGGGCCCGCAGGAGACGGAGGTGTACTCGTGGTTCGTGGTGGACCGGCAGGCGCCGGAGGAGTTCAAGCGGGACTCGTACCGGTCCTACCTGTTGTCCTTCGGCACCTCGGGCATGTTCGAGCAGGACGACGTGGAAAACTGGACGTCCATCACCACGGTGGCCGGGGGCTGGTGGTCGGGTCGGATCCGGCTGCACAACCGCATGGGGCTGTCCCAAAACGGGGCGATGCTGCGGGAGCCCCTGCGAGGATGGCCAGGACCGGGGCGGGCCTTCCAGGGCTTCGGGGAGTACAACCAGCGGGCCTTCCTGGAGCTGTGGTGCCGCTACCTGGAGGGGGTCCGGGAGGAGGTGCCCGTGTGAAAGCAGCGACCGAAGAGGTTCTGGTGCGCCTGGACGGACACGACCCGGACTACCACGCGGTCGTGGACTTCCTGGTGCGGGAGGCAGAGCTGCTGGACGAGCGGCGGTGGCGGGACTGGCTGGGGATGCTGGCGGACGACCTCAGCTACGAGATGCCCGTGCGCGTCACCCGGGCGCACAGCCTGGAGGGCAGCACTCTGCCTGACATGGACCACTTCCGGGAGGACCGCTTCACCCTGCAGAAGCGGGTGGAGCGGCTGGAGACGGAGTACGCGTGGACGGAGGACCCCCCCTCCCGAACCCGCCACTTCGTGACCAACGTGCGGGTCTACCGAGCGGAGTCCGGGGAGCTGGTGGCCCGCTCCTACCTCCTCCTGTTCCGGAGCCGGGGAGATGTGCGGGAGCCGGAGTGGGTGTGCGCGGAGCGCACGGACCGGCTGCGGCGCACGGAGGCGGGGCTGAGGCTGGTGCGTCGCGTGGTGGTGGTGGACGAGTCGGTGCTGCGAACCCAGAACCTGGCCATCTTCTTGTGAGGGGCACCGTGCGGGACCCCCGGGGCGTGGTGGAGTTCGAGCTGGCCAACGAGTTCGCCCGGGTGCGGGTGCGGCTTCACAGGACTCGGAACGGGGAGCGCCTAGAGATCGAATCCCCTCGGCTGGGCCGACGTGTCGCCCTGTGCCCCCTGGAGCTGGAGAGCCTGACCTGGCAGCCCCCGGAGACCTTCTCGCGTTTCTTGAGCACGCCTTTCGGACCGGAGGACACCTGAGGGCTGTGGGCTGGCTGGACGGGAAGGTGGCGCTGGTGGTGGGCGGTGGCGCGGGAATCGGCCGGGCGGTGGTGGACGCCTTCGTGGCGGAGGGGGCGCGGGTAGGCGTGCTGGAGCTGGACCCGAAGCGCGCACAGGCGCTGCGGGTGCACGGGGATCGGGTGCGCGCCGTGGTGGGTGACGCCACGCGCTGGGAGGACAACGCGCGGGCGGTACAGGCCACCGTGGAAGCCTTCGGCGGGCTGGACGCGCTGGCCACCTTCGTGGGCGTGTTTGACTTCTACACCCGGCTGGAGGACATCCCACCGGACCGGCTCCTGGACGCGTGCGAGGAGATCTTCCGGATCAACGTGGCCAGCTACCTGCTCAGCGTGCGGGCGGCCCTGCCGGAGCTGGTGCGCCGGCCGTACGGTAGCGTGGTATTCACGGTGTCCACCTCCGGCTTTTACCCGGGCCGAGGTGGGGTCCTGTACGTGGCTTCCAAGTTCGCGGTGCGGGGCCTGGTGGTGCAGCTGGCCCACGAGCTGGCACCACGGGTGCGGGTCAACGGGGTGGCGCCCGGGGGCACCTTGGGCACCTCCATGCGGGGGCTGGCCTCCCTGGGGCTGTCGCACCGGAGGCTGGGGGATCAGCCGGGGCGGGAGGAGGAGTTGCGGGCAAGAACCCCGCTGCGGGTGGCTCTGCGCCCGGAGGACCACGCGGCGGCGTACGTGTACCTGGCCTCCGATCGGGCGCTGGGCGTAACGGGGACCATCCTGCACTCCGACGGCGGGATCGGGGTGCGCGGTTGAAGGAGGCGGCCTTGGCGGAGGACGTGCGGGAACTGGTGGCGCTGG
>PSLI01000016.1:0-31829 GCA_040289515.1 Candidatus Sysuimicrobiota bacterium
GGACGCGGACAAGCTCCGGGTGGTGATGATGGAGGACCTGGACGAGCGGGAGTTCCAGCAGGCCCGAGACGAGCTGGGGCCCCTGTTCCGGAGGAGTCGGTGAGCGCACGCACAGCAGCCTCCCAGGTACTGGTCAGCCGCAGGCGGTGGGCCCAGGTGGAGGCCAGCACGTGGATCGGGGGTGGGGTGGGGTTGCTGCTAGCCTTCCTCACCCTGTACCCCACGGCCATGCTCTTCTACGGCAGCCTCAGCGACGCCCCCGTGGGAACCCTGGGCCGGCTGACCCTGGCCCACTACCGCGCTGCGTACACCGACCCTGCCACTTACCGACTCATGGTCAACTCCTTCGTGTTTGCCGCAGGGGCGGCGGGGCTGTCGGTCCTGCTGGGGCTTGTGCTGGCCTGGATCACGGTGCGGACCAACGCCCCGGGCCGACCCCTGTTCGAGCTGGTGGCGCTGGCGCCCAACGTGCTGCCACCCCTCCTGGTGGCCACCGCGTGGACGCTCCTGCTGAGCCCGCGCATCGGCATCCTGAACCTCACGTTGCTGCGCTGGCTGGGGCTGCCGCCGTGGAACGTGTACTCCCTGGGCGGGATGATGTTCGTGGAGGGGCTGGTCCTCACCCCCTTGGCGTTCCTCCTCATCGCTGCGGCTCTGCGGTCCATGGACCCTAGCCTGGAGGAGGCGGCGCGCCTGGCGGGTTCCAACACCCTGGACGCGGCCCGGCGGGTTACGGTCCCCCTGGTGGTGCCCGCGGTGTTGGCCGCGGCCACTCTGAACTTTGTGCGGGCGGTAGAGAGCTTCGACGTCCCCGCGGTGATCGCGCTGCCCGTGGGGATTGAGGTGTTCAGCACCAAGATCTTCCGGGAGGCCCTGGCCGCCTTCCCGCCCAACCACAACCTGGCGGCCACGTACGCGGTCAGCCAGCTGGCCATCGCGGTGGCCTTCGTGCTCGTGTACCGGCGCATCACCCGCATGTCGGAGCGATACGCCACCATCACGGGCCGGGGCTACCGTCCGCACCTGGTGGACCTGGGCCCCTGGCGGTACCTGGCCTCCGGGGTGGCCCTGGCCATCCTCACGGTCCTCGTGGTGCTTCCCTTCCTGGTGCTCCTGTACGTCTCCCTGATTCCCTTCTACGAGGTCCCCAGCCGGGAGGCGCTGGGCCGGCTCACCCTCCGCCACTACACCTTCCTGCTGCAGAGCGACCGGGTGGAGCGGGCGTTGCAGGTGAGCTTGGCCTTGGCCCTGGGCGGGGCGTCCGTGGCCATGCTGCTGGCCAGCCTGGTGGCCTACTTCGCGGTGCGCCGGCGGACCCGGTGGGGCGGTCTTTTGGAGGCGCTGTCCTTCGTCCCGTGGGCGTTCCCGGGCACGGCGCTGGCCATCGGGCTGCTGTGGGCGTACGTGCAGCTGCCCCTGCCGATTTACGGGACCGTGTGGATCCTGCTCATCAGCTACGTGACCCGGTTCCTTCCCTACGGCCTCCGGCCCATGACGGCCACCCTGGTGCAGGTGCACCGGGAGCTGGAGGAGTCCAGCCGGGTATGCGGCGCCGGGTTCGTGCGCACCTTCCGGCGAGTGTTGCTACCCCTGTTACGTCCCGGCTTCCTAGCGGGCTGGGCCATCCTGTTCACCATCTACGTGCGGGAGTTCAGCACTTCGGTGTTCCTGTACACCCCACGGGCGGAACCCATCGGCCCGCTGCTGTACCACCTATGGCAGGATGCACAGCCGGGGCGCATGGCGGCCCTGGGGGTGGTGGTGAGTTTGCTGTGCGTGGTGGTGGTGGGCCTAGCACGGCGGTGGATGGGTACGGGAGAACGAGCACATTAAGCCGAAAAGGAGGAGGTCGATGTCGATGCAGGTGAAGCGGGTGGTGCTGGTAGGGATCACTCTCTTGCTGGTGGCAGGGGGGGTCGCGGAGAGGGCGGGCGCACAGGCAGACGCCACCGCGGCCGCACGGGCGGAGGGACGGGTGGTGGTTTACGGGACCATGGCGGCGGACAACTTCGACGTCATCGCCCGCATCTTCGCGGGCCGTACCGGTGTCCAGGCGGAATACTGGCGGGCAGCGCCCGACCGCCTCCTGGACCGCGTGCTCTCGGAGGTGCGTGCCCGCCGGCCCGCCTTCGACGTGGTGCTGGGCCCCAGCTACGCCCTCCGGCTGCTCAAGCGGGAGGGGGCGTTCGCCCGGTACGCGAGCCCCTCCTACGAACAGTTCCCGCGGGCCAGCTGGGACCGTGACGGCGTGCTCTCCCCTCCGTACCGGGTCACGCCCATCGGGATCGTGTTCAACACACGGTTGCTGCGCCGGGAGGAGGCGCCCCGGGGATACCTGGAGCTGGCGGAACCCCGCTGGCGGGGCAAGATCGGCATGGCAGACCCCACCCTCAGCATCTTCAGTGCGACCTGGCTGGTGAACCTGCGGCCGTACCTGCGGGATCGGTGGACGGGCTTCGTCCAGGGTCTGGCGGAGAACGTGGGGAGCCTGGAGGAGTCCACCCTGACCGTGGTCAGCAAGGTGGCCGCGGGGGAGGTCCCGCTGGGCATCGCGCACCTCAACTTCATGTACATCCTCGCCCGGGGCGGGGCACCGGTGGACTACGTGCGGACCGACCCCATTTTGGCGGACGCACACCTGACGGCGGTGGGCCGCGAGGCGCCTCATCCAAACGCCGCCAGGCTGTTCGTGGACACGTTAACCTCGCGCGCGGGGCTGCTGGCCCTGGCGCGGGCAGGGGAGTTCGTCGTGGTAACGGGGATCCATCCTCCGATCCAGGACGCGGAGCGGCTCCGTGTGGTGATCATGGAGGACTTGGACGAGGCCCGGTACGCGCAGTTCCGGCAGGAATTCGGGCGGCTGTTCCGTGGTGGACGACGCTAGGAGGAAGGGCATGGTGGGTCGTTGGCCGCGGGCCATCTTCTACGACTCTAAGGGCACCCTCTTCAACTGGGCCTGGACCTGGCGGAGGACGGCGGAGGTGGTGCTGGAACGGTGCGGGTCCCCGGTGCCCGTGGAAGCCTTCCTGCAGGACTGGATCACCCTCTTTGAGGGGTTCCACCGGCGGGCCGCCTTCCGGCGGTACGCAGACTTCTTCGGCGTCCTGGTACGGGAGGCCCTGGCGTACGCGTGTCGGCTGCACCGCGTGTCCTGCGACCTTGAGGAGGCGATGGCCCTCCTCACGGGGCTGCAGGAGGAGGTGGAACCCTTCGAGGACGTGCCGGCGGCCCTGCGACGGCAGCAGGCGCTGGGCGTGAAGATCCTCGTGTTCTCGGACGTGGAGCGGCGGTACCTGGACGCCTACCTGAGGAAGCTGAAGGACTTCCAGCCGGACTTCGTGGGCACCACGGAGGAAGCACGCATCCAGAAGCCGAACCCGCGCGTCTACCGCTGGGTGCTGCAACGGGCGGGCCTGGAGGTGCGGGACGTCCTGTACTGTGCGGGCCCCCAGTATGACGTCCAGGGCGCCATGGCCGCGGGCATGAAGGCGGCGTGGGTCCGGCGCCCGGAGGGCCGACTGGACATGAGCGAAGGGGATCTGCCGGCGGACTACGAGGTGCGGGATCTGCTGGAGCTGACGGAGCTGGTGGCGGCAAACCTGGGAAGGAGCTGAGGTGCTCGAAGAACAAGGCCCAAAGGAGCTGAGGGAGCCCGCGCGGCGGCTACCCGTGTACCGGGAGTGTGACGTGGTGGTGCTGGGCGGAGGCCCCGCGGGGATCGCGGCCGCGGCTGCAGCGGCCCGGCTGGGCTGTTCCACGCTGCTGGTGGAGCGCTACGGATTCCTGGGCGGGATGGGGACCGCGGCGGGGGTGACGAACTTCTGTGGCTTCTATGCCAGCGTTCGCGGGGAACACAGGCAGGTGGTGTTCGGGGTGGGCCAGGAGCTTCTGGAGCGGATGGCGCGGCTAGGCGGGTTGAACCGGCCGCACCTGTCTCTGGGCCGGCGGATCCTGGCGCAGGCGTACGACGTGGCGGTGTACAAGATCGCGGCAGACCAGCTGCTGCTGTCGAAGGGGGTGGAGCTGCTGTTCCACGCCCTGGGCGTGGGTGTGGTGATGCGGGATGCAGCGACGGCGGATGCCCTGGTGGTGGAGACCAAGAGTGGGCGGCTTGCCATCCGCGGGAGGGTGTTCGTGGACTGCTCGGGGGACGGAGACCTGTGCGCGTGGGCGGGAGCCCTGTACGAGAAGGGAAGAGGCCCCGGGGAGCTGCTGTACCCGACGACCATGTTTCGGGTGGGAAGAGTAGATCCGCAGCGTGCCGGGCGTGCGTGGGAGCTGATCCCGTCGCTGATGGAAGAGGCGGAGCGCCACGGCCACCGCTTTTCCCAGCGGGCTCCCATCGTGAGGCCGCAGAAAAACCCGACGGAGTGGCGGGTGAACTTCACCCAGATCCGAAATCCGGACGGGAGCCCGGTAGATGGGACGGACGTGAGGCAGCTCAGTTACGCGGAGGTGGAGGGGCGCCGACAGGTGTGGGAGGTGTTCGAGTTCCTACGGGAGTGGGTGCCGGGTTTCGAGGGGGCGTACCTGGTGGACATCCCGCCGCAGGTGGGGATCCGGGAGACCCGACGGGTGGTGGGGGAGTACCAGCTGAGCGAGGAGGACGTGCTGAGCTGTGCGCAGTTTCCCGACGCCGTGGGCGTGAACGGGTGGCCGGTGGAGGAGCACGTGCTGGGAACGGTCCGGATCCGGTGGCCTCCGGAGGACGCACGGGGGTTCAACCAGCTGCCGTACCGGATGCTGCTGCCGAAGGGGCTGGCGAACGTGCTGGTCGCGGGACGGTGCGCTTCCATGACGCACGGAGGCCAGTCCGCCGCTCGGGTGTCGGGCCCGTGCTTTGTCATGGGCGAGGCGGCGGGGACCGCGGCGGCCCTGGCGCTCCGGAAGGGGGTAGCGCCGCGGGAGCTGCCCGTGCGGGAGCTGCAAGGTCAGCTGGAGGTCCAGGGCGCCTACCTCGGGTACGGAGAGCCCGCGGGGCCGCCCGTGGAAGCGGTGGATCGCTAGCATTATAACGGCCGTGTTATAATGCCCGCATGGCTGGGCTTCGGCGCAGGGTGGCACGGCGTTGCGGCGGATTCGGACGTTCTTCATCACCGGCCTCGTGGTGCTGCTCCCGGCGGCGGTGAGCCTCTGGATCGCCTGGCGGGTCGCCGCGTTCATGGACAGCCTGTTCGGCATCTGGGCCGACTACCTGACCATGTCGTTGTTCGGCTTTCGCGTCCCTGGGCTGGGCCTGGTCCTCACCTTGTCGTTCATCGTCTTCGTGGGCGCGTTTGCCACCAACTACGTTGGCCGCCGCCTCATCGAGCTGGGCGAGCGGATCCTGCTGCGGCTGCCCTTCATCCGGTGGATGTATACCACCACCAAGCAGGTCGTGGACGCCGTGGCCGCCACCAACCGGGACGCCTTCAAGCGGGTGGTCCTCGTGGAGTACCCGCGGAAGGGGATCTACGCGGTGGCCTTCGTCACCGGCGCCGGCCGGGGCGAGGTCCAGGACGTGACGGCTGAGGACGTGATCAACGTCTTTTTGCCGACCACGCCCAACCCCACCTCGGGTTTTTTGCTGCTGGTCCCCCGCCACGAGGTCATCCCGCTGGAAATGTCGGTGGAGGATGGGCTGAAGCTGGTCATCTCGGGTGGGGTGGTGTCGCCCGGCAGCCGGGATCCGGTGCCGGTTTCCAACCCCGCGGTGGTCTCGCCCGGCGACGGGGGAGCTCGTCGGTGAGCAGGTGATCGCCCCCTCTGCGCGGCACCGGCGGCTGCGGGGATCGTCAGCTGCCTTCGTCGCGCAGCAGGACCACCTTGTCCGGGTCGAACCGGAGCGCGACCCGATCCCCTGGGTTCCAGCCCGTCTCCCCGTAGGCCAGCAGAGGGAGGTCGCCCACCTCGATCCGGTACTTTGTGGCCGACCCCTCGAACAGCGCGGACCGCACGGTGCCTTGCCAAACGGTGGCTTCCTCCGGGGGTGGAGCCTCGATGGCCACGTGCTCGGGCCGCACGCTGGCCAGCACCCGATCCCCGGCGCGAAGTTCCACTCCGTCGGCGCGGGCCTGCAGCGTGCCGTGATCCGTCTCCACCCAGGCGGTCCCGTGCTCCACCCGGACGAGCCTGCCCGGCACCAGGTTGGTGGTACCCAGGAACTGGGCTACGAACCGGGTGCGGGGTCGCTCGTACAGCTCGCGGGGGCTGCCCACCTCCAGGAGCTTGCCGTCCCGCATCACCGCCACCACGTCCGAGAGGCTCAAGGCCTCCACCTGGTCGTGGGTCACGTACACGGTGGTGATGTTCAGCTGCCGCTGCAGCGCCCGCAGCTCCTCCCGCACCTGCTCGCGCACCTTCGCGTCCAGGTTGCTAAGGGGCTCGTCCAGCAAAAGAACCTGCGGTTCGTACACCAGAGCGCGTGCCAGGGCCACCCGCTGCTGTTGCCCGCCGCTGAGGTACGGTGCCGGGCGGTCGGCCAGGGCCGCCAGCCCCACCAGTTCCAGGGCCGCCTGCACCCGCTTGCGCACCTCGGCGGAGGGGACTCGCCGGACGCGCAGGGGGTACGCCACGTTCTCGAACACCGTCATGTGCGGCCAGATGGCGTAGGACTGGAAGACCATGCCGATCTGGCGGTGCTCCGGGGGTACGAACACGCTCGGAGCCCGGCTGAACAGCACACGGTCCCCGAACCGGATCTCCCCGTCGTCGGGCCGCTCCAGGCCCGCGATGCACCGCAGGGTGGTGGTCTTCCCGCACCCGCTGGGGCCCAGCAAGGTGAGGATCTTACCCTCCGGAGCCTCCAGGGTCACGTCGTCCACCGCCCGAACCAGCTGGCCGCGGAACTCGTACGCCTTGCGCAGGGAGAGCAGTTGGATCCGGGCCATGGCACCACCTCCACCAGAGGATCCTAACGTGGCGCGCACAGCACTTCCACGAGGGCCGGCCGACGTTCCTCCGCGCACACCCGCACGGCCCGCGTGAGGACCGCGCCCAGAGCGTCGGGGTCCTCTACGCGCCCCTCCGCGTAGACGTGGAAGGACTCCGCCAGCCTGCGGTAGTCCACGTCGGGGTTATCCAGGCGGGTGCCCACGCCCTTGTTCTCCACGGGACGCCCGCGGGCGCGGGCCACCTCCTCTTGGTGCTCTTCGTCGTTGTAATAGGAACGGTTGTTCACCAGCACCACGAGCACCGGCAGGCGGTGGGCGGCGGCCGTGTACAGGGCTCCCGGTGTGTACAGGAAGTCTCCCTCCGACTGCAGGTTCACCACCAGCCGGCCCGTGCTGCGGTTCGCCAGGCACGCGCCCAGGGACACGCCCATGCCGTAGCCAAGGCCGGCTCCCTCGTTGTAACCTAAAAAACAGTCCGGTTCGCGGAACGGCCACAGCCGCCGCGGCCAGCCCTCCAGGCGCCCGTTGGCCAGCTGCCAGGGAAGCCCCTGCAGGGCGCGCCCCACTTCGTAGGCCAGCCGGGGCAGGGAGACGGGCCGTTCTGCCCACCGGTCCCGGAGGACCAGCTCCGCCCTCCGGCGTGCGGTGCGGTGCAGCTCCTCCACGAAGCGCCTCCGGGCTTCCCGGGCGGTGGCTCCAGTGGCTGTGGCTCCCAGGCGTCGCTTTACCCGCTCCACCAGCAGGGGTAGCGTTACCGCGGTGTCGGCCACCACGGTGAGGTCGGTAGGCTGCAGCTGGTTGGTGTCGTGCACCCAGCCACGGGCGTGCAGGTCGCCCACGGTCACGTGGGCCACCCGGACGTCCGGCCGCAGGAGGGATGGTGCTCGGCGGGTGGTGCGGTCCACCGGGGCGCGCAGCGCGCCGTACAGGTCGTACACCTCCAGGGCCAGCACAAAGTCCGCCCGCCCCAGCACTTCCGCCTTCGCGTCGCTGCAGTCCAGGGGATGGTCTGCTGGGAAGTTGTGGCGCCGTCCCGTGTCTACCACCGCGGCTCCTACGGCCTCCGCAAGCTCCGCCAGGGGTACCAGGGCGGCCGGGTTGCGGCCCGCCCGGTCCGCCAGGAGGACCGGGAACTCCGCCTCCACCAGCCACCATGCCAGCTGCTCCACCGCGTCCTCCTCCGGGGCAAGTCGCGTGGTCTGCAGGTACCGTTGCGGGTCGGGGATCTCCACGGGCTGTTCCAGGCGGGCCTCCTGCAGGGCAGCGCCGTAGCACAGATACACAGGCCCCTGAGGTTCCTGCGTGGCGAGACGATAAGCCCGGAAAAAGGACTCCGGGATGGCTGCCAGGCTCGCAGGCTGGTCATCCCACTTCACGTAGTCCCGGATCAGGTTGGCCTGCAGGTGCGCCGTATGCACCCAGTCGATCCACGGCCGCCGCTGAGCGGCTTCCATGGGTCCGGTCCCTCCCACCACCAGCACCGGCTCCCGGTCGCACCACGCGTTGAAGATGGCCATGCTGGCGTGCTGCAGCCCCACCACGTCGTGGACCAGGGCCACCATGGGCCGGTGGGCCGCTTTGGCGTAACCGTGCGCCACGGCCACCGCGATCTCCTCGTGGGTGCACAGCACCAGCTCCGGAGCACGGTTCCCCGCATAGTTCACCAGGGAGTCGTGGATGCCTCGGAAGGTGGCTCCGGGGTTCAGGGCCGCGTAGTCCACCCCGCAGCGCCGCATGAGCTCCACGATGAGGTCGGAGCCGTACTCCATGCGTCGGTCCGTCAAGGCTCCCTCCTTTCACTCCGCGAAAGCGGGGCTGGGTCCGCAGTCGAGGTGAACAGCTCCCCGCGGTTCGCGTTGGCGCGCGGTGAGACCCCTGCTCACGGTATGGCGGGCAGCTGTCCACACCACGTGCGGGTCGCGCCCCAACTCCCAGGGGTCTGGCGCCAGCGGCCGCCGCCGCTCTTCCGGGGCCGGCCAGAAACCATGCCAGGCTTGCCCGACGTAATAGCCTGCGGCAGCACTCCCGTTTGCTGGCCTCGAAGGCGGCCAGCCAGAAGATGGTACGTAGGCCCACGCCAATGGATCGTCCCCTCCGCAAGGGGCACAACAGACCGTGGTGGCCACAGGGTCAGCTACAGGCGCTCCCTCACGCAAGCGCAGTGCCGTGCTCCCGCCGCCTCAGCTTCCGCACGTAGTACTGCTAGTTGCGCTCCAGCTGGCGGGGCGAGTGCAGGTGGGCCGCCTTCTGGGCCACCTCCGCATGCGGCGTCCAGGCGTACGGGCCTAGACACGCGGCTAGGATCTGGAGCTTGGCCGCGCGCTCCAGCTGCAGGGCGAACAGGGCCGCCTCCTCCACGCTGCTGCCCACGGTGACGATACCGTGGTTGCGCATCAGGCACGCCCGCGCGGATCCCAGGGCGCGGGCGAGCTCCTCTCCTTGCTCCCGGGTCACCACCAGGTCCGTGGTGAAGGTGTAGCGGGGGACGTCCGGCCAGAACAGGGTACCTTCGTGGCTGACGGGCCGCAGGGGTACGTAAGAGGCAGCCAGGGCGGTAGCGTAGGGCGGGTGTGTGTGCACCACCGCCATCACGTCAGGCCGGGCTCGGTAGATCTCCGCGTGGATGGGCAGCTCCGAGTGCAGCGGACCAGTTCCCGACACTCTGCGGCCCTCCAGGTCCACCAGCACCACGTCGTCCGGGGTAACCTCGTCCAGACCTAGCCCGCTGGCCTTGATCCAGTAGTACGGAGTGCCGAGGTGACGCGCGGACACGTGGCCCTGGGTGATGTCCGTGTGCCCTTCCATGGCCAGCACCCGGCAGGCCACGGCCACCCGCTCGCGCAGCTGCGCGCCTTCCTGTACCCAACGGTCTTCGGACGCCACCCTTGCACCTCCCCAATATTCAATCTGGGAACTCTTGCTTCGGTCAGCCCAACCCGTCCTCGTGGCCGGTCACCCGCGCGGCCAGGCGGAACACACCCTCCCCGAAGGCGTCGCGGGGCAGGCGGTTGCCCCGCCACGCCACATGCAGGTCGGGGCGCACCAGGATCAGGTCGAACCGTACACGTCCCGCACGAGTTCGTCGGGTACGTCCAGCACCCCCAGGGGCGCTCCGAAGTACTGAAACGCCTGCTCCAAAGGTCCGGTGTCCGTGTGCGTGCCGCCCAGGCGGAGCAAGGCGTACCGGTCGTGCGGGAGGCGGTCGTGCAGGGCCGTCCGGTCCCCCAGCCACAGGTGCGGCAGGCGCGCCCCGGGCCAGGTGGTGGGGCGGTATTCCATGAAGCTGTCCGGGGGCGGGTCGCCGGGCTCGGGCCACACGATGGGGGATCCCAGGTAGCGGTAGCCCAGCTCCGTGCCCAGCATCTCGTTGGTCTTGCGCTGCTCCACGTTGGCGATGCGGGCCATCTCCTCACGTGCCCGCTGGCCCTCGGGGGTGCGGTCCGCGATCCAGGGTTTGTAGGCCGCCCGCCACGCTTGGCGCCCCAGCGCGGCGAAGCGGGCCGCCGCCACCGCTCGTTCCCCCACCGGGCGCCGTTCCGCCTCGTAGGAGGCCAGCAGCTTGGCACCACCCCAGCCCTTCAGGACCGCGGCCAGCTTCCATGCGAGGTCGGCGGCGTCCCCCACCCCGGTGTTCGTCCCTAATCCACCCGTGGGGATCACCAAATGGGCCGCGTCCCCGGCCAGGAACACCCGCCCGACCCGGTACCGTTCCGCCAGCAGCAGCTGCTGCCGCCACCGGCCTGCGTACAGGAGCTCGTAGCGGACTGGCATCCGCACAACCCGCTCGAAGATGCGGGGCATCTCCGCGTCGTCCTCCACCACCGCGTGCAGGGTGAAGTGGCGGGCGTCGTCCTGCACGATGAGCATGGTCTGCTGGGTATCCGCCACGTGGTAGTGGCGACCCTTGCCGATGGGGATACGCTCGAACAGGTCGTGGGAGCGGAACAGGGCCTGGCACAGCTCCCGGATGTTGCCCTCCCCGTGCAGCGGGACGCCCAACAGCTCCCGCACCGTGCTGTTACCCCCATCGCAGCCCACCAGGTACTGCGCCCGCACTGCCACCAGGGCTCCGTCGGAGGTCCTGCGGACCTGCGCCGTGACCCCATGGCTGTCCTGGTGGAAGGACACCAGCTCATGGCCGTAGCGGACAATGACGTTGGGTAGGGCTTCTACCTCGGCCTTCAAAAGCGGCTCCAGGGTGTACTGGGATGAGCTGGTAGGGCTCCAGGGGCAGGCTCCCGTCGTTGCGGGACCGGATCTGCGCCTCCGCTTCGGCCACGGAAGGGTAGGGCAGCCGCAGGATGGGCGGATCCACCAGGGAGGTGACCACGAACACGTCCATGGGGTAGTGGCGGGGGAACCCTGCCTGCCGGATCTTCTCCGCGATCCCCATCCGCCGGTAGATTTCCATGGTGCGCGCGTTGCAGCGTTCCATCTTGGGTAGGAACTGGGGTCCCTCCTTGCGCTCCACCAGCACGCACCGGACGCCCCGCTGGCCCAGGTCCAGGGCCAGGGTGAGGCCCACGGGCCCGGCGCCCACCACGAGCACCTGTGTCTGCCACTGGGCGGTTGCCATGGTGTGTTGCGTCCGCTACTACCCTCTTCGAGGGAAGCCGGCAGCGCAACGGCCCTGTTCGGAAATGCTGAACCCGGCCGCCCGGGCTACCCCAGCTGAGGGATGATCTCTGCCCACATCCAGATGCCCACCGCGACGGCCGCAATCCCTGCGGCAGCCCTCACCACGAGGTAAGCCCGCTCCCACCGGGAAGTGGCGGCCAGGGTGGGCGCGGCGATACCCAGGGTGGTGAAGAACATGCCTGCCACCGTCCCCAGTCCGAACGCCAACAGGTACGCGGCGCTCACGCCCAAGGACGGTGTCGCGGTCATGGCCACCACCGCGGCGGCCCCGCTGCCGGCGAGGCCGTGCGCCACGCCCACCAGGAAGCTGATCCGCGCTCGCGGTCCGGGGAGCGGGTGGGGATGCGCGTGGTCAGGGCCGTGGACGTGGCGGTGTAAGTGCAGGTGGCTGGTGCCCTCGTGCTCGTGCAGGTGAAGGGGCACCTGTTCCCGGCGCAGGTTCCAGAGGGTGCGCAGCCCCAAAGCCACCAGCAGCAGCCCGACGCCCAGGTCCACCCCGTGCTCCCACGTCTGCGGCAGCTGCAGCCGAAGGGCCACCAGGGGCAGACCGGGGTCAAGCGGCCCGGTCCCGAATAACCGAACCGCGTGCTTGTACCGAGTCCCCGTGCGTGTCAGGCTAAAAAGCGAAAGGGGGTGGACCGCATGCGGGCTTGGTTCGGGATCTTCACGGAACGGGTGCTGCGGCGGCTGGGGAGCGTGACCGAATCCCCCACAGGGAGGTGAGATGCGTGTGGAGGCGGCTGGAAATCCTGATGGCCGCAGGGCTCCTGGCCCTGGCGGCTGCGGCACCTTCGCCCGCCGAGGCGGACCTGGTGGCTGCAGCCAAGCGGGAGGGTCGGCTGGTGCTGTACGGGTCTCTTACAACCCTGGAGGTTGTCAACAAGATCTTCGAGAGCCGGTACGGAATTCCCGTGGAGTACTGGAGGGCCGCCAGCACCCGGGTGCTAGACCGGGTGCTGAACGAGACCCGCGCAGGGCGAACGCTGTTCGACGTGGTCCAGACGAACAGCAGCCCCATGATGGTCCTGCGGGAAGCAGGCGCCTTCGCGCGCTACGCCTCCCCGTCCTACGAGCTGTTCGACCGGGCAACCCGCGACCCACAAGCCCTGGTTTCCCCCCAGTTCCTGGTAACTCCCATTGGCATCGTGTATAATAGGCGTTTGTGCGCCCGGAGGAGGCTCCCCGCAGCCTCACGGACCTGTTGGAGCTCCGGTGGAAGGGGAAGGTGGTGATGGCGGACCCCACCCTCCACACCACCACCGCCCAGTGGCTGATGGAGCTGCGGGGGATCCTGGGAGCCCAGTGGCGCTCGTTTTTGGAGCAGCTGGCGGGGCAGGTGGGTGCGTACGTGGAGTCCCTCCTCCCGGTGGCAGACCGGCTCGTGCGGGGCGAGTTCCCCGTGGGCCTCACCTACATCCGTTACGTGTACCAGTTCGGCAAGGAGGGTGCCCCCTTGGACTACGTGCGCCTGCCCGTGTTTCTGGCGGACGGCCACCGGATCGCCTTGGGGGCTCGCGCGGCGCGGCCCAATGCGGGGAAGCTGTACATCGAGACGCTGTTGAGTCGGGCGGGCTTGCTGGCCCTGGCGCAGGACGGGGACTTCGTGTCCCTGCCGGGCGTGTACCCGCCCCTCAAGGACGCGGAGAGGTTGCGGATCGTCGCCATGCGGGATTATGACGAGGCCGCCCTCACGCGGGCCAGGGAGGAGCTGGGGCGGATCTTCCGCAGGCGGTGACGAAAGGGAAAGCAGCGAGAATTCCGAACGGCAATGGTGCTGGTGGTGGGGATGTGTGGCAGGCTGTCCGCGGGCCCTGCGGGTTGCGTTCCTGCGGCCCCTGAGCCGCCCGTTCGCCTTGTGGGGGACCAACGCGCGGAACGGCATGCGCATGGCGGTGGAGGAGCTGAACGCCGCCGGCGGGACCCTGGGGCGGCCCGTGGAGCTGGTGAAGCGGGACGACCGCAACAACCCCGCGGAGGCCATCCGCAAGGGCCGCTTCGTCCAGCCCGGGGGAGATCTCCCGGTGGGGTGTGTCCGGGATGCGGCTGGATCTAGAAGTCCGAGTTCGGGGTCCCGCGCCTGGACGTGTACGTGCCGGAGGAGTGACCCGCAGCGGTCAGCCGCTGGCGGCCTGCCGCCGCCTCTGGGTGTCTTCGTAGGCGGTGTAGCCCAGCCGGTAGGACACCTCCCGGCAGGCGGCCACGATGGCCCGGCGCAGCTCGTCCTTTTGCCGGTGGAACCGGTAGGCGGGTACCGATAGGCTCATGGCCGCCACCACCTCGCCGCGGTGATCCCGGATGGGAGCAGCCACGCAGCACAGCTCCAAGACCGCCTCCTCGATGTCCAGGGCATAGCCGCGTTCCCGGACCTCCTCCAGCTCGGCCCGCAGCCGCTCCGGGTCGGTGATGGTGTTGGGCGTCAGCGGCGGCAGCCCCGTGCGGCTCAGCAACGCCTCCACCTCGGGCCACGGTTGGAAGGCCAGCAGGATCTTGCCCACCGCGCTGCAGTGGGCAGGCAACTCCACGCCGATCCCCGTGACGGACACCTGCACCGCACGGGTACCCTGCAGCTTGTCCACGTACAGCACCCGGCCCGATTCCATGGTGGCCAAATGCACCGTCTCCCCGAACCGTGCCACCAAGTCCCCCATCACGGGCCGGGCCTCCACCCGGTACTGGGTGGTGGCCAACAGCGTGGTGGACAGGGCGAGGATCCGCCAGCCCAGCCGATAGCGGCGGTCCGCGGTGCGGCGCAGTAGGCCGATGTCGCACATGGTGCGCAGGAGGGCGTGAGCCGTGGACTTGGGGATCCCCAGCAACGAGGCTACCTCGCTCACGCTGCGTTCGGGATGGTCCATCCCGAACAGCTCCAGGACCTGCCCCACCCGCCGGACCGTACTGAGCATCGTAGGTCATTTTAGCCGCTCGTTACGCTGCTCGAAAAGGGCCATGTTCGGAATGAACGGTGTGGGTTCCGCATTGTTGAACGGAGCCATTGCCGGACCCTCCCCCTCTGCGCCATCTTTGTGCTGCCAGGCAGCTAGCCCGCGGGCGGGTGAACACGGGTTCGCCTGTTGGCGGGCTGTTTGTCAACCGGGTGGGCGCTGCCAGGGGATGAAGCGAGGGGAGGGAGGCGCGGGATGGAGGCGTTACCGGAACGGCGCATGTCGGAGGAGGAGCTGCAGCGGCTTCGGTCCGTGTACGTGGACCTGGTGGGGTTCGTACCGCCCCGGATCCAGGCCCGCACGGAGCTGCTGAGCCGCCTGGACCCCGAAGGTTTGCGCATCCAGGAGGAGATGCGGCGGCACTTCATGTACCCCAGGTGTTTCGACACCAAGACGGCACAGCTGATGCTGTTCGGCATGCTGCTTGTGAACCTGCAGGACGCGGCCAAGCTGCACGCCATCGCGGCCCGGCGCGCGGGGGCCACGTGGGAGGAACTGAGTGCGGTGGTGGGGCTGGCCTTCCTGTTCCGGGGCCTGTCGGCGGCCAACTACGGGTTCCAAATCCTGCAGGAGATGGCGCAGGTGGAAGCCAGCCAGTCCGAAATCCCGCAGAGGAGGTGAGCTCGATGACAGAACCCTTGGTGGCACAGCTGGCCCACGTGGAAATCCTGACCCCAAGGCCCGAGCAAACCCTCTGGTTCTTTCACCACCTGCTGGGGATGGAGGAGACCACCCGGCAGGGGCCGTCGGTGTACCTGCGGGCGTACGAGGACTGGTATCACCACACCTTGAAGGTCACAGAGGGCTCCGAAGCGGCCCTGGGGCACATCGCGTGGCGGGCCTCATCGGAGGAGGCCCTGGAGGAACTCGTCCGCAGGCTGGAGCGGGCGGGGCTGGGGCGCGGCTGGATCGACGGCGACCTCGGCCACGGCCGCGCCTACCGGTTCGTTACCCCCGAGGGCCACCCCATGGAAGTCCTGTGGGAGGTGGAGGGCTACCGGCCCCCCGAGGAAATGCGCACCGTTCTGCGGAACCGGCCTCAGAAGCGGCCCCTGCGGGGGGTGCCCGTGCGCCGCATCGACCACGTGAACATCATGGCGCGTGCGGTGGGCCCCGTGCGGGAGTTCCTCACGGACCTTTTGGGCTTCCGGCTGCGGGAGCAGAAGCTGGGCAGGGATGGGGAGGAAGTGGGCGCCTGGCTCAGCGTGAGTCCCCTGGTGCACGAGATCGCCGTCATGCGGGACGCCACGGGCCACCATGGCCGGTTCCACCACGTGGCGTACTGGTACGGGTACCCGCAGCACCTTATGGACGCGGCAGACGTGATGGTGGACTACGGAGTGCGCATCGAGGCAGGGCCGGGCAAGCATGGCACCACCCAGGCCTACTTCATGTACGTGTTCGAACCGGGGGGTGTGCGCGTGGAGCTGTTCGGGGACACCGGCTACCTCATCTTCGACCCCGCGTGGAAAACCGTGGTGTGGGACGTATCCAACGAGAGCGACCTGGAGCGCAGCAGCATCTGGTTTGGCGGGGGGCTGCCGGAGACCTTCTACACCTACGGGGTGCCCCCCGTAGCCCCGGAGGCTGTGACGGGGCGAAGGTAGGAGGTGAGGGAAGCATGGGATGCAGCCCTCTGGAGGCATCCGGCCTCCCTTTGTTCTTCCCGCTTGACCGGGCAGCGACGGGCCGAACGCCGCCAGCGGCCTCATCGGGCGTGGCGGTCCGGACTGCGGCAGGGTCCCTGTCCCGCATGCAAAAGGAGGCCTTGGTGGTCACCACCGCTGCAGCCGTGACGTGGCGGCTAGCCAGCGACGAGGCACCCTACCTGCTGGGGGACGACGTGGCGCCTCCCCCGTTGGCGTTCGTGCGTGTGGGGCCGGTCACCGACTTTGCGGAGAGGCTGCGGCAAGCCGCGGGAGTCCCGGCGGCAGAGGTAACCGTGTTGCAGGACACCCGGTACACCATGAAGGGCTCCGCTACCCAAGGGGCCCTGCTGCCCGCGGACCCTCCCCCTCGCCCCGACCTGCGGGATCGATTCTCGCACTTGCGTCCGCAAGGCGACCGCGGTGCCGTGCGGAGGGATGCAGTTACCCCGAAGACGGAGGAGGAAACGAGTTCGGAAGGGTCCAGCTTGGCGGAGACTCAAGAGCGGAAGGGTCTGCGGGCCTTCCGCGTGATACAGGACACGGGCTTCCGACCGGGAGGCGCTGCCGCGCCCGTGGTGACCCATGCGTACCTGGACACCGAAGAGGAGGATGCCTTCGCCCAGGAGTTGGTGGCCGTGGGAGGACGCACCTGCTTCGTGCACGGCCGGTGCCGGACGGAGCTGGACGTACGGGTGGTTGCGTGACCCGTGGGGAGGTGACGGTTGCCCGCAACCCAGGTGGCCATCGTGGGTGCCGGTCCCGCAGGCCTCCTCCTGAGCCATCTGCTGGACCGGGTGGGGATCCGCAGTGTGGTGCTGGAGTCCCGCAGCCGCGCGTACGTGGAGCAGCGAGTGCGGGCGGGGGTGTTGGAGGACGGGACGCGGCAGATCCTCCTGCGGGCCGGGGTGGGCGACCGCATGGAGCGGCAGGGGCTCGTGCACGAGGGCGTTAACTTCGCCTTCGAGGGGTCCTTGCTGCACTTCGACTTTCCTGCGCTCACGGGCGGACACACCGTCACTGTGTACGGACAGCAGGAGGTGGTGAAGGACCTGATCCGGGCCCGCCAGGAGGGGGGTGGCGACGTCCGGTTCGAGGCGGAAGTGGTGCGGCTGGAGGAAGTGGAGCGCCGCCCCAGGGTGGTCTACCGCACCCCGGATGGGTCGGAGGAGGAGCTGGAGGCGGACTTCGTGGCGGGCTGCGACGGGTCCCACGGGGTCTGCCGCGCGGCGATCCCGCACACCGTGCGCCGGGTGCACCAGCGGGCGTACCCCTTCGCGTGGCTGGGGATCCTCGCAGAGGCCCCGCCCGCCTCCCACGAACTCATCTACGTGAACCACCCGCGCGGCTTCGCGCTCTTCAGCATGCGATCGCCCCGTCTGTCACGGAACTACGTGCAGGTGCGGGCCGAGGAACGTTTGGAGGACTGGCCGGACTCCCGTGTGTGGGAGGAGCTGGAGCGTCGCCTGGCCGGTGCGGCCCGCGTCACGCCGGGGCCCGTGCTGGAGAAGAGCCTGGCACCCCTGCGCAGCCTGGTGGTGGAACCCATGCAGCACGGTCGCTTGTTCCTTGCGGGCGACGCGGCGCACGTGGTCCCGCCCACGGGTGCCAAGGGGTTGAACCTGGCCGTGTGCGACGTGGTGGTGCTGAGCCGGGCCCTGGCCGACTACTACCGGGCCGGTGACGAGACCGGACTGCGGTCGTACACGGAGTGGTGCCTGGAGCATGTGTGGCAGGCGGAGCACTTCTCGTGGTGGATGACCCAGCTGCTCCACCGCCTGGATGACCCCTTCGAGGAGGGGATGCAGCGGGCGCAGCTGCGTGCCCTGCGCCGCAGCGAGGCCGCGCGTCGGTACCTGGCGGAGAACTACACGGGGCTGCACACCAGCCTGCGGTACACGGAGTGGGTCCTGCCCTCGTAGGCGCCGGGGAGCTGTCAGCTGCGGACCAGAGGCCAGGCGGTGGGGACGAGCCACAGCCCCAGCAGGTACAGGAGAACCGCGAGGGGCAAGCCGGCCCGCAGGTAGTCGCGCAAAGTGTACCCGCCCGGAGCCATCACCAGCAGGTTGACCGGGTTCCCCAGGGGAGTGAAGGTGGTGGCGGTGGCCGCCACCACCGCCATCACCAGGGCCGCGGGACTGGCTCCCAGGCGCGTGGCCGCCTCCAGGGCCACGGGCGTGAGGACCACGGTAGCCGCCACGCTGGGCAGCAGCTGGTTAAGGAGGATGGCCGCCGCGTACAGGGCCGCGAAGGTGCCGAGGGGTGAACCGCCCACCTGCAACAGCGGCGCCACCAGGCTGTCCACCGCGCGGGTCCGCAGGAGGACTCCCGAGAGGGGCAGCAGGCAGGCGAGGAACACCACGCTGCGCCAGTCCACCACGCGGTAGACGTCCTCCCCGGGCAGGCACCCGAGCCCCACCACAGTCACCGCTCCAGCCAGTACCGCCACGGACACGTCCGCCCACCCCAGGCCGGCTGCGGCGGAGGTGACACCCACCACCGCTAGCGCCGCAGGGCCGCGCCATCCGAGAGCCTGTGCGGGCTGCTCCTGCAGGAGGATGAAGTCCGGATCGGAGGCCAGGGCGCGGAACCGATGCCGCGGCCCCTGCAGGAGGATAGCATCTCCCACCTCCAATGGCACGTCCGCCACCGCGCTGCGGCGGGGTTGGTCCTTGCGCCAGATGGCCAGAACCGACACCCCGTACCGCCGCCGGAAGTCCAGCTGGCGGACTGTGCGGCCCGCGACGGCGGACCTTGGCGGGATCACGACCTCCGCGAGCCCCACCCCCGTGAACTCCAGATCCACCCGGTCCGGGGGCTGTAGCTCCAGACCCATTTCCTCCAGGCGTGATAGGACGGTCTCGTCCCTGACGCCCGCCAGCAGGAGTCGGTCTCCGGCCAGGATCACCTCCTGCGGCACCGGCAACGGCTGCGCGCGGTTGCCCCGCCGGAGTGCGAGGACGAGGACCCCCGCCTCTGCCAGGGGAGTCTGCGACAGGGGCCGGCCTGCCAATGCCGAGTTCGCTTTCACACGGGCCTCCCGCACCCGCTCGTGCATCCGGTACAGCTCCGCCAGCGCCGGGCTTGCCGGACGGTGAGCGCGGTGCCCGGAGGTGCGTGCGGGCAGGAGCCGACGGCCCACCAGGAGGAAGAAACCCGCCCCCACGGCCACGAAGGCGAGACCCAGGGGTAGGAACTCGAACATCGCGAAGGGCCGGCCCGTGGCCTCCTGCAGCATGCGGGATGCCAGCAGGTTGCTCGGCCCAGCCACCAGCGTAAGCACCCCACCCAGTCGGGCGCTCAGGGCCACGGGTAACAGCAGGCGTGAAGGCGGGATGTCCCGCTGCTGGCAGGCGGCGGCGGTCACGGGCAGGAGCACCGCGATAGCGCCCAGGCTGTTCATAAACCCGGAAAGCCCCGCTGCGGTCAGCATCAGTGCCAGCGCCAAGGAGGACTCCGAGGACACGTTGGACCGCAAGCGCCGGGCGAGGCTGGCGGCGATCCCCGTGCGCTCCAAAGCCGCGCTCAGGACCAGCACCCCGGCCATCGCGACCACCGCGGGGTTGCCGAAGCCCGAAAGCGCCTCCTCAACCGGACTCAGCCCGGAGGTCACGAGGACCACGGGCACCAGGATCGCCACCGCGTCCGGCCTCCATCGCCCCCAGGCCAGGAGCACCACGGTGGCCAGCAGGATCCCCAGGGCCACGACACCCGGGGAGAGGTGCAGGGCGCTCACGGGCGAGGCGTGCTCAGACCCGCCGCTCCACCGCCACCGCCACCGCCTCCCCGCCCCCCAGGCAGATCGCGGCGACCCCGCGACGCGCATCGCGGCGTTCCATGGCGTGCAGGAGGGTCGTGAGGATGCGGGCTCCGGAAGCCCCGATGGGGTGGCCCAAAGCCACCGCGCCCCCGTGCACGTTTACCGGATCCAGAGGTAGGCCCAGCTTGCGGCACACGCCCAGCACCACCGCGGCGAAGGCCTCGTTGATCTCGTACAGGTCTACGTCCTCCTTGCGCCACCCCACCCGCTCCAGCAGCCGTTCGATGGCCGCCGCGGGGGCGATGGTGAACCACTCCGGAGCCGTCGCCGCCTGCGCGTAGCCCACCACGCGGGCCAGGGGCCTGGTGCCGACCCGGTCCGCCACGGATCGGTCCGCCACCACCAGGGCCGCGGCCCCGTCGCTGATGCTGCTGGCGTTGGCCGCCGTGACGGTCCCATCCGCCTGGAAGGCGGGCTTGAGGGTGGGGATCTTGTCGAACTGCACGCGCCGCGGTTCTTCGTCCTCCTCCACCCGCTTCCCGTCCGACTCCACGGCCACCGTCTCGGGCTGGAACCAACCGGAGTCCAGGGCCTGCAGAGCCAGGCGGTACGACCGCTCCGCGTACGCGTCCTGGTCCTCGCGGCTGATGCGGTACTCCGCAGCCAGCAGCTCCGCACACGAACCCATGTGGCAGTCCCGGTACGGGTCCCACAGACCGTCCAGGATCATGGAGTCCTGCACTTCGCCGTGGCCAAGCCGGTAGCCCGTACGGGCTCGGGGCAGGAGGTAGGGGGCCCGGCTCATGTTCTCCATGCCGCCGGCTACGTACACCCGGCCGTCTGCCGCCCGGATGGCCTGCGCGGCCAGCACCACCGCCTTGAGGCCTGACCCGCACATCTTGTTCACCGTGACCGCGCCCACGGAGTCCGGCAGCCCCGCGTACCGTGCCGCCTGCCGCGCGGGCGCCTGCCCCGTTCCCGCAGACAGGATGTTGCCCATGATCACCTCATCCACTTCCTCCGGCCGCACCCCGGCGCGCCGGACTGCCTCCCGCACCACCACTGCCCCCAGGCGGGGAGCCGGTACGTTCGCCAGCCCTCCCAAAAACCGGCCGATGGGGGTTCGCACTGCACTCAGGATCACCGCCTCCGGCATCGCCCACCTCCACGTTCGCAGGGTCCGCGCCCTCCGAGCCCATTCTACGCCCGCACCGCAGTCGGCGCGGTTTTTCAAGCACCGCGGCCTTCTGGTATTCTGGCGGCGATCGCGGATCCTGGAGGTGGGTGTTGCGCGACGAGTTCCCGCGGACCGCGTCCGGGCACCTGTGCGTGGGCGGGTGCGACGCCATCGACCTGGCCCGCAACTTCGGCACGCCCCTGCACGTGCTGGACGGGGGGCGCCTGCGGGCAAACCTGCGCGCCTACCGGGAAGCCTTCGGCCGCCAGGCGCCCGGGGGTCAGCCCGTGTTCGCCTCCAAGGCCCTGTGCACGGTGGTCACCTGTCAGCTGGCGCACCAGGAGGGCTTCTGGGTGGATGTGGCGTCCGGCGGCGAGCTGTATACCGCCCTGCGGGCGGGCGTCCCACCTGCGTGCGTGGTGTTCCACGGCAATTACAAGACCGAGGAGGAGCTGCGCCTGGCCCTGCGGGTGGGCGTGGGGCGCGTAGCGGTGGACAACTTCCACGAGCTCGACCTGCTGGACCGGCTGGCCCGGGAGGTGGGGACGGTGGCGGAGGTGTGGCTGCGGGTCACCCCGGGGATCGAGCCGCAGACGCACCGGGCGATCCGGACGGGCGGGGTGGACACCAAGTTCGGGTTCGGCATCCCCGACGGTACGGCGCTGCGGGCCGTCCGGGAGGTTCTGCAAAGGCCGGGGTTGCGGCTGCGCGGCTTCCACAGCCACATTGGCTCCCAGATCCTGGAGCTGGAGCCCTTCCGTCGAAACGCGGAGCTGGTGGCGGCCTTCGCGGCGCAGGTGCGGTCGGAGCTGGGCTACGTGGCGGAGGAGGTTAACCTGGGGGGCGGGCTGGGCATCCGATACCTTTCCTCCGACCGTCCTCCCTCCATCGAGGCGTACGTGGGCGCGGTGGCAGAGTCGCTCAAGGCTGCATGCCAGGCCCTTGCATACCCCACGCCCCGGCTGTTTGTGGAGCCGGGCCGGTCGGTGGTGGGGCCCGCGGGAGTCACGCTGTACACCGTGGGCCCGGTGAAGGAGATCCCGGGTGTGCGCACGTACGTGGCCGTAGATGGCGGGATGTACGAGAACCCCCGGCCGGCCCTGTACGGGGCGCGCTACGAGGCGGTGCTGGCCGCGCAGCCCGACGAGCCGCCGCAGCAGGTGGTGGCCCTGGCCGGCCGCTGCTGTGAGTCCGGGGACGTGCTCATCTGGGAGGCTCACCTTCCGCGGGTTCGGCCGGGCGACGTGGTGGCGGTGTTCTCCACGGGGGCGTACACGTACTCCATGGCCAGCAACTACAACCGGTTCCCCCGGCCCGCGGTGGTTCTGGCGGAGGAGGGGCAGGCTACGGTGATGGTGCGGCGGGAGACCTACGAGGACCTGGTGCGGCTGGAGGCGGCGCCGGCTCGCGCGGCCGCGGTGTGAGGTGCTGGGGCTGGATCCCCTGCAGATGCTGTTCACCGCGGCGGCTCTGTTGGTGGCCGCTACGGTGCACGAGTACGCCCACGCGTACGCGGCGGTGCAGCTGGGCGACCCCACGCCCCGGTGGATGGGCCGCCTCACGCTGAACCCGCTGGCGCACCTGGACCCCTTGGGAACCGTGGTCTTGCTGCTGGCGGGCTTCGGCTGGGCCAAGCCCGTGCCGGTGGACCCCACCCGTTTTGGGGACCCGCGCCGGGGCCTGCTGCTGGTGGCCCTGGCCGGCCCCCTGGCCAACGTGGCCCTGATGGCGATGCTTGGCTCCGCCTACCGCCTGGGCCTGGTGCCGGAGGGCGGGTGGGAAGCCTCCTTGTGGGGACGCATGCTGTACGTGAACGCCGTTCTTGCGGTGTTCAATCTCCTGCCCATTCCTCCCTTGGATGGCTCCCGCGTCGTGGAGGCGTTGCTGCGGGGCGAGGCCGGCCGCGCGTACGCCCGCTTCCAGCCTTACGGGGGCCTTCTGCTGGTGCTGCTTTTGGCCTCGGGCTGGCTGGGTCCGATCCTGCGCGGTCCCGTGGTCTGGCTGATGCGGTGGGCTGCGGGTGCGTGAGGAGGCTCATGGCCGAGGGACCCATCGTGCGGGTGGCGGGTTTCGAGGGCCCGGTACAGGAGCTGGTGCGCCGGGCCCACGCGGGGGAGCTGGACCTGCAGGAGGTGGACCTCGCAGCGATGGTCCGCGGCTACCTGGACGGGCTCGGGGAAGAGGTGGACCTGGAGGAGGCTAGCGAGTTCCTGTGGGCCGCCGCGGTGCTGGTGGAGCTTAAGAGCAGGCTGCTTTTGCCCCCCAAACCGCCCGCACCGGAGCCGGTGGGAGAGGAGGAAGCCGCGGACCTGGAGGAACGCCTGCGCCAGCAGGTGGAGGAGTACCGCGTGTTTCGGGAGGCCGCGGAGGCTCTGGCGGCCCTGGAGGCGCTCCAGCGCAGGGTGTTCACCAGGCCCGCGGACCCGGCTTCCGCAGGCGAACTGCCCCTGGTGGGTCTGACCGTGGAGGACCTGTTCGCGGCGTTCCAGCGGGTGCTGGAACGGTCCGCGAAGCCCGTGGAGGAAGTCCTCCCGGAGGGGGTCACGGTGGCGGACCGCATGCGTGCCATCCTGGCCACCCTGGAAGCTGCGCCGCACGGCGTGCGGTTTGAGGACCTGTTCGAGCCGGACAGCCCCCGCATCGTGGTGATCGTCACCTTCCTGGCCCTGCTAGAGCTGGTGCGCCGTCGAAGGGTCCGGGTCGCTCAAACAGAACCCTTCGGCCCCATCCGGCTGTACGCGGCAGGAGGGGAGGCGTGACGGAGCTGGATCGCCAGCACACCCTGCGGTGCGCCCTGGAGTGCCTGCTGCTTTCGAGCGGCGGGCCGGTACCCGTGAGCAAGCTGGCACGGGCACTGGAGTGCTCCGAGGAGGAAGCGGAGTCCCTGCTGGCGCAGCTGCAGGAGGACTACCGCGCGCGCGGCCTTATGGTTCAGCAGGTGGCCGGCGGCTACCAGCTGTGCACGCGGCCGGAGTACGCACCGTACGTGACCCGGCTGGTGACCGCACAGCCCGAGCCCCTGTCGCGCGCCGCCCTGGAGACCCTGGCGGTGGTGGCGTACCGGCAGCCCGTGACGCGGGCCGAGGTGGAAGCGGTGCGGGGCGCCCGCAGCGACCACCATCTGCGCAGGCTGCTGGAGCGGAACCTGATCCGGGAGGTGGGTCGCAAGCCCGGACCGGGTAGCCCCATCCTGTACGGCACCACGGATCTGTTTTTGCGTTCCTTCGGGCTGCGGGACCTGTCCGACCTGCCGCCCCTGGAGGGGCGCAGGGTGCAGGACATGCTGGGGGGTGGACCTTCCGCGCGAACGGAGGGACGAACGTGAGGCTGGCGGCTGCTGCGTTGCTGCTGGCCCTGGCAGCGCCGCACCCGGACCCAGCAGAGCCCCCTGTGGCCGCGCGGGCCTACGTGCTGGTGGAGGGACGCACCGGGCAGGTTCTGGCCGAGAGAAATGCGCACCTAGCCTGGCCACCTGCCAGCACCACCAAGATCCTCACAGCCCTGCTGGTGGCGGAGTCCCTGCCCCTGGACCGCGTGGTGGTCACGAGCGGCCGGGCTGCCGCGCAACGGGAAGGGGCGTCTGTGGGCCTTCGGCCGGGTGAGCGCCGCAGGGTCCGCGACCTGTTTTACGCCATGCTGCTGACGTCCGCCAACGACGCCGCCTTGGCGCTGGCGGAGGCCGCCGCGGGAAGTGTGGAGGCCTTCGTAGCCCGGATGAACCAGCGGGCGCGGGAGCTGGGCGCCCGCAACAGCCACTTCACCAACCCGCACGGCCTGTACCATCCGCAGCACCGGTCCACCGCGTATGACCTGGCCCTCCTCGCGCGCGCCGCCCTGGCCAACCCGCAGGTGGCACAGGCCGTGGCCAGCCGCGCGTACGATTACCCCACAGAGGCCGGGGTGCGCAGACTCGTAAACCGCAACCGGTTGCTGGCCACCTACCCAGGTGCAGACGGCGTCAAGACGGGGTGGCTGGCGGAGTCCGGGCCGTGTCTGGTCGCCTCCGCCCGCCGGGGTGCGCGCACCCTGATCGCGGTGGTGCTGGACTCTACCCGGGTGTTCGACGACGCTGCCGCCCTGTTGGACTTCGGCTTTGAGGCCTACGAGCTGCGCGTGCTGGCCCGGCCGCAGGATCCTGTGGCGGAGGTTCGCCTGAGCGGGGGCGTGCGGCTGCGCGCCACGGTGCGGCAGGAGTTGGCGCTGTCCGTGCCCCGGGGGGCTCGGGTAGCCCTGCAGCCCCGGTGGGAACAGAATTTGAAGCCGCCCGTGGCAGCCGGCCAGCCGGTAGGCTGGCTGGAAGTGCTGGTGGGCGGCCGGCTGCACACGAGGGAGGTGCTGGTGGCCTCGCACCCAGTGGACCGGGAACCTCCCGCGCCCTGGGTGCCGCGGTGGTTGTGGGAGAGGGTGGGGGGCAGGTGAGGGCGCTTTTCGTGGCAGCGCTGCTTGCGGCCCTGGCACGGCCGTGGCCCCTCACCGTGTTGGACGCCACCGGCTTCCGCCTGGTGTTCCACCAGCCGCCTGAGCGGGTGGTGTCGCTGG
The DNA here is from genome assembly GCA_040289515.1 of Candidatus Sysuimicrobiota bacterium. GTDB lineage: Bacteria > Sysuimicrobiota > Sysuimicrobiia > Sysuimicrobiales > Sysuimicrobiaceae > Tepidifontimicrobium. The sequence goes on from PSLI01000016.1 coordinate 25,575, forward strand.
CGCCCAGCGTGACGGAAGTGCTGTGGGCGGTGGGTGCCGCGCGACAGGTGGTGGGGGTGTCCTCCGCGGACGACTACCCGCCGGAGGTCCGCACGCGGCCTCGCGTGGGAGGCGTGCGGGTGGACGAGGAACGTCTAGCGGCCCTGCGGCCGGATTTGGTGGTGGGCCTGGTGAGCTTGCAGGCTACCACCCTGCTCCGGCTGCGCGGTCTCGGCTACCGGGTCCTCGCGCTGGAGTCCAACACGCTGGAGGAGACCTACCGGGCCATCGTCCTGCTGGGGGAGGTTACCGGGCACCCCGAGAGGGCGCGGGAGGTGGTGGACCGCATGCGGAGGACCGAGTCCGAGGTGGCGGCAAAGGCCGGCCGCCGGCGGGTGCGCGTCTTCGTGCAGGTATGGGACCAGCCCTTCATCACCGCAGCCGCGGGGACCCTGCCGGATGACCTGGTGCGGCGGGCCGGTGGGGTCAACCTGTTCGCCGACCGAAAAGGATGGCCGCAGGTATCCGAGGAGGAGGTGGTGGCGCGCGACCCCGAGTGCGTGGTGGTGCTGGGAAGAGGACTAGACCGCGTGCGCCGCAGGCCTGCTTGGGTGCGCACCGCGGCCGTGCGGCGCGGCTGCTTGGCGGAGGTGGATCCCTCGTGGGTGGTGCGTCCGGCACCACGTCTTGTCCTGGGACTTCGGGCCCTGGCGCGGGTGCTGCACCCGGAGGCGTGGCGGTGAGGCTGGAGGTGGAGGGCCTGCAGGTCCGGTACGGCGGTCAGGCGGTCCTGGACGGGGTGGGGCTCGTGGTGGACGCGGGGGAGCTGGTGGCCGTGTGCGGACCCAACGGGGCGGGCAAGAGCACCCTCCTGCGGTGTGTGGCCGGTCTGGTGAGGCCGCAGGGGGGTTCGGTGCGGGTGGACGGCCGGGAGGTGACCTCCCTGCCTCCCCGGGAGCGGGCGCGGCTGGTGGGCTACCTCCCCCAGGACCCCGCAGTACCCCACGGGCTGCGGTGCGCGGAGGTGGTGCGCCTGGGCCGGTACGCCGCCTCGGGCGGGTGGGCCGCGGGCTGGACTTCTTCCGACGACCGGGCCGCCGCGCAGGCCCTGCAAGCAACACAGACCGCGCAGCTCGCGCAGCGCCCCGTGCAGCACACCAGCGGTGGGGAGCGGCAGCGCGTGCTCCTGGCCCGGGTTCTGGCTCAGGGAGCACGGTTGCTGGCCCTCGACGAGCCCACCGCTCACCTTGACCTGGGCCACCAGGTGCAGGTGGTGGACCTGCTGCGGCGGCTGGCGCAAGAGGGCTACGGGATCCTCGCGGCGACCCATGACCTCAACCTGGCCTCTCTGTTCTTCGACCGCGTGGTGCTCCTGTGGCGAGGTCGCGTGCTCGTCCACGGTCGCCCGGAAGACGTCCTGCAACCCCACGTGGTGGGACGCGCCTACGGGCCGTGGGCGCGCGTCTGGGCGCACCCGCACACGGGGTCTCCCGTGGTGCTGCCCCGGGTGTGGGGATGAGGGGCGGGTTACGGGTGGCCATCGACGGCCCCATGGGTGCGGGCAAGGGTACGGTGGCCCGGCTGGTGGCGCGGCGCCTGGGCTACCGCTACGTCGACACCGGGGCCATGTACCGGGCGGTGGCTTGGAAGGCGCTGCGGGAGGGCGTGGACCTGGATGACCCGGAGGCGGTGGCCTGTGTAGTCTGCAAGGCCCGGGTGCAGCTGGAGCCCGAACCAGATGGGCTGCGGGTGTGGTGCGACGGGGAGGATGTGACGGGGCTCATCCGCTCAATGGAGGTATCCGCCGCAGTGAGCCGGGTGGCCGCCAACCCCGCTGTCCGCCAGGTGCTCACCCAACAGCAGCGCGAGCTGGCGCGGTGGGGCGGGGTGGTGATGGAGGGGCGGGACATCGGCACCGTGGTGCTCCCGGATGCGGAGGTGAAGGTGTTCCTGGACGCCTCCCTGGAGGAGCGGGCCCGCCGGCGGTACGAGGAGATGCGGTCCCGCGGGGAAGCGGTGTCTTTGGAGGCGGTGCGGGAGCTGATCCGAAAGGACGACGAGCTGGCCTCGCGCCGGCCCACCGCGCCGCTGCGCCGGGCTTCGGACGCGGTGGTCGTGGACACCACGGGGCGAAGCCCGGAAGAGGTGGCAGAGGAGATCGTGCACCTGGTGCGGGAGCGGGCGGGGGCGCGCTGACCTATGGAGGGGACGTTGCGTGCGCGGAACCTTAGCGACAGCCGGGTCGGCGACTGGGTGTACCGCGCAAGCCGGCTGGTGATCCGCGGCATGCTGTACAGCGTGTTCCGCATGGAGGTGACGGGCAGGGAGCACGAACCGGCTTCCGGTGCGTACCTGGCGGTGTCCAACCACTGGAGCGCCTTCGACCCACCCGTGCTGGGCGCCGCCCTGCGCCGCAAGGTACACTTCATGGCCAAGCACGAGCTGTTCCGGATTCCCCTGCTGCGCAGCTGGATGTACTGCATCGGGACCTTCCCCGTCCGCCGGGGTGAGCCCGACCGGCAGGCCGTCCGCACCGCCCTGCAGGTGTTGGAGCGCGGCGGGGTGGTGGGGATGTTCCCCGAAGGCACCCGTAACCCACGCGGCTACCTGCTGCCAGCAGAGCCGGGGGCCGCCTTCCTGGCCCTGAAGGCGCGGGTGCCCATCCTCCCCGTGGGGATCCTGGGGACCCTGGAGGTGCTCCCCAAGGGCGCGTGGGTGCCGCGTGTGCGCAAGATCCGGGTGCGCATCGGACCGGCGTTCCGCCTGGACGACCTGGAGGGTCAGCCGGACCGGCTGCAGCGGGCCGGCGACCGCATTATGACCGCCATCGCGGAGCTTTTGGGAGTCCCCCCACCGGTACCCCCGGGCCAGCGCGCGGGCCGGGTGGCCCCGTGATATGCTGGAGGTCGAGCGATGCGGGTCGTGGTCGCCAGGCACATGGGATTCTGCGGGGGCGTTCGCCGGGCCGTGGATATGGCTGCCAGGTCCGCCCGCAACAGCCCCGCGGGAGCCGTCACGTGGGGACCCCTGATCCACAACCCCCAGGAGGTAGCGCGGCTGCAGCGGGAAGGCGTGCGGGTTGCGCAGCGGCCCGAGGACCTGGATGGCGGCACCTTTGTGGTGTCCGCCTACGGGGTGGCCTCCGCGGTGCTGGAGGCCGCGCGCCAGCGCGGCATGGCAGTGGTGGACGCCACCTGCCCCGTGGTGACCCGCGCCCACGAGCTGGCGGAGCGCTTGGCGGAGGAGGGCTACTTCGTGGTGGCGGTGGGCGACCACGGCCACCCTGAGATGGTCACCCTGAAGGAAAAGCTGGGGGACCGGGTGGCGGTGGTGCACACCCCGGAGGAGGCGGCGCAGCTCCGGCTGCGGGGCAAGGTGGGGGTGGTCTCCCAGACGACCCAATCCCTAGAGAACTTCCGGCGCATCGTGGCGGACATCGTCACGCGGACCAAAGAGACGAAGGTGATCAACACCCTGTGCCCCGCCATCACCGTGCGGCAGGAGGAGACCCAGCGGATGGTGGAGGAGGTGGACGTGCTGCTGGTGGTGGGCGGCCGTGGTAGCTCCAACACCACCCGGCTGGCGGAGATCGGCCGCCAGCGCGGGGTAGCCACCTACCACGTGGAGACCGCGGAGGAGCTGCAACTCTCCTGGTTCGCCCCGCACGCTACGGTGGGCGTGGTGTCCGGTGCCTCCACCCCGGACTGGATCATCGAGCGGATCCTGCTGCGTCTGGAGGAGATCCGCGCCGAACTGGGCGCTTGACCGTACCGCCTCACCCTCACCACCCGACCGGAGCCCGGCGAGCCTTCGCCGATCCAAAACCTACTGCCCGCGAGGGGCGCAGGCCACCGCCGCGGAGGGCATGAGGCTCATGTCGGATCCCAACCTACCCCTGGTGGCCCTGGTGGGGCGTCCCAACGTGGGAAAGTCCGCCCTGTTCAACCGGATCGCGCGCCGGCGGCTGGCCATCGTGGAGGATACCCCGGGTGTGACGCGGGACCGGCTGTACGCGGAGGTGGAGTGGTCCACGCGCCGCCTCATGCTGGTGGACACGGGCGGCTACGTGTCCCGCCCGGAAGATCCCCTGGGGGAGCGCGTGCGCCGGCAGGCCCAGCAGGCGGTGGAGGAGGCCGACGTGGTGGTGCTCGTGGTGGACGCACAGACGGGTTTGGTACCCGCGGACTATGAGGTGGCGGAGGTGCTGCGCAGGTCGGGCAAGCCCGTGGTGGTGGCGGTGAACAAGGTGGACAGCCCAGGCCCTGGAGCCGCAGAAGTCGCAGAGTTCTCCGCCCTCGGCCTGGGCGAGCCCCTGCCCGTGTCGGCCCTGCACGGCCTACGGGTGGGGGAGTTACTGGACCGGGTGATTGAGCACCTGCCGCCCCCAGGACCGGAAGAAGCGCTGGAGGAGCCCGTGCGCGTCGCGGTGGTGGGCCGGCCCAACGTGGGCAAGTCCTCCCTGGTGAACACCCTCGTGGGCGCGGAGCGGGTGGTGGTGGACGCGCGGCCCGGCACCACGCGGGACGCCGTGGACACGTGGCTGCGGCACCGGGACCGCCCCGTGGTGTTGGTGGACACCGCGGGGCTGCGGCGCCGTGCGCGGGTCTCGGAGGCGTTGGAGTTCTACAGCGTGCGGCGGGCCCTGCAGGCCCTGGACCGCTCCCACGTGGCGATCCTGGTGGTGGACGCCTCCGAAGGGGTGACCGACCAGGACCAGCGCATCGCTCGAGAGGTGGTGGACCGCGGCAAGGCCCTGGTGGTGGTGGCCAACAAGTGGGATCTGGTGAGGGGGCCGGTGGCGGAGGAACGGGCGCAGCAGCTGCACCACGCCCTGCGCCACGTGTCCTTCGCTCCGGTGCTGTTCGTGTCCGCGAAGACGGGACGCAACGTATCTCGCATCCTGGATGCCGCCCTGCGGGTGGACCGCGCGCACGCCCTGCGGGTGCCCACCGGGCCCCTCAACCGCGCCGTGGAGGCCGCGGAGGCTGCTCACCCCGCTCCCGCGGACTCCCGGGGCCGGCCCCTGAAGATCTACTATGCCACCCAGGTGAGCACCCGGCCTCCCACGGTGGCGCTGTTCGTGAACTACCCGGAGGTGGCCACCGAAGCGTACCTGCGCCACCTGGAGGCCCGGCTGCGGGAGCGGTTTGACTTCGAGGGCACGCCCATCCGGTTTGTGCTGAGGGCCCGCAGGCCGCGCGGGGAGGCGCGAGCGTGACGGGTCCGTGGGTGGTGCTGGCCAGTTACCTGCTGGGCTCCGTCCCCACGGGTCTGTGGCTGGTGCGGGCGGTCCTGGGCGTGGACGTGCGCCGGCACGGCAGCGGCAACATCGGCACCGTCAACGTGTATCGGGTGGCGGGCCCGTGGTTGGGGAGTGCGGTGCTGTTCCTGGACTTGGCCAAGGGAGCCCTGCCGGTGTTGGCCACCCGCACCCTCGGGCTGGATTCCGCGTGGTCGGTGGCCGCGGGGCTGTGCAGCATCGCGGGACACAACTGGTCGGTGTTCCTGGGATTCCGGGGAGGCAAGGGGATCGCCACCAGCTTCGGAGTTCTGCTGGCCCTCTCCCCGCGGGGAGCAGCCGTGGCGTGTCTGCTGTGGGTGGTGGCGGTGGCCCTCACGCGGTATGCGTCCGTGGGGAGCGTGCTGGCCATGCTGTCGGTGCCGGTCACGATGCTGGTGTGGCGCGAGCCCACATCCCACGTGGCGTTCGGATTGTCCGCGGCCCTGATGGGCCTGGTGCGCCACCGGTCCAACCTCCTGCGGCTGATGGAGGGGACGGAGTTGCGCATCACGGACCGGCCGAAGGATCGCGGGTGAAGGTCCTGGTGTACGGGGCTGGCGCGGTGGGCTCCCTGCTGGGCGCAGCCCTGGCCCGTGCGGGCGCGCGTGTCACCCTCTTGGGCCGGGCGCCGCACGGGCAGGCCGCGGCCCGGGAAGGGCTCCGGGTGGACGGGCCGGCCGGGACGGGCCTGCGGGTGTCCCTGCGCGCTGTCAGCCGCGTGCAGGAGCTGGACGCTCCGTTCGACGTGTTGCTGGTCACCGTCAAGGGTTACGACACCCACCGTGCGGCTCCGGAGCTACCGAGCCTGCTGGCGCCGGATGGGCGTGCGGTGTGTTTTCAGAACGGCGTTGGCCATGAGGAGATCCTGGCGCGGTACGTGGGTGGCACCGTGTGGTGGCTGCAGCCCTGACCACCAGCGTTTCCTTGCCTGCGTCCGGGCACGTGCTCCAGCACACCCGCGGGGGGTTGTCAGCAGTTGCGCTATTTCATAGGTA
>PSLI01000016.1:31928-40715 GCA_040289515.1 Candidatus Sysuimicrobiota bacterium
GTCATGAGCACGTCTCCTGATTGACTGGCAAAACCTTGTTCGATACATTGGAACCATGGACCAGCTCTACGGCATTAGCTATAGGGCCCCCACGGATTGCTGCACCCTCCGGAGAGACCCAGTGTTTGGTGGTCGGGCCGGGCGGATTTGAACCGCCGAGGCCACCCCAGCCCGTCGAAGGTACGACGGGTCGTCTGCGCTACGGTGCGGACGACTGGCTGGGGACCCCGGCCGAGGTCGGCGGTCCTCTCAGAAGCCAGGTGCGTGAGGGAGGTGTATCTTTCCTCTGCCGGAGGTGGTCGGGCCGGGCGGATTTGAACCGCCGACCTCCTGAACCCCATTCAGGTGCGCTCCCAGGCTGCGCTACGGCCCGCCCCGCGTGCGCATTATATCATGGTCGCGTGAACGGATCCGCGAAAGGCCCGGTGGCGTTCCTGGCGGCGCTGGTGCTGTTCGCGGGAGCTTTCGCGGCTGCGGGGTGGGCCTACCGGACGCCGCAGGTGCACGCGGCCCTCCTCCTGCAGGCCTTGCGGGACGGGGACGCGGAACGGGCCCTGCAGTGGATTGACGTTCCGGCCGTGGCCGCCTCCGTGGTGGACGTCCTGCGGGAGGAGTGGGTGCAGGCGCGCGCGGGGGACCCATCCCGGTACGTGGCCTCGCCCCTGGCCCGGCCCCTGCTGCGGGGCCTGTTCGGCCTTGCCCGCCCCCGCGTGCAGCGACAGGTGGAGGAGCAGCTGCGTTCCACGATCCGCCGCATTGCGTCCGGACATCCCGACGCCCCGGTCCAGCTGCCCCGGTGGGGCGGCCTGCCCGTGAGCGTGGCGGCGGTGCTTTGGTTTGCGGACGTACGGTGGCTGGCCCAGGACCGTGTGCTGCTGTCCGCGGGAATGCACGACCGCCCCTGGGTGCGGGTGCAGATGGCTTGGAGGAACAGCCGGTGGGTGGTGGTCGCCGCGGACCGCGACTGGGTCGCCTCCCTGCTGCGACCCAGCCTGGTCCAGCCGGAGCCCCCGGAGCCGTCCCCGTCCCCGGACCGTCCGTAGGAACCCGGCTACACCACCGCTCCGGCCGCGGGGTGGGGCCGCCACTTGATGGTGCAGCCAACCGGCGCGGTGTTGGTCACTGGGGGCTGGCGGCCTTCCAGGACCGCGTCCAGGGCCTCCCGCAGGTAGTGCTGCCGCACCTTCTGAGGGTCTTCGTAGTGGTCGTCGATGGCCCCGTGGTAGCACAGGCGACGCTGCTGGTCGAACACGAACACCTCCGGGGTCCGCTCCGCCCCGTAGGCGCGCGCCACCTCCTGGGTCGCGTCGTACAGGTAGGGGAAGTTGTAGCCCTTCTGCTGGGCCCGCTCCTTCATACGCTCGAAGCTGTCTTCCGGGTATTGCTCGGGATCGTTGCTGCTGATCACCAGGAACTGCACCCCCCGCGGGGCGTAGTCCCGCTGGATGGCGATCATCCGATCCTCCCAGGCCCGCACGTACGGACAGTGGTTGCAGCTGAAGATCACCACCAGCGCCCGGGCCTGTGCGTAGTCGTCCACCCCGTGCTGGCGGCCGTCCGTGCCCGGGAGCCGGAAGGGAATGACCGGGTCACCCAGCCTCAGGTTCGCCACCGTGACACCTCCTCACCCTTCGGATTTTTCTGCGTGGCCTTCGCCCGCCGCAGGGCCGATTGGATCTGTTGCACGCTCGGAAGGGGCGAGATGCGCCCGTCCTCCAGCACGTACGCGCGGCACGTGAGGCGGTAGGGGAGCCCCTCCGCGGGCGCGATGTCCTCACCCTCCACCCGGATGGTGGGGGAGCCAACGAACCGCAGCCGCCGCGCGTCCTCCTCCGTGTCCACCCGCACGACCTCCACCGAGGCTTCCACCCCCTCCTCGCGGAGGGCCTGCCACAGCCGTTCGAGCGCCTGCGGGTGGCTGGGACAGCCTTCCCAGTACAGGAACATCACGCGGATCATGTACTGTACCCAGTATATACTGGCCCCGTGGAGCGGAAGGCCAAGCGTTCCGTGGCCCTGGTGGCTTACCCTGCGGGACAGCGCGCGTACTTTGTCCTGGTGCGCCGGCCGGACCGTCCCGGGGAGGAACTGCCGGGCGTGTGGGGGCTTCCCGCGGCGTCTTTGGCCTTTGGCGAGAGGGAGGAGGAAGCCGCACGGCGGCTGACATCCCAGAAGCTGGGCTGCGGGGTCCGCGGGCTGCGCTTGCTGGGCCGGGGCTGCGAGGACCGGCCCGGTTACCGGCTGGAGATGGCCGTGTACGAGGCGGAGCTGGACCGGGCCTGCCCGCAGCTGCCCGCCGTCCCGGAGGACCCCGGGGTCACCTACTACGTGGCCTGGCGTTGGGGCAGCCCCGAGGACCTGCACGAGGCCCTGCGGGCAGGTTCCCTGTGCGCGCGGGTGGCCCTGGAAGCGCTGCGGTGAGCTCAGACCTCCAGCTCTTCCGCGTGGAAGGTGAGGACAGAATAGTCCAGGTTCTCCGCGGGAAAGCCCATCTGGCGCAGCATGAACATCACCTGGGCCCGGTGGTGCACTTCGTGCAGCAGAAGCTGCGTGGCGATCCCCGCCGCGTCGGTGCGGTAGCGACGCGCCCTGCCCCAGGCGGTTGACACGTACTCCACCGGCGCCGACCAGTCCGGGATCTCCCGCAGGACCGCACGGGTCTCCTCAGCCTGCTCCCCCCAGGCCCGCGCGAAGGGCGGGAAGGGCTCCCTGTGGAAGCGCGCGAAGGGCCGCTCGGAAAGGGGCGGCACCGGCTCGCCTCGCAGGCGCCGCACGTAGCCCCACTCCCCGCTGGCTACGTGCACCAGGGTGTCCCGCACGCTGCGGTGGCCGATGGGGAACTCCCGGGCGTACTGCTCGTCCGACAGCGCCCGGACCCAACCCAGGAGCCTGGAACGGGCTAGCACAAGGTACTCGTACACGTCCGCAGGGGAAATGCCCGCTGTCAAGGTCGCACCTCCCTGGCCTTTGCCCCAGGATAGCCCATACGGGGACCTCCCAGGAGGAGGACCCGCGTCTTTCCGCGAACCCGACCCCGGGTGTACGAGCATCGCCGACAGCCCGTGCTGCCGCGCCGGCATTTCTTGCGGCGCATGGTTGCCCACGCGTTGGTGGCGACCGTGGTGGTCCTGGGATCCCTCGCGATAGGGGTCTCCGGCTACCACTTCGTCGGCGGCCTGCCCTGGGTGGATGCCCTTCTGAACGCCAGCATGATCCTGGGCGGCATGGGGCCCGTGGACCCCCTGCGCACGGTGCCCGCGAAGGTCTTCGCCTCCCTGTATGCCCTGTTCTCGGGAGTGGTGTTCCTGGTGGCAGCTTCCATCCTCCTGGCACCCCTGGTGCACCGCCTCTTGCACCTCCTGCACGTGGAGGCGGACAGGGGATCCTGACCTCCGTACGTCAGCGCGGGAGGAGCTCCACCTGAGGCTCGGGCTCCTGCCACGTGATCAGGGCGCCCAGGTACCGGTCGTTGCCCATGGTGCAGTTGACAACCGTGCTATCCGCCAGCCGCTCCACGCCCGGAGACTCGTGCACGTGCCCGCACACCACCACCCGGGGACGGTGACGCTCCACGTACGCCCGCACCGCCTGCGAGCCGATGTGGGCCCCGTTCCACGCGCGGTCCAGGACCCCCCGGGGCGGTTCGTGCACCACCAGCACATCGCACGGCTCCTCCCCGAGGCTGCCGAACCGCACCCCGCGGTACTCTACGCCGCCCCCCCTGGGGAGCCGGGCGGTGCTTCGGGCGATCGCTTCTTCTACCTCGAAGGGGTCCATGTTGCCGGGGATGGCCAGCACCCGCAGACCCGGGAGCTCCAGCAACTCCAGGGCCTCGCGGCCCCTGCCCGAGTGGGTCAGGTCCCCGGCCAGCACCAGGACGTCCGGCTGCAGCCGCGCCACCGCCGCGCGGACGGCCCGGATGCGGTCCCGACGGCCATGCAGGTCCGCGGTGGCGTAGATCCGCATCCTTGCCCCTACTGCAGCTGCCAGAACAGCCGCAGGTGCTGCCAGCGCAGGTACCGATCCGCCAGGAGGGAGAGGGGCTTGCGGGCCGCGGGGAAATCCTCCGATAGCCGCTCCAGCACCCGCCGCAGGCCGTACTCCGCGGCGTCGCGGTGCTCCGCCGCCAGGCGGTAGAAGGTGGCACCCTGCTGCTCGTACTCGTCCAGGCTCCGCCACTCGGAACCCAGCACCCGTCCGGGCCGCACGGTGCGCGCGTACTGCCCGCGGGACAGAACGTAGCCGGGGAACACCCCCGTGAGGAACAGGGCGATGTCCGCGATCCGCCGCAGCAGGGGGAAGCGGTACGGCTCGTCCACCAGGTCCAGCAGCCGCACCATGTCGTCCATGTTCAGGTCGGAGAAGCGCAGCCGCTGCACCCGGCCCCGGCGCCACACGTGCACCACGTACGTCTCCGTGCGGACGAAGGAAGCCAGCATGGCCGCCAGGTAGTCCAGAACCTCCTCATCCTCCAGGAGCTGGTTCACGCGAGGGGTGTCGAAGATGGGCACGGACTCCCGCAGGCCCACCCGCTCCATGGTGTACCGGGCGTGCCGCACATCCCGCGCCACCTGCCGGAGCAGCACCGCGAACAGCAGGCGCGGGGAGATCTTCAGGGTGATGTCCGGGTCGGTCCGGATCCGCTCCACCAGGCGGGCGTCCTCGAGGGCCACCTCCAGGAACTCCGGCCGGCGCAGCTGGGCCAGGAGCACGGGTACCCGCTCCGGCTGTTCCGCCAGGGTGGTGGCCACGAAACGCAGGTCGTGTTCCTCGTAGGGCAGCGGCATGCACCTCTCCCCCTTGACGCTCTCCACCTCCAATATACGTATCGGCGCGGCCCGGGGCCTCCTGGACGTCCCGAGGAGGATCCCCGACGGTGCTCGCGAACCTTGGCACCACGGAGGTCGGCCGTGGCGCAGCGGGAGGTCCCGCAGGCGCAAGAGCTAGAGCAGCTGCTGGCCAGCGCGGACCCGGAGTTCGGGTACCGGCGGCTTGCAGGACCCTATGCCCTGGTGGCGGCGGCGGTGGCCGTGGGCATGGCGCTGTTCCAGCTGTACACGGCGGGGTTCGGGACCCTCCTGGCCCTCAAACAGCGGGCGGTGCATCTGGGGTTCGTGTTCACCCTGGTGTTCCTCCTGTACCCGTTGCGGCGGCGGCACGCGGGGCAGACCCTCTTCGGGTGGCCGGATGTGGCCTTCGCCCTGGCCGGGCTGTTCAGCGTGGGTTACCTCCTGTGGCACCACGACCGCCTGATGCTGCAGGCGGGCCAGCTCACCCGCACCGACCTGCTGGTGGGGGCAGCGGGGTTGCTCCTGGTCCTGGAGGCGGGTCGGCGGGTGATGGGGGTGCTGCCCTTCATCGCCGCGGCCCTGCTGGTGTACCCCTTCGTGGGGGAGCACTTCCCGGGCCTGTTCGCGGTGCGGCGGTTCCCCGTGGAGCGGGTCATCGAGCACATTGTGGTACACCACGGAGGGCGTGTTCGGCATCCCCCTGGGGGTCTCCGCCACCTACGTCTTCCTGTTCGTGCTCCTGGGGGCGTTTTTGGAGCGCACGGGGCTGGGCCAGCTGTTCGTGGAGGTGGCCCTGGCCCTGGCGGGCTAGATGCACGGGGGGCCCGCAAAGGTGTCCGTGTTCAGCAGCGCCCTGCTGGGCACCGTGTCGGGCTCCTCGGTGGCCAACGTGGTGGCGGACGGGGTGTTCAACATCCCCCTGATGAAGCGGCTGGGCTACCACCCGCGGTTCGCGGCCGCGGCGGAGGCGGCCACCTCCGTGGGAGGGCAGATCATGCCGCCCGTGATGGGGGCCGCGGCCTTCGTCATGGCGGAGTTCCTGGGGGTGCCGTACCTCACCGTGGTGCAGGCGGCGGTGGTGCCTGCCCTGCTGTACTTCGTGTCGCTGTTCTTCGTCATCCACTTTGAGGCCCGCCGTTTGGACCTGCGGGGGCTGCGCCGGGAGGAGCTGCCCGACCTGCGGCGCACGGTGCTGCGGAAGTGGTACCTGGTGGTGCCCCTTTTGGTGATGGTCCTGTACCTGGTGCGGGGCTTCTCCCCAGCCCGGGCCGCCTTCATGGCCATCGCCCTGGCCGCGGCGGTGCACCTGATCACCTGCGCCCTGGAGGGGCGGCTGCGGGAGTACCCCCGGGACCTGTGGGGCATGCTGGAGTACGGTGCCCGCAACGCCCTCACGGTGGCTCTGGCGTGCGCGGTGGTGGGGATCATCATCGGGGTCGTCACCCTCACCGGTATCGGAAACGCCATCGTCACCGTAACCGCCACCCTGGGCCAGCACAACCTCTTCCTGACCCTGGTGCTGGCCATGGTGGCGTGCACCATCATCGGCTCGGGCATCCCCACCACGGCCACCTACATCATCCTGGCGGCCCTGGCCGTGCCCGCCATTGAGGCCCTGCTGCCCGCGAAGGGACCGGAGATCGCGCCCGGGGTGACCGTCTCGCAGATCGCGGGCCACCTGTTCATCTTTTACTACGGGGTGATCGCGGACCTGACTCCTCCCGACGCCCTAGCGGCGTACGCGGCCGCGGGCATCGCGCGCACCCCACCGTTTCCCGTGAGTCTGGAGGCCACCCGGCACGCCCTGGCCGCCATTCTGGTGCCCTTCGCCTTCGTGTACTCCCCCGAGCTGCTGTTGCTGAGCGGGTCGTGGGCCGATCGGGCGGTGGCGGTGGCCAGCGCGTTGGCGGGGATCGTGTTCCTTTCCGCGGCGGTGGCCGGCTATTTCTTCGGACCCGCGCACCCAGCGGAACGGGTGCTGCTGGCGGCCAGCGCGGTGGCCATGGTGATGCACCAACCGTGGCTGGACGCGGCGGGGCTGGTTGCCGCGGCTTTGGTCGCCGCGGCGCAGCTGACGCGCCGTCGCGGGATCGGGCAGGGGACGAAAAGGAGCCTGGCCGCGCCGCGACCACGGCCGTGAGGCACGTGGCCCTGGTGGGAGTCCCCCTAGATTTGGGCGCGGGGCGCCGCGGCACCGACATGGGGCCCAGCGCCCTGCGCTACGCGCAGCTGCAGGCCCAGCTGGAGAGCCTGGGCTACCGCGTCACCGACCTGGGCAACGTGAGCTTCCCCGTGGTGGAGCGGCTGGAGATGGCCGACCCCAGGGCCCGCTACGCGGACGTCATCGTGCGGGTGTGCGAGGAGCTGCACCGGGTGGTCACCGCGGCCCTGGTGCAGGGGGCGCTGCCGGTGGTCCTGGGTGGCGACCACAGTCTGAGTCTGGGCAGCGTGGCGGCCACCGTGCGGCAGCAACCGGAGGCGGGGTTGCTGTGGCTGGACGCCCACGGGGATTTCAACACCCCGGAGACGTCCCCCTCGGGCAACGTGCACGGCATGGTCCTAGCGTGCCTGGTGGGCGTGGGGCTCTCGCCTCTGGTGCGCGTGGGCGGTTTCGGCCCCAAGCTGCGGCCCGAGCGCTGCGCGCTGGTGGGGGTGCGGCAGCTGGATGCCGGGGAGCGAGAGCTGCTGCGGGCCAGCGGCGTGCGGGTCTTCACTATGAAGGACGTGGACCGGTACGGGGTGGGCGAGGTGGTGGCGCGGGCCCTGGAGGCCGCCACGGGCGGCGGCCGAACGCCCGTGCACGTGAGCCTGGACATGGACGTGGTGGACCCGGCGCACGCGCCCGGCGTGGCCACCCCGGCCCCCGGGGGGCTATCCTACCGCGAGGTCCACCTGGCCATGGAGCTTGTGGCTGACTGCGGGCAGCTGGCCTGCGTGGACGTAGTGGAGGTGAACCCCATCCTGGACTCCCACAACCGCACCGCGCAGCTGGCCGCGGAGCTGGTAGCCTCCGCCCTGGGCAAGCGCATCCTGTGACCGTGTCACAGATCGCGGGCCGAGCCTGCTCCGGCGGTGCACCGCCGTGCGTCGGTTGGGGGTGGTGGGCGAGCTGGGACCAGCCGGACACCTCAGGCGAACACCTTATCGTGTATACTCGGGGCTAACGGAGGCCGAGGAGGGGATCCGCCGACACGGGTACGTCCTCGCCCCAGGCCGCTACGTGGGGGGTAAAGGAGCTGGGCTATGACAGTTAGCGAGGTTTTGCAGGACAAGCGCGAGGAGATCCTCCGGATCTGCGCCAAGTACGGGGCGCGCAACGTGCGTGTCTTCGGCTCTGCCGCACGCGGGGAAGCCGGCGCGGGGAGCGACATCGATCTCTTGGTTGAATTCGAGCCCGGCCGGAGTCTTCTGGACCAGGCCGGTCTCGAGGCCGAACTCGAGGAGGTCCTCGGCTGCAAGGTGGACGTGGTGAGCGAGAAGGGGCTCTACTGGCTGCTTCGGCGGCGGATCCTCAAGGAGGCCAGGGCCCTATGAGCAAGGACCCGCGGGTCTACCTCGCCCACATCCTCGAGTGCATCCAGAAGATTGAGCGCTTCACGGCCGGCGGGAGGGAACGCTTTTTGGCGGACGAGCTGGTGCAGGACGCGGTTCTTCGGAACTTCGAGGTGATCGGCGAGGCGGCGAAGCGGCTGGATGATGCCTATCGAGCCGCGCACCCCGAGATTCCCTGGCGGTCGCTCGCCGGCCTGCGCGACGTGCTGATCCACCAGTACGAGGGGGTGGACCTGGAGCGCGTCTGGGCCATCGTGGAAGGCGACCTCCCCGGCCTCAAGCGGGCCGTCGCAGCTCTCCTCCCGCCGCTGGACCAACTCGAGCGCGAACTCGCCGGGGAAGACGAATCGCCAAAGGAGCCCTGAGATGCCGAGCAGGTGTCGGCAGCATCGCGTGAAGTCGAAGAACGTAACGGAGCTGGGGTATGGCGGGTGAGTGGATCGAG
>PSLI01000017.1:0-40285 GCA_040289515.1 Candidatus Sysuimicrobiota bacterium
GGCACCCCTTCTCCCGAAGTTACGGGGTTAACTTGCAGAGTTCCTTGAGGAGGGTTCCCTCGCGCCCCTTGGCACCTTAAGTGCCCGCCTACCTGTGTCGGTTTGCGGTACGGGCGCCCGGAGTTCTGGCCGCGAAGCTTTTCTCGGCAGCGTGGGATCACTCCCTTCGCGGACGTTTCAAGTCCGCTCGCACTCCCGTCTCGGCCTTGACGGGGCCCCGGATTTCCCTGGAGCCCCAGCCTACCCGGTTGGCCCGGCACGACCGGTCGCCGGTGGGGCTACCCTTCTGCGTCCCTCCGCGGCTCGTGGCGAACTCCGAGCGGGGCCGGAATGTCGACCGGCTGTGCATCGGCTACGCCTTTCGGCCTCGCCTTAGCTCCCGCCTAACCTTACGCGGACGAACCTTCCGTAAGAACCCTGAGGCTTACGGGGGGCGGGATTCTCACCCGCCTTTTCGCTACTCATGCCTGCATTCTCACTTCTGCCTCGTCCACCGGTCCTCACGGTCCGGCTTCACCCTACGGCAGAACGCTCCCCTACCGCTCGGCGCGAGCGCACCCGCGCCGAACCCGTGGCTTCGGTGCCCAGCTTAGCCCCGTTACGTTTTCGGCGCAGCACCACTCGACCGGTGAGCTATTACGCACTCTTTAAAGGATGGCTGCTTCTAAGCCAACCTCCCGGCTGTCTTCGCGGTGCCACTTCCTTTCCCACTGAGCTGGGACTTGGGGACCTTAGCCGACGGTCTGGGCTGTTCCCCTCTCGACGATGGAGCTTATCCCCCACCGTCTCACTCCCGGTGACCACGCCGCGGCATTCGGAGTTTGGTTGGGTTCAGTACGGATCCTTCCGCCCTAGCCCATCCAGTGCTCTACCTCCGCGGCGCTGTGCACCGGGGCTGCACCTCAATGCATTTCGGGGAGAACCAGCTATCTCCGGGTTCGATTGGCATATCACCCCTACCCACAGCTCATCCCACGGTTTTGCAACACCGACGGGTTCGGGCCTCCACGCGGGGTTAACCGCGCTTCACCCTGGCCATGGGTAGCTCACCCGGTTTCGGGTCTGCCGCGTGCGACTGGCGGGGGCAACCCCCGCCCTCCCTTCCGGGAGCGGCGCCCTGTTCAGACTCGGTTTCCCTACGCCTCCGGCCCGAAGGCCTTAAGCTCGCCACACGCGACAACTCACAGGCTCATTCTTCAATAGGCACGCCGTCAGGCATTCCGATCCCTTGCGGGATCGGCATAGCCCTCCGACTGCTTGTGGGCACACGGTTTCAGGTTCTATTTCACTCCCCTCCCGGGGTTCTTTTCACCTTTCCCTCACGGTACTCGTGCGCTATCGGTCGTCAGGAGTATTTAGCCTTGGAGGGTGGTCCCCCCGGCTTCCCACGGGGTTCCACGTGTCCCGCGGTACTCGGGAGCGCAGCCCAGGAAGTCCCCTGCCTTTCGGCTACGGGGCTGTCACCCTCTGTGGCCCGCCGTTCCAGGACGGTTCGCCTAGAGAGAGGATTGCTCACTTCCCGACCGGTCCGCAGCCCGGTCCGGCCGCGTCCCACAACCCCCCGCGGGCAACGCCTGCGGGCTTGACACCCACGGGGTTTGGGCTGTTCCCCTTTCGCTCGCCACTACTCGGGGAATCTCGGTTGATTTCTTTTCCTCCGGGTACTGAGATGTTTCAGTTCCCCGGGTTCCCTCCGCACCGCGTATGGATTCCGCGGTGGGTGACGGGGCATGACCCCCGCCGGGTTTCCCCATTCGGAGACGTCCGGATCGCAGCTTGCTCAGCAGCTCCCCGGACCTTTCGCCGCCGGCAGCGTCCTTCGTCGGCTCCTGACGCCAAGGCATCCACCGTGCGCCCATCCTCGCTTGACGGGTTCCCCCTCAGGAGCAGCTGGAAGGAGCCTCAAGCGCCTGGCCTGTTGCGTCTGGCTCTCGCGATGGAGTTGTCAAGGTGCACCCCCGCAAACGGCGGGGCGGTATCACGCCGCGGAGGAGGCAAGTATGCCTCCTCCGCGGGGACCCAAAACCGAGCGTGGCAGGAACGCACGCAGCCTGCGGCCCCGAACCCCGCGGGGTCAGGACCGCGGAACTCCCTAGAAAGGAGGTGATCCAGCCGCACGTTCCCGTACGGCTACCTTGTTACGACTTCGTCCCAGTCACCGACCCCACCTTCGACGGCTCCCTCCCTTGCGGGTTGGGCCACCGGCTTCGGGTGGAGCCAGCTCCCATGACGTGACGGGCGGTGTGTACAAGACCCGGGAACGTATTCACCGCCGTGTGGCTGACCGGCGGTTACTAGCGATTCCGGCTTCACGCAGGCGAGTTGCAGCCTGCGATCCGAACTGGGACCGGGTTTTTGGGATTGGCTCCCCCTCGCGGGTTCGCAACCCATTGTCCCGGCCATTGTAGCATGTGTGTCGCCCAGGCCATCAGGGGCATGATGACTTGACGTCATCCCCACCTTCCTCCGGCTCATCGCCGGCAGTCCCTCTAGAGTGCCCGGCCGAACCGGTGGCAACTAGAGGCGGGGGTTGCGCTCGTTGCGGGACTTAACCCAACACCTCACGGCACGAGCTGACGACAGCCATGCACCACCTGTGCCGGCTCCCGACTTTACGGGTCCCTCCCCTTTCGGTTCGGTACTTCCGGCATGTCAAGGCCTGGTAAGGTTCTTCGCTTTGCATCGAATTAAACCACATGCTCCACCGCTTGTGCGGGTCCCCGTCAATTCCTTTGAGTTTTAGCCTTGCGGCCGTACTCCCCAGGCGGCTCACTTAATGCGTTAGCTTCGGCACCGAGGGAGGAACCCCCCGACACCTAGTGAGCATCGTTTAGGGCTGGGACTACCGGGGTATCTAATCCCGTTCGCTCCCCCAGCTTTCGGGTCTGAGCGTCAGGGACAGCCCAGGTGGCCGCCTTCGCCACTGGCGTTCCTCCCGATCTCTACGCATTTCACCGCTACACCGGGAATTCCACCACCCTCTGCTGCCCTCAAGCCGGGCAGTTTCCCGCGACGTCCCACGGTTGAGCCGTGGGCTTTCACACGGGACTTACCCGGCCGCCTACACCCGCTTTACGCCCAGTAAATCCGGGCAACGCTCGCCCCCTACGTCTTACCGCGGCTGCTGGCACGTAGTTAGCCGGGGCTTCCTCTGGAGGTACCGTCACCCACCCGGAATGGGTGGGCTTCGTCCCTCCTGACAGGGGTTTACGACCCGAAGGCCTTCATCCCCCACGCGGCGTCGCTGGGTCAGGCTTGCGCCCATTGCCCAAGATTCCCAACTGCTGCCTCCCGTAGGAGTCTGGGCCGTGTCTCAGTCCCAGTGTGGCTGACCACCCTCTCAGGCCAGCTACCCGTCATCGCCTTGGTGGGCCGTTACCCCACCAACCAGCTGATAGGCCGCGGGCCCATCCCGAAGCAGAAGGGCTTGCGCCCAACCGTTTCCTCCTCCGGGGATGCCCCCAGAGGGGGGACATCGGGTATTAGCCCCGGTTTCCCGGGGTTATCCCCGTCTTCGGGGTAGGTTACCCACGTGTTACTCACCCGTTCGCCGCTAGAGCTGAAACCGCGGGTTGCCCCGCGGCCAACCCCCGCTCGACTTGCATGTTTTAGGCACGCCGCCAGCGTTCGCCCTGAGCCAGGATCAAACTCTCCGTGAGGAAAGTCCAATCCCCAGCTCGCCTCGGGTCAAAATTCCGACCCGGGGGATCTTGCGGGTCTCGGCCGCGTCGTTCCTGCCACGATTCGGTTTTCAAGGTCCGCGCCGGCCACAGACCGGCAGACATTAAGCCTAGCACGAGTGTGGAGCCTTGTCAACCGGACGCGCCGCTTGCGCCCGGGGACCGCGACCATCACCTTCGCGGTCCCGGCTTGCATCCTAGCGGGCGGGCCGATGCGGGTCAAGCGCCACAAGACGAGCCTCACTGCCCTCCGGGGCCGCTGCGGGCCGCAGGATGCCCTGGCCGCGGGCTGGGTTCGCCAGCTTCCTCCGCTCCTCTTCCCGCAGCTCCCTGCGCAGGACCTTCCCCACCCGCGACTTCGGCAGGACGTCGCGGAACTCCACGTAGTCCGGCACCTCGTAGGGGGCCAGGCGCTCCGGCACCACCGCACGAGGTCGTAGGCCGTCACCGCCCGTGTCCCTTCCTTGAGGACCACGAAGGCCTTCACCCGTTCCCCCACCTCGGCATCAGGTATCCCTACCACGCAAGCCGCGATAGCCGGATTCCAACGCGCCGGGCCTCCCGTCGGCCGTACACGTGGGTGAGCCCTGCCAGGGTGTTCAAAAGCGTCATCTTCACCCCTCCGGTGGAGCCCAGCACCCCACCACTTCCCCAGCCCGGACCGCCCGGCTCACGTCGTTCAGGGCCACGGCGTTCTGGTAGTACACGGGGAGGGCGTGGGACTCAAGCAAGCGTCGCTACTTCCCCGCCCCGGTAGGCGCGGCGCACTTCTTCCCTGGCCAGAACCTCCTCGGGGCCCTCCTCGATCTTTCGGCCGAAGCTCAGCACCACTGCCCGGTTCACCACCTGGAAAGAGCTCTGTCAGCCGGTGTTCCACCAGCACCAGGCTCTTGCCCTCCTGCACGAACCGGACCAGCAGGGGGATCAGGCTCGCGGACTCCGCAGGGCTCATGCCGGAGAACAGCTCGTCCAGCAGCAGCTCGGCATCCAGGGCCAGACAGCGGGCCGGCTCCAGGCGTTTCAGGTAGCGGTGGGGAAGCTCACTGGCGGGCTTTCAGATCGAGGGGGCGTCGTGTTCGAACCCCACCTCCTCCATCAGGTCCAAAGCGACCTCCTCCCGCCCCAGGCCGGCCCTCAACCGCTCACGGGCGGGGGCGCGGCGAAGCACTCCCTCTGCAGCCGCACCCGGAACAGGTGGCGGTGGGGACGCCCAAAACGACCGGCTCTACGGGTGCCGCTGCGACCCCGGAGGCCGCCCACACACCCGCGGCCATCACCAACGCCCACAGCACGCGCGAACGCTTCACCTCGCTCACCCCCTCGCCTCCTGTTGTTTGCCGGAAGCCTCGCGGTTCCGTGTTGTCCACACGCCCTCCGGGTCGTACTCCCGCAGCACCCCCAGCTCCTCAGCAGAGGGCTGGGGGGTGGGGCAAGCATCGGGGGCCACCCGCACGGTCCAGCCGGTGTCCTCCAGTACTTCTTCCAGGGATTGGCCGGGGTGCCAGTGCTGTAGCACCGCCTCGCAGGTCACCGGGTCGAACCGGAACACCGCGCGGTCCGTGATGACCCCCGACGGCCCCCCGCGCGGCAGGCCCACCTGTTCCCGCCAGCCGGGCCCGTCCCCGTAGCCCGGGGAGGTGAGGAAGTCCACTCGCTCCACCAGCCGGTGGCGGCCGTGGGGAAGGATCACCACCAGCCGCTTGGCCAGGGAGGCGATGTCCGCAGCACCCCCGCTGCCCGGTAGCTTCACCCGGGGCCGGTCCACGCGCCCGATGTACGAGCTGTTCACGTTCCCATACCGGTCCACCTGGGCGCCGCCGATGAACCCCACGTCCACCTCGCCCCGCTGCAGCAGGCCCATCACGTTGGTCATGCGGGTACACCAAACCGCGCCCACGATGTTGGGCGTGTCCGACATCGTGTACAGCAGCTCCCGGGTGGGAGCGTCCCGCACGACCCCGTTCTCGAACACCCCCACGCAGTGGGGCGCGTGCAGGCGCTTGGCCACGCAGTAGGCCAGCAGGGGCAGGCGCATACCCACGAACACCACCTCGCCGTCCCGGATCTGCCGGGCCGCGGCCACCACCATGAGCTCACCCACGCTCCATTCCACGGCTTTCACCAAGCGTAGTCCACGGGCTCGGCGGGTGCCGGCCGCACCCGCCGCAGCTCTCGCCAGCGTGGGCCCAGGCGCCGCAGGTACCCCTCCCGGTCCGGGACATCCAGCACCCAGTCCCGCAACCACCTGTGAAAGCCCTCCTCCGTACGGGTGAGGCGGTGGTATTCCTCGTAGAAGCCGTGGTCCCTGCGGTAGTAGCCCGGCACGGGGGAGGGGTGGCAGCCGCCGGGGCAGTGCACCACCGCGGACACCTTGAAGCCGGGCACCAGGACCCGGTTGGGGTCGCTGCGGATCACTTCGGGGCTGACGATCTCCTCCGCCAGCAGCACCACGTGACGGGATGCCAAAGCCGCCTCCTCCGTCACCCCCAGGTTGCCCCACAGGTGCGCGTTGCCTTCCACGTCCGCCCGCTGCACAGCCAGGAAGGCCACGTCCGGCTGCACGGCCCTTACCAGCAGCAGGGGCTGACCCGTCCACGGGTCCTGGCCAGGCAAAAAAGCCTCCCGCCTGCGGGGCACGTCGCTGCCGAGCAGGGATCGGGTGGGGAGGTACGGAACTCCCAGCGCGCCCGCCCACAGGGCCAGGGCCACAGCGAAGTTGGAGTAGTCCCACACCTCCACACGGCGAGGGTTCCCCTGTTCCGTGGCCCTGCGGTACGCGTGGCCCAACCCCGCGGACACGTTTCCGACCCACGCGGCCATCACCCGGGCCACGCAGCCAGCGCCGATGAGCTGGTCGAACAGGATGTCGGAGATGGGCCCCACCAGGGTGAGGTCGCGCTTGCCCTGCCGGATGATCTCGTGTCCCGCCGCGAAGGGGATGAGGCTTTCCAGGCACGTGCCCATCGCCACGGTGGCCCCGTCGGGCACAAAGCGGGACACCGCCTCGGAGAGGCTCTGCAGCTTACCGCCCAGCTTCAGGCCCACCACCTCCCACCTCTGCCCGGGACGCACCGCCTGCGAGGCCGGCGGGCCGGAATGCGGGGCGGAGCCGGTGCGATAGCGCCCCCTGGACCAGGGGCACAGCACCTTGGCGGAAGACCAAGAACAGCACCACCAGCAGCACGCCGTATGCGAGGACCGTGAGCTGGCCAAACGGACGCACCAGCTCGTCCACCGCGCTGAACAGAACAGCGCCCACCAAGGGACCCAGCAGGGTCCGCATCCCGCCCAGCAGGAGGGCGATCAGCACGGGGATATCCACGTGGCCGACCGTGTACACGGACGGGCTGATGAAGCCGTTCAGGTCCGCGTACAGGGCACCCACCAGCCCCACCAGCCCGGAGGAAGCGGTGGCGCAGGCCACCTTGTACCGGGTGACGTCGATGCCCGACAGCTCCGCGCTCACCTCGTCCTCGCTGAGGGCGTGCAGGGCCACGCCGTGCGGGGAGCTGAACAGCCAGCGGTAAGCCCACAGGGACGCCACCAGGACCGCCAGCAGGGTGTAGTAGGCACGGTAGGGGTCCTCCGCCAGCCCCACCCCCAGCCCTCGGGTCACGATGCCCGTCTCGCCGTTGGTAACTTCCCGAAGCCCCAGAAGCAGGTTGTGCAGCATCAAGGACACCGCCAGAGTCACGATCCCCACGAACAGCACCCCGAAGCCCCGGCGCACGCTCACGTAGCTCAGAAAGCCGCCCACTCCGGCGCTCAGGACCGCGGCCACCCCCACGGCGGCCAGCGGGAAAACGTGCAAGTCCCGCACCAACAGTACCGATCCGTAGCCACCCAGGCTGGCCAGGGCGCCCACGCACAAAAACAGCTGGTTGGTGTGCCCAAACAGCACGTTGAAGGCCACCGCGTAGCTGGCCAGCACCAGCATCAGGGTGGCAATCCGCATCTGGTAGGGGCTGCCCCCCAGCACCGCGGGGACCGCGCTCAGCACCGCGGCCGCGGCCAGCACCGGCAGGGCCTTGCGGACGCTGGGGCTCATGGCCAGTACGCCAGCAGCCCCTCGGGCCGCACCAGCAGGGTCGCCACCGCCACCGCCAGCAGGGCGATCCACGTAAGGTAGGTGCCCACCCAGTAGCTCAAAGCCGCGTTCACCACGCCCAGCAGCAGGCTCGCGAGGAAGGTGCCCGCTAAGCTGCGCACGCCCCCCACCACCGCCACGATCAAGCTGAGGATGGTGAACTCCGGGCCCATGTCCGGCCCCAGGTAGGAGAAAAACCCTTGCCCCAGGGCTGCCACCCCCGCGAGAGCTCCGCTCGCGAACAGGGTGACGGTGCGGGCCTGCTCCACGTCCACGCCGCACAGCAGGGCCCCCGCCTCGTTCTGGATGATGCACCGCACGGCCTTGCCCAGGCGGGTCCCCTTGAGGAAGGCCAGCAGCAGACCGAACGTAGCCAACGACAGGGCACCTACGGCCAGGCTCGCGGTGCGCACCGTGACCCCCAGCACCTCCACGGAGGGGTTTGTCAGCCGCAGGCTGAGGGCCACGTTGGGGAAGCGCAGGGTGAACAGGCCGTCCAGGGCGAAGGAAGCCCCGAGGGTGAGGATCAGGGCCAGCAGCAGCCGTTCCTCTCCCCGGCGGCGGTAGGCCGCCTGCAGCAAGCTCCGGTCCAACAGCAGTGCCGCCAGGCCGGCAGCCAGCACGCCCACCACACCGCTTAGCACCGGGTGCTGGCGCGCCTGCAGCATGAGCGCGGTAGCCAGCCCGCCCAGCACCGCCACCTGCCCGTGGGCCAAATTCAACACGCCCCCCAGTCCGTACACGAACACGATCCCCACCGAAAGCAGCGCCAGCTGCAGCCCCAGCACCAGCCCGTCCAGGACCACGCCCATGGGGCCTACACGCCTCCCAAGTACGCCGCGTGCAGGTGGCTACTGCCACGCAGCTCCCCGGAAAACCCCTCGAACACCACCCGCCCGTCCTTGAGCACGTACGCGCGGGCGCACAGGGCCAACGCCGCACCGACCTGCTGCTCCGCCAGCAGGATGGTCACCCCCTGCTGACGCAGCACGTCCAGCCGGCGGTACAGCTCCGCCACCAGGCGCGGGGCCAGCCCGGTGGACGGCTCGTCCAGGAGAAGGAGCCTGGGCTGCCCCATGAGGGCCCGGGCGATGGCCAGCATCTGCTGCTCGCCGCCCGACAGGGTACCCGCGCGCTGCCAGCGGCGCTCCGCCAGGCGCGGGAACAGGTCAAACACCGCTTGCAGCCGTTCCCGGAAGCCGTCGGGTCTGGCATACGCGCCGAGCTCCAGGTTCTCCAGCACGGTGAGCTGCGGGAATAGCTCCCGTTCCGCGGCCACGTACGCGATCCCCTGGCGCACCACCTCATGGGCCCTGCGGCCCTCCAGGGACTGTCCCTCGAACCGCACCGAGCCCCTCACAGGCCGCACAAGACCCACCACAGCTCGGAACAAGGTGGTCTTGCCGGCACCGTTGGGCCCCAGGACCGCGGTAGCCTCACCCTTCCGCACTTGCAAATTCACGCCCCGCACCACCGCCATGTCCCCGTAGCCGGCCCACAGATCGCGGACCTCCAGCATCGTCAGACCACCCCGCTGGCCGCGTCCGCGGTGGCGTCCTGGACTCCCATGGTAGGCCCGCCTACATCCTGGAAGTCCACACCCAGGTACGCTTCCACCACCGCCGGATCCCTGGCCACCTGCGCCGACGAGCCCTGCGCGATCACCGCCCCGTGGTCCAGCACCACTACCCGCTCCACGGTCCCCAGGACCGCGTCCATCACGTGCTCCACCCACAGCACGGCCACGCCGCGCTCCTCCCGCACTCGCCGCAGCAGCAGGGTGCAGTGCTGGATCTCCACCGGGTTCAGCCCGCTCATCAGCTCGTCCACCAGCAGCAGCCTCGGCTGGCCAGCCAGGGCCCGCGCCAGGTCCACGAGCCGCTTCTCCTGGGTGTTGAGCCTGCCCACGGGCTCCTGGTGGCGATCCTGCAGGCCCACCAGCTCCAGGGCCTCCGCCACCCGCCGCCATGCCTGCGCGGGGGTGGGCGTGTGCGGGGAGCCGAACAGAGCCCCGATCCGCACCGTCTCCTCCACCGTGAGGCTGGGGAACAGCCGTGGGATCTGCAGCACCCGCCCCACCCCCCGGCGCACCACCGCGTGCGCCGGCAGCCCCGAGACCGGTTCCCCTGCCAGCTCCACCACTCCGCGGTCCGGACGCGCCAGCCCGCAGATGACGTTCAGGAGGGTGGTTTTGCCGGCCCCGTTGGGGCCGATCAGCCCCACGAACCCCGCAGGCTCCACCTCCAGCGTCACGTCCCGCAGGGCCACCACCCCGCCGAACCGCTTGGTGACGCCCCGGCACCGCAGCAGGGCGTTATTCGCTCGGGACATAGGGCTCCACGGGCGTGCTGCGGAACTGGTACTTCTGGGCCCACCCGCAGCCTGGACACACCCCGCCCGCGGGTTCGCCCCGCTCGATGGTGAAGAACACGATGCGGACGTTTTTCATCTCGCCCCACTCCGTGTACGACAGGGGCCACGCGTAGCCCGGCTGCACGAAGCGGCCCTTGCGGATCTGCTCCGCGATGGCCCGGGGATCCGTGCTGCCCGCCTTCCTGGCCGCCTCCGCCACCATGCGGACGATCACGTAGCCGGAAAACGCGCTGTTGTCAAAGTACCGCTTGTACAGGCCGTAGTACTTGGCCGCCAGTTGCCGGAAGGCGGGAGTGGTGAAGTCCACGCAGGAGTAGTCCAGAAACCGGCCGAACACCGCCTCCCCGCCCCGCGCCACCATGAGCTCGGGGGGCAGGACGGAGCCGATGGCCTGCTGGCGCATGCCCAGCTCTGCAGCCTGACGTACGATGATGGGGTTGCCCGGCGGGTGCCCCGCGATCACCAGCACCTGCGGGTCGAAGGCCTGCAGCCGCCGTAGGTAGGGGGTGAAGTCCGCGGCGGTCACGGGGGCCACCTCCGTCTGGACCCGCACACCCGGCAGGCTGGCCACGTACCGCTCCACCGCCTCCCGGATGGAGTGGCCCCACGCGTAGTCCGCGATGATGTTGCCCACCCGTGTGTGCTTGGCGTGCTTGACCATGGCCGCGATGGCCTGCACGTACATGGGAGCTGCCGCCAGGCACGTGCGGAAGGTGAACCGGCTGCTCTTGCGCAGGATGGCGTGCGAGCCCGCCATGGTAAGGAACAAAGGCACCCGCAGGCTCTCCGCCTCCCGGGAGGCCGCCAGGGCCACGTCGCTGCTGATGACCCCTCCTGCGGCCGCGATCCCCTCCCGCTCCACCAGGGCGCGGAAGGCGCTGATGGCCTCCGCGGGGCTGTTCCGGTCGTCCCGCTCCACGAACTCCACCGGCCGGCCCAGCACCCCGCCGGCCTCGTTCAGCTCCGAGACGGCCATCCGCATACCGTCGCGGGCGTTCACGCCCCAGAAGGCAAACGGGCCGCTGAGGGAGCTGAGGAAGGCTACCTTCAGGGGCCTGGGCTGGGCGCCCCCGAAGCTAGCCAGCACCGCCAATGCTAGGGCTACCGCGCACAGCGCCGCTAGGCCTCGACCCTTCACGTCCCACCACCTCCTCCTCGTCCGTTCTGCGCGAACACCGCCGTTTACCTTACCACGCGGTCAACCGCCCCGTCATGGCGCGCCCGGACCAGCGCACCTGGTACAGACGGCCCACGCCTTAGCCCACCTGCGAGGCTACAGGGGGCCCGGATTCCCGCAGCTTGAACCGCTGGATCTTCCCCGTCACGGTCTTGGGCAGGTCCTCGGTGAACGTCACGTAGTGGGGGTACCTGTAGCGCGCTAGGCGCTCCTTGCACCACTCCTGCAGCTCCTGGGCGAGGGCCTCGGAGGGTGCCCGGCCCGGCTTGAGGACCACGAAGGCCCGGATGCGGGTGAGCCCCTCCACGGGAATCCCCACCACCGCGGCCTCCTGCACCGCCGGGTGCTCGATGAGGGTGTTCTCGATCTCCACGGGCGACACCCACAGCCCCCCGACCTTGATCATGTCGTCGCTGCGGCCCTCGTACCAGTAAAACCCCTCCTCGTCCACCCGGTAGCGGTCCCCCGTATAGAACCAGCCGCCGTGCAGGCTGCGCTTGGTCTTCTCGTGCTGGTGCCAGTACAGAGCCAGCTCGCTGTCGCCCTTCACGTACAGGTCGCCCACCTCCCCCGGTGCCACCGGCTGGCCCGTGTCGGGGGACACGATCTTCAGCTCGTAGCCCGGGACCGGCCTGCCGGAGGATCCCGGCTTGAGGGCCTCCGGGGTGTTGGAACAGTAGATGTGCAGCATCTCCGTGGACCCCACCCCGTCCAGGATCACCAAGCCGAAACGTTCCTTCCACCGGTGGAAGATCTCCGCGGGCAGCGCCTCCGCCGCGGACACGCACAGCCGTACGCCGGAGAGGTCGTACCGCCCGCAGTTCGGATGGTTCAGGATGGCGTTGTACAGGGTGGGCACGGCGAAAAACAGCGTAGGCCGGTAGCGCTGGATGGTCTCCAGCACCCCCTCCGGGGTAGGCCGCCCGGAGCGCAGCACCGTGGATGCCCCCGCCCAGTACGGGAAGCTCAGGTTGTTGCCCAGGCCGTAGGCGTGGAAGAGCTTGGAGGCGGAGAAGGTGACGTCCTCCTGCGTGATCCGCAGCACGTGGCGGGCGTACGTCTCACACGTATACAGGATGTCGTGCTGCAGGTGCACCACGCCCTTGGGGCGCCCCGTGGACCCGGAGCTGTACAGCCAGAAAGCCATGTCATCCCGGTGGGTGTCCGCGGGGGGCAGGTCCCCCGCGTAGGCCTGCACCAGCTCCTCCAGGTGCGGCTGGCCCTCCCCCGCGGGGCGCGAGGCCAGCACCAGGGGTGGTTCTGCCAAAGCGGAGCAAACCTCCCGCACCACGTCCAGCAGGGGCGGGTCGGCCACCACCGCCCGGGCACCGCTGTCCAGGAGGAAGTACGCGTAGTCGTCCGAGCGCAGAAGCGGGTTGGTGGGGATGGGGACCGCGCCGGTCCGGATCGCCCCCAGGAACGCCACCGGGAACGCGGGGCTGTCGTCCAGCACCAGCAACACCCGCTCTTCCCGCCGTACCCCCAGCGCCCGCAGGGCCCGGGCGAATCCGCACACCCGGCGGTACACCTCCCCGTACGTGACCTCCTGGTCCTGCCAGCGGATGCACACCTTGTGCGCGAGGCCCCGTCCCAGGTTGCGGTCTAGCAGCGTGCTGGCGTTGTACCGCTCGGGGATGTCGAGGAGGCTCACCCGCTCCCCCCTTCTAGGGCCCGGACCACCACGGACTTCGTCTCCATGTAATAGTCTAGCGCCTCCAGCCCGTGCTCCTTGCCGAACCCGCTCTGCTTGACCCCGCCGAAGGGGAGCTCGTCGTAGATCCGGTTTACGGAGTTCACCCACGTATAGCCGGCTTCCAGCCGTTCCGCGGCCAGGGACGCCCGTTCCAGGCTGCGGGTCCAGATGGAGGAACCCAGGCCGTACGGAGAGTCGTTGGCGCGCTCAAGGGCCTCCTCCAGATCATGAACGCGCCAGACGGGCAGCACCGGGCCGAACACCTCCTCCTGTGCCACCCGGGAGTGCGGATCGGGGTCCAGCAGCACCGTGGGCTCGTAGAAGAAGCCCCGCTGCAGCCGCGGTTCCTCGGGCCTCCTGCCCCCCGCCAGCAGCCGCGCCCCGCGATCCAGGGCGTCCTGCACCTGCTGCTCAATGCGCTCCCTCTGGCGCTGCATGTGCAGGGGCCCCAGGTGTACACCCTCCTCCAGGCCGGGGCCCACCCGCAGCCGCCGCACGCGCGCCAGCAGCTTTTCCAGGAACTGCTCCGCTACGGACTCAAACACGTACAGGCGCTTGACGGCCACGCAGGCCTGCCCGCAGTTGAAGAACCTGCCCACGCTGGCGGCGCCGGCGGCGGCGTCCAGGTCCGCGTCGTCGCACACGATCATGGGGTCGGAGCCCCCCAGCTCCAGGGTCACGCGCTTCACGCCTTCCGCCGCCAGGGCCATGATGCGCTTGCCCACCTCCGTGGACCCGGTGAACGCCACCTTGCGCACCAGGGGGTGGCGCACCAGGGCTTCCCCGGCCACCGGCCCGATGCCGGTGATTACGTTAAACACGCCCGCGGGCAGGCCCCCCTCGCGCAACAGCTGCGCGATCCGAAGGGTCGTAAGCGGGGTGGTCTCCGCAGGCTTGGCCACCACGGTATTCCCCGCCACCAGGGCGGGACCCAGCTTGTTGCCCAGCAGGGTGGTGGGGAAGTTCCACGGGACGATGGCGGCCACCACGCCCATGGCGCGCTTCAACACCAGCCCGTAGGTACCCTCGTCCAGGTTGGGCACGTACCCACCCCGCAGGTTCCGGCCGAGGCCCGCGTAATGCACCAGGGTTTCCACGAACCTGCGGATCTCCAGGCGCGACTCCCGCAGGGGCTTGCCCTGCTCGCGGGTGAGGCTGTGGGCCAGCTCCTCCAGATGGTGGTGGACGTGC
Organism: Candidatus Sysuimicrobiota bacterium; assembly: GCA_040289515.1. Lineage (GTDB taxonomy): Bacteria > Sysuimicrobiota > Sysuimicrobiia > Sysuimicrobiales > Sysuimicrobiaceae > Tepidifontimicrobium. The sequence goes on from PSLI01000017.1 coordinate 14,202, forward strand.
TGCGCCGCACGCAGGAGGATGTCGCCCCGCCGGGCCGCAGGGGTGGCCGACCAGCTCTGGAAGGCCTCGTGGGCGTTGCGAACCGCCAGGTCCACCTCCTCCGGGCCCGCCAGGGGCACGGTGTCCACCACTTCCTCCGTGGCGGGGTCCACCACCGGGAACCGCTCCCCCTCGGCGCGCACGAACTCCCCGCCGATGAACATCTCTGCCACGGCGGCCTCCTAGTTCCCGCGGAACTGCGGGGCCCGCTTCTCCAGGAAGGCGCGGATTCCCTCCTGGGCGTCCTGTGTTCGGAACAGGCCGTCCACCAGCTCCCGTTCCAGCCGCAACCCGTCCTCCAGGGGCCGCTCCAGGCCCAGCCGCACGGCCAGTTTGATGGCGCCCACGGCGCGCACCGCGCCCGCGGCCAACCGGGCTGCGTAGGCCGCGGTGTGTTCTGCCAGGCGGTCCGCGGGCCACAGCCGGTCCAGGATGCCGCACGCGTGCGCCTCTTCGGGCGACAGGGTGCGGCCGGTCACCATCAGGTCCAGGGCCCTGCTCCAGCCCACCAGGCGTGGCAGCCTCTGGGTGCCCCCGTTGCCGGGCAGCAAGCCCAGCGTCACCTCGGGCAGGCCCAGACGGTAGTCCCCCTGGGCCCCGAACCGCAGGTCGCACGCCAGGGCGATCTCCAGCCCTCCCCCCAAGGCGTGGCCCGCGATCTGCGCCACGAACACCTTCGGGACCGTGGCGATGCGGCCCAGAACCTGGTGTGCGTAGCGCACCAGGTCCATGTTGCGCTCCGGGGGGTTCTCCGCGAACGCCCGCACGTCCGCGCCCGCGGAGAAGAAACGCTCCAGGGCGCTGCGGACCACCACCACCCGGACCTCCGGGTCCTGTTCGGCCTGCTGCAGGGCCCGGTCCAGCTCCTGCAGAAACCCGTGGTCGTAGCTGTTAGCGGGAGGCCGGTTCAGGATCACGTAGCCCACCGCACCTTCCCGCAGGAACTCCACCGCCATCTCGTCCCTCCTCCGGTGGCTGTCAGGCGAGGCCACCCACCACCACAGACTTCAGCTCCACGTAGTAGTCCAGCGCTTCCAGCCCGTGCTCCTTGCCGAACCCGCTCTGCTTGACCCCGCCGAAGGGGAGCTCGTCGTACCCGTAGTGCACCTGGTTCACCCACGTCATCCCCGCCTGCAGCTCGTGGATGGCGCGGTGGATCCACCGCACGTTGAAGGTCCAGATGGAGGAACCCAGGCCGTACGGGCAGTCGTTGGCCAGACGGATGGCCTCATCCAGGTCCCGCACGCGGAACACGGGCAGCACCGGACCGAACACCTCCTCCTGCACCACCCGGGAGTCATGGGGCACGTCCACCAGGACCGTGGGTTCCAGGAAGTAGCCCCGCTCGCGCCCCTCGGGGATTCTGCCCCCGTAGGCCACCCGCGCTCCGCGATGCAGAGCCTCCTGCATCTGCTCCAGCACCTCCTCCCGCTGACGCGCGGTGTGCAGGGGGCCCATGCGGATCTTGGGCCGGGGGGGCTTGATCCACCCTTCCCCGGGTTCGTACCGGCTGACCCCGGCCAGGAGCTTGTCCACGAAGGCGTCGTACACCTCCTCGAAAACGTACACCCGCTTGGCCGCCAGACAGCTCTGCCCGCAGTTCCAGTAGCGGCCCACCAGCACCCCCCGTACCGCCTGGTCCAGGTCCGCGTCCGAGCACACGATCACGGGATCCGAGCCACCCAGCTCCAACGTCACGCGCTTGAAAGCAGGGCCCGCGATCTCCATCACCCGCCGGCCCGTGGCGGTCTGCCCCGTGAAGGCTACCCGCACCACGTCGGGGTGCGCCACCAGGTGCTCGCCCACCGTGGTGCCGGGCCCGGTGACCACGTTGAGCACGCCTGGGGGAAGGCCTGCTTCCTGGAGCAGACCCACCACGCGGGTGGCGGCCAGGGGTGTGGTGCTGGCAGGTTTGACCACCACCGTGTTGCCCGCCACCAAAGCGGGGCCGATCTTGGTGCCCATGAGGGTCAAGGGGTAGTTCCAGGGGACGATGGCCGCCACCACACCCAAAGGACGGCGCACCACCAGCCCGAAGGAAGGGCCCAGGTGGCCCGGCAGGGGTACGTAGCTGCCGCGGAGCTTCGTGGCGAGGTCCGCGTAGTATTCCAGCCCGTGCAGCAGGTGGTTCAGCTCCGCCAGGGCCTCGTGGGTAGGCTTGCCCTGCTCGCGCACCAGCAGGTTGACCACCTCGTCCTGGTGCGCCCGCACGCGCTCAATCCCTTGGCGCAGTAGCTGCGCGCGGTGTTCGGGGTCGGTGCGGGACCACTCCGGGAAGGCCGCCCTCGCCGCGGCCACTGCACGGTCCACATCCTCCGGGCTGGCTTGGGGGACGGTATCCACCACCTCGCCCGTGGCAGGGTTGGTGACCGCCAGCTCGGCCTTGGAGGCGCTGTCCACCCACTCCCCAGCCACCAGCATCTTCGCCATCGATCCACCTCCCGCGCGGTGTGGTTAACACCAGCGGATCACCTCGAAGGGGCTGTGGCACCGCCTGCACAGGTACGCGTGGGTAAGGAGCTGCGGGCCGAACTCGCCCACCCGCTCCACCTCCTCGGCCCCGCACCACGGGCACCGCACCCCGGATGTGGGGCCCTCCACCTCCTCTTGAGCCGCCACCTTGCCCTCCTCCTAGGCAGCGCCCACCGCCTCCACCACCCCGCAAAGCTCCCGCAGCCCGGCACGCACCGCGTCCAGGTAGCGCGCCCGCAGCCCCTCGCTTTCTCCGTCCACCACACCTGCGGCCTGCAGCACCCCCAGGCCCGCGGTCGCCGATGACAGCCAGTCCAGCACCTCCGCCATACGGGCCGCCAGTAGAGGCCTTGCCCTGCGGGACGCGTCCTCCTGCAGCAGCGCCCGCACGCGGGCCCAGCCGAACACGGAGTGGAACCACTCCTCCTCCACGATGCGGCAGGCCCGCCGGGCCAGCTCCCCGTGCGCGGAGCTCGTGGCGGCCTGCAGGAGCACCGTCAGGGCGCTGTCCACCAGAGCCAAGCTGACCACCGCCTCGGGCCAGCTGGGCCAGGGGCTGGTCAGGAAGGCCGGGCAGAAGTACTGCGAGCGGTCCTGTTCCCGTTCCAGGGGCACCACGGGGACGTGTAGGGGGAGCTCGCCCAGAAGAGGGTACAGCACCCGCGCGTGTCCCAGCTCCTCCTGCGCGATGGCCGCGCACGCCACCGCGCTTTCCAGCTCCGGGGCGCCCACGCACCAGTCCGCCACCCGGCGGCCCAGGAAAAACTTGGCATCCGCCAGAGAGGCGATCAGGGAGCCCAAGGCTTCACAGGTGGGTCCCGGCTCCGTCCACGGGGCCTGCAATCTCCACCTCCTCCGCGCCGCCGGGTGCCCCGGGGGATCCCACCACCCAGTGCGCGTCCGGCTCGGGCACCAGGACCAGCTCCACCCAACCATCCCCGAACCGCGCCTCGGCCAGCTGTCGGGCCAGGTCCTCGTCCGTGGCCTCCAGCACGCCCCGGTGTTCCAGGGGCTGCGCGTAGCAGGTCCGGCCGAACACCCAGTAGCGCATCAGTCCGGCTCCACCACCCGCACCAGCCGATCCCGCGGCACCACGAACAGCTCCGACCACCCGCGCTCGTCGTACAGGGTGTACGCGTACACCCCCGCCTCCTCCGGGCTGGTGGCCCGCACGCTGCCCACGTGCCGCACGGGCTCTACGCCGTGGCGGGCGAACACCTCGTACACCGCAGGCAGCAGCCCGGACACCTACACCACCCCCGCCTCCCGCAACCGTTGCAGCCCCTCGGGGGTGATATCCGCCCGGGACCACCGCTCGAAGACCTGCTCCACGACCACTTCCCGCACGCCTTCCAGCTGCTGTACCGCGCGCCGAACGTCCTCCCGGATGAGCTCCACACACGGACAGCCCAGGGAGGTCAAGGTGATCCGGACCCGCACCACGTCCCCGTCCACCTCTACCCCCCGCACCAGCCCCAGGTCCACCACGCTCACGGGAAACTCCGGGTCCAGGATGGACCGCAGGACTTGTCGCACCTCCTCCGGGCTGGGCACGGCTTTCTCCTTTATGCCGCCAGCTGGCGGTAGGCCCGCTGCAGCTGGAAGACCAGCTCCCCGTTGGCGGGCCCCCGCCGGCGCCAGCGCTGCAGCACCTGATCCCACGACACCGGGCCGTCCTCGAACCGCCACCGCTTGTTCTCCTCGTCGAACTCCGCCGGGAACGGGCAGTCGACCACGTACTGACCCAGCTGCGGGTCGTAGTGGGCCGGCACCCGCAGCCCCAGCCGCTCGCACAGGGGGACCGCGGTGGACATCCACTCCTGGCGGAGCTGGTCGTTGGTGGATCCCTTCAGGCCGTACTCGATCTGCTCGGTGTGCCGCTTCAGGTGGTCCGGCAGCCCGAACCACTCCAGGGTCATGACGAACATCCAGTCCACGGCCCGTTGCAGCTCCTCTCTCGTGGCGGGGTTAGCGGCCAGGATTTCCATCCACCGCTCGCCGTGGCGCAGGTGGAAGTTCTCCTCCCGGTCCACCTTCACCAGGGCCCGCTTCCACGGGCCGTAGCTGGTGTGCCGGAAGATGTCCCCCAAAAGCACGAAGCCCGCGCGGTCGTAGAAGGCGTTGGCCACCACCAGCTCCGTCCAGCTGTCCAGGGGCACGTCGAAAGCGTACGGGTGCTTGAAGTCCCTGGGATCGCGCTCGTACACCAGCTGCCGGGTGTTCACCCCCAGGTCCTCCAAAAGCCGGTAGGCGATGTGGGCGTGGCCCAGCTCGTCCTGGATGATGCCCAGGGCCGACACGTAGGCGTTCAAGGAGGGCGCGTGGCGGGCGGCGCGCAGGTAGGCGGGGGCGCTGATGAGCTCCGTGTCCGCGGACACGATCAGGGTGCGCTTGAGCCCCTCTAGGTAGCGCTCCGTGGCGTGCTGGGGCCCCTCCACCAATTTCCCCTCTCGGATCCGCTGCAGCAGGGCCTGCTCGTCCACAGCCCACCTCCGTACTTAACCGGTCGGTCAAACCCTACTCCTATGTTAACCGAGCGGTCAAGAAGCCGTTAGCGCGTTTGGAACAGGCGGATCGGTGCAGCGGGCGCATTGACGGTACGGTCAAGGACCTGTGCCATGGGGCGCGGTGGACGAGCAGTTCAACCTGGGGGTGTACCTTCTGGACCGCCACGTGGCGGAGGGCCGCGGGGCGCAGGTGGCGGTGTACTACGGCTCGTCTTCCTTCAACGTACGCGGACCTGCAGCCCTAGGCGCACGCGGTGGCTGCAGCCCTGCGAGGGCTGGGGGTGGAGCTGGAGAACCGGATGGTGCTGTGCCTGCCGGACAGCCCCGCTTTCCTGGCCGCGTACTTCGGGGCCCTGCGGGCAGGCGCGCTGCCGGTGCTGGTGAACACCTACGCGGGGCCCGCGGAGTACGCGTGCGACCCCACCACAGCCGCGCCAAGGTCCTGGTGGGGCACGGGACGGTGCCGCCGCGCCCGAGGCCGGTGGCGGACCAGCTGTTGTGGCTGCGACACGTGATGGTGGATCCGGCTGAAGACCGGCCCCTGGAGCACCAGCTGCCAGCGCCCGCCTTGGAGGGGCGTGCGCCTTCGAGGAGCTGCTGTCCGGTTCCACACCTGCACCGCCACCCGGCCCACCAGCGCCAACGACATGGCCTTCTGAATGTACAGCTCCGGGACCACAGGACCTCCCAAGGCCGTGGTGCACCTGCACCACGGCCTGTGGCACTTCATGCCGCCCCACTGCCCGCAGGTGGTGCAGCTCACCCTGCCGGACAAGGTGTTCTCCACCTCCAAGCTGTTTTTCCTCGTACGGCTGCAGCGACTCCCCGGACGGACCTTTCTCGTACGGCGCGCGGCATCTTTGCGGGCCACTGGAACGACTACCACCGTACGCGGGCGTGCCTGGTGGGCGAGTGGTTCATCACGGGCGACCTGTTTTGCCAGGACGGGGAGGGCGGGCGACCTGCTGAAGCCCTCCGGCCTGTGGGTTTCCCCCTGGAGGTCGAGGGAGCCCTGCTGCAGCACCCCGCGGGGCGGGAAGCGGCGGTGCTGGGTGCCCGAGACGAGGCGGGCTGGAGAAGCCCGCGGCCTTCGTGGTGCTGCGCGAAGGATACCGGCGCGGCCCTGGCCTCGAGGAGGAGCTGCGGAAGTTCGTCCGCCAGCAGTTGCCTTCGTGCAAGTGCCCTCGGTGGGTGTACTTCACGCACGAACTGCCCCGCACCAGCACCGGCAAGATCCAGCGTTTCCGGATGCGGGACACCCTCCGCGCCCAGCCCGCGGGCACCCCGTAGGGGTTGGCCACCATCTTCCCTGGCAGCGCAAACTTCACGTGGGAGGTACATCATGGAGGAACCCGAGGTCCTGGTGCAGACCCCGGAAACGCACGTGGGGCTGGTACAGCTCCACCGGCCCCACGTCTTGAACGCCCTGGTGGTGGCCTCGAAGACCGCTCGCTTCGGACAGCCGGAGATCCAGCCGGGATCATCCCGGGCGCAGGAGCCACGCAGCGCCTGCCCCACCTGGTGGGCAAGCGCCGCGCCCTGGAGCTCATGCTTATGGACACCTGCCTGGACGTCGGGCTGGACTACGAGCGCAAGCTGTCCCCCCTGGCTTTCGCCACGGAGGACCGGGAGGAGGACGTGCGGGCCTTGCTGGAGAAGCGCAAGCCCACGTTCCGCGGTCGGTGAGGACACGGGAGGAGGGATTCGGTGGGCGACGAGCACGGTATCCGCATGGTGGGCGTATGTGGCGCGGGCACCATGGGAGCGGGCATCGCCCAGGTGTGCGCCACCTCGGGGTTCACGGTGCTGCTGTACGACGCCTTCCCCGAGGTCCTGCCCAGGGCCCTGAGCCGCATCCAGCAGGACACGGAGCGGCTGGTGCAGCGGGGCCGCCTGAAAGCCGAAGACCGCAAGCGGGCCTTGGAGTCCCTGCGCACCGCGCACCACCCGGAGGCCCTGGCGGACTGCCACCTCATCGTGGAAGCCGCTTTCGAGGACCTCGCCATCAAGAAGGAGCTGTTCGGCCGGCTGGGCGCGGTCGCACCACAGGCGGTGCTGGCCACCAACACCTCCTCCCTGTCGGTGGCGGAGCTGGCGGGGGCAGCATCGCAGCCGGAACGGGTGGCAGGGCTGCACTTCTTCAACCCCGCCCCCGTGATGGCCCTGGTGGAGGTGGTGCGGGCACCGCAGACGGACCCGCAGGTCGTGGACCGCCTTGTGGCCTTCGCCCGCGCCCTGGGCAAGACGCCCATCGTGGCGCGGGACAGCCCGGGCTTCGTGGTGAACCGTGTGAACCGGCCCTTCTACATGGAAGGGCTGCGCCTGGCAGCAGAAGGTCTCGCGGACTTTCAAACGGTGGATCGGGTCGCGCGGGAAGCAGGAGGGTTCCGCATGGGACCCTTCGAGCTCATGGACCTGGTGGGGATCGATGTGGGCTACGCGGTGTCCCAGTCCTTCCACCAGGCGTTCTTCGGGGAGCCGCGGTTCCGGCCCCATCCCCTCCAGCGGGAGATGGTGCTCTCCGGACGCCTGGGTCGCAAGACGGGCCGGGGCTTCTACCGGTACGACGAGCCCGTCTCACAACCTCCACCCCTTCCCCTGCCGAGCGCGCAGCCGGGTCCCTACGCGGTAGCGGGGGACACCCGCCTGGCGCACGAACTGGCTGGACGTTTGCGGCAGCGTGGGTTCGAGGTGCTGCACCTTTCGCGGCCGCCGGACCGGCCCCTTGCGGTGGCTGCGGCCTTCGAGGCGGAGGTGGAGGACCGCCACCGGAAGCGCGAGTTTGTTGTGGGGCTGGACCAACACCTGCCGGAGGACGCGGTGCTGCTGGTTGCGTGCACGAACGCCAACTGTGCGGAGTGCGCCACGTGGGGGAGCCGCCCCGGGAGGGTGGCGGGGTACGCGACCCTACCGCCACTGGAGGACCGAGGCCTCCTGGAGTGGACGGCCCACGAGCTGACCACGGTGGACCCGCTCCCGTATCTGGCAGCCCTGGGGCTGCCTCTGATGCGGGTGGGCGACGCCCCCGGCGGCGTGTTCCCCCGGCTGCTGGCCGTGCTGGTGAACGAGGCAGCGTTTGCGGTGGCCGAGGGGGTTGCAAGCCCCCAGCACGTGGACCTGGGCATGCGGCTTGGGCTGAACCACCCCCATGGGCCCTTCGCGTGGGCGGAGCGGGTGGGCGTTCAAGCGTTGGCAGGTGTGCTGGACGCGCTGCGGGACTACTATGGAGAGGAGCGGTATCGGTTGGCGCCGGTCCTGCGCCGGGCGCGGTGGCTGGGGCGCTGGCCGCACGGCGAACCAGGGAGGGATGCGGATGGCACAGCAGATCGCGTACCGGGCCCCGTCGGACTTCTACGCGGTGGAGGACCTGCTGACGGACGTCCAGCGCTCCGCCCGTGATACCGTGCGGCGGTTCGTGGACCGGGAGGTCCTTCCCCACATCGGACGGTGGTGGCTGGAGGGACGGTTCCCCGCAGAGCTGGTGCCCAAGCTGGGGGAGTTGGGGATTCTAGGCGCCAACCTCCCCGAGGAGTACGGCTGCGCGGGGCTGGACAACGTGGCCTACGGGCTCCTCATGCAGGAGCTGGAGCGCGGGGACTCCGGGATCCGATCCTTCGCCAGCGTGCAGGGTGCTTTGGTGATGTACCCCATCTACGCGTATGGGTCGGAGGAACAACGGCGCCAATACCTGCCGCGCCTGGCGCGCGGGGAGCTGGTGGGCTGCTTTGGCCTCACTGAGTCCACCGCGGGTAGCGACCCCGCTGCCATGAACACCCGAGCCCGCCGCACCGCCTACGGCTGGGTGCTGTCGGGGACCAAGATGTGGATCACCAACGGCTCCATCGCGCACGTGGCCATCGTGTGGGCCAAGGACGAGACGGACACCGTGCGCGGGTTCCTCGTTCCCACGGACACCCCGGGGTTTTTCGCCCACGACATCCACACCAAGGCGTCCATGCGGGCATCCGTGACCAGCGAGCTGGTGCTGGAGGAGGTGGAGATCCCAGAAGAGCTGGCCCTGCCGGGGGCGGTGGGCCTGGGCAAGGCCCTGGGCTGTCTCACGCAGGCCCGGTACGGGATCGCGTGGGGCGCGGTGGGCGCCGCGGTGGCGTGTTTCGAGGAGGCCGTGAACTACGCGAAGGAGCGGCTGGCCTTCGGCCGGCCCATCGCCTCCACCCAAATCATCCAGGAGCGGCTGGTGGACATGCTGACCAGGATCACCACCAGCCAGCTGCTGGCGTACCGGCTGGGGCAGCTCAAGGACGCGGGCCGCATGCATTACGCCCAGGTGTCCCTGGCCAAGCGGCACAACGTGCGGGCGGCCCTGGAGGTGGCGCGGGACGCGCGTCAGATCCTGGGGGCTTACGGGATCACCACGGAGTACCACGCCATGCGGCACGCGGCCAACCTGGAGTCCGTGGACACCTACGAGGGCACCTACGACATCCACACCCTCATCGTGGGCCGCGAGATCACCGGGCACGAGGCCTTCGGCCGGGCATGACGGAGTTTCCGCCGGAGCTGGAGCCCGTCGCCCCCGCGGTTCGCCGGCTGCGCCTGCCCATCCCCTTCCCCATGCGGTGGGTAAACGTGTACGTGCTGGGGAACGGGGGTCCGTTGACCCTGGTGGACGCGGGATACCCAGGACCGGATGCCCGCCACCTGCTGCGGGAAGCTCTTCAGCGCGCCCGCGTGCGTCCCGAGGTCTTGATGGTCACCCACGCACACCCGGACCACTTCGGCATGGCGGCCGAGCTGGCCGCAGAGTTGGGCTGCGAGGTGTGGATGGAGCCCCGAGAGCTGGAGGTCGCCCGGCTGTACCAACCCGCGTCGCCCATCTGGCAGCAGCTCGCCGCGCAGTTCGCCCACGCGGGCATGCCCCCGGAGCAGGTAGAGGAGGTGGTGCGATCCGGCCAGCGCACGTGGGCTGTGACCCCCGCGCCGGAGGTGCGCCGCTTCCTGGGGGCGAACGAAGAACTCCCCCTCGGCGGGCGCCGGTGGCAGGTGGTGGTCACCCCCGGACACGCACCCGGACACGCGTGCCTTTTGGACCCTGAAGATGGCACCCTGGTAGCGGGCGACCACCTGCTGCCCAAGATCACGCCCAACATCGGGCTGTGGCCCGGGGGGAGCGAGGACCCCTTAGACGACTTCCTTCGCAGCCTGGCGGGTCTGCGGTCCTTGCGGGTGCGCCGGGTTCTGCCTGGCCACGGCCATCCCTACGAGGCCTTCACGGAACGGATCCAGGAGCTCGCCTCCCACCACCGGGAGCGCCTGCAGGCGGTTCTGAACGCCCTGCAGGACGGCCCACGCACCCCCTACGAGGTGTGCATGTTCCTGTTCGGGGAGGAACTGGACAGCCACAACCTGCGGTTCGCCATGGTGGAGACGTTAAGCCACCTCACCTACCTGGAGCGCCGGGGCCGCGTGCGCCGCACCCCGGAGGGGCTCTACCGCGCCAGCTGACCCGCCCGCAGCGCCCGGAGAGGGAGGGCGGGCGAAGGGCTGCCGTTGCGGTGTCCGCACGCAGAGAGCAGGCTGGCCCGTATGCGCGAGGCGTGCCCGTAGAACACCACCAAGGGGAGACAGAGGTCCACCGCCAAAGCTTCTGCGGCGCGGAACACCTCCGCGGTCTGCCGGTACGGGTCTTTCACCACCACGCGGGCGGCCCCTCCCCACCGGCTGACCAGCTCCTCTGCGGCCTGCTGAGCGCGCACCACAGCGAGTTCCGGAGCGGCCAGGCGGCTTGCGAGGGCGTGCAACCGAGGGCCAAGGGCGTAGCGACAGGCGGAAGTGTTGCGCAGCAACCCCGCACCGCACAGGGTCTTGAGCAGGGCGTGCACCGTGGACCGGGGAACGTGCAGGACCTCCGCCACGTCACTTCAGCTCCGTTCGGGGTGTGGGGCGTCAAACAGCGCCCGCACGCGACGCGCGCATAGCGGTGCGGGCGCACCAGGTCGCTAGCAGCCCCGCAGGTAGGTGAACAGGGCGTGCTTGCAACGCTCCCGGGTCTGCGCGTGGGTGGCCGCCGGGTCGGGTTCCTGCAACCACTGCAGGAACAGCCCGTCCACCAGGGCCCGCATCACCGCCGCGGCCTCCTGCACGTCCCGGACCCGGAAGGCGCCCTCCTGGACGCCCTCCTGGATGATCTGCCCGTACACCGCGTCCACGATGCCCCGGAAGGTGGCGCTGAGCTCCTGGAACCGGTGCTGGCGGGCTGCGCTGCTCAGCAGGTCGGTGTACACGAGGTAGAAGTCGCGGTTGGCCTGCGGGTCCACGAAGATGGCGTCGATGGTGGCCTGGATCTTCTCCTGCGCGGTACGGGCCCGGCGGATGGCGGAGAAGATGCGGCGCGCCACCCGGGCCAGCACCCACCGCAGGGTGGCCAGCACCAGGTTCTCCTTGCTCCCGAAGTAGTACAGAAGGATCCCCTTGCTGACCCCCGCCCGGCTGGCCACCCGCTGCAGCGACAGGTGCCGCAGCCCGCTCTCCGCCAGCACCTGGTAGGTGCACCGCAACAGGTGCTCCTGCTTGGGCGGGAACTCCGCCTCCAGGGCCGCCACCTGAGGCTGGAGGCTGAAAACCCCTGGGCCTACGGCGGCCTGCGGAGGCGTACGGCCAGGTGCGTCAGACGTTGGTGATCCCCTCTTCCTTGTGCGTGTTCCACCCCATCGTAGCAGCGGCCCACGTCCGCGTCATCGGACGGATCCAGCACCCCCTCGCCCAGGGGGAACAGGACCCCGTTCTCCTTGGCGATGTGGGCCCGCAGCAGCTCCACGTACTCCCGGGCCATGTCCACCACCTCCGCCGCTCCTGCCCCGCCGGTCTCGTACCGGGCCACCGCATCCCCGATGCGCCGCACAGCTGGCGACCCATGTCGTGCTCGGCCAGCATGAAGCCGATGGGCGCCCTGCAGGGGGATTCCCCGCTGCTCAGGCAGGGAACAGGCAGTGCTCCTCTTGCCGTGGTGGCAGCGGCCCACGAAGCCCTGGCTGAACGCCACTAGGTCCCGCACGTATCCACCATCCAGGGGCCCGCCTGCCCGCACGTCCTCCAGGTGCCGCTCCAGCCCGGCTAAGGCCCGAGGATGACCTTGTGCTCGCGTACCTGCGCCTCCGTGGAACGCACGCCTACACCATGGTCAGGCCGCCCGAGACGCTCAGGGTCTGGCCCGTGATGAAGGATGCCCGGTCCGATGCCAGGAACACCACCGCCTCCGCCACCTCCTCCGGCTTGGCCATGCGGCGCAGGGGGGTGGAGCGGACGATGGCGTCGATGAGCTTCTCGTTGCCCGCCTGGATGATCTGCTGCAGGAGGGGGGTGTCCGTGATGCCGGGTGCTACCACGTTTACCCGGATCTTGTGCCGGGCCACCTCCCGGGCCAGGGCCTTGCTGAAGGCGATCACCGCGCCCTTGGCGCCCGAGTACACCGTCTCCCCGGACGACCCGACCCGGCCCGCGTCGGAGCTGATGTTCACCACCGCCCCCCCGCCCTGCTGGACCATGTGGGGCAGGACCACGTGGCAGGTGTTCAGCACCCCGCGGAAGTTGATGGCGATGATGCGATCCCACAGGTCCTCCGTGCTCTCCAGGAAGGGGACGATGCGGTCCCAGCCCGCGGCGTTGATCAGCACGTCCACCCGGCCCCAGGCATCCAGCACCTCCTGCACCCCGCGCGCCACGGAGGCGCGGTTTGTGACGTCCATGGCCACCGCCAGGGCCTCCCGATCCTGCCGGCGGATCTCCTTTGCCACCTGCTGGGCCCCTTCGGCGTTGACGTCCGCCACCGCCACCTGGGCGCCCCGGGCCGCCAGGGCCAGGCACGTGGCCCGGCCGATCCCGCTGGCCCCTCCCGCCACCAGCGCCACGCGGTTCTGGAACTCCATGGGTGCCTCCCCTGGTGTGCTACCCGACCCGCGCCGGGGTGTGCAACGAGAACAGTTCGACGGCGTTGTGCCGCACCACCTTCCAGTACATCTCCGGCTTGAGGCCCAGGGCCCGGAGCTGCTCCCGGCTCTGCTTCCACGGCAGTCCGTTGCACCGCGGGAAAATTGGGGTCCTCCACCAGGACCCGCAGGTTGTCGAAGATACGTTCGCCCTGCAGCTACCCACGTCTATCCGACGGGTCAGTCGAACCGTACCGCCGGGCCATGCGGGGATCGCGGTGTAGACGCTTCAGGGCCTCCTCGAACAGGCTGCCGAAGGAGTCCACCGCGCACACCAAGGAGGGGTTGTGGGTAGCCCGGCTCACGGCCGCGTGGAAGCTTAAGCTCAGGGGGTCGTACGGCCGCCACCTCCCGCTCCGGGCCTAGCCGTGCCTCCCCCAGAGCCTGGAAGGAGGCTTGCCGCAGCTGCAAGAGGTTGCGCAGGCTCTCCGTGGCGTGCTCCAGCCCCGGCGTGCACACAAACACCCCGCTTCGGGCGCCCGGGTGCACTGCCACGAGCCCCTGCGACTCCAGAGCACCGCCCGCACGGTATAAGATCGTTCAGACGTTTCGGGCAGTCCATCGGGTGTGCACCCGAAGAAGATCGGGCGGAGACCGGATGCGGCGTTGACAAGCCTGCTGCGGCGCCGCACCATGGGCACGCTGGAGGGTGACGGTGGAGCACCGGGAAGGATCGCGCCGGCTGGGGGGGCCATCGCGGGGGCCAGCGGGGCGCCGGGCGTGCGGCTGCTCCAGGCTGTCCGGGAGCTGGAGCTGGAGACGCACCGGGTGGTGAGCGAGTGGGCCCGCCGCACCATCCAGCACGAGATGGAATACTCCCTCGAGCAGGTGTTGTAGCTGGCGACCGTGGTGCGCCCTGTGGATGACCAGGTGGCGGTCATCTCCAGTGGGTCGTTCCCCACCCGGGGGATGGCGGTGGTGCCGTGCAGCATGAAGACCCTGGCGGCCATCCCGTGCGGGTTCGCGGACAACCTCATCCACCGGGCTGCGGACGTCACCCTCAAGGAGCGGCGACGCTTGGTTCTGGTGCCACGGGAGGCGACCCTCAGCAGCATCCACCTGGAGAACATGCTCGAGCTGTCCAACCTGGGCGCGGCGATCCTGCCGCCCGTACCCGCCTTCGACACCCAGCCCCGCACGGTGGAAAACATGGTGGACCATGGGGTGGCCCAGATGCTGGACCCGTTCGAGTTCTCTTGGAGCCGCGCCCGGGGATGGGAAGGCCGGCTGGAACGCAAGCCCTGAGCCGGATCGTGTGGCCACACTGGGTATCCGCCCTGAGCTTAAGCGCGCTTGCCTCCGCCTTTGGCCGGCTCGCTGGGGCGCTGTCGGACAGCGGGGCGCTGGCGGCGGCGGTGGTGGGTACGGTGGTAGCCGGCGCTGGGGGATGGGACTGGGCCGTGGTGCTGGTGGTGTTCGTGGCCACCGCCTCCGCCGCCAGCGCCCTTCCACCCCACGCACAGCGGCCCCGCAGGACCGCGCGCCAGGTGTTCGCCAACGGTGCCGTGGCGTGCGCCGCGGCACTGCTGCACCAGGCAGGGGTTGCAAACTCCGGGGCGGCGTTCGCTGGGGCGGTGAGTTCCGCCTGGGCGGATACCTGGGCCGCGGAGCTCGGCGTGCGCTACGGGGGTTCGCCGTGGAGCCTGCGGGATGGCCGAAGGCTGGAGCCGGGCACGTCGGGCGGGATCACCGTGGTAGGCACGGCGGCGGGGATCCTGGCCGCGGTGGCCTGTGGGCTGCTGGCGGCAGTGGTGGGCGTGGCCCCACTCGGGGCCACCGCGGTGGCGGGCTGCGCCGGGATGGCGGCGGACTCCCTGCTGGGTGCCGGCTGGCAAGCGCGGTTTTCCTGCAGCTGCTGCGGCCGCACGGGGGAGGAGCCGCGCTGCCCGTGTGGGGCTGTGGGGCGGTGCAGCACGGGAATTCGATGGCTAGATAACGACGTCACCAACCTCCTGGCTACCTGCGTGGGTGCCGGGGTGTCGGTGCTGTGGGCGCAGGTGGCCATACCATGATGCGGGGAGCTCATTCGAGGAGGTGGCCATGCAGCCGGAGCCGGTTCCCCTGGGGTTGACCTTCGACGACGTGCTGCTGGTTCCGCGGCGCTCGCCCGTGGAGCGCCGCGCGGAGGTGGACCCGCGCACCCTGCTGGCCCGCGGGGTGGAGCTGTCCATCCCCATCGTGAGCGCCAACATGGACGCGGTCACCGAGAGCGAGATGGCCATCGCCATGGCCCGCGAGGGCGGGATCGGGATCGTGCACCGCTTCCTGCCCATCGAGCAGCAGGTGGCGGAGGTCCGCCGGGTCAAGCGGGCGGAAAGCATCGTCATCGAGCAGCCCTACACCATCCGGCCCCACCAGACCCTTCGGGACGCGGTGGCGTTCTTGGAGGAGCACGGATCCGCGGGGTTGTTGGTGGTGGAGGACGGGCGCCTGGTGGGCATCGTCACCGCCCGTGACCTGCTGTTCGAGGACGACCTGGACCGCCCGGTGCGGGAGGTTATGACGCCTCGGGAGCGGCTCGTTACCGCACCGCCCGGGATCAGCATGGAGGAGGCCAAGCGCATCCTCCACGCCCACCGCATTGAGAAGCTGCCCCTGGTGGACGGGCAGGGTCGCCTGGTGGGGCTGGTAACCAGCCGGGACATCCGCAGCCGCATGCAGCACCCCCACGCCACGAAGGACGAACGGGGCCGGCTGCGGGTGGGCGCGGCGGTGGGCGTGCGGGGCGACTACCTGGAGCGGGCGGAGGCCCTGGTGGAGGAGGGGGTGGACGTGCTGGTGGTGGACGTGGCCCATGGCCACTCGGAGGCTGTGCTGCGCGCGCTGCGCTCCCTGCGCGCCCGCTTTCCGGACCTGCCCCTTGTGGCGGGGAACGTAGCCACCGCGGAGGGCACTCAGGACCTCATCGAGGCGGGGGCGGATGCGGTAAAGGTGGGCGTGGGCCCCGGGTCCACCTGCACCACGCGCGTGGTCACGGGGGCCGGGGTGCCGCAGCTGTCGGCCATCCTGGAGTGCGCCCGGGTGGCGCGGCCGCGTGGGATTCCCATCATCGCGGACGGGGGGGTCCGCAACTCCGGCGACATCACCAAGGCCCTGGCCGCGGGCGCCAGCACGGTGATGCTGGGCAACCTCCTGGCGGGCACGGAGGAAAGCCCGGGCGCCACGGTGATCCGCAACGGTCGCCAGTACAAGACCTACCGGGGCATGGCCAGCCTGTGGGCCACCGCTAGGCGGCGGTCCCTTGACCACCCCGTGGAGGAGGAAGAGGTCAGCCAGATCGTGGCGGAGGGGATCGAGGCCCTGGTGCCCTACCGGGGGAAGGTGGCGGACGTGCTGCGCCAGCTGGTGGGCGGGCTGCGCTCGGGCATGAGCTACTGCGGCGCCCGCACCATCCCGGAGCTGCAGGAGAAGGCGCGCTTCGTGCGCATCACCCCCGCGGGCCTGCGGGAGAGCCTGCCCCACGACGTGGAACCTCTGTAGAGCTCGGGGTCCTCGCGCTGGCGGCCCGCCTCTGGGGTTCTCCCATCACGCAATGGGCGCTGGCGCAGCTTGCGGCGGTGACCACCGCCGCGGTGGAAACCCTGTACCTGGGCGCGGCGACCGGAGCTACCCGGTGGGTCCGCAGGTTTCGTGGCCGGTTTTGGTGCCTTCTGGCCGCTTGTGGGCCTCACGTTCCCGTGGCTGGGCACGTACCTGTGGGGGGCCCGCGCAAGCCCCGGGTTCTACCTGAGGCAGGAGCTGGTGGTGGTGTTCGCGGTGGTGTTCACCTCCGTGATGTGCAGCCTGGCCTCCGGGCGGTTCCGCCGGCAGCGGCTGCAGGCCAAGCAGCTGGAGGAGGCGAACCGGCCGGTACGTGGAGGAGTTCCTGGGCCAGGCCCTGACCCGGGCCCGGCGGTGTGGAGTTCGCGCACCTGCCCGGGCCGCAGGCACCGTGGGAGCCGCCGGTCAGCCCGCGGAGCTCTTGAAGACGGGCAGGATCCCCACGTGGTGCACGTCCGGCCACTCCTGCCCCTCCAGCAGCAGGGCCGCCTTGGCCACCACCCGGCCGCCTGCGCGCTGCACCAGCTGGGCCATGGCCTGCAGGGTTTCGCCGGTGCTCACGATGTCGTCCACCAGGCCCACCGCGCGGCCGCGCAACTTCAGAGCGTCCCGGCCGTCCAAGAAAAGCTCCTGCTCCGCCTTGGCGGTGATGGGCTTGTAGCGCACCGACAGGGGGCTGAGCATGAAAGGCCGGATCTCCTTCCGGCACACCACGTAGGGCCGCAGTCCCAGGTAGGTGGCGATGGCGTGGGCCAGGGGGATCCCCTTGGTCTCCGTGGTGACGAACAGCTCGCAGTGCGCAAGACGCTCGCTGAGTACCTGGGCGGCGCGGTCGATGACCTCCGTGTCGCCCAGGCTGTAGTAGTACGCGATCCACGTGTCCGCCGCCACCTGGATCAGGGGCAGGATGCGCCGCGCCCCCGCGATCTCCAGCTCGTAGGTCACCTGCCCGTTGAAGGGCAACACGTACGCCATGACTCTGTGGACACCCACCAACCGTGCATCTTACCGCACAGCTCCTAGTGGCGGAAGTGGCGAACCCCCGTGAGGACCATGGCGCAGCCGGCCCGCTCCGCGGCCGCCACCACCTCCGCATCCCGCACGGAGCCCCCGGGCTGCGCGAAGGCCACCACCCCGGCCCGCGCCGCCTCCGCCACCCCGTCGGGGAACGGGAAGAAGGCGTCTGAGGCCAGCACCGCCCCCCGTGCCCGCTCCCCAGCCTTCTGGACCGCTACCCGCACGCTGTCCACGCGGCTCATCTGCCCGGCACCCACCCCCACCACCTCCGTACCCCGCGCCAGCACGATGGCGTTCGACTTGGTATGCTTGCACACCGTCCACGCGAACTCCAAGCTCCGCCACTCCTCCACCGTGGGCTGCCGGGTGGTCACCACCCGCAGCTGCGCGGGGTTCCAGCCCAGTCGATCTGGCTCCTGGACCAGCACCCCGCCGAAGACGGTCCTCAGCTCCATCTCTTCCTCGGTCCGGTTTAAGCTCAGCAGCCGTAGGTTGCGCTTGCTGCGGAGGACTTCCAGGGCTTCGGACTCGAAACCCGGCGCTACGACCACTTCCAGGAACACCTCCCGCAGGGCCTCGGCGGACGCGCGGTCCACCACCCGGTTACAGGCCACGATTCCCCCGAAGGCGGACGTGGGGTCCGCCCGCAGGGCTGCCACCACCGCCTCCACCAAGGTGACAGCCACCGCGCACCCGCAGGGATTGGTGTGCTTGACCACCACCGCGGCGGGCTGTACGAACTCGCAGGCGAGGCTCCAGGCGGCGTGAGCGTCCAGCAGGTTGTTGTACGACAGCTCCTTGCCCCCCAGGGGGTCGGTGGTCGCTAGGCTGTCGGGACTTGCGAGGGGATCCGCGTACACCGAGGCGCGCTGGTGGGGGTTCTCCCCGTATCGCAGGTCCCGCACCTTCCGCCACGCGCGCACCAGCCGGTCCGAAAAGGGTGGAAGGCCCGCCCGCAAGCCCAGCACCCGTGCCACCAGCGCGTCGTAGTACGCAGTGTGCAGGAAGGCCTGCGCCGCCCACCGCCGCCGAACCGGCTCGGGTACCTCCCCGTGCTCCCGGAGGAGTTGCAGGGCCTCCGGGTACTGCGCGGGGTCCGTGAGCACCGCCACCCGAGAGGCGTTCTTGGCCGCGGCCCGGATGAGGGTCACCCCGCCGATGTCCACGTGCTCGGCCAGCTCCTCCCAGTCCGCACCGGAGCGCGCGGCCTCCTCGAACCGGTACAGGTTGCAGGCCACCAGGTCCACGGGCTCGATGCCGAAACGCGCCAGCTCCTCCAAATCCTCCCGCCGCGCGCGAGCCAACACAGCCGCGTGCACCGCCGGGTGCAGGGTCTTCACGCGGCCGCCCAACAGCTCCGGGAAGCCGGTGAGCTCCTGCACGGGGACCACGGGCAGCCCTGCTTCCTGCAGCACGCGGGCGGTCCCGCCCGTGGACACCAGCTCCCAGCCCAACGGACGCAGCCCCGCTGCCAGCTCCACGATCCCGGTCTTGTCCGTCACGCTGAGGATGGCCCTGCGCGCCACGGTTACCTCCCCGCTCAATCAACCCCAAAAAGTTTTTGCAGCTTTTGGCGGAGCCCCTATAAAATCGCCCCGATTTAAACCGGGGTCCCCAAGAAAATCGCCAGATTTCCTTGGGGTGGTGAGGAGCTGTTCGAACCGCACCTGCCCGGTCACCACCCGCCAGATGGCCTCCGGGTACAGCCGGTGCTCCTGCTCCGCCACCCGGGCTGCCAGCGTCTCCACCGTGTCGCGTGGCAGCACGGGCACACGCGCCTGGGCTACCACGGGCCCGGCGTCCACCTCTGCGGTCACGAAGTGCACGGTGCACCCGCTCTCCGTGGCCCCGGAGGCCAGCACCGCGCGGTGCACCCGTTCCCCGTACATCCCCCTGCCCCCGAAGGCGGGAAGCAGCGAGGGGTGGATGTTCAGGATGCGGCCCCGGTAGCGTTGCACGAACTGCGGATCCAAAATCCGCAGGAACCCCGCCAGGCACACCCACTCCACCTCGTGGGCTTCCAGCACCCGCGCCACGCGGCATCCGGCTTCCGCCGGGTCTTTGCCCCAGGGCACCACGTACGCGGGCACCCCCGCCCGGCGGGCCCGTTCCAAGGCGTAGGCCTGGGGCCGGTCAGAGACCACGACCACCACTTCCGCGGGGTAGTCGGGGTCCTGAGTGGCGTCCAGGATGGCCTGCAGGTTGGTGCCCTGTCCGGACACGAGCACCCCAAGCCGAGCGCGGCGCCCGCTCACAGGCAACCCTGTACCACCACCCGTACGTCCCGCACTCCGGATGTCACCTCGCCGATCCTGTACACCCGTTCACCGCACGCCCGCAGGATCACTTCCGCCCGGGAAGCGGCATCCGGCCGCGTGACCACCACCAGGCCCACGCCCATGTTGAACACCCGGAACATCTCCGCCTCCTCCACCGGGCCCCACCGGGCAACCAGGCGGAAGACGGCCGGGACCTCCCAGGTGACCCGTACTTCCGCCCCACACCCTTCGGGCAGCACCCGCACCAGGTTCCCCGGGATCCCGCCGCCCGTGACGTGCGCCATGGCGGTGACCTCCGGGCCGAGCTCTCGCACCAGCCTCAGCAGGCTGGGTGCGTAGCACCGGTGGGGTCGCAGCAGCGCCTCCGCGCGGGTGCACCCCAGGTCCGGCTCGTACCGGTCCAGGTCTTCGGGCTTTTGCACCAGCAGGGCCCGTGCGAGGCTATAGCCGTTGGTGTGCAGGCCGTCGGAAGCGAGCCCCAGCAGTACGTCGCCGGGGCTGACCCGCTGGCCATCCACCAGAGCCTCCCGTTCCACCAGGCCCACCGCGCAGCCCACCACGTCCCACGCACCCTCCGCGTACACCCCAGGCATCTCCGCGGTCTCCCCGCCCACCAGGGCCACCCCGTAGCGGCGGCAGGCGTCCGCGACTCCCTCGAGTACGGCCTGGAGGGCCTCCGGATGCAGACGGCTGGAGGCCACGTAGTCCAAGAACACCAGCGGTGTTGCGCCGTGTACAGCCACGTCGTTGAGCCCGTGCGCCACCGCGTCGTGCCCCAGAATTCGGAAGTCCTGCGCACGGCGGGCCAAAAGCGTTTTGGTCCCCACCCCGTCCACGGAAGCCACGAGCACCAGGTCGGGTACGGGGGCTAAGCGGACCATGCCCGCGAACAGGCCCGGTCCTGCCACTACCTCCGGCGTGTGGGTGGAGCGGATGCGGGTGCTCAGGCGGTGCAGAACCAACTCCGGCGTAGCCGGGTCCACGCCCGCGTCCCGGTAGGTAAGGGTACGGTTCAGCGCACCACCTCCAGCGCCGCCCGACCGGCGAGCTCCTCGCGAGGGTGGCCGGTGGGGTACTGCCCGTCCAGGCAGGCCATGCACAGCTCCTCCCGGGCCAGCCCGATGGCCTCCACCAGCCCCTCGTGGCTTAGGTAGCCCAAAGAGTCCGCGCCGATCCGCTGCCGGATCTGCTCCACATCCAGCTCCGCGGCCACCAGCTGACGGCGGCTGCTGGTGTCCACACCGTAAAAGCACGGCCAGCGAATGGGCGGGGAGGAGATGCGTACGTGCACCTCCCGCGCCTCGGCCTCCCGCAGCACCTGCACGATCTTGCCGCTGGTGGTACCCCGCACGATGCTGTCGTCCACCAGCACCACACGTCGGCCCGCCACCAGCTCCCGCACGGGGTTCAGCTTCACCCGCACCCCCAGGTCTCGGCGCTGCGGGTCGGGCTCGATGAAGGTGCGGCCCACGTACCGGTTCTTCACCAGCGCCAGCTCGAAGGGCAGCCCGCTGTGTTCTGCGAACCCCAGAGCCGCGGAGGTCCCGGAGTCCGGCACGGGCACCACCAGGTCCGCGTCCGCGGGGTGCTCCCGGGCCAGCACCCCGCCCATGGCCCGCCGCACCCGGTGTACGTTGCGGCCGCACAGGGTCGTATCGGGCCGCGCGAAGTAGATGTACTCGAACACGCAGTGGGCTCGCCTCGAAGAAGGCCGTACGACCTCCGCGTGCAGCCGGCCGTCCCGCACGGCGATCAACTCCCCGGGCCGCACGTCCCGCACGAACTTTGCCCCCACCTGGTCGAAGGCGCACGTCTCCGAGGCCACCACCCAACCGTCCTCCATCCGTCCCAGCACCAGGGGCCGGATGGCAAAGGGGTCCCGGAAGGCAAAAAGCGCCCCTGCCACCACGCACACCACCGTGTACGCACCCTCCAACCGCTCCATGGCGGCCCGGACAGCACCCTCCGGCGTCCGCCGGGCGCTGGTGGCCAGGCACCACGCTAGCACCTCCGTGTCGGAGGACCCCCGGAAGCGCACGCCGCGCCGCCCAAGGTCCTCCCGCAGCTGGGGGGCGTTCGTGAGGTTTCCGTTGTGTGCCACCGCCAGGGTGCCCCACGGGGAAGGGACCGCCACCGGCTGTGCGTTCTCCAGCACCGCGCTCCCCATGGTGGAGTAACGCACGTGCCCGATCCCCACGCTGCCCGGCAGCGCCCCAAGGCGCTGGTCGAACACGCGGCTTACAAGCCCCATGCCCTTGTGGAGGTGCAGGCCGGCCTCGCTCCACGTGGCAATCCCCGCGCTCTCCTGCCCCCGGTGCTGCAGGCTCAGCAGCCCTAAATACACCAAGGGAGCCACGGTGCGTCCGGGCCAGTTGATGCCGAACACCCCGCACTCCTCCCGGGGTCCGTCGCGCCACGGGTCCCTCATCTGTACGCCTCCTGTGCCGCGCGCAGCTGCTCCACCGAGACCGCTAGCTCTCCGTCTGCCAGGCGCACGCGCAGCTCGCCTTCCCCCACGGTTCCCAGCAGGCGGATCGGGACCCCCTCCCGCACGCACAGCTCGGCGAACGCCTCGTAGCGTTCCGGGGGAACCGACACCACCACCCGGGACGGCCCTTCGCCGAACAGCGCCACGTCCGCCCTACCTCCGAACAACTGCGGGCTGAGCGTGCACCGGGCGCCGAGCCGGCCGGCTACGCACGCCTCCGCCAGCGCCACCCCCAGCCCCCCCTCGCTGAGGTCATGAGCGGAACGCAGCAGGCCCGCCTGTGCGGCACGGACCAGGACGTTCACCAGCCGGCGGTGCAGCTGCAGGTCCGGCCGTGCGGGCGCGCCGGCCACCCGGCCGTGCACGACCCGCAGGTACTCGCTGCCCCCCAGGGACACCCGATCCCCACCCACCAGCGCCACCAGGTCCCCGCTCTCGCAGAAACCGGTGGGCAACACCTGGGAGACGTCCTCCAGTACACCCACGCACACCACCACCGGGGTGGGGTACACCGCGCCCAGCTCCGATTCGTTGTACAGGCTCACGTTGCCGCCCACCACGGGTACGCCGAGGGCCGCGCAGGCATCCGCGATTCCGTCCACCACCCCTGCCAGCTCCCACGCCACCTCCGGCCGCTCCGGGTTGCCCAGGTTCAGCCCGTCCGTGATGGCCACCGGGCGCGCCCCCACGCACGCCACGTTCAAGGTGGCCTCGCACACCGCAGCCGCCCCCCCCGCCCACGGGTCCAGGTAGCTCAGCCGGCCGTTGCCGTCCGCGCTGAGGGCCAGCCCGCGGGGCGGAGCTTCCAAAAGACGCAGCACCGCGGCGTCCGAGCCGGGCCCGACCACCGTGCGCAGCTGCACCATGTGGTCGTACTGGCTGTACACGGGCCGCTTGGTGACCACCGACGGGGACCGCAGAAGCGCAAGCAGCGCCTCCTTCAGGTCCGGCTGCGGCAGGCCTTCCAGGCTCACCTCCCGCAGGGCTCGCCGTGCGGGCGGCTCCTGTTCGGGCACCCGGTACGTGGGGGCGTCCGTGAGGGCACAGGGAGACAGCTCCACCACCAGCTCCCGGCCGTCGTACACCTGCAGAAGCGGCTCTGCGGTCACCTCCCCCAGGATCTCCGCCCGCAGGCCCCACCGCCGGTACGCCCGCAGCACCTCTTCTTCCCGGCCCCGCTGGACCACCAGCAGCATGCGCTCCTGAGACTCCGAAAGCAGCACCTCCACGGGGGTCATCCCACGTTCCCGCCTCGGCACCCGGTCCAGGTGCAGCACCATCCCCACCCCGCCCCGCGCGCTCATCTCCGCCGCGGCACAGGTCAGCCCGGCGGCCCCCATGTCCTGCAGGGCCACCACCGCGCCGGACTGCAAAGCCTCCAGAGTTGCCTCGATGAGGAGCTTGCCCGCCAGGGGGTCGCCCATCTGTACCGCGCCGCGGTCCGCCTCCGCAGCGTCCTCTGCCAGCTCTTCTGAGGCGAAGCGGGCGCCGCCGATGCCGTCCCTGCCCGTCCGGGTTCCTGCGTAGACCACCGAGTTACCGGGGCCAGTGGCCCTGGAGCTAGCCACCCGGGAGGAGGATACCAGGCCCACGCACGCCACGTTCACCAGAGGGTTCGCGCGATAGCAGTCCTCGTAGAGGATCTCGCCGCCCACCACGGGCACGCCCACGCAGTTGCCGTAGTGGCTGATGCCTGCCACCACGCCGTCCCGCAGACGCCGGGCGTGCCGGTCGTCGGGTGGACCGAACCGCAGGCTGTCCAGCAGGGCCAGGGGCCGGGCGCCCATACTGAGCACGTCGCGCAGGATCCCGCCCACCCCCGTGGCCGCCCCATGGAAGGGGTCCACCGCGCTGGGATGGTTGTGGCTCTCCACCTTCAGCGCCACCGCCAGGCCTGGGCTCACCTCCACCACACCCGCGTTCTCGCCCGGGCCCCGGAGCACCCCCGACCCGGTGGTGGGCAGGCGCTTCAGGTACGGCCGGGAGTGCTTGTAAGCGCAGTGCTCGCTCCACATGACCCCAAACATGCGCAGCTCTACGGCGTTGGGCTCGCGGCCCAGCAGCGCGCACACCCGCTCGTACTCCTCGCGCCGCAGCCCTGCCGCCTGCCAACCGGGGATCCGCGTGGCCGCCCTCATGGCACCCTCCCCGCGGCATGCGCCGCCCACCGGTGCACGCTCTCGAAGAGCCGACGGCCGTCCGTTCCGCCCAGCACCTCCTCCGCGCACCGCTCGGGGTGGGGCATCAGCCCCAGGACGTTGCCCGCGCGGTTCACCACGCCCGCGATGTGGTGCACGGACCCGTTGGGGTTGCCCTCCGCGGTGGTACGGCCCCGGTTGTCCACGTACCGGAACACCACCTGCCGGCAGCGTTCCAGTTCCTCCGCCACCTCTTCCGGGGCGTGGTAGCGGCCGTCCCCGTGGGCGATGGGCATGCGCACCACCTCCCCCGGCTCGTACAGGGCGGTGAAAGGGGTGTCGGACCGCTCGACCCGCAGGCTTACCCACTCGCACCGGAAGGTCGCGCCCCGGTTGCGCAGCAGAGCTCCGGGCAGGAGCCCTGCTTCCGTCAGGACCTGGAACCCGTTGCAGATCCCCAGCACCAGGCCCCCGGCCGCCGCGAAATGCTTCACCGCCCTCACCACGGGGCTGGTGGCCGCCACCGCACCGGGCCTCAGGTAATCCCCGTAAGAGAAGCCTCCGGGCAAAACCACCACGTCGAAGCCGGACAGGTCCTCCGACTCGTGCCACACGAACTCCGCGGGGCAGCCCAGCACCTCGTGCAGCACATGCAGGCAGTCCCGATCGCAGTTGGACCCCGGGAACACCACCACGCCGAAGCGCGCGCTCACCGTCCCGGTACCTCCTCCCGTTCGTGCACCTCGTACTGCTCGATCAGGGGGTTCGTGAGGAAACGCTCGCACAGCTCTCGCACCCGCTGCCGCCAGCCGTCCGCGGGGACCGAAAGCTCGAAAGCCTTCCCCACCCGCACCTCCTCCGCCTCGAAGCCCAAGGCCCGCAGCCCCGTCTGAACCGCCTGGCCCTGCGCGTCCAGCACCCCCGGCTTCAGGAACACCACCACCCGCACGCGCTTGTTCACCTCCATAACCTCCGCCTCCATAACCTCCGCCCGGAAGCCCCGCCTTTCGGCGTGGGGAGGAAGGGCGGCCCGATTCCTCGTCTAATTGGGCGATGCGTGCTGTAATTCGAAACATGAATCTGACGCTGATGGTAAAGCTCCAGCCGACCGCTGAGCAATCCACCGCTCTCCTGGAGACCATGGAGCGATTCAACGCGGCTTGCAACGCCATCGCCGAAGTTGCATTCAAAGAGAGGACGGCAAACAAGATCCGGCTCCAGAAGCTCGTCTATTACGACATCCCAGAGCGGTTCGGCTTGCCCGCCCAAATGGTTCTCCGCGCCATCAGCAAGGTCGCCGAAGCCTACAAACAGGACAAGTCCAAGAAGCCATCCTTCCATCTGCATGGGGCCATCGTCTACGACCAGCGGGTGCTCTCCTGGAAAGGCATTGATCGCGTGTCCACTCTGACGCCGCGGGGGCGGCAACTCATCCCGGTCCTGTTCGGTGGATACCAAGCCGCCCGCCTGAAGCGCATCCGTGGAGCGGCTGACCTCGTCTACCGGAACAGGGCCTTCGATCTCGCCGTGGTGGTAGACGTGCCCGAACCGCCTTCTGGAAACCCCGAAGATTGGCTCGGCGGTGACCTCGGGATCGTCAACATCGCCACCGATTCGGAGGGGATAATCCGTGATATCTGAAACCGAAAAGGCATATG
>PSLI01000065.1:0-4157 GCA_040289515.1 Candidatus Sysuimicrobiota bacterium
CGGGCTGCCCGACAGCGCCTGGACGCTCAAGCCCGCCTCGCGGAAGGCTTCCCGCAGCCGCCAGCGCAGCTCGCGCTCCGACTCAGCCCGGTGCTGGGGCAGGACGGGTACCGCAACCCGCAGGACGGCACCCGCAGGGGTCAGCTCCACCAGGGGATCCACCTCCACGGGCCCGGTAACCCGCTGCGGGTCCTGCGCAGCCCAGGTAGCCGCCACCTCGTGCGCCACGGCCGCGGCGCGGGCCAGGTCCACGTCGTTCGGCAGGGTGGCCAGCACCACCGCCCGTAGGTAGCCGCGGCTGAGGTTGGCAAAGCGCGTGATCTCGCCGTTGGGGATGGTCACCAGCTCCCCTGTGTGGCGGCGGATCTGGGTGTTCCGGAGGGTGATCTGCTCCACCTGCCCAACCTCCCCTGCCACGGACACCACGTCGCCCACCTGCAACCCGCCGTCCAGGAGGAGGAAGAACCCCGCCAGGCTGTCTCGGACCAGGGTCTGGGCCCCCAGGCCCACCGCGAGACCCGCGATGCCCGCGCTGGCCAGGACCGCGGTGGCGTCCACGTTCACCTGCCGCAGGATCATGACGAGGGCCACGAAGTACACCGTGTACCGCACCACGCTGTAGGCCAGGGAGGTCAGGGTGCGGGCGCGGGCCAGCCGCGCCTCGTAGTCCCGCATCCCAGGCCGCGGCCGCAGCAGGCGGTCCACCACCCGTCGCGAGGCGCCCACCGTGGCGGCCGCAACCCCCACGATGACCGCCACCGCCGCCAGGCTCCGCAGAGCGGCGGCCACGCGGAGGGGATCGAACAGCTCCTTCAGGACGTCGCGGGCGAACTCCATCAGATCTCCCCCCGGGCACGGCGGACCGCCAGGTCGATGAACAGCGCCGCGGTCCACCCGAAGGCCGACGCCGCCCGGGAGCCGGGCTTGCCCGTCTCCGGGTGGTAGTACTCGCGGACGTCGGGGAAGGAGGCCACCATCTCCAGAGTTCTGTCGCACAGCTCCCGCGCTAACTCCTGGCGCCCGCTGCGCAGAAGCCCGTCCACCAGCAGGTAGTTCACGTTCACCCACACGGGCCCGCGCCACATGCGGTCGGGGTCGTAGCTGGGGTCGGACCGCGCCACGGTGGGCACGGGATACGGGGTCCAGAAGATCTCCGGGTCTAGCAGGCGGTGCAGCACGGCCTCGGTCACCTCCTCAGGGAGCCGACCCGTCAGCAGGGGAAGCAGGGAGGCCACCGTCAGCGCCGGCACCCGCTCGTGTCCCTGCTCCGTCATGCGCTGGGGCCAGAACAACCCGGAGGCCGGGTCGTACAGGTGGCTCAGCAGGTCCGCCGCCAGCTGGTCCGCCTGAGCCTGCCAGGCCCGCGCTTCAGCTTCCAGGCCCAGGACTGCCGCCATGCGGCCCAGAGCCTCCGCCTGCAGGCACAGGTACGTGTTCAGGTCCGGTGACTCCACGGGCATCCCGCGGTCCCACAGGGGGCTGTCGTCCAGGCCGGAGGAGAAGGGGTGGTCGTACTGGCACACCCCGTCTGCATCCCGGTCGCACCGCTCCAGCCACCATCGCTGCCACCGGCTCAAAGGCTCGTACATCTCGTCGAGAAAGTCCGTGTCCTGCGTGGCCTCGTACACCCGCCACAGGCACCAGCCGGCCACAGGGGGCTTGGTTACCGAGGCGTCCACGGGGTAGCCCAGGCGTTCCACGAGGCCTTCGTCGAACACACAGTCGGGTATCATGCCGTCGGGCCGCTGGTGGTCGAACAGCACCCGGCACTGGTCGTGCGCCAGCTGCGGATCCACGTGCCGGTACGCGAGGGCGTGGAAGAAGGCGTCCCAGTGCCACAGCCCCACGTAGTGAACCTTGGAGGGCACCATGGCCTCCCGGGTCACGTAGTACCGGCTGCTGATCAGGCCCGCCCGCATCACGTACCACGCGTACAGGGACGCATCCCACAGGTGTGCGGGCGCGGCCGGCACCCGCTCGAACCACTCCCTCCAGCGCCGCTCCGCTTCCTCGAACACCCCCTCCGGCTGGATGCGGCGGTCGTACCCGAGGCGGGGCGTGATGTTGAGGGTGAACAGGGGCTGCGGATGGTCCGCTGCCAGCACCGTGACCCGCCACTGCCCCACGTCCGTGGCCACCGCCTCGTTGCGCAAGAGCCGCGCGTTGGTGGTGTACGCCAGGTTCCGCACGCCCTTTGCCCGTCCCCCGCGGCGGTCGGGGGTGAGGGCGTCCGCGCGCACGGTGAAGCGGATGCCCCAGCTCCCTCGGGGCGGGCGGAGGGCCAGCAGCTCGGGGCTGGCAAAGCACAGGTGGAAGGTGCCCGCGGGCGTGCGGAACACCAGCTGGTGCGGGTAGCTCACCAGGTCCCACCGCAGGGGCTGGCCGTCCCTGTCCAGCAGCTCCACCTCCTTCACCAGGGGAGGCCGCACGCGGTAGGTGCCTTCCGCGTACTCCAGCTTGGGCCACCGCTCGGAAAGCCGCACGTGCAGTCGGAAGCCGTTCGGGTCCCGGAAGACCAGGATGCGGCTGCCCCGTTCGGTGAAGGGCACCGTGGTCAGGTCCAGGCGCGCGCCCACGATCTCAAGGGGATCCACGGCGTGCTCAGCCACGCCCAACCCTATCCCCCGCGGCTACCGACTGCCGGCGGGCCCGGTACTCCGGAATGGTGAGCATGGGCGGGCGCTCCACCTCCGCCACCTCCTGTTCCACCAGGGAGAGGCGCCCCTCCTCGTGGCACACGAGCTTCATGGTGCGCGCCGCGGAGTCCAGCAGGGGCGCGCCCAGCCGGTCCTCCAGGCGCCGGGCCACCACCTGCACGATCTGGAACGCCATCAGGGAGAGGCTCTGCAGCGACTGGTTCCGATGGATCCGCTGCTCCAGGTCCACCTGGCCGATGGCACCCAGGCCGAACCGGTCTACCAGGTCGATGAGCATCCCCGTCTCCACCCCGTAGCCGGTGAAGAAGGGGATGCGCTCCAGGGCCTCCCGGCGTCCTGCGTACTCGCCCGCCAGAGGCTGGATGAGCCCGGACAGCTGCGGGAAGAACAGGTTCAGCAGGGGGCGGGCCACCAGCTCCGTTACCCGCCCGCCGCCCGTCTCGTACAGCCGGTCGCCCACCTGGACCGGTCGGCGGTAGTAACCCTTGACGAACACGATGCGGTCCTCCCGCAGCAGCGGCCCCAGCAGGCCGTACACGAACTTGGGGTGCATGTTGCGGACGTCGGTATCCACCCACACCACCACGTCGCCGCGCAGCACGTACAGGCTCTTCCACAGGGCCTCGCCCTTGCCGCGGTACGAACCCAAATGGGGCAGGACCTCCCGGTGCCGCACCACGGGGATTCCCTCCGCCTGCGCGATCTCCCGGGTGCGGTCGGTGGAGTCGCTGTCGATGAGGACGATCTCGTCCAGCAGGGGCACGTCTTGCATCAGCCGGTCCCGGAGAACCCGGATCACCCCACCCACCGTCTCCTCCTCGTTGAGGGCGGGCAACCCCAGGCTGATGGTCCACCGCCGCTGCCGCTTGAGGTCCACCAGGTGCTGCAGGTCCTCGAACTCCCGGGCGTGGAAGGTGTTCTCCGCGAACCACTTTTCCACTTCCGGGCGGGACCACCGGCTGGGTGCCGTGGCGTGCTCAGCCAGCCACGCCTGCACCGACTGGCCGCTGCGCACCACCACCAGGGGCTCCACGCCCCGCAGGGCGGGCTGCACGGCGGGCCGGGACGCGTCCGCGGTGGCTCCCACCACCACCGCGGTGTACCGGGAGGCCTCCTGGGCGATGACGTGTGCGGCGCTGCCGGCCGCGATGCGCTTGCGCACCGACCCCTCCGCCCGCTGCATCACAACGAGATAGGGGCGCTCCTCCCGCCACCGGTCCCGTTCCGAGATGTCCTCGCGGAACACGTGCAGGGCCGTCACCTCCCCGCCCGCGTCCTCCGCGAGGGCCTGAGCCACCCGCAACGCCAGCTCCGCGTGAGGCCCCCCGCGCACGCCCACCAGGATGCGCGACAGGTCCGTCTCGCACAGGGGTGGGGCCAGGACCACGTCGCAGGGACTGGCCCGCAGCAGCTCGTCCGCCCCGCGCCCGAACACGGGACACTCCAGGCCGTGGGGGCGGACCAAAAGGAGCAGCTGTGCTCCTTCCTCCGTGCAGGCAG
>PSLI01000066.1:0-4006 GCA_040289515.1 Candidatus Sysuimicrobiota bacterium
GCCGCGCGGCCGGCTTGCCCGCGTCCCGCCGCAGCCCCTCCCGGAGCCGGCAGAGGACCTGCAGCGTCTCCCGGTGGTACGCCCATTCCCAGAACTCGCCCTCCGGGAGGTCCGCTTCGGTTACGCGTTGCAGGATCCGCCGGGCGGTGTCCAGGACCGCTTCCGGCGGGGCGGCGGCCAGCATGGCCTCGGCGATGGCGGCCGCCACCGGGCTGACGTCCGCCCCCGCGGCGGGCAAGCCCCGCAGCCGGGCCGCGTACAGCGTGGTTCCCCGCCCGCAGAAGGGGTCCAGCACCCACTCCCCCGGCCGGGCGTCCCGCAGCCAGGCCAGGGGGAACTCCAGCGGGAACATGGTGTAGTAAGGGCACGCTTGGAGGAGCATTCAGCCTTCCAGGAGCCTGCGCCGGGCCTCTTCCGAGAACACCACCACCTGCTTGCCGTGCTCCCCGGGGCGGGTGGTCCAGGTGGAGGTAGGCTGGCCCGGGTCCTCGCGCCCGGCATGCCGCTCCAGGAAGGGACGCACCCACTGGTAGGCCAGTCGGCGCGCTTCCCTACGCTCCAGGATCCGGTCTCCCCACTCCTGGAGGATGCCGTGGATGGCGTCGCTTAGGCACCCCATGAGTTCCCTCCACGGCATCTCGCCCCGCTCGCGGAGGGCCCGACGCAGGCGGCCGTCCTGCCGGACCCGGCGGAACGCTTCTTCCTGGAGCCGGCTCAGGTAATCCGCATCCGGGGCCGCTTCCACGCCCGCCTCGAGGGACGGCCCCGCCGTTCCCCTCCCGGCTCCGGTTCCCGATCCGGCCTCCGCGCGGAGCTGCCGGGCGTAGGTCTCCACCGGCTCCGTGTGGCCCTGCGGGGGATACATGCGCTCGAAGGACACCACCCGGATGGGGATGGGATAGGGCCGGCCGGAGACTCCCGACCAGAACACGCAGTGGCCGGGTATCGGCTCGTTGAGCAGCGAGCTGAGCAGGTCCAGGCTGAAGTGGGCGTTGGCCCTCCCCACGGCCCTCAGGTCTCCCGAGGAGAGCACGTGGAACACGAACCAGTTGTCGCCCTGGCTGAGCAGCTCTTCGGGGATGCTCCCGGGCTGCTGGGTGACCATCACGGCGCCAAGGTCGTACTTGCGCCCCTCCTTGACCCAGCGCACGTAAGGCGAGCTCGAGGCGCTGCCCTGCCCCAGCACGCTCTGGGCTTCCTCCAGGACCGCGATCACGGGTATGGTGGCGGGCTCTCGCTTCACGAACTCTTCCTGGTTGCGGTCGAAAAGGTACTGCAGCACGATGCCGGAGAACGCCAGAGCGTCCTCGCCCGACATGCGCGAAAGGTCCACCACGCATAGCTTGCCGTCCCGCAAGGCGCGGACCAGCAGGTCTAGGAAGCGGCTGTGGGGATCGTGGAGCATGCGCACGATGGTCATCATGTTGCTGCGGGCCGCCGTGGCCTCCACCTCGGCCGAGCGGTCGTCCTCCTCCATGCCCAGCAGCTCGGCCACCCTGCCTATCGGGGCCCGGTAGCCCTTCCGGTGGATCAGGTCTATTAGCTCCTTCCACCGATCCATGGGAAGGGCCTTGAGCTTGCGCACGTTCTGCTGGTCCTGGCGCTCGGGGGACAGGGCGATCCCCACCACCATTCCCGGAGGCAGCCGGCGGAGGTCCAGGCGCACCCCTCCGGCCACGAAGGAGCCGTAGTACTCGTTGGGCGGCTCGCGGTCGGTGAACACCACCACCTGGTCCTTCAGGTGGGGCACGTCGCACAGCCCCGGCCGGCCCTTGTCGTCCGGCCAGAAGTACTCCGCCTCCCGGTCGAAGATGAGGGTGCCTACCGGGATGGGCCGGCCTCCCCGCTTGGGCACGGTAGGCACCTCGCGGTACAGCTCCGAAAACAGGAACTTGATCAGGTTGGACTTGCCGAAACCCGCCCGGGCAAAGACAAAGGTGCGTCGGGCCACCAGGTCCTGCACCCGGAAGCGCACGTGCACCACCGGCTCGAGCACCCGCATCCACGGCTCCGGGTGCAGCCGCGGGTCTTGCGTCCCCTTCTCCTGGCCCCAGACGAACTCGCCCATGGCCAGGAAGCCCAAGACGGCTCCCTCTCCCTCGTGGCCGGCGAGCTCCCGGAGCACCGCGTCGTCCGGGAAGGCTACCGGGCTGCCCACGTGGGGAAGCCGGCGGTGGGAGGGAGCGACCTGGAGCTTACCGGAGGGATCCCGCCGGACCACGCCGAGGACCCGGACGTTGACCCGGTACTTGAGGTGCCGCTCGCGGATGTCCTCCGGCGGCGTCCACCCCTCCTGGAGGCTGCGAAGGCTGTAATCCTCCCCCTCGGAGGAGACCAGGCGGCCCTCGGAGCGCAGGGCCGTGATCCGGCCCAACACCGCCTCGTCCTCGTGGGCCAGCTGGACCAACAGGAAATGGCCGTGCATGGGGCGGATCATGTACTCCGGGCGGTAGGGAAGCACCAGATCCGCGTGGAACTCCAGCTCCCCCTCTACAAAACCCCGGAAAATCCCTACGATCCGCTCGCGCTGGATCAGCGGCTTAAGCACGCTCACGCCAGGCATCCCTTCCCTCTCCCGCCACCAGCCGGAAGGCCTCCAGGGCCCCAGGCCGGTCCGGGAGGACCCGTTCCCGGAGGATCTCCAGCACCACGTCCTGCAGGATGGCGGAATCCAGCCCGCTCAGCCGGGCCTGTTCGTGGGCCCGCTGCAGGCAGAGGGGGTAAAAGGGTCGAGGGAACCCGGCCTGGGCGTCCCCGAGGAGGTATCCGAACAGCTCGTCCACCTCGCCGCGGTCCACGTGCAGGTTCCACACGTCCACGGGCCAGATGGGGTCGTAGGGGTTGCGCCCGAACTTGACCAGGTGGAGCACCCCCGCCACGAACTTCTGGGATTCGCCTTCTTCTTCCTCGGCGGGAGCGTATTCCGCCCACCGGTACGCGCGGCGTTCCATCTCTGCCGGGACGGGCACGGCGCAGGCGCCGCCCTGCACCAGCACCCCTTCCAGGAACATGGCCAGGCGGTAACGGTCCAGCAGCTTGCTCCGCTTGGCGATCCCTACTACGAAGAGCCGCCGCCCGGTCTTGCGCCGGCGTTCCTCCACGGCTTCCCGGATCCGGTCCCACATGCGGGGGAAGAGGTCCTGGGCGAAGATCTTGCTGCGTAAAAACCCGTCCCGCACCACCACGGTATCGGTGGCGAACTCCCGCTGCCCCGTCAGGTAATCGTACAGGGAGGCCCACTCCCCCAGGTCCCGGTAGTCCTGGAGCCAGCGCCGGTTCCGGCGCTCCAGCGGGGTATGGGGGTCGGGGATCATGGGGGAGAGCTCCCAGAGGTACGAAACGCCCAGGTCGCGCATCAACCGGCCCAAAGGCGTCTTGGGCACGCCGTCCTCCAGGTGCCTCCGGTTCAGGGCCTCCACGTCCATCCAGGGGGTGAGAAGTTCCTGGAGGAGCACGCGACCCAGGGAGTCCACTACCCGGACCGGGAAGAACAGGTGGGGGTCGAAGGCGACGGCATCTTCCCCGGCATCGGTGGCCACCAGCGAAACGGTGGTGGTGGTCCGGGGCAGAATGGGCCGAACGGACCCGCGCAGGCCCCGCACTTCCTCGCGCAGGCGCTGGAGCTGCTCGCGGTCCCGTTCCGCCAGCTCCGCCGCTTGCCGCCGGATCGTGTCCAGCTCTTCGGGGGCCAGCATGCGCACAATCACCGCGCCCAGGCGTTCATGGGCAGTCGGTTGAAGCCGACAGGCTGCAGAGCCTGGGGTCGTGTCCCGACAAGTGGTGGACTTTGGCCTCCCTTCGGGTTCGCTGGCCTACATGGTCACCATGGCCAACGCACCCATGGGTTCCCTGGTCTGCTCACCGACGCTGCCGCAGGTGTCGTAGAGCTTGGCCATCGACGCCTGGCTGAAATACCGCCGCTGCACCCGCCCCTCGTCCTGCTGCTCCTCCCGCAGGGCGCCTAGCAGGCGCAGCACCGCCGCCACGTTCGGGAAGATGCCCCCCC
>PSLI01000018.1:0-36443 GCA_040289515.1 Candidatus Sysuimicrobiota bacterium
GAGCCCCTCTCGAACCTGGACGCCAAGGTGCGGGCCCGTCTGCGCAGCGAGATCCGCAGGTTGCAGCAGGAGCTGCGCATCACCACCGTGTACGTCACCCACGACCAGGAGGAGGCCATGGTGCTCTCCGACCGGATCGCGGTGATGCGCGAAGGGCGCGTGGCGCAGGTGGGAACCCCCGCGGAGCTGTACGAACGGCCGGCGGATCTGTTCGTGGCGGACTTCGTGGGAACCAACAACCTGCTGCCCGGCATCGTGGTAGACGTGCAGGACGGGTGGGCGGAGCTGCAGACCCCTGCGGGGAGGGTGCGGGGTCGGGTGGTGAGGCCCATGGAGCGCGGGACACGGGCGGTGCTGGCGCTACGCCCGGAGACCCTCCGCATCGGCGACCCACACCAGCTCCCGGATGGCCTCCGGGGAAGGGTGGTGCTGACCCAGTACCTGGGCTCGTGGATCCGGTACGAGGTGGAGATGGATGCCGGGCGGGTGCTGCTGGTGGATGTGCACCACCCCAGGGGGCACCGGATCTTAAGTCCGGGGCAGCCCGTGGCGCTGAGTTTCGATCCTGAGGCAGTCCTGGTGTTCCCGGAGGAGACCGGGTGAAGGCGGAAGCAGCCGCCCGCATACCGCAGATCAGGGTCCGCGTGCGGGGCCGGTGGCCGGGCTGGATGGGGGCGGTGCCCATCTACGGCTTCTTCCTACTATTCGTGGTTTACCCGCTGTTGCGCCTGCTGGCGGAGGCGGTAACGGACGAGGCGGGCCGCCTCACGGGGACCTACCTGGTCCAGTTCCTCCAGGATCCCTTCTACCGCAAGGCCCTAGTTAACTCCGTGTGGGTGGCGGGCGGCACGGTGCTGGGGTGCCTCGCCCTGGGGTTGCCCGCGGCCTTTTTGCTGGTGCGGTACGACTTCCCGGGCCGTGATCTGTGGTCGTACCTGACCGTGCTGCCGGTGGTGATGCCGCCCCTGGTGGGGATCATGGGCCTGGTGTTCGTGTTGGGCCGCGCAGGCACGGTGAACGTGCTGCTCATGGACCTGTTCGGCCTGGTGCGGCCCGTGAACTTTCTGTACGGGTGGCACGGGGTGCTGCTGGCCATGGTGTTGCATTACTTCCCCCTGGTCACCCTGAACGTGGTGGACGGCCTCACGAAGGTGGACGCCTCCCTGGAGGAGGCCGCGGAGGCGCTGGGTTCCCGGGGCCTGCGCCGCGTGTGGGACATCACGCTGCCCCTGCTCCTGCCCGGCCTGGTCTCCGGTGCCACCCTGGTGTTCATCCTGTCCTTCGCGGACTTCGCCACCCCCCTGGTGGTGGGAATGCAGGACCTCCTCGCTGCGCAGGCCTACCTGAACATTGTGCAGTTCGTGGATCGGCGGCTGTTCCGCATGGGGCTGGTGGTGGGAGCTCTTATGTGCTTGATGGCCGTGGGTTTCCTCGTGGTGGCCCGGCGCGTGGTGGCCATGCGGGAGTACGCGGTGGTGTCCTACCGAGCGGTGGAACGCCAGCCCCTCCGGGTTCCGTGGCGGGTGGTGGTGCCCGCATGCTTCGCGGCGGTGCTGGGCCTGGCCTTCCTGCCCCACGTGGGCCTGCTGCTGGCGGCTTTCGGCAAGGCGTGGTCCCTGACGCCGTTCCCGACCCGTTTCACGTTGGAACACTTCGATCAGGTCCTCCACCTCACGCCCACCTACGTGGTCAACAGCCTGCGCTGGGCTGCGGTGGCCGTGGTGTTGATCCTTTTGCTGGGGGTAGCGACGGGCTGGATCCTGGCGCGGACGTCCTTGCCTGGGCGTGAGCTGCTGGACGCGGTGGTGACCCTCATCCTGGCCCTGCCCGGGACCGCGGTGGGGATCGCGTACCTACGGGCTTTCCACGCTCCTTTGCCGGGGTTTTCCTTGACCCGGTCGTGGTTCGTCATGCCCCTGGTTCTGGCGGTGCGGCGGCTGCCGTACACCGTGCGGGCCACCTTCGCGTCCCTGCTCACGGTGCACCGGGCCATGGAGGAGGCGGCGGCCAGCGTGGGCGCCTCCGGCTTCCGAATCTTCCGAGACATCTCCCTGCCCCTCATGTGGCGGGGCGTGGTGGCCGGCGCCTTGTTCTCCCTGCTGTTCGCCCTGCAGGAAGCCGCGGCTACCATCCTGCTGGTCCTGCCGGGATGGGAGACCATCACGGTGGGCATCTTCACCTTTTACACCTCGGGCACCTTTGGCCAGGCGGCGGCCCTGGGGGTCGTGCTGGTCAGCTTGTGCGCGGCCATCCTGTACGCCATCTACCGGCTCACCGGCGCTCGCCTGGGTGGGCTGTTCGGGACCGGGGGGGCGTGAGGACGCGCCGCGGACCTGCGCGTTTCTACCTGGGCTACGCGGTGGACCTGGACGGCACCGTGTACCTAGGCGACCGCCTGCTCCCGGGCGCGGACCGGGCCATCCGGGCGCTGCGGGAGGCCGGTGCGCGCGTAGTGTTCCTGTCCAACAACCCCCTGTACACGCGGCAGGACTACGCGGCCAAGCTCACGCGCCTGGGGATTCTTACCCACCCCCAGGAGGTGGTCAACTCGTCCATGGTCCTCGTCCGCCACCTGGCCAGCACCGCACCCGGGGCGCGGCTGTTCGTCATCGGGGAGGACTCCGTCAAGCGGGAGCTCCAGGCTGCCGGCTTCCACCTGGTGGAGCAGCCCGAGCAGGTGGACTATGTGGTGGCCTGCTTCGACCGCACCTTCGACTACCGAAAGCTGAAGATCGGGTTCCACGCCCTGCGGCGGAACGCGCGCTTCATCGCCACCAACCGGGACCCGTACTGCCCCACGCCGGACGGCGGCCTGCCGGACGCGGGCGCCATCGTGGCGGCCCTGGAGGCCAGCTCGGGCAGACCTCTGGAGGAACTGGTCGGCAAGCCCTCGCCCATCATGGCCCGGGTGCTGCGGGAACACCTGGGGACGCCTCCGGAGGACACCCTGGTGGTGGGGGACCGGCTCGAGACGGACGTGGCCCTAGGTCGAGCCATGGGCGCCGCCACGGCCGTGGTCCTCACGGGTGCCACCACCCGGGAGATGGTGGAGCAAAGCCCGCAACCGCCGGATTTTGTGCTGGACAGCTTGGAAGATCTGCTCCCGGAGCCCACAGGCCTCGGGTGCGATCCACAAAAAGGGAGGTGACCGCAGATGAGGACGGTGGCAGTGTGGGTGGGCGCGCTGGCCCTGGCGGTGGCTTTGGGGGCCGCCGCGGGGAGAGCACAGGCGCCCCGGGTGCAGGTGGAATTCTGGCATGCCCTCCGGGGCCCTTTGGGGGAGACCCTGGAGAGCATCGTGACGGATTTCAACGCCAGCCAGACTCAGTACCGGGTGAATACTACCTTCAAGGGGTCCTATCCGGAGACCATGGTGGCGGCCATCGCAGCGTTCCGGGCAGGCAACGCCCCGCACGTGGTCCAGATGTTCGAGGTGGGCACCGCCACCATGATGGCGGCGCGGGGCGCGGTGAAGCCCGTGTACCAGCTCATGCAGGAGACCCGGACAACCTTCGACACCAGCGTGTACCTGCCCGCGGTGCGCGGCTACTACAGCACCCCCGACGGCCGTATGGTGTCGATGCCCTTCAACAGCTCCACCCCCGTGCTGTGGTACAACAAGGACGCCTTCCGCCGAGCTGGCCTGGACCCCAACCGACCTCCCCGCACGTGGTCGGAGCTGAGGCAGTTCGCGCAGCGGATCCGGGCCACGAACGCGGCGCCCTGCGGGTGGTCCACCGCCTGGCCCACATGGGTGCACTTCGAGAATTTCGGGGCCATCCACGACGTGCCCTTCGCCACCCGCGCGAACGGCTTTGAGGGGTCCGACGCGGAGCTGCTGGTCAACGCAGCCCTGTACGTGCGGCACCTGGAGAACATCGTGCAGATGCAGCGGGAGGGGCTGTTCAAGTACGGTGGCCGGGACGCAGCGGGGGACGCCCTCGGCCCCTCGGGCGAGTGCGCCATGCTCACCGCCTCCTCCGCGCTGTTCGCCCGCTACCAGCGGGAGGCCCGGTTCGAGTGGGACGTGGGGTTCCTGCCCTACTACGAGGACGTGAAGGGGGTCCCCAAGAACTCCATCATCGGGGGCGCCTCCCTGTGGGTGATGACCTCCCCCCGTCGCACCCCGGAGGAGTACAAGGCGGTGGCGGAGTTCTTCCGCTACCTCAGCACGCCGGAGGTCTCCGCCAGATGGCACATGGAGACGGGCTACATCCCCGTAACCTTCACGGCCATCCAGCGGGCCCGGGCCCTGGGCTACTACCAGCGGAACCCGTGGGCGGAGGTTCCCGTCCAGCAGCTCACCCGCACCCGCCCCACTGCCAACTCGAAGGGGATCCGGCTGGGCAACATGCCGGAGATCCGCACCATCCTGTACGAGGAGGTGGAACGCGTCTTGCAGGGCCAGCAGTCCCCCAAGGCGGCCCTGGACAACGCCGTGCGGCGGGGCAACGAGGTCCTGCGGCAGTTCCAGCGCACCGCGGGACGGTGAGGGCAGCGGACCTGCGGCCCCGCGTGTGCGCCCACCGGGGCGGCGCGGGGTCGGCCCCGGAGAACACCCTGGCGGCCTGCCGCCGGGCTCTGGAGGCGGGCGTGGAGTGGGTAGAGGTGGACGTACGGTTCACCGCCGACCGCGTGCCCGTGCTGCTGCACGACGACACGGTGGACCGCACCACCGACGGGAGAGGTCGGATCCGGCAGCTGCGGTGGCGGGAGCTGCGCCAGCTGGACGCGGGCAGCTGGTTCTCTCCCGCGTTCCGCGGAGAGCGCGTCCCGTCCCTGGAGGAGCTACTGCAGCTGCTCAGCCGGTTCCCGCATGCGGGGGCGTACGTGGAGATCAAAGAGGAAGGGGAGGAGGGAGAGCACCTGGCAGAGGCGGTCGTGGAGCTGGCAAGCGAAGGCGGGCTGCTGCAGCGTCTGCGGGTGGCCTCTTTTTTCGAGGCACCCCTGCAGCGCGTGCACCAGCTGCGGCCGCAGGCGGTGCCGGTGGCCCTGCAGGATCCCCTGGAGTTCCGCGACCCCGTGCGGTTCGTTCGCGAGCGGGGGACCGGGGTGTGGGGACCTCACCATGCTGCGGTCAACCGGGAACGTTTGCAGGTGCTGCACAGGGCAGGGGTGGGCGTGTACGCATGGACGGTGAACGACCCTCCTCGGGCGGTACAGCTGTGGCGATGGGGGTTGGGTCAACACCCCGAGGACGCGGTGGCCACGGACTTTCCCGAGCCGGTGCGAGCGGCCCTGGACAGCTCCCGGGAGGGAGGAGGGTAGTGCGGCGGTCGTACTTCCGAGCCCCCCTGCTGCCGTACCTCCTGGTGGCACCGCAGCTGGTCTTCACCCTGGTGTTCTTCTACTGGCCCGCGGTGCAGGGGGTCTACCAGTCCCTGTTGCTTCAGGATCCGTTCGGCCTGCGCACGTCCTTCGCGGGGCTCGCCAACTTCGCGGCGGTGCTCGGGGACTCCCACTACCTCAACGCGGTGCGGGTGACGGCGGTGTTCTCCGTCGCGGTGGTGGCGGGGGCGATGCTGCTGGGTCTTGTGCTGGCCGCCGCCGCGGCCCAGCCCCTGCGGGGCGTAGCTGTGTACCGCACGCTGCTGGTGTGGCCGTACGCGGTGGCGCCCGCGGTGGCTGCGGCCCTGTGGCTGTTTCTAGCCCACCCCAGCGTGGGGATCGTGGGGCGCGCCCTGGTTCGGTGGGGAACGGGGTGGGACTACACCCTGCACGGGGGGCACGCCCTTGTCCTGGTGGTGGTGGCCTCCGTGTGGTCGCGGGTGGCGTACAACTTCGTGTTCTTCCTCGCGGGACTGCAGTCCATTCCCGGCTCCCTCCTGGAGGCAGCCCAGGTGGACGGGGCTACGTGGTTCCAGACCTTCCGGCGGGTTGTGCTGCCCCTGCTGGCGCCCACCACCTTTTTCCTGCTGGTGGTGAACGCCCTGTACAGCTTGTTCGACACCTTCGCGGTGGTACACGCCCTCACCAAGGGAGGGCCGGGGAAGGCCACGGAGACCCTCATCTACAAGGTGTACGTGGACGGGGTGGTGAACCTGAACCTGGGCTCTTCCAGCGCGCAGTCCGTGCTGCTCCTGATGGTGGCGGTGGTCCTCACCACCTTGCAGTTTCGGTTCCTGGAGCGGCGGGTGCACTACGGATGAGGTCCAGCCGGAACCCTTCCCACACCGGAGGCACCCTGGTAGCACCCGCAGCCTGGGCCGGGGTACGGTGGCCCCACCTACGCCGCCGGGTGCGCTTTCTGCCGGCCCACCTGGCGCTCCTGGCGGGGGTGATGCTGTTCGCCTTCCCCGTGTATGTGGCCTTCGTGGCGTCCACCGCGGAACTGCCCGAGGTGACCTCCGGCACCCTGCGGCTGGTTCCTGGAGTGCACGGCGCCGAGAACTACTGGAAGGCCTTCGTCCTGGGCACGGGGGAGCGCATCCGCGGCACCCCCATGGCCCGGGCCATGCTGAATAGTCTGGGGGTGGCCCTGGGGGTGGCCCTGGGGAAGATCGTCCTGTCCGTGCTGTCCGCCTACGGGATCGTGTTCTTCGACTTCCGGTGGCGCGCTCCCGCTTTCTGGCTCATCTTCCTGACCCTCATGCTGCCCGTGGAGGTGCGCATCATTCCCACCTACAAGGTGGCGTCGGACCTGCACCTGGTGGACACCTACGCGGGGCTCATCCTGCCCCTCACGGTGTCCGCCACGGGAACGTTGCTGTTCCGGCAATTCTTCCTCACGGTCCCCGACGAGCTGGTGGACGCCGCGAAGATGGACGGGGCAGGGCCCTTGCGCTTCCTGTGGAGCGTGCTGCTCCCCGTCTCCCGCACCACGGTGGCGGCGCTGTTCGTGGTGCTGTTCATCTACGGCTGGAACCAGTACCTTTGGCCGCTGCTGGTGACCACCTCCGCGGACAAGGAAGTGGTGGTGGTGGCCATCACCAAGATGATCGGCACGGGGGAAGCCCTGGTGGACTGGCCCGTGATCATGGCCAGCGCCCTGTTGGCCCTCCTGCCGCCGACCCTGGTCATCGTGACCCTGCAGCGGTGGTTCGTCCGCGGGCTCACGGAGACGGAGAAGTAGATGCGGTACGTGGGGGCCATCGACCAGGGGACCACCAGCACGCGCTTTCTGGTGTTTGACGAAACCGGACGCGTGGTGGCCACGGCTCAGGAGGAGCACCGGCAGATCACCCCGCGGCCGGGCTGGGTGGAGCACGACCCCATGGAGATCTGGGAGCGGACGCGCCAGGTGATCCGGCAGGCCTGCCAGCAGGCGAACCTGCGCCCTGAGGACCTGGCCGCGGTGGGGGTCACCAACCAGCGGGAGACCACCGTGGTGTGGGAGCGGGCCACGGGTCGGCCGGTCACGCACGCGGTGGTGTGGCAGGACACCCGCACGGAGGGCCTGTGCCGGGCTTTGAGCCGGCAGGGCGCGGCGGACCGGTTCCGGCAGCGCACGGGGCTTCCCGTGGCCACGTACTTCTCTGGCCCCAAGCTTCGGTGGATCCTGGACCACGTGCCCGGTACCCGCCAGCTTGCGGAGGCGGGCGAGCTCCTGTTCGGCACGGTGGACACGTGGCTGGTGTGGTGGCTCACGGGAGGGCCCCGCGGCGGACGTCACCTCACGGATGTCACCAACGCCAGCCGTACCCTGCTCATGAACCTCCGGACCCTGGACTGGGACGAGGAGCTGCTGAGGGGGCTGGACATCCCCCGCACGCTGCTGCCCGAGATCCGCTCCAGCAGCGAGGTGTACGGGGAGGCGGTGGTGGAGGAGCTGACGGGGGTGCCGGTGGCCGCGGACCTGGGGGACCAGCAGGCGGCCCTGTTCGGGCAGACCGCCTTCCGGCCCGGGCAGGCTAAGAATACGTACGGGACCGGGTGCTTTTTGCTCCTCAACACCGGCCGCGAACCGGTGACCTCGCGTCACGGCCTGCTCACCACGATGGCCTACCGCCTGGGCACGCACCCGCCCGTGTACGCCTTGGAGGGGTCCGTGGCCGTCGCGGGCGCCGCGGTGCAGTGGCTGCGGGACAACCTGGGCTTGCTGCGCACCTCCGCGGAGGTGGAGCAGCTCGCCCGCACCGTGGAGGACAACGGCGGGGTGTACTTCGTGCCGGCCTTCTCGGGACTGTTCGCGCCGTACTGGAACAGCGGGGCCCGGGGCGTGATCCTGGGCCTCACCCGCTACGCACACCGGGGACACATCGCCCGGGCGGTGCTGGAGGCCACCGCGTACCAGACCCGGGACGTCCTGGAGGCCATGGTGCGCGACTGCGGGATCCGGCCACCGGCCCTGCGGGTGGACGGGGGTATGGTACGCAACGAGCTGTTGATGCAGTTTCAGGCGGACGTGCTCGGTATCCCGGTGGTACGCGCTGCGGTGCAGGAGACCACCGCCCTCGGGGCCGCGTACGCTGCGGGTCTGGCGGTGGGGGTGTGGAAGGATCTTGAGGAGCTGCGGTCTTTGTGGGAGGCGGACCGCACCTGGCAGCCCTCCATGGAACACGAGCGCCGGGAGGCCCTGTACCGCACCTGGTTGCGCGCAGTGGAGCGGGCCGTGGACTGGCTGGAGGAGTAGGGTGGGTTTCTGGTCACGGGAGGAGTCCCTCGAAGCCCTGCAGCGTGGGGTGGACGTGCTGGTGGTGGGAGGCGGGATCACGGGAGCAGGCGTGGCCCTGGACGCAGCCAGCCGTGGGTACCGGGTGGGGTTGGTGGAACGCCGGGACTTCGCTTCCGGTACGAGCAGCAGGTCCACCCGTCTGGTGCACGGGGGGATCCGGTACCTCCCCCAGGGGCATGTGGGGCTGGTGCGTGAGGCGTTGCGCGAACGTCAGCTTCTGTTCCGGCTCGCACCTCATCTGGTGCAGCCGCTGGACTTCGTGATCCCGCTCTACCGCAGCACGAGCAGGCCCCTGGGGATGCGGGTACCCCGGTGGCTGGCCGCCGTGGTGCCCGTGGGCGTGCGGGCCGGGCTTCTGGCGTACCACCTGTTCAGCCGGGACCCACGTCTGCGGCATCAGGTGCTTTCCGTGGCGGAGGTGCAGCAGCGGGTGCCGGACCTGCGGACGGAGGGCTTGCGGGCTGCGTTCCTGTACTGGGACGGGCGCACGGACGATGTGCGGCTCACGCACACGGTTTTGAGTACCGCCCGGGCCCACGGGGCGTACACGGTGAACTACGCGGAAGTGGTGGGCTTCGTCCGATGGGGAAGCCGGATCCGCGCTGCGGGAGTTGTAGACCACCTCACCGGCCGCTCGATGGAGGTGCCCGTGCGGTGGGTGGTAAACGCCACGGGGATCTGGGCGGAGCAGGTGGCGGGCCTGGCCGGGGAGATCCCCGTGCGGATCCGGCACAGCAGGGGAGTGCACCTGGTGCTGCGCCCGGAGGCGGTGCGGGCCCGCTCGGCTCTGGTGATCCCCGAGACGGACGACGGGCGGCTGGCGTTTTTGGTACCCTGGGCGGGGAGGCTGGTTCTGGGCACCACGGACGAGCCTTACGAGGCGGACCTGGACCAGCCCCCTGTGACCTCCCAAGACGCCGCGTATCTACTGGACCACGCCAACCGTTACTTGCGCGTACCCCTGCGGGTCGAGGACGTAACCGCGGTCTACGCGGGCATCCGGCCGCTAGTGAGCCGCCCGGCAGGCAGTAGCGCCGCGCTGAGCCGGGACCACGTGGTGGTGGCTTCTCGGAGCGGCCTGGTGACGGTAACCGGCGGGAAACTCACCACGTACCGCCGCATGGCGCAGGACACGCTGGACGCGTTGGGGGAGCTGGAGGGGACCCGTCGGCCCTGCAGGACAAGATCCCTGCCCCTTGTGGGGGCGGAGGGGCTGCAGGAGGCGGTCCGCGTGCTGGAGGCAAGCTCGCTGGAACCGGACCAGCGCCAGCACCTCCTGTCCGCATACGGGGGGCTCGCCATGGAGGTGCTCCGCCTGGTGCAGGAGGAACCGGCCCTGGGGGAACGCCTGGTTGCCGAACTGCCGCACGTGGCCGCGGAGGTAGTGTACGCCTGCCGACGGGAGTACCTGGTCACCCTTGCGGACTGCTTGTACCTGCGGGCCCGCCTGGCCGTGCTGGACTCCGCAGCCGCGGACCGGGCTGCAGCCCGGGCGGCTCGTTGGATGGCCAGGGAGCTCGGCTGGTCACGGGAGGAGGTGGACCGTCAGCTGGCCCACTACGCACGCGTGCGCTCCTGCGAGGAGCGCTGGCGTGCCGGCGAGGCCCGGTCGGAGGTAGCGCGCACGGCACCGTAGGGAGGTCAGGCTCGCGGCCCGCAGCGCCGCGAGGAATCCCCCCCGTTGGGTCGAACACACTGTTGGAGGTGGTAGCCGTGTCCGAGTACTTGCCGGAGATGTCT
This sequence comes from Candidatus Sysuimicrobiota bacterium, assembly GCA_040289515.1. Taxonomy (GTDB): domain Bacteria; phylum Sysuimicrobiota; class Sysuimicrobiia; order Sysuimicrobiales; family Sysuimicrobiaceae; genus Tepidifontimicrobium. Next base: position 10,355 of record PSLI01000018.1, read on the forward strand.
GCGTGATTTCGCCTGGCGCTGACGACCGGGGGATTCCCGGCCGCCATCGCGGGCCTGCAGTGGGTGGAGGGAGTGCTGGCCGAGCGCGGCGAGTTTACATAACGTACATTCTGCGAAGTTGAGAACCGACCCCTTGCGGCGTGCGTTATGCTCGTATGCTGGCGGCCGAAAGCCGGCCAGGTCCGGACCCGGGCCCGTGACGGAGGAAGACAAGGCACCGAAAAGGAGACGTGACATGCCAACTGCCCTGGAGCACTCCCCTGTGGTTGTGGCGGCGCCGCGCCTTGTGCGTCACCCGGCGAACCCCATTCTCCGGCCCACCCAGCACTGGTGGGAGAACCGGTGGGTGTACAACGCGGCAGCGGCGGTGTACCGCGGCCGCGTCCACCTCCTGTACCGCGCTCAAGGCGTGGACTGGGTCTCCCGCTTGGGGCTGGCCGTGATGTCCGAGGACGGGGTGACCGTGGAGTCCCGGAGCCCCCGGCCGGTGTTCGAACCCGCTTGCGACAACCCCTGGGAGCGCCTGGGCGTGGAAGACCCCCGCCTCACCCGGATCGGGGACGTGTTCTACCTGTGCTACACCGCTGCGTCCCTGTACCCTGCCGTCAAACCCCCGGTTTCCAGGCGGCCCACCCCCTTCGGGGACGGGGTCCCCTGGAGGACCCGCATCGCCATCGCTACCACCCGTGACCTGCGCCACTTCCGGCGGCGGGCCATCGCCTTCCGCAACTGGGACAACAAAAACGGGGCCCTGTTCCCCCGAAAGTTTGAGGGTCGGTACCTTCTGCTGCACCGCATCTTCCCCGACATCCACCTGGGCGTGTCCCGGGACCTGCACCACTGGCACAACTACGGACCCATCCTGCGGGTTCGGCCCGGGATGTGGGACGGTAACCGCATCGGTATCGCGGGCCCCCCCCTGCCCACCCCTTACGGGTGGCTGCTCATCTACCACGGCGTGGACGAAGCCCGCACCTACCGCCTGGGGGTAGCCCTGCTGGACCTGGAGGACCCCCGGGGGGTGCTGGGACGGTGCGACGAGCCCATCCTGGAGCCCGAGGAGCCCTACGAGCGGGAGGGACTGGTCCCCAACGTGGTGTTCTCCTGCGGCGCGGTGTACTACCGGGGCCAAATCCTGGTGTACTACGGAGCCGCCGATAGCGTGGTGTGCCTGGCCACGGTGCCGCGGGAGCGCCTGTGGGGATGGGCCCGCGAGGTGGCCCTCCGCAGTCGGCACGACGGACAGAAACGGTAGCCTACGCTCGCGCGCGGGCCAGACGAAGGACCCGTTCGTAGGCCTGAAGGTGCTGTTCGGCCTCCCGCCGGGCGTGGAAGCGCTCGGCCACCCACGCCCGGCACGCTTCCCGGGAGAGGGTGCGCACCTGCCGCACCGCTTGCACCGCTTCCTCTACCTCGGCCACCACGAACCCTGTGCGCCCGTGCGCCACCACCTCCGGCACCGATCCCCGTCGGGTACCCACCACGGGCAGGCCGCAGGCCATGGCCTCGATCATGGTCAGGCCGAAGGACTCTTCGTACTCCACCAGGTGCAGGAAGGCCAGCGCCCCGCAGCAGAGCCGGTTTCTCTCCCGTGCGTCCACGGGGCCCACGAAGCGCACCAGCTCCCCATCCAGGTGAGGCTCCACCTCCTGCCGGAAGTACGCCTCCTCCTCCGGCGGCACGATGCCGCCCAGCACCAAGGGAATGCGGGTGCGGCGGGCTACCGCGATGGCGTGGTGCACACCCTTCACCCGGGCGATGCGGCCCACGAACAGCAGGTAGTCTCCGTGGCGTTCCTCGAAGGGGAAGTGCTCCACCTCCACCCCGTGGGGGATGGTGGCCACGTAGTTGAGCTCCGGCAGAAGACGCCGCTCGGCCTCGCTGAGGGCCAGGTACGGGAGGTGGTGGAAGCGCCGGTACAAGACCTGGCTATCTGGTTCCGCACCCGAGCCGTGGAGGGTTACCACCAGGGGCGTGCGCACGAAGGGCGTATAGCTCACCACGAAGGAGCCCGCATGGCTGTGGACCAGGTCGAACGCCTCCGCCTGCTGCAGGCAGTGCACCGCGTGCAGGATTTCGTAAGCACGGCTGCGGCCCCGGAGCTCGGGGTCCTCCTGGAGGGGTCGGGGGACCATGCTCTCCAGCTTGGCGGAGGTAACGGAGTCGGCGGTGGCGAACAGGGTCACGTCCACGCCGAGCCGCACCAGAGCCTCGGTCAGGGTAGCTACCGCCTGCTCCCATCCTCCGTAGTGCCGCGGCGGAACCCGCCATGCCACGGGTGCCAGCATGGCCACCTTCACGCCTCCACCCCGGCCCAGGCCACAGCCGCCAGAAGGTATGCCAGACAGGCCTCTGCCCCCCGGTTCTCGCTGGGGCCCTCCTCCCCCAGGCCGTCGCGACAGGCGCCCGAGGGGTCCACCAGGACCGCCCCGGCGACGTTCCTGCCCCAGAACCACTCCCACGCCAACTGAGCCGCCCGGCGATAGTGCGGCTGCGCGGTCAGCCGGTAAGCCTCCACGCATGCCTCCACCAGGGCTCCGGGATCCACGGGCTGCTGGTCCCACCGGTCCTTTCGCCCGCCTCTGGGGTACCAGCCTCGGTTGCCCACGGGGACCACCAGCCCGTCCTCCACCATCACATTCAGCAAGAAGTCCAGCGTCCGCAGCGCGGCTTCGCGCCACCGGCTGGGTCGCCGCCGGCTCGCGAGCAAAAGACCGTGCGGGACCCGGGCCAGCTCGTACGTGAGGATCGGTTCGGGCCACGGCCACGCGGGGTCGGTGGCTGCCAACTGCGCCCACAGCGCCTCCGCCACCGACTCCGTCTGGTCAACCTCCTCTAGTTCCGCCAGACCCAGCAGCGCGTTGGCCCTTCCCCTGATGGTCTTTAGCTGGTAGGCCGTGGGAAGAACCCGCCGCAGCAGCTCCCTCGCCCGACCGCGGAGTCTCGGGGGCAGTTCCGAGCTCGACGCGCAGCCCAGCGCCCACAGGCACCGGCCCTGGCAGTCCTCCGACCGGCCGTCCGGGGCCCGGGTACGGTCCTCTTGCCACACGTTCCAAACCCAACCGTCCGGCCCCACGCTGCGTTCAAGGAACGACAGGTACACCTCGGCCAGGTCCTCCAGCCCGAGCCGGCTCGCCACCACCAGGGCCCGGGCGTTGTCGTCCGCGGTGTACCCGGTGCTGGGATCCGGGTCGGGCCCGCGGGAAAACTGCACCAGACCGAAGGAGTCCGTCATCCGCCGCAGATGCGCCAGCTGCGGCCGGACACAGGTAGGTGCGCGTACCGTCAACGCCATCACCACCCCGGACACTCCTCCTGGACGGTACCGGTCCTCAGACGGCGGCCTCCGCCGCGGCCCGGTCCACGGCCTGCTCGAACACTGCTGCGTACCGGGCGGCGACCCGTGGCCAGCGCATAGGCAGGCTCGCCACGTACGCCCGCTCGCCTAGCCGCGCCCGCCGGCCCGGATCAGCCAGCAGCTCGTCCAGCGCCCGCGCCAGCGCCTGCGGGTCCCGGAACGGCACCAGGACTCCGCGGCCGTCCGACAGCACCTCCACGGCGTACCGATACGGCGTGGAGACCACCGCACACCCGGCCGCCAGAGCCCACGATAGGGTTCCGCTGACGATCTGGTCCGGGTTCTGGTAAGGTGTCACGTACACATCGGTGGCCTGCAGGTACGCCAGGATCTCTTCGTCCCGTAGGTAGCGGTTCTCGAACCGAACGTGCTTGGACAGCTGCAGGGTCCGCACGCGATCCAGGAGCACGTTGCGGTAGCGCTCCCCTTCCCGGCGACGCACGTTGGGATGGGTCTCACCCAGGACCAGGTACAGCGCCTCCGGGTGGCGTTCCACCACCGCGGGGAGGGCTTCCAAAACGTCCTCGATCCCCTTCCCCGGACTGACCAGTCCGAAGGTGGACACCACCAGGCGCCCATGCAGTCCCAGGCGCCGCTTGGCTTCCTCCCTGGGCACCGGCTCCACCGTAGGCACCCCGTGCCCGATGACGTGTACGCGGCTGCGCGGCACGCCGTAGCGGGCTTCCAGCAGGTCCACCGCGGAGGGGCTCATGACCACCACCGCCGCGGCCCGACGGCAAAGGGTCCGCACCACCTTTCTCGCCCGCGGCGGCGGATCCGGAAGAACCGTGTGCAGGGTCACCACCAGGGGGCGGTCCAGTCCCTCCACCAGCTCCAGCACGTGTTCCCCCCACTCGCCCCCGAAGATGCCGAACTCGTGCTGGAGGTTCACCACGTGGGCGTCGCTGCGGTTGAGGACCTCCGCCGCCGCCCGATACTCCTCCGGTGCGTCCTCGTGGATCTGCAGGCGTACCTCCGGCCCATAGGCGTACCCTGCCCCCTCCTCGTCCATCGCCACCACCCAGGTACGGATCCCCACGTCCCGCAGGGCACGGGACAGGTCCCGGGTGAAGGTGGCAATCCCGCACTCCCTGGGCGGGTAGGTGGAGATCAAAGCCGCAACCAGCGGTTGTCGCAGCGGCCACCCGTTGCCGGCGAGCTGGCCGACACGCGGACCGTTCATCGTACCACCTCCTTCTCGGCCCGTGGTACCGCGGGCGCGCGTGCTCCGGCGACGAGGCCTGAATTTTCCAGCTGCCCCGGGAATCCGGTGCTATTATAGCAGACAGGCTATCGTGCTGTGACGGGATCCTTGGCGTTCGCGTGGCTGGCGCCCCTGAACACCGCGCTGATCCTCGTGAGCGGGCTCGCGGTGATGGCGGGCTACCTGTGCATCCGCGCGCGGAAGGTCCCTTGGCACCACCGGCTCATGCTCACCGCCTCGGGCTTTGCCGCAGCGTTCCTGGTCGTGTACGCAGTGCGCTGGGCCCTGGTGGGTTCCAAGCCCTTCACGGGTGCGGGCTGGCTACGCGCCGCGTACCTATCGGTGCTGGCCAGCCACGTGATCTTGGCCATCCTCCTGGCACCCCTGGCGCTGGTGACCCTGCGGCGGGCGCTGCAGGGGCAGTGGGACGCCCACCGGCACCTCGCGCGCCGGGCGCTGCCCGTGTGGCTGTACGTAGCCGCCAGCGGCTGGGTGGTCTACTGGATGCTATACGGCCTGCGCTAGCCAGTCGCCCTCCGGGGGTTCCACCGCAGCCTGCCGCAAGAGCTTCAGCCCCCGGGGCCTGCACCAGTCTGTCCGCCTTCTGCATGCAGCTCGGGGATCTGCAGTTCGATCGAGTCCACCTCTAACCCAAACAGAGAAGCTGCCGGTGGCCCTTTTTTCAGGGTCCCCCCTGAACTGCCATCAGCCTGTACCCTAGCCCCGCGAGGCCGCAAGCGCCGAGGACGGGAATGATTCCGACTTTGAAGCGCCACAAAGCTACGAAGGCGGCCGTGCCCGTCACGGCCGCGAACCATTCGAACGGCCCCTGAAATCCCTGTGGCCACAGCACGTGCTGGGCAAAGCGCAGCGCCAAGTTCAGGATCACCCCCACCACCGCAGCGGTGATGCGGGAAAGTGGCGATGCGAACCTGAGATCGCCCCGCGTCCGCTCGACAATCGGCGCACCGACCCGGATAAACAGGAACGATGGGAAGAAGGTAAAGAAGGTGGCCACGGTCGCGCCGGCCATACCCGCGAGTCCGAGGAAAAGTGAATCTACACCGAACAGTCCGCTGTTCCAGCCGCCGACAAAACCAACGAGTGTCACCACCATGATCCGGGGCCCGGGCGTGGTCTCGCCCAGCGCCAGCCCGTCGATCCTCTGCGCGGCTGTGAGCCACCGGTGTTGCTCTACGGCCCCTTGATAGAGGTAGGACAGGACCGCATACGCGCCGCCGAACGTGACGAGCGCGGCCTTGGTGAAGAACCAGCCCATCTGCGTCAGTACGCCCTGCCACCCGTAAAGCTTGTACAGGAGTCCCATGGCGCCGATCCAGAGGCTCAGACCCACGGCCACGTAGGCGATGACGTGAGACCATTTGAAATGCGTGTGTTGCGGCGGCGGCGTGCCATCGTCGATGAGCGCCGGGCCGTCGCTTTTGTGACCGCCGTCGTGATGGCCGCTGGCGTGGAACGACTCCGGCCCCAGTTTTCCGCCGAGATAGCCCAGAAGGGCGGCCCCGAGCACCATGGGAGCACGAACAATGTGCCGGCGACGCCCCCGCCCCAGGTGCCGTGCATGAGCCAGCCCATGTAGGTGGCGAGCTGCTGGGCCTCCGGCCCAGGCAACAGCATGCAGGAGTTGAGCGCGCGGAGGAAGCGGTGTTCGGAGATCCAGCGGCGTCGCTCCACAAGCTCGTGGTGCATCATGGAAATCTGTCCTGCCGGTCCGCCAAAGCTCAGGAAGCCAAGCTTGAGCCAGTAGCGGAATGTCTCGCCGAAGGGAATCCCCGAAGGCGGGTGGGTGTGCTTGCTTTCCGCGGGCGCTGCGGCCATGACCAGTCGGCCCCTCCGTCGACACTGGACACCTTCGCCGGCAGTCACCGTCGCCGAGTTCTATCAGCCCACCCGGAGGACGGCTCCCTGCGAGGCGGAGCCCACGAGCGCCGCGTACCGGGCGAACAGGCCGGTCCGGTACTTGGGCGGGGGCGGGGCGAACTGGGGCCGCCTGCGCTCCAACTCCTCCCGCGGCACCTCCACATCCAGCCGCCGGGCCTCCAGGTCGATGACGATGGGGTCGCCGTCCCGCACGAGGGCGATGGGGCCGCCTACCTGAGCCTCGGGCGCCACGTGTCCTACCATCAGCCCTCGTGTGCCGCCCGAGAACCGCCCGTCGGTCACCAGTGCCACCTCCGGGCCCAACCCACGGCCCACAAGGGCCGACGTTACGGACAGCATCTCGGGCATGCCCGGCGCTCCCTTGGGGCCCTCGTAGCGGATAACCACCACGTCCCCGGGCTGCACGTGGCCTTCCAGGACTGCCTGCAGCGCGGCAGGTTCCCCATCGAACACCCGGGCGGGCCCCCGGAAGAAGGTGCGCTCCGTGCCCGCGACCTTCACCACCGCGCCCTCGGGTGCCAGGGAGCCCCGCAGCACCGCCAACCCCCCGTGCGGCTTGATGGGCCGGGCGGCGGAGTACACCACCTGCTGCCCGGCTGTCTCGGATGGTTCTCCCACCTCCTCCGCCAGGGTCCTGCCGGTGATGGTGCGCTGCTCCCCGTCCAGCAACCCGGCCTCCAGCATGCGTCGGAACACCAGCGGCGTGCCGCCTGCCTCGTAAAGCTCCCAGGCGGTGTAGGTCCCCCACGGGCGCAGGTCCGCGATCACCGGGGTGCGGCGGGAGACACGGTCGAAGTCATCCAGCTCCAGGGGCACGCCCACCTCCTGGGCCAGGGCCAGCAGGTGCAGCACCGCGTTGGTGGATCCACCCGTGGCCGCCACGGTGGCCACCGCGTTGAGGAAGGACTGCCGGGTGAGGAACCCCCGGGGGGCCCGGCCTGCCCGGATGGCCTCCGCCAGGATGGCGCCGGCCCTCCGGGTGGCCTCGCGCTTCTCGGGGACCACCGCGGGGATCCCGTTGTAGCCCACGGGCGATAGGCCCAGAGCCTCCAACACCAGGGCCATGGTGTTGGCGGTGTACTGCCCGCCGCAGGCCCCGGGACCCGGGACCGCGTGCTGCTCCACGCGTTCGAACTCCTCCAGGCTCATCTGGCCCGCGCTGTACCTGCCCACTGCCTCGAAGGGGTCCACGATGGTGAGCTTGCGGCCGTTCAGCACGCCGGGAGCTACCGTTCCCCCGTACAGGACGATGCCGGGGACCCCGCTGCGGATCACCCCCATGGCGCCGCCGGGGATGGTCTTGTCGCAGCCCACCAGCACCGCCACCCCGTCGTACAGGTAGCCCTGCGCGACGACCTCCACCGCATCCGCCACTACCTCCCGGCTTACCAGGCTGGCCCGCATGGCCTCCGTGCCCATGGCCATGGCGTCGTTGACCGCAGGTGCGCCGAACTCAAACGCCAGAACCCCTGCGTCCTGCAGCCCCGCCCGCAGCTCCCGGGCCAGGTCCCGCAGGTGGAGGTTGCACGGCATGCCGTCCGTCCACGTGTTCACCACGCCCACGAAGGGCTTGGGGAAGTCCTCGTCCCGCAGGCCCACAGCCCGCAGCATGGCTCGCGCAGGCGAACGGGCCACGCCCGCCTTCAGCGCGTCGCTCCGCATCGTCCTGCCTCCTTCCTCCGGTTACTCCTTGAGGGCTCCCGTGAGCGCCGCCACGTAGTGCTCCACGAAGAACGAGTACGCCACCGCCACGGGCACCGATCCCAACAATGCCCCCGCCATCAAAGGACCCCACTGGAACACATCCCCCGTGACCAGCTCCGTGGCCAGCCCCACCGGCACCGTCTTCTGGTCCGTGGAGGAGAGGAACACCAGGGCGTACAGGTACTCGTTCCACGACAGGGTGAAGGCAAAGATGAGGCAGGAGAGAATCCCCGGTACTGCCAGGGGCAGGGTCACGTACCGCATGGCCTGGAAACGGCTCGCGCCATCTACCCGGGCGCAATCTTCCAGCTCCCGGGGGATGCTGCGGAAGTAGCCCATGAGCAGCCACACGCAGAACGGTACGAGGAACGTGGGGTACGTGAGCACCAGGGCCGCGGGCCGGTCCCACAGGCCGAGGGCCGACACGATCCGGCTGAGGGGGATGAACAGGATCACGGGCGGGACCAGGTACGACAGGAAGATGGCGATTCCCAGGGAGCTGGAGCCACGGAAGCGCAGCCGCCCGATGGCGTAGGCGGCCAAAAGGCCCGTGCCCAGGGACAGAGCCGTGGCTCCCACGGAGATGACGAGGGTGTTCCGCATCCAGGGAAGGAAGTGGGTCTCCATCAGGAGCCGGCGTACGTGATCCACCGTGGGGTTCCACGTCCACAGAGGGTTCAGGCTGAGGTTGTACAGGTCCCGGTTGGGCTTGAAGGCGGTCACCAGCATCCAGTAGAAGGGGAACAGCAGGAAGGCCAGAAACGCCGCCAGGGGCAGCTGGAAGGTCACCAGGCGCCGCACCTCAATCCTCCCGCCGCAGGGCCCGGTATGCGGCCGCCACGCAGCCCACCAGCACGGGCAGCACGAACACCGCCACCGCGGCCCCTTCCCCCAAAAAGCCGCCCTGCACCGCGCGCTGGTACGCCAGGGTGCCCAGCAGGTGGGTGGCGTTGGCGGGCCCGCCCTTGGTGAGGATCCAGATGAGTTGGAAGTCCCCCACCGTCATGATGGTGCTGAACACGATCACCACCACCGCCAGGGGCGCCAGGAGGGGCCAGGTGACGAACCGCAGCCGTTGCCACGGGCTTGCCCCGTCGATCTGGGCGGCCTCGTGCAGCTCCCGGGGGATGGTCTGCAGCCCCGCCAGCAACCCGATGGCGAAGAAGGGAACCCCCCGCCACACGTTGGCGGCGATGACGGAGGCGCGGGCCAGCTGGGGGTCGCCCAGGTAGTTGATGTGCCCCTCCACCAGGCCCACCGTCCGCAGCATCCAGGTAAGGACGCTGAACTGGCTGTCGTAGATCCAGTAGAACACCAGGGCCGACAAAGACGTGGGGACGATCCACGGGAGCAGCATGGCCGCCCGCACGAACCGCTTGCCCCGGAACTCCCGGTCCACCAGGAGGGCCAGGGCAAACCCCAACACGAACTTCAGGACCACGGCCACCCCCGCGTACAGGAGGGTGTTCCACACCGTCAGCCAGAACACGCCGTCGCCGACGAGATACCAGAAGTTGGCGAGGCCCACGAACCGCCCGGGGCTTGCGATGCGGCTGTCTGTGAGGCTCAACCACAGGCCCAGAAGGAAGGGGTAGGCCAGGAAGACACCCAGGAGCAGCACCGCGGGCGCTCCCATGGCCCACCCCAGTACCTCGCGGTCCTCCAGGAGGAGGCGGAGGCCCCCGCGCCGCTCCGCCGTCCGGGGCAGGCCTAGCTCCAGGCGATCCATCCTAGCTGCGGTAGATGCGGCGCAGGCGGTCCTCCGCGGCACGGATGGCGTCCCGTACGCTGCGGCGCCCCGTGCACGCGTCTGCGAACATATCCACGAGCACGAACTCCGCCAGCGCCCGGGCAGCCTCCGGACCGGGACGGCCTGCGTAGGAGTGGGGCAGCATGCGGGCCACCGCGTCCCGGTACGGGGTCGCCTTGGGGTCGGACCGCCAGACCGCCAGCTTGCCGTACTCCCGCAAGGGGTGCGACACGTACCCCAGCATTCCGTTGATCCACCGGCTGTACTGCACGTCCTCCATCATCCACCGGAGGAACTCCTTGGCCGCGTTGGGGTACCGCGTGTACGCGAAGATGTACGCCTGGCTGAACAGGTGCAGTTCCGTGGGACGCCCTACCGGCCCCACCGGAAAGAGGGCGTGGTTCATGTCCGCGGCGACCTCCGGGAAGTCGTTCTTGGCGGCGAAGTAGATGCTGATGCCGTTGTTGGTGAGGGAGATCTCGCCCGCCAGGAAGGCGCGGTTGTTGTGCGGGTCCAGCCAGCCCGCCACGCCCGGGATCATAGTCTCATACAGGGCGCGGGCGTACTCCAGGGCGTTGGCCGTCTCCGGGGAGTTGATGGTGATGGTCTTGTTGTCGGGGGCCACCGCCCTTCCCCCGAAGGCCCACAGGCACCAGTGCACCCACACGTTGCCGTCGCCCACGGCCTTGCCCAGGGCGAAGCCCGTGGGGCGCCCGCGGGCCTTCAGGGCCCGGCACAGGCGCAGGAACTCGTCCGTGGTCCTGGGAAAGCGCGCGGGGTCCGGGTCGAACCCGGCCTCCCGCACCCACGACATGCGGTAGTTGATGGTGGCGCCGGGCGCCCCGATGGGGATGGCGATCCACGCGTTGCGTTCCGGGCTGTAGCCGTACTGGGGGCACACGTCGAACCAGCCGCCGTACTTGCGGCCCAGGTACTGCGCCAGGTCCGTGACGGGCACCAGCTTGTCCGCCCACAGGTGCGGCTCGTCAAAGAACCCGACGACGATGTCCGGGCCGCTGCCCACGTTAGCGGCGGCCGCTGCCTTGGGCTGCACGTCCGTCCAGGTCTCGTACTCGATGCGCACGGGCACCCCAGTGCGTTGGGTGAACCGCCGCGCGTTCTCCTCGAAGATGGGCCGGTCCGTGGTGACGAACTGGGACCACCGCAGCACGCGCAGGCTGGCACCCCGCTCCACGGGGAAGGTGAGCTCCTGAGCCTGCGCGGGGCTGCGACCGGCCTCCCAGCCCCACGCGGACAGCAGCAGAGCAGAGGCGGCCCGTGCCCCGTCCCGCAGGAAACGCCGGCGGGTGATTCTTCCCTTCGCTTCGGCCATGAGGCCCCCCTTTGCAGGTTATTCTGGGCCGGTTCCGGGCCCGAACGGTGGGTTCTACGGGGCTCTAAGAAATCCTTTCCCGCACCCGTTGGGCCACCGCGCTGCCAACCTCCTCCGTGCGGGCGGTCCCGCCCACGTCCGGGGTGCGGATGCCCTCCCGCACCACCTGGCGCACCGCGGCCTCCACCGCCCGCGCCTCCTCCTCCATTCCCAGGGAGTGCCGCAGCAGCAGCGCGGCGCTGAGGATGGTGCCCACAGGGTTGGCCACTCCCTTTCCCGCCAGGTCTGGCGCGGAGCCGTGCACGGGCTCGTACAGGAAGGGAGGGTGGTCCCCCAGGCTGGCCGACGGCAGCACCCCGATGGAGCCCACCACCGCCGCGGCCTCGTCGCTCAAAATGTCGCCGAAGGTGTTCTCCGTCAGCAGGACGTCAAAGGCGGTGGGCTGCCGGACCAGCTGCATGGCGCAGGTGTCCACCAGCATGTGCTCCACCCGCACGTCCGGGAACTCGCGCGCCACCCGATCCACCACCTCCCGCCACAGGCGCGAGGTCTCCAGCACGTTGGCCTTGTCCACGGAGTGCACCCACCGCCGCCGCTCCCGGGCCAGCTGGAAGGCCACCCGGGCCACCCGCTCCACCTCCTCGGCCGTGTACCGCATGGTGTCCACCGCCTGCTGCGCGTCCCGCTCCTTGGGCTGGCCGAAGTACAGGCCGCCCGTGAGCTCCCGCACGATGAGGAAGTCCGTGCCCCGCACCACCTCGGGCCGAAGGGGGGAAGCCTCCTCCAGGCCGTCCAGGAGTACGGCGGGGCGCAGGTTGGCGTACAGCTGGAGCTGGTAGCGCAGGGCCAGCAGCCCTGCCTCCGGACGCACAGGGCTCGCATCCCAACGCCCCCCCCCGACGGCACCCAGGAGGATGGCGTCGCACTGCCGGGCGGCCTTCCGGGTGGGCGTGGGAAGCGGCTCTCCGAACCGGTCCAGGGCCGCGCCGCCAATGAGTTCCGTCCGGTAGGTGAAGCGGTGGCCGTAGCGCTGCGCGACCGCCTCGAGGACGCGTACTGCCTGCTCCACCACCTCCGGACCGATCCCGTCCCCGGGCAGGAGGAGGATCCGTGCTTCCACGGGTCAGTACATCTGCTGGATGCAGGCGATGGTCCAGCGGTCGTCGTCCGCGTCCGCTCCCTGCGCCTGCAGCAGCCTCTGCAGCTCCGCCTCCAGCTCCTGCTGGCGAACCTCCTCCATCCCCCTCCTCCGGATCGTTAGCCGCCTGAGACCGCGGTGCGCCGCCCCCTGGACCGCCACAGGGCGTAGCTGAGGCTGTCCACCAGGGCCAGCCAGCTGGCCTCCACCACGTTTTCGGAAACCCCTACGGTCTCCCACCGGTCTTCGCCGTCCGTGGTTTGGATCAGCACCCGCACCCGGGCCGCGGTGGCCGCCTCCGCGTTCAGCACGCGCACCTTGTAGTCCACCAGGCGGATGGAGCGCAGCTCCGGGTAGAAGCGCTCCAGAGCCTTGCGCAGCGCCCGGTCCAGGGCGTGCACCGGGCCGTTGCCCTCCGCGGCGGTGTGCTCCTCTGTGCCGTCCACGCGAACCCGCACGGTGGCCTCCGCCCAGGTGCGGTCCTCCGTGCGGTGGACCACCACCAGGAAGGGGCCCGCCTGAAAGCCGTCCTTCCACTCGTCTAGCAGCCGCCGCACCAGCAACTCGAAGGAAGCGTCCGCGCCCTCGAACTGATACCCGGTGTACTCCAGCCACTTGACCCGCTCCAGGATCTGGGCGGTGGAAGGGCTGCGGGGATCCAGGGGCAGGCCCAGCTCCTCCGCCTTGCTGAGGATGTTGGACCGCCCCGAAAGGTCCGAGACCACGAACCGGCGGCGGTTGCCCACCGCTGCGGGATCCACGTGCTCGTAGGTGCTGGGGTCCTGCCGGACCGCGGAAACGTGCACACCCCCCTTGTGGGCGAAGGCGTTACGCCCCACGTACGGCTGGTGCTCGTCCGGAGTTCGGTTTGCCAGCTCCGCCACGAAACGGCTCAGGTGGCTGAGTCGGCCCAGGGCCCCCGGAGCCAGGCAGGAGTAGCCCAGCTTCAGCACCAGGTTCGGCACCAGCACGCACAGGTCCGCGTTGCCGCACCGCTCCCCGTACCCGTTGATGGTGCCCTGCACGTGCCCACACCCCGCGCGCACCGCCTCCACCGCATTGGCCACCGCGCAGCCGGCGTCGTTGTGGGTGTGGACCCCCAAGCGGGCCGTGACCCCCTCCGCCACGCGCCGCACCACCGGGCCGATCTGGTGCGGGAGGCTGCCGCCGTTGGTGTCGCACAAGACGATGCGATCCGCCCCCGCCTCCTGCGCGGCCCGGAGGGTCTGCAGGGCATAGTCCGGATTGGCCCGGAAGCCGTCAAAGAAATGTTCCGCGTCGTACACCACCCGGCGTCCCTGCCCCTTGAGGAACCGCACGGAGTCTGCGATCATGCACAGGTTCTCCGCCAGGGACGTACGGAGGGCGGCCCGCACGTGTAGGTCCCAGCTCTTCCCGAACACCGCCACCCACTCCGTGCCGGCCTCCAGGAGGGCCCGGAGGTTCGTATCCTGGTGGGCGGCCACCCCCGCGCGCCGGGTGCTGCCGAAGGCCACCAGGCGCGCGTGGGACCAGGTGTGGCGGGTGGCCTGGCGGAAGAACTCCAGGTCCCGCGGGTTGCTGCCCGGCCAACCCCCCTCCACGAAGTCCACCCCCAGCTCGTCCAGGGCGCGGGCGCAGCGGAGCTTGTCTTCCACGGAGAACTCCACGTCCGCGCCCTGCGTGCCGTCCCGCAGGGTCGTGTCGTACACCTCCACCCGCATCAGGACGCCTCCAGGCCCAGCCGCCGCCGCACGTAGGGGATGATCCCGCCCGCCCGCGCAAGCTCTTGCATGAAGGGCGGGACTGGACGTGCCCGGTACACCTGGCCCCGGGTGAGGTTGCGGATCTCGCCCGTGTGGGGGTCGATCTCCAGCTCGTCGCCATCCTGCACCGTGCGGCTGGCCTCCGGACACTCCAGCAGAAGCAGCCCGTTGTTGAAGGCGTTTCGGTAGAAGATGCGGGCGTACGAAGCCGCCACCACCGCAGCCACGCCCGCGCCCACCAGGGCCAGGGGGGCGTGCTCCCGCGAACTGCCCTGGCCGAAGTTCTCTCCGGCCACCAGCACATCCCCGGGCCGGATGCGGTGACGCAGCTCGGGGTCCAGGTCCTCGAACAGGTGCGCGGCCAGCTGAGCTGGATCCGTAGTCACCAGGTACCGGCCCGCGATGATCAGGTCCGTGTCGATGTGATCGCCTACCTTGTGGGCGCGTCCCCGGATGGGCATGGCATCCCCCCTCACACCGCCGCGGGCTCCCGCACCACCTCGTCGGGGTGCACCAACTTGCCGGCCACCGCAGCCGCGGCGGCCACCGCGGCGTTGGACAGGTACACCTTGCTGCCCCGGTGCCCCATGCGGCCGATGAAGTTGCGGCTGCTGGTGGACACGCACACCTCGCCGTCCGCCAGCACGCCCATGTGGCCGCCGATGCACGGCCCGCAGGTGGGGGTGGACACCGCGGCCCCCGCGTCCAGGAACACCTGGAGGAGACCTTCCTCCAGGGCCTGGCGCCAGATGCGGGGCGTGGCGGGGATAACCAAAAGGCGCACGTCCGGGTGCACGCGGCGGCCCGCCAGGACCCGGGCCGCCTGCCGCAGGTCCTCGATGCGGCCGTTGGTGCAGGTGCCGATGAAGCACTGGTCCACCCGCACGCCCGCCACCTCCGTGACGGGCACCACGTTGGCGGGGGAGGGGGGCGCGCTCACCACCGGCTGCATGTCGGTGACGTCGTACTCATACACCGCCGCGTAGGTGGCGTCGGGGTCGCTGTACACCGGCTGGAAGGGCCGGCGGGCGCGCCGGCGCACCCAATCCAGCACCGCCTCATCAGGCTCCATGATGCCGTTCTTGGCCCCCGCCTCCACCGCCATATTGGTGACGGAGAACCGCTCGTCCATGGATAGCTGCTGGAGCACGGGACCCGCAAACTCCATGGCCGCGTACCGGGCCCCGTCGACCCCGATGTCGCCGATCACGCGCAGTACCAGATCCTTCCCCGTGACCCAGCGGGGCAGGGTTCCGCGGAACACAAACCGCAGGGTGTGGGGCACCCGAAACCACAGGCGTCCCGTGGCCATGGCCGCGGCCAGGTCCGAGCTGCCCACCCCCGTGGCGAAGGCCCCCAGGGCGCCGTGGTTGCAGGTGTGGGAATCCGCGCCCACAAAGAGCTCCCCCGGAGCCACGAAGCCCTCCTCCGCCAGGAGCACGTGGGCGATCCCCGCCCGGCCCACGTCGTAGAAGTGGGGCAGGCGGTGCTTGCGGACGAACTCTCGGGTGATGCGGCACTGCTCCGCGGAGGCGATGTCCTTGCTGGGCGAGTAGTGGTCCAGGACGAAGGCGACTCGGTCGGGGTCGAACACCCGGTCCACCCCGATGCGCTCAAACTGCTGGATGGCCAAGGGCGCGGTGATGTCGTTGGCGAACAGCATGTCCACCCGGCACTCCACCAGCTCACCAGGCTCCACCCGAGGTAGGTCCGCGTGGGATGCCAGGATCTTTTCCGTGATGGTCATTCCCATTGAGAGCTCTCCCCGTTTACGACCTGGTCGGAAGGGCCTCCGCGGAGCGGGCACCTGCCAGTTTGTTGAGGGCCGCCACGTACGCCAGGGCGCTGGCCTCTAGGACGTCCGTGCTGCTGCCGCGGCCCGTAGCCACCCGGTCCCCCTCCTGCAGTCGGCACACCGCCTCCCCCAGGGCGTCGCTGCCTCCGGTGGCAGAGCGCAGGCTGTAATCCAGCAGCCGCACCTGCCGGCCCGTGGCCGCGTTGATGGCCGCGAACAGGGCGTCCACGGGGCCGTCCCCGGTGCCCTCCGCTACGTGCAGCTGGCCGCTCCGCTCCAGCCGCACGGCCGCGTGGGGCGGCTCGTCGCTGGCGGTGGTGACCCGGAAGGACACCAGGCGGTAGGTCTCGGGAGCCGCAGCGAACCCCTCCTGCACCAGGGCCACTAGGTCTCCTACTTCCACCCGCTTCTTGCGGTCGCACAGAGCCTTGAAGCGGGTGTACACCCGTTCCACCTCCTCCTCCGTGAGGTGAAAGCCCATCTCCCGCAGAGCGTACACCAGACCGTGGCGGCCCGAGTGCTTGCCCAGCACCAGCCGGCTGGTGGGCACCCCTACGGAGGCGGGGGTCATGATCTCGTACGTGCGCGGGTCGCTGAGCACCCCGTGCTGGTGGATGCCAGCCTCATGGGCGAAGGCGTTGGCGCCCACGATGGCCTTGTTGGGCTGCACGTCCACCCCCGTGATGGCGGACAGCAGCCGGCTGGTGGGGTAGATGCGGGTGGTGTCCACCCCGACCTGCACGCCGAATGCGTCCCGGCGGGTCACCAGGGCCATCATGACCTCCTCCAGGGCCGCGTTGCCCGCTCGCTCGCCGATGCCGTTGATGGTGCCCTCCACCTGGCGGGCGCCCGCCTGCACCCCCGCCAGGGAGTTGGCCACCGCCATGCCCAGGTCGTCGTGGCAGTGCACACTCCAGACCACCCGGTCGGAGTCCGGCACCCGTTCCCGCACCGTGCGGATCAGCTGGGCATACTCGTGGGGCACCGCATAGCCCACCGTGTCGGGGAGGTTGATCACCGCCGCCCCCTCCCGGATGGCGGCCTCCACCACCCGACATAGGAAGTCCACCTCGGAGCGGGTGGCGTCCTCGCAGCTGAACTCCACCTCGGGGCACAGGGAACGCGCCAGGCGCACCGCCTGCCGGGCTGCCTCCAGCACCTCTTCCGGCTTCATCCGCAGCTTGCGCTCCATGTGGATGGGAGAGGTGGCGATGAAGGTGTGGATGCGGGGCCGCTCCGCTTCTCGGACTCCCTCCCAGCACACCTCGATGTCCTGCCGCTGCGCCCGGGCAAGGCCGCAGATCACCGGGCCCCGCACCTTTTGGGCGATCAGGCGGACTGCCTCCAGATCGCCCGGGGAGGCGATGGGAAACCCCGCTTCGATCACGTCCACGCCCAGACGGGCCAGGGCCTCGGCCATCTCCAGCTTCTCCTGCACCGTCATGGAGAAGCCGGGGGACTGTTCCCCGTCCCGCAGGGTGGTGTCGAAGATGTAAACGCGGTCCTTCACCCTACTCCCCCCCACCGGTTCCCACCGCCTGCGGGGCCTTGGCAGCTGGCCTTTTCAGCCACGGCATCATGGCCCGCAGCTGGCGACCCACCTCCTCGATGGGGTGCTGGGCCGCACGGGCCCGCAAACTGCGGAAGGACGGGAAGTTCGCCTGGCCCTCCAGGATCCACTCCCGGGCGAAGGTCCCGTCCTGCACCTCCTTGAGGATCTCCTTCATGCGCTGGCGCACGTGCTCGTCGATGATCCGGGGTCCCCGGGTGTAGTCCCCGTACTCCGCCGTGTCCGAGATGGAGTACCGCATCCACTGCAGGCCGCCCTCGTAGATGAGGTCCACGATGAGCTTGAGCTCGTTCAGACACTCGAAGTAGGCGATCTCCGGCTGGTAGCCAGCCTCCACCAGGGTCTCGAAGCCCGCCTGGATGAGGGCAGTCACACCCCCGCACAGCACTGCCTGCTCCCCAAACAGGTCGCTCTCCGTCTCCTCCCGGAAGGTGGTCTCCACCACCCCCGCCCGGAGGCATCCCACACCGTACGCGTACGCTAAAGCCAGCTCCTTGGCCCGCCCCGTGGCATCCTGGTGCACCGCCACCAGCCCAGGCACCCCCTGCCCTTCCACGAACACCTCCCGCATGCGGTGGCCCGGGGACTTGGGCGCCACCATGAACACGTCGACGTCCGCGCGCGGTTCTACCTGGCCGTACAGGATCGTGAAACCGTGGGCGAAGGCCAGGGCCTGTCCGGGCCGCAGGTTGGGGCAGATGGCCTCCCGGTAGACCCGTGCCTGCACCATGTCGGGCAGGAGCACGGACACCACGTCCGCCTCCCGCACCGCTTCGGCCACCTCAACCACCCGGAACCCGTCCGCGCGGGCCCGGTCCCATGACCCACCGGGCTTCACGCCCACCACCACCTGCACCCCCTGGTCCCGCAGGTTCAGGGCGTGGGCGTGGCCCTGGCTCCCGTATCCCAGGATGGCCACCCGCCTAGATCGGATGAGCTCCGGGTTCGCGTCGCGCTCGTAGTACACCTGGGCCATTCCGCACCTCCTTTACGTGGTGGCCGGACCCCGCAGCAGCACCACGGACCCCGTGCGGGCCACCTCCCGCACCCCGTGCCGCGCCACGAGGTTCAGGAACGCGTCGATCTTCTCGGGGGTGCCCGTGACCTCCAGGGTCACCGTCTTTTCCGTGAGGTCAATCGGGCGCGCCCGAAACACCTGAGCGGCTTCCAAGATCTCCGACCGCACCCCCGCGGGTGCGTTCACCTTCACCAGGGCCAGTTCCCGTTCCGTGCGCGGCGCGTCCGTCACGTCCCGGACCCGCCGCACCTCCACCACCCGGCGCACCTGCTTCACTACGGATTCCGCTAGGGCCGCGGGACACTCCACCGTCATGGTGATCCGGGAAACCGCGGGGTCCTCCGTCACGGACACCGCCAGGCTGTGGATGTTGATCCCGCGCCGCCGAAACAGGGCCACCACACGCAGGAGCACACCCGGTACGTTGTCTACCAGCACCGACAGCACCCGGCGCTCCCCCATCGGCTGCGCATTGGGCACCGCGTTAGTCACCGAGGATCATCTCCTTCACGGATTGCCCCGAGGGGATCATGGGGTAGCAGTTCTCCTCCGGGTCCACCAGGAGGTCCACCACCACCGGACGGTCCGTCACCTCCAGGGACCGCTGCAGGGCCGGTTCCAGCTCCTCCGAGCGCTCCACGCGGATCCCCACCGCCCCGAAGGCCTCCGCGAGGCGGGCGAAGTCGGGGTTGCGGAGCTGGACTGCACAGTACCGCTGGTTGTAGAAGAGCTCCTGCCACTGCCGCACCATGCCCAAAGAGGCGTTGTTCACCACGTAGATCTTCAGGGGCAGCTTCCACTCCACCGCGGTGATGAGGTCCTGCATGGTCATCTGGAAGCCCCCATCCCCCACGATGGCCACCACGAGAGCGTCGGGGCGGGCGAACTGGGCTCCCATGGCGGCGGGGAAGCCGAACCCCATGGCCCCCAGGCCGCCGGAGGAGATGAAGGTCCGTGGCTTCCGGCACTTGTAGTACTGGGCCGCCCACATCTGGTGCTGCCCCACGTCCGTGACCACCAGCGCCTCCCCCCGCGTGACCCGGTGGATGGCCTCGATGGCCTCCTGGGGCTTAAGCAGGGGGCCCGGCTTCCACCGGAGTGGATAGCGGGCACGCCACTCCTCGATCTGCTTCCACCACGCCTCCACGTCCGGAGGCTGCACGAGCGGTTCCAGCGCCTCCAGCACCTCCCGAGCATCTCCCACGATGGGGATGTGGGCGGGCTTGTTCTTTCCGATCTCCGAGGGGTCGATGTCGATGTGGATGAAGCGGGCGTGGGGGCAGAAGTCCTTCAGCCGGCCCGTCACCCGGTCGTCGAACCGCGCCCCCACCGCGATCACCAGGTCGGCGGCGTTGATGGCGTAGTTGGCGTACGCGGTACCGTGCATGCCCAGCATCCCCAGGCACAGGGGGTCTGTTTCGTCGAAGGCCCCCTTGCCCATAAGGGTCACCGTCACGGGGATGCGGCACCGCCGGGCCAGGCGGGCCAGGGGCTCGCTGGCACCCTGAGCGCCCCCGCCCACGTACAGGATGGGCCGCCGGCTCTGGGAGATGGCCTCCGCGGCCTCCGCGATGCGGGCAGGGTGCCCCTTGGTGACCGGCCGGCGGCGGGGCTCGAAGGCCTCCTCCAGCAATTCCTCGGGGAGCTGGGCCTGCAGCACGTCGCGCGGCACATCCACCAGCACGGGACCCGGACGCCCCGACTGGCACAGGTAGATGGCCTCTCGCAGGGTGCGCACGAGCGCGTGGGGATCCATCACCAGGGCATTGTGTTTGGTGATGGGCGTGGTGATGGAGGTCACGTCCGCCTCCTGGAAAGCGTCCGTTCCGATGTTGGCCCGCACCACCTGCCCGGTGATGGCCAGCACCGCGGCGGAGTCCATCATGGCGTCCGCCAGCCCGGTCACCAGGTTCGTGGCCCCCGGGCCGGAGGTGGCGGTGCACACCCCGAACCGTCCGGAGGCCCGCGCGTAGCCCGTGGCCGCGTGCGCGGCCACCTGCTCGTGCCGACAGAGCACGTGGCGGATGCCCGGGGCGTCATACAGGGCGTCATACAAAGGGAGGGACGCGCCACCCGGGTGCCCGAAGACCCACTCCACCCCGGCCTCCTCCAGGACCCGTACCACCGCCTTCGCCCCCGAAATGGTTCGGGTAGCCTTGCGGGTCTCGGCCGTGGCGGTTTTCATGTCGCTCCTCCCCTCTCGGTTTGCACAGTCTCTAGAAAAGCACCGGGAGCCAACCTAAGGACGGGCTGGCTCCCGCGGTACCACCTTAGTTCCGAGCTGCACAACAGCTCGGCCCTCGTTGACCCTTCACGCGGGCCACGTGCCGGGCTACTCGCCTTCGCCCGGCAGGCTCGGGGACGAGGTTCAGCGCCCGGCCCTGCCGGATCGCACCTCCCCGGCTCTCTGGGGGGGCCCCGCGGCGCCTACTACTTCCCTTCGTTGCCCGGATTCGGTTTTCCGCACACCCAGCAGCCGGGTGGGTGCCGCAGCTGCTGCTCCTGGGGGACCGGCCCCGATTGGACCGGTCCGGTGGTGCGATCGGGTGACCTTTGGTGAAGCCGCCTCCCGCACCACCGCTTCCCCCGGTGTGCGTTTGCGTTTACTTGTACCAGCAGACCCCGCGGGTGTCAACGCAGCTTCGATTCACGTTCCTTATCAAGTCATGCCCGGGTACCCAGCGGGGCACCCGCCAGATCGCGGCCGATGGCTTGAGCCACCTTGCGCAGGTCCTGGACCAGCTCGGCGAACTGGTCGGGCCGCAGCTGCTGGGGGCCGTCGCTGAGTGCCCGCTCGGGGTCGGGATGGACCTCCACCAGCAGGCCGTCGGCGCCCGCCGCCACCGCCGCGCGGGCCAGGGGCGGCACCCAGTGGCGCTTGCCCGCGGCTTGGCTGGGATCCACCACCACGGGCAGGTGGCTCAGGCGCTGCAGCACAGGCACCGCGCTGATGTCCAGCAGGAAGCGGGTGTGGTTGTCGAAGTTGCGCAGCCCCCGCTCACACAGGACCACGTGGGGGTTCCCTTCGGACAGGATATACTCCGCAGCCAGGAGGGTTTCCTCCAAGGTAGCCGCAGGCCCCCGCTTGAGCAGCACCGGGCAGCCGGCCCGCCCCACCTCTCGCAGGAGGGTGTAGTTCTGCATGTTGCGGGCGCCGATCTGCACCATGTCCGCGTAGCGCAGCACCAGCTCCAGCTGGCGGGCGTCCATGACTTCGGTGACCACGGGCAGCCCCGTGGCCTCCCGGGCCTCCGCGAGCAAGCGAAGCCCCTCCTCCTCCAGGCCCTGGAAGGAGTAAGGGGAGGTGCGGGGCTTGAAGGCGCCTCCCCGCAGCATAACCGCACCCGCCCGCTGCACCGCCAGGGCGGCCTGCAGGATCTGGTCGCGGCTTTCCACCGAACAGGGGCCCGCGATCAACACCACCTCCGCGCCCCCGATGCGCACGCCCCGGACGGTAACCAACGTGGTGTGTGGCTGGAACTCCCGGCTCACCAGCTTGTAGGGCTGGAGGACCTTCACCACCCGCTCCACGCCTTCCATCGCTTCCAGCATGGTGCGCAGCTGCTCCTTGGTGCGGTCGTCCCCGATGACGCCAATGACGGTGCGCATGACCCCCTGGGACACGTGGGGAACCAGACCCGCCTCACGGATGCGGTGGAGCACCGCCTCCCGCTGCTCGGGGGTGCACTGGGCGTGCAGCACCACGATCACCGCCGTCCCTCCTTCCCGGATAAAACGACGCCTCCCGCCCCTTTCGGGACGGGAGGCCAGGGCCTCGCGCGGTACCACCCGACTTCCGCAGGCTTACCGGGCCTGCGGCCCTCTCGGAGTAGGACTTCCGTCCGATTCCGCCGGCTGCGCGCTCACGGGAGCCGGGACCCCGTCGGCGCCTACTGAGCCTGCGCGCTGTTCGGGCCGCCCCTCGCAGGGGAACTCGGCCGTCGGAGGGACACCGCGCTTGCACCTTGCCGCGGCTCTCTACGAGACTCCGCCGGACCGCCTACGCGTCCCTGGTCTTCGGGTTTGTCTCCGATCCTAGGAGCCGCCCCGAAGGTTGTCAACGGGTGCCCGATGCAGCCCGTTGATCAACCGTCACTTGTCCGCCACTCAGGGTGGCCCGCAGGGTCTGCACGAACCGCTTGGCCCACTCGTTTAGGCCTCGGCCCCTTAGGTACACCAGGTCCACGAACCGCTGGGGCATCTCCGCACCCACCAAGCGTACCGAAACCAGGCTCCCTTCCGCCACCTCCCGCCGTACCGCGATCTTCGGCAGGAGGGAGATGCCTACACCCCGCTCCACCATCTTCTTGGTGGCCTCGATGGTGTCCAGCTCCAGGACCACGTTGGGGATCAGGCCCTGGCGTCGGAAGGTGGCGTTGAGTAGGGTCCAGTCGCTGGACCCGCGGTCGTAGAAGATAAGGGGCTGGCCTGCGACCTCCTCCAGGGTCACCCGCCCCACGTTGGCGAAGGGGTGCCGGGGATACACCACCAGCGCGAAGGGATCCCGGGCTAGGTGGATGGTTTCCACCTGGGGGTGGCTCAAGGACCGAGCCAGCCCGATCTCCGCCTCTTCGTTGAGGACCATCTGCAGGACCTCCCGGGAGTGCCCTGTGCGGATCAAGACCTTGCACGCCTCGCACTCCTGCCGGAACCGCTTCAGGGCCTCGGGCAGCAGGTACGTGCACAGGGAGGGGACTGCGGCCAAGGTCAGGGGCCCCGCGGAGGGTCCCGTGGTCTGCTGCACCGCGTGCTGGCCTTCGACCACCGCCTGGATGGCGCGCTCCGCGTACGGCAACAGGGCCTCCCCTGCCTCCGTGAGCCGCACGGTGCGGCCGTCCCGCTCGAACAGGCGCTTGCCCAGGGCTCGCTCGAGGGACTGGATGCGGGCACTGACTGCGGGCTGCGACAGGAACAAGGCCTCCGCGGCGCGGTGGAAGCTCCGGAACGTGGCCACCGCCACGAAGGCCTCCAGCTGGTGCAGCTCCACGGTCCCGCCCACGCGGTCACCTCGGCCCTAGCCGCCTGCGCCTGTCCCAGTCAGCCCCGGCTCCGTCATCCGGGAGGGGTCCAGGATGCGCGCCAGCTCCTCCTCGGCAAGACCCGTGCGCTCCCGCGCCACCTCCCGCAGGGTCCGGTTCGTACGGGCCGCCTCCTTGGCCACCTCCGCAGCAGCGTCGTAGCCGATCACGGGGGCCAGCGCGGTGGCCAGCATCAGCCCGCGCTCCACGGTCTGCGGCCCCCGGGCGGTGGCCCGGAGGCCGTCCACGCACTGCCGGGCGAAGTTGCGGGACGCGTTGGCCAGCAGCCGGATGGACTGCAGAAGGTTGTAGCCCATCACGGGCATCATGGTGTTCAGTTCGAAATTGCCCCACTGGTTGCCCAGGGCCACCACGAGGTCGTTCCCCTGTACCTGGGCGCACACCTGGATGACGGACTCCGGAACCACGGGGTTTACCTTGCCCGGCATGATGGAGGACCCGGGCTGCACCGCGGGCAGCTCCAGCTCCGCCAGACCCGCGTGGGGACCCGAGCCCATCCACCGGATGTCGTTGGCCACCTTCATGAGGGCGGTGGCGTACGTCCGCAGCACGCCGCTGGTGAACACCACCGCGTCCAGGCACGCCTGCGCGCGGAAGTGGTTGTGGGTCTCCCGCACCGGGAAGCCCAGGACCGTACTCAGCTTGGCGCACACCCGCTCCGCGAACGCCGGGTGTCGGCCGATGCCGGTGCCCACCGCGGTACCGCCCAGGGGCAGCTCCCGCAGGCGATCCTCTGCCACCGCCAGGTTGTCCAGGGCCGCTTCCACGTGCCCTGCGTAGCCCGTGAACTCCTGGCCCAGGCGGATGGGGGTGGCGTCCATGAGGTGGGTGCGGCCCGTCTTGATGACGGGCATGAACTCCTCCGCCTTGCGCCGGAAGCTGTCCCGCAGCTCGTGCAGGGCCGGGCGCAGCTGCTCCCGGATCTCCAGGAGGGCCGCCACCTGGATGGCGGAGGGGATCACGTCGTTGCTGCTCTGCCCCAGGTTCACGTGGTCGTTGGGGTGGACCCGCTTGGATCCCCGCGGCTCGCCCAGCAGTTCCGCGGCACGGTTGGCGATCACCTCGTTGGCGTTCATGTTGGTGGACGTCCCGGAGCCCGTCTGGAACACATCCACCACGAACTCCCGGTCCCACACGCCATCCGCTACCTCCTGGGCCGCCCGCGCGATGGCCTCCGCCAGGGCGCGGTCCAGCAACCCCAGCTCCGCGTTCACCTCCGCGGCGGCGCGCTTGATGAGGCCCAAGACCCGGATGAAGACCCGAGGAAAACGCAGCTCGCTGATGGGAAAGTTCAGGACCGCCCGCTGGGTGCTGGCCCCGTACAGGGCGTCTGCGGGGACCTCCATAGGGCCGAGGCTGTCCCGCTCGACCCGTACGAGCTCGGCACGGGTGGCCTCCGTCACGGCGCTGCCTCCACCGGTGGACTCAAGACCAGTCTACCACTGCGCCGGCGGCGGCAGGCGTACGACCGCGTCCGCGTGGCGGGCCACCGCCTCATCCCACGTGAACAGGAACACCTGCCGGTCCCGGGCAAGCTCCCGAAGCCAATCCAGCGCCCTGTGACGGCGGTCGGGGTCGAGGGTGACGAAGGGGTCGTCCAGAAGTAGGGGCGTTCGAGCCTGCGGGGCCAGGACGTCCACCAGCGCTACCCGAGCGGCCAGGTACACCAGGTCCACGGTACCCCGGCTGAGGTGGGGCTCCTCGGGCGGGAGCCACAAGCCTGCCTCGTCGGACCACACCTCCAGCCGCAAGCTCTCCCCGTTCGGGATCCGGACGCGGGTGTACCGGCCGCCGGTGAGGCGGGCCAGGGACTGCCCTGCCCGCTCCCCCACCGCCCGGCGCGCGGGCACCTCCACGGCGGACTTGGCTTCCTGCAAAACCTCCGCGGCCACCCGCAAGGCGCGGGCCCGGCGTTCCAGCCGTTCCAGCTCCGCACGACAGCCGTCAAGCTCCTCCTCCACCCTCAAAAGCTCCTCCTCCTCGGGAGCCGCTTCCAAGCGGCCCTCCAGGCGCTGCAGCTGCGAGCTCAGCTGCCCGCGGAGCTCCTGCAGCCGTTGGGTCTCCGCTTCGAGGCGCTGCAGGTCCAGGGGCAGGAGGGACTTCCCCCGCACCACCTCGCTTTCCAGGAAGGCCACCGCCGCGTGCAGGTCCGCGGACAGGCTTTCCAGTTCCTCCGCGATGGCCGCGGGCTCCCGGCCGGCCAGCAGGTCCTGCAGGCGGTGCTGCGCGATCCGCACGGCCTGCTCTAGGTCCCGGCGGCGCCGCAGCCGCGCCCGCAGCTCCTCCACCGTGGCCACCCCGGCCTGTTTCAGCTCGCGCTGTGCCTGGGCCCGCAGGTGTGCGACCTTCTCGCGCAGCTGCCGCGCCAGGCGGTTACGCTCCTGCTGGGCCCGCGCTTCCGCCTGGGCCTGCCGGTGCGCCTCCGCGCGGTGCCAGTCCCGCCAGGCCAGCAGGACCGCGCCCACCGAAAAGAGGGCGAGAGCGGCCCGCACGAAGACGGGCTGCTCGAGCAGAATCGCGGCAGCGGCAGGTA
>PSLI01000019.1:0-36435 GCA_040289515.1 Candidatus Sysuimicrobiota bacterium
GCGGCCCGAGGAGCTCATGGTGGCCTACGAGGCTGGACCGACGGGTTACGGTTTGCAGCGCCAACTGGAGCCGTTTGCACGTTGCCGGGACACAAGGACGCAGGGATGCGGGGAGTCCTGAGGGTGGTGCAGTAGGCCGGCTGGCAGCCGGATCACTTCTCAGGGGGTCAGGAGGCGTGTCGGACGGCGCGGGTGAGAGCCTGCACGTTGGCCTCCGGCGTGTCCACGGGGATTACGCAGCCCGGCGCCACGATGTGGCCCTTGCCGCCGGTTTGGCGCACGGCCTCCTGCGCTTCCTCGGCCACCTGCCGGGCGTCCCGGTCTGCGAGATCCACCTCGTTCAGGCCACCGCACAGGCACCCGGAGTAACGGCTGCGGGCCTCCCGAAGGGAAGGGGGCGTTCGTCGGTCGTGCCAGTTCAGGGCGTGCACGGGGTAGTCCGCCAGCAGGTCGAAGTACGGACGGTCTCCGTGGGCGTGCAGGATCAAGAACTCCGCCCCGGAAGCCGCCTCCAGCACCCGGAGATCGTAGGGACGGCCGAACGCCTCGTACTCCTCCTCCGTGACCGCCCCCGGGCACGCCATCTGGGTGGCGAAGAAGATGCCGTCCGCCCCCGCGGCCAAACACTCCGCGGCGAAGCGGGCCGTCACCTCCGCGATCACCTCCAGGCCCGTGTGCAGGGCCTCCGGCTGCTCCCGCAGGTACCGTACCACGGCCACCTCGCCGCTCAAGGTCTTGGCCACGGTCAGGGGGCTGAACACCGTGGCCAGCACAGGGACCTCCCCCCGCACCGCCTGACGGATCAGGCGCAGGGCCCGCAGCTCCCGCCCGTAAACACCCGCGGTCACGTCCAACCGGCGCAGGGCTGCCCAGTCCTTTGCGGTCTTGATGGGGCGGTCCAGGTACGTCCGTACGCCCTCCCGGTTCGGCCGACAGGCGCTCCGCAGGCCCCAGTCGTCCCCGTAGTAACCGCTGGCGGGCGTGACCTTCAGGAGGTCCAACCCGAACCGGTGCCAGAAGGCCACGTGGGCTTCCGCGAGGCTTTCTGGCCGCTGGTCCTGTCCGGGGAAGTGGCGCCAGACGGCCACCGGCGGACAGTCCGCCACCTCTCCCCGTAGGGCCGCCCGGACCCGGTCCCAGTGCACCGAACCTCACCTCCTCCCTTACAGGTTCTTGGCCCGGTATACCATGTACGTGTGGTAGCCGGCCCGCTCCCAGAAACTTTCGGCCTGTGGGTTCCCCACGGCCACGGTGAGCTCCGCCCGGCGGACCCCTTGGCGCCGCAACCAGGATTCCAGGTGTGCGAGCATGGCCCGGCCGATGCCACGCCCCCGGTAGCCCTGCTGGGTGTACACGTCCTGGATGTACCCACGGCGGCGCTGCCGGAAGAAGGCGGGGAGCCACGTGACCCGCCCCACCGCCAGGCCCACCAGCCGTCCGTTCACCTGTGCCACCACCACCCGCACGTCCGGCCGGCGCAGCATGTGCAGCAGGTAATCCTCGTAGGCTCGGCGCCACGAGCGGCTGAGGGCGAAGGAGCCGTCCAGGCGCTCGTGCAGGCGCGCCAGCTCGCCCCACAACTCCACCAGCGCCGGCACGTCCCGAAGTTCCGCCGGGCGGACGCACACCTCCGAAGAGCGCACCACGGGGCGCAGATTGAACACGAGGGGCGGGGAATCCTGCGAGGGTAAGGAGAAGGCCCTTCCGTGGGATACTGGGGTTGTGGGCTGGCTACAGCGGCTGCAGGCCATCGAGGGGATGACGCGGGAAAGCGCCACGGAGATCGGCGTGGCCGCGGCGGAGGCGCTGGAGCTGTGGCTGACGGAGCAGCTAGACCAGGACCCCCAGAACTTCGTGCAGGCCCTGGACGAGGCGACCCGCCAGCTCACGGAGCGCAAAGTGGCCACCGCACCCCTGCACAACCTTCGGTATCGCATGGTGCAGTTCGCCGCGGAGATGCTGCGGGAGGGGGTGCCCCTACATCAGCTGCGGGAGGAGCTGCGGGACTGGTTGCGCGGATACCGCACCCACGTGGCGGAATCCCACGCGCGCATCGCCCACCACGGGGCGGAGGCGCTCGCAGAGTACGAGGTGATCCTCACCCTCTCCTACAGCCGGACGGTGTACGCGGTGTTGGAGGAGCTGGTCCAGCACAACCCCGACCTGAGTGTGGTGGTGTTCGAGGCCCGGCCGTACCTGGAAGGGCGCCGGATGGCGGAAGCCCTGGCCCGGCTCGGAATCTCCGTCACCCTCACGGTGGACGCCGCCATGGGGTACTACATGGACGTGGCGTCCGCGGTGCTCACCGGGGCCGAGGCGGTCTCCCTGGAAGGGACCTTCGTCAACCGGGTGGGCACGCGGCCCCTGATGACGTGTGCCCACGCCCACGGGGTGCCCAGCTACGTTGCCACGGAGACCATTAAGATCCTCCCCCCCACCCTGCGCGGGGACTCTGTGACCACCGTGGTGGGAGCCCCGGAGGAGCTGACCCCTGACTGGCGCCCGCCGGAGGGAGTGGAGGTGTCGTGCATCCTGTACGAACCCATCCCGGACCGCCTGGTGAAGGCGTACATCACCGAGGAGGGAGTCGTGTCGCCCGTCCGCCTGGCGACCCTCAGCCGTCCTCTGGGCGTGTAGCCGCAGGCACCCCGGGAACCTGGAGGTGTGAGCTTGGACCGACCGCGCTTCTCACCGTACGTGGAGGTGGCCGTGCGCGCGGTGCGCGAGGCGGCTCACGTGCTGTTGGACTATTTCGCACGGCCGCCGAAACCCGGGGAGGTGCGTTACAAGGGCCCGGTGAACCCCGTGACGGAGGCGGACCACGCCAGCGAGGCGTGCATCGTGTCGGTGCTGCGGGAGGCGTTCCCGGACCACAGCGTGGTGGCGGAGGAGGGGCAGGGCGTTCGCCACGAGGGTGCGCCGTGCTGGTATGTGGACCCCCTGGACGGCACCTCCAACTTCGCCCACCGGCTGCCGTGGTTTGGTGTGTCGGTGGCCCTGGCTACGGAGGACGCGGTCCAGGTGGGGGTCGTGTACCACCCGGTGCTGGACGAGCTGTTTGTCGCGGAGCGGGGCTGTGGCGCGTGGCTGCTGTCCGGGGGCCGTTCCGTGCGGCTGCGGGTTTCCGCCACCACCCGTCTGCAGGAGGCCTTGGTGGCCACGGGCACCCCTACGGACATCGGGATCACCGGCAACAACCTCTCGCAGATCGTGACCATGCTCAAGCTGGCCGAGGATGTGCGGCAGATGGGATCCGCGGCCCTGAACCTGTGCTACGTGGCCGCCGGCCGCCTGGAAGTGTTCTGGGAGCCCGACCTGCAACCGTGGGACGTGGCTGCAGGCGCCCTCATGGTGTTGGAGGCGGGTGGGATCGTTACCGGTATGGACGGGTCCCCGTACGTCCCCAGCACCCGCAGCCCCGTGGCCACCAACGGGGTGCTGCACCAGCAGGTGCTGGCTCTGTTGCGGGCCGGCGGCTAGCCGCCGGACGCTTCCCGGCCCGCGGCGTGTCCGGACAGAGCCGGTACCCGGGCCCTCACCGCCGCCCCCAGCCACAGGGTCAGGGCCCCGTTGACAGCGCTGGTTACCAGGTTGAAGGGGACGAAGGCACTTGCCAACAGGGGCACCACGCGCCGCTGGAGGGTGGCCCAGTCCGTGGGGCTGTAGCCGAAGAACACGGGCAGCACCACGAAGGCCAGGATGGGCACCATGAGCACGGCGCGGGTCACCGCGCCCGCAGCCACGCCCTTGGCCAAGCCCCGCGGGGTCGGCTCGCGGCGGTACACCCACGCCGCCGTGGCTGCAAAGAAGCTGACCGCGGCGAAGTTGGCGAAGGGTCCCACCCACCCCGTGGGGCTGCCGAACAGCGCCGCATACAGCAGGTTCTTGAGGAACGCCACACCCACCGCACCTGCGGGGCCGTGCAGGACGCCCGCCAGCAGCGTGGGCACCTCGCTGGGGTCGAACTTCAGGTAGGGCGCTGCGGGCAGGATGGGGAACTGCACGAAACGCATCAGCAGCGCTGCGACCGCGGACAGCATGCCGAGGGAAGCCAACCGACGCACGTGCATCGCGAATCCTCCTCGTTGGGTGTCCAGCGGAGCACGGACCCAACAGAAAGGCCCCGGAGCCCTCGCCCCGGGGCGTCGGAGGACGCGATCCGCCGCGCACGCACCGCGGCCGCGCCACCGACCTTCTCCCATCCGGACTGTACCGTCGGCCCCGGCTTCGCCAGCTCGGCTGCACCGGGTCCACCGCGCCTCAGACCGTGCGCGGGTCGCGGGCTCGCACCGGAACCTCCGGTGCCCACCGCCGGTCGGGAATCGGGGGCGGTGCCGCCCCCTCACCCTGCCCCGAAGGTCGTGCTCGCTGGCTTGTTTTCCAGGATAGCCGTGCCGAGCAGGCCCGGCAAGAGCCGCGGTACGGTCACACGCCGAAGATGGCACGCACGGATGCGCGGTTGCGCCGGGCAGACGCCAGGGTGTTGGTGTCTTGGGTCACCACCCGGTCCTGCTCCACCACCAACCAGCCCGGGTAGCCCACCTCCTTCAGGACCGCGGCGATGGCGGGCAGGTCCACGTCGCCGCGTCCCAGCTCCACGAAGGTGCCCCCCTTGGCCACGTCGGCGTACGGGAGCCCCTGGGATAGCAGCTCCCGCAGGCGTGCCAGGTTTACGTCCTTCAGGTGCACGTGCTGGATGCGGCCCGCGTACCGCCGTGCGACCTCCACGGGGTCCACACCGCCGAACAGCAGATGGCCCGTATCCAGGCACAACCCCACCAGGTCGGGTTCCGTGTGGGCCAGCAGGGCTTCCACCTCGTGGGCGTTCTCCACGTACGTGCCCCCGTGTGGGTGGAAGGCCACGCGCAGCCCATACGCCTCCCGAGCCAGCCGTGCTAGGCGTGTGACCCGTTGTCCGTACGCGGGCCACTCCTCCGCCTGCAGGCCGCAGGCAGAGGTGCGCTCTGGCCGGCCCGCGGCTCGGACCCGCACCTCGTCGCCAGCGTCCGCGAACACCACGCAGCTGGCCCCGCAGCGGGCCAAAAGTTCCGAGGTCCGGCGCACCTCCGCCTCCGCCTGCGCGTATCGGGCCGCGTCCCGTAGGGGCAGGGGAACGAACGCGGCCACCAGCTGCAGGCCCCTCCGCCGAAGCGCCTCCTGCAGGGCTTCCGGCTGCGTGGGTAGATACCCCCACGGCCCCAGCTCCGTGCCCTCGTACTCGGCCTGCTGCATCTCGTCCAGCACCCGTTCCCAGGGCAGCTGCGGCCCCCAACCGGGGATCTCGCACACCCCCCAGCTGATGGGGGCAGCCGCCACGCGAGGTTGCTGCACCGGCATCCCTCCCGGTGCGGTGGTTCGCCCTGCCCGTGCGCAGGCCCTGCGTGGAATACAATCAGCAGCGGGAGGGTCGTGTGGTCCTGCCGGACGGACGAAGGTTGCGCATCGCACCTCAGGCGACCCCACCGCAAGGTGGCGTGGTGGTCCGGGTGACCCCACAGGAGGCCGGGTGGCAAGCCCTGGGGTTCGAGGTGCGCCGCCTTGGGCCGGGCGGGTGCTGGGTCCAGGACACGGGCGCCTGTGAGGCGGTGCTGGTCTGGCTGAGCGGCCGAGCCACGGTGAGGTCGAACCGCGGCAGCTGGGAGCGGGTGGGCCGCCGGCGGAGCCCCTTCCACGGCATGCCCTACGCCCTGTACCTACCGCCCGCTACGGAGTTCGAGGTGGTGGCGGACTCCGAGGGGGTGGAACTGGCCTGTGGCTGGGCTCCGGCGGAAGGGCGGTACCCGCCCCGGCTGGTGACACCCGCGGACGTGGGGATCGAGATCCGCGGGGGGTGGAACGCCACGCGGCAGATCAACGGGATCCTGCCGCCCGGGTTCCCGTGCGAGCGCCTGGTGTGCGTGGAGGTGTACACGCCCGGGGGCAACTGGTCCAGCTACCCGCCCCACAAGCACGACGTGCACCGGGTGGACCAGTGGGGGCATTTGGTGGAGGCGGCCCTGGAGGAGGTGTACTTTTACAAGTTCCAACCCCCCGAGGGCTTCGCCCTGCAGCGGATCTACGCCCACGATGGCTCCTTCGACGTGGCGGTGGTGGCACGGCAGGACGACCTGGTGCTGGTGCCCTGCGGCTACCACCCCGTGAGCGCGGCGTACGGGTACACCTGCTACTACCTGAACGTGCTGGCGGGCTCCGCCCAGAGCCTGGCCAACTCCGAGGACCCCGCGCACACATGGGTACGGTCCACGTGGACGGAGCGTGACCCGCGCGTCCCGGTGGTCACTCACGCCATGGAGACAGGGGATGGATGACCGGACCTTCGACGTGCTGGCCATGGGCCGGTGCGGCATCGACCTGTACAGCAACGACGTGGGGGCTCCCTTCGTTGAGATCCGAAGCTTCGCCGCGTACGTGGGCGGCTGTCCCACCAACGTAAGCGTGGGCACGCGCCGGCTGGGCCTGCGCAGCGCCGTGCTGACCGCAGTCGGCGACGACCCGGTGGGCGACTTCGTCCTGCACTTCCTCCGGCAGGAGGGGGTGGAGACCGCCTTCATCCCCCGGAAGCCTGGTCGGCGCACAGGAGCCGTGCTCTTGGGCATCGAGCCGCCGGACCGGTTCCCCCTGGTGTTCTACCGGGACAACGCCGCGGACCTAGCTCTGAACCTGGAGGACGTGCAGCGGGCCCCCGTGGACCGCAGCCGCGTGCTGTTCCTCACAGGAACCGGGCTTTCGGCGGAGCCGAGCCGCACCGCCACTTTGTTCGCCGCGGAGCGCGCGGCCGCGGCGGGCACGCGGGTGATGGTGGATCTGGACTACCGGGCCAGCCTGTGGCCGGACCCACGGGCGTACGGGGTCAACGTGCGGACCCTGGTGCGGTGGGCGGAGGTGGTGGTGGGCAACGGGGAGGAGCTGCACGCGGCCACCGGGGAGCCGGAGGCGGAGGCGGCCGCCCGGCGCTTGCTGGCCCTGGGGCCGCGGGTGGTGGTGGCCAAGCTGGGCGCCCGGGGTTCTGAGGTGTTCCTCCCGGACGGGCAGCATCTTGTTGCCCCCGCGTTCCCCGTGGGGGTGTACAACGTCCTGGGGGCCGGGGACGCCTTCGCAAGCGGGTTTTTGTACGGCTGGCTGCGGGGCTGGGACTGGTACCGGGCGGCGCGGTTTGGGAACGCATGCGGGGC
The DNA here is from genome assembly GCA_040289515.1 of Candidatus Sysuimicrobiota bacterium. Lineage (GTDB taxonomy): Bacteria > Sysuimicrobiota > Sysuimicrobiia > Sysuimicrobiales > Sysuimicrobiaceae > Tepidifontimicrobium. Next base: position 7,173 of record PSLI01000019.1, read on the forward strand.
TATCGTGGTGACCCGCCACGGGTGTGCCAACTTCATGCCTTACGAGCGGGAGGCTTTGGAGTTCGTGGCCGCCCGGGGAGGGTTCTGAGGTGGCCCGGCAGAACCAGCGTCCCGGCGGCGTGCCGTCCGTGGTACGGGCGGTGCGGATCCTGGAAGCCGTGGCCGACGCCGCGCGCCCGCCCACCCTGGCCGAGCTGGCACGGAGCCTGGGAATTCCCAAGAGCACCACCCACGACCTGTGCGTCACCCTGCTGCGGGAGCGGCTGCTGGCACGCTCCCCGGACGGGCGGTTTCGCCTGGGCGTGCGAGTGCTGGAGCTGTACCGGGGTTACAACACCGGCTCCGACCTGTCCGCGGCCTTCGCGGAGGTGTGCGACGAGGTCGTGCCCCGACACGAGGAGACCCTGGTTTTGTCTGTGCTGGACGGTCGCGAGGTGGTGTACGTGGCGTGCCGCAACGGCACGCAGCCCATCGCGGTGAACTACCGCATCGGCCTGCGCCTTCCGGCCCACTGCACCGCCACCGGGAAGGCCATCCTCAGCACGCTGCCCGAAAAGCAGGTCCGGCAGCTGTTCGCCTGCGGCGAGCTGCCACGGCCCACCCGGCGCAGCCTTGGATCCTTGGCGGATCTGCTTCGGGAGCTGGAGGCCACCCGCCGGCGGGGCTACTCCGTAGACGACGAGGAGACCGTGGACGGGATGCTGTGCGTGGGGGCTGCCGTGCGGACGTGCAGGGACGTGCACGCCGGGGTGGCCTTCAGCACGGTCAAGGCACGCCTTGCACCCGGGCGGTTGGAGGAACTGGCCCGGCAGATCACGGCCCTGGCGGACCTGCTTTCCCAGCGTCTGGGTGCCTCCCCGTGATCCGCTTGACAAGCCAAGCGCGCGTGTGCTTGTTTGGGGGCGCGAACACGGAACCCGTTCGCCAGACTGAACAGGAGGTCCGGTGGGCACCATACGGTTGACCGCGGCGCAAGCCCTGGTGAGGTTCCTGGCTGTGCAGCACGTGGAGCGGGACGGCCGCACCGTTCCGTTTTTCGCGGGGGTGTGGGGGATTTTCGGGCACGGCAACGTGTCGGGGATCGGGCAGGCGCTGCAGGAGTTCCCGCAGCTGCGCTTTTACTTCGCCCGCAACGAGCAGGCCATGGTGCACGCCGCCGCGGCCTTCGCGAAGGCCACCCGCCGCATGCGGGCCTTCGCCTGCACGTCCTCCATCGGTCCGGGAGCCACCAACATGATCACTAGCGCCGCGGGGGCGACCCTCAACCGCGTGCCCGTGCTGTTGCTGCCGGGCGACATCTTCGCCCGCCGCAACGTGGCGCCGGTCCTGCAGCAGCTGGAAGCGCCCTGGTCGCAGGACGTCTCCGTCAACGACTGCTTCAAGCCTGTGTCCCGCTACTGGGACCGTATCAACCGACCGGACCAGCTGCCCGCGGCCCTGTGGGAGGCCATGCGGGTGCTTACCTCACCCACGGATACGGGCGCGGTGACCCTCGCCCTTCCCCAGGACGTGCAGACGGAGGCGTGGGACTATCCGGCGGATCTGTTCGAGCCCCGCACGTGGCGCATCCCGCGGCCCGCCCCGGACCCCGAGCTGCTGGCAGAAGCGGCTCGCTGGATCCGCACCAGCCGCCGTCCTCTCCTGGTGGCAGGCGGCGGGGTCCTGTTCAGCGAGGCGGAGGGGGCGCTGCGGCTGCTGGTGGAGACCGCGGGGATCCCGGTGGCGGAAACGCAGGCGGGCAAGAGCAGCCTGCCGTGGGACCACCCGCAGAACGTGGGCGCCATCGGCGTCACCGGAAGCCTTGCAGCCAACCGGCTGGCCCGCGCCGCGGACCTGGTGGTGGGGGTGGGCACCGCCTGGGACGACTTTACCACGGCTTCCAGGACGCTGTTCGCGAACCCGCAGGTGCGCTTCGTCAACGTGAACTTGTCCGCCAAAGACGCGCACAAGCTGGGAGGGCTGCCGGTGGTGGCCGACGCTCGGGTGGTGCTGGAGGGGCTCATGCAGCTGCTGCCCGACTACCGGGTCGGCGAAGAGTACGCGGAGGAGGTGGCCACGCTGCGGGAGGCGTGGGATGCGGAGGTGGAACGGGTCACCCACCAGCGCCACGGGCCGCTTTTGGCTCAGGCAGAGGTCATCGGCCTGGTGAACGCCTTCGCCAGGCCACAGGACGTGGTGGTGTGCGCCGCGGGCAGCCTCCCGGGAGACCTGCACAAGCTGTGGCGCACCCGCCAGCCCGGCACGTACCACCTGGAGTACGGCTACTCCTGCATGGGGTACGAGATCCCGGGCGGTCTGGGGGTCAAGATGGCGGACCCCGACCGCGAGGTGTACGTGCTGGTGGGCGACGGCTCCTACCTGATGATGCCCAGCGAGATCACCACCTCCGTCCAAGAGGGCTACAAGCTCACCGTGGTCCTGCTGGACAACCACGGCTACGCCAGCATCGGCGGGCTGTCGGAGTCCCTGGGCCTGGGACGCTTCGGGACGCAACACCGGTTCCGCAACCCCGCCACGGGCCAGCTGGACGGCACCGTCCTGCCCATCGACCTCGCGGCCAACGCGGCAAGCCTGGGCGCGCACGCTGTGCGGGCTCGCACGCGGGAGGAGCTGTGGAAGGCCCTGGAGGAGGCGCGGGCACAGGAGCGCACCACGGTCATCGTGGTGGAGGTGGATCCCGATGTCCGCGTGCCCGCGTACGAGGCGTGGTGGGACGTGCCGGTGGCGGAGGTCTCGGGGATGCCTGCGGTGCAGCGGGCGCGGGCGGAGTACGAAGCTCACCGCGCCAGGGAACGAACCCTGCCGTGAGGCACGGGACGAGCCTGCAGGGCAGAGGGTGCGGCCGCGAGGGGGTTCTCGGCACCCGCCTCGGGTTTGAGCGGCCACGGTCAGGGTGCGAGCTGTCGTAATCCGAGGCACGTGGGCCCCGCGTGCGGGAGCGAGCTGCCGGCGCCGCGCGCAGGTAGGCAACCACGTGTGGCGGTGGCCCGAGGTGTCCGTAGAGGAGATCTCCGTGCGAGCCGCCGGCCCCAGGGAAGTGGTGGTGCGTGTGGTTGCCTGCGGCGTGTGCGGCTCCGACCGGGCTTTGTGCCAGCGGGACGGCGAAGGGTACATGCGGTACTCAGGACGCGTGGAACTCCCCGTGGTGCCTGGGCACGAGTTCAGCGGCGAGGTTGTGGAGGTGGGGCCCGGGGTGGGCAAGCTTCGGGTCGGGGACGCGGTCTGCTGCGACAATATGCACGCCTGCGGAGGCTGCCGCGCGTGCCTGTCCGGGGCCACCAACCAGTGCCGGGCGCTGGAGGAAATCGGGTTCACGCTGCCCGGCGGGCTCGCGGAGTACGTCACCGTACCGGAGCGGTGCTGCTGGCAGGTGGAGGGTATTCTTGCTCGTCTGGGTGCGCGCGACGGTTACCGCGCGGCCGCGTTGGGAGAGCCCGCCGCGGTGGCCTATCAGGGCCTGTTCGTGGAAGCAGGCGGTGTGCCTGCAGAAGGCACGGTGGTCGTGTACGGCACTGGGCCTGTGGGCTTGGCGGCGGTGGCCTTGGCCCGGCAGGCGGGGGCGGGCAGGGTGGTGGCCTTCAAGCGTAGGCGGCAGGAGGCGGACCTAGCCTTGCAGGTGGGAGCGGACGCCGTCTTCGCGTGGGAGGACTTGGAACGGGAGGGGACGCCGGCCAGCGAGGTGGTACGAGAGCTCACCGGAGGATGGGGCGCCGAGCTGCAGGTGGAGGCTGCCGGTGCCTTCCGGGACACGATCCCCGAGATGCTGCGCGCCCTCGCCCCGCGAGGACGCATCGTCCTACTAGGCCGTTCGCCGGAGGCTGTGCACGCGGACCTGGAGTTGCTGGTGGCGTCCGGGGGTCGTCTCGTGGGCTCCATCGGGCACCACGGGGCCCACACCTTCCCGCCGCTCATCGAGCAAATGGCGCGCGGCACGCTGAATTTGCTGCCGCTCATCCGTCGCGTGGTGGGGCTTGAGGAGGTGCCGTGGGTGCTGCAGGAACCGAGCTGGCCGGCAGGCAAGACCCTGGTAGAACCGCAGGCGGCGGGGGTGGGCCGTGACAGGTGACGGAACCGGCCTGCCCCTGGTGGAGATGGAGGGCATCACCAAGCGCTTCGGGGCTGTGACTGCCTTGCGTTCGGTGGACTTTTCCGTGCAGGCGGGGGAGGTGGTGGGGCTGGTCGGGGACAACGGGGCGGGCAAGTCCACCCTCATGAAGATCCTCACCGGAGTGTATCGGCCGGACGCGGGCCAGATCCGGTTTGAGGGCCGGCGGGTGCACTTCCAGTCGCCCTTTGACTCCCGCCGTCTCGGGATTGAGATGGTGTACCAGGACCTGGGTCTCGCGGAAAACCTGGACCCCGTCGCCAACCTCTTCCTGGGGCGCGAGATCTCCCGGCGGTTCGGCCCGTGGCGCTTGCTGGATGAGGCAGCCATGGAGCGGCACGCCCGAGAGCACCTGGCGAGCCTCCGGGTGGAGCTGCCGTCCCTGCGGACCGCTGTGGAGCAGCTGTCCGGCGGGCAGCGACAGGCGGTGGCCATCGCCCGCGCGACGGCCTTCGCCGCGAGGTTGGTGATCATGGACGAACCCACCGCGAGCCTGGCCGTGGCCGAAGCGGGCAAAGTGCTGGAGCTTATCCGCAGGCTGAAGGAGCGGGGCGTGGGCGTGGTTCTCATCAGCCACCGCTTGCAGGACGTGCTGGAGGTTTCGGATCGGGTGGTGGTGCTGAACCGGGGCCGCGTGGCCGGGGTCCTGGAAGGGCGCCAGGCCCGCCTGGAGGAGGTGGTGGCTCTGATGGTGGGAGGAGCGGGGTGAGCACGGAGACGCTGGCACGCCCGGGCGGTCGGACCAGCCTCCGGGAGCGGGTGCAGTCGCTCTTGACCCGGCTGGACCTGCTGCTGGTGGTTCTTTTGATGATGGCGGTGCTGACCGCCCTGCAGCCGCAGTTCTTCCTCACGCGGGAGAACCTGACCAACATCGCCCGGCAGATCAGCAGCAACGCGGTTCTGGCCCTGGGCCAGTTCATGGTAGTGGCCACGGCAGGGATCGACCTGAGCGTTGGATCGGTGATGGGGCTGTGCATGACGGTACTGGCCCTGCTGGTGAAGTCCGGCTGGCCGGCGGTGGCCGCGCTGCCGGCGGCAGTTCTCCTGGGGGCAGCCGTGGGTGCGGCCAACGGCCTCGCGCTCACCCGTCTGCACCTCCCCCATCCCTTTATCGCCACCCTGGCGACCCTGAACGTGGCTCGCGGAGCTACCTACCTGTTGAGCGGCGGGGTGCCCATCTCGGGGTTGACCCCGGAGGTGCGGTGGTTGGGGTCGGCCGACATCCCCGTACTGGAGGGGACTCCGTTCGCCACCGCGTTCCCTGTGTCGTTCCTGGTGGTGCTGGCTCTGTACGGGGTGGCGGCGGTGTTCATGGGCCGCACGGCGACGGGCCGGCATATCTACGCGGTGGGGGGGAGCCCCAAGGCGGCACAGTACGCGGGGATCGATGTGGCGCGGCTCCTGGTGCTGGTGTACGTGCTGTGCAGTGCGCTGGCGGGCGTGGCGGGGGTGCTGTTGGCGGGCCGGGTCAACTCCGCGTATCCCACCGCCGGGCTGGGAGCCGAGCTGGACAGCATTGCGGCCGTCATCATCGGGGGGGCCAGCTTCTTCGGGGGGCGCGGGACCCCGGGCGGGGTGTTCCTGGGCGCCGTGATCATGGGGCTGGTTCGCAACGGGCTCAACCTCATGAACGTCTCCGTGTTCTGGCAGCAGGTGCTGATCGGGCTGATCATTCTGCTGGCGGTATATGTGGACGTCCTCCGGCGCCGCGCAGCAGAGGTGGAGCGGTGAGAAAGGGGGTGGGAGCGGGCTGAGGGTGTGCATCAATTCTCCAGAGATTCCCGAGGAGAGGAGGGAGAGGGAAATGTGGCGGACGCGAGGAGTTCTGTGGGCGGTGATGGTGGTTGCCCTAGTCCTGGGGCTGGCTGCGGCAGTGGGCAGCGCGGGCCCCGCATACACCATCTTGCTGAGCATGAAAGGACCTGGCTCGGGCAACCCCTTTTGGGCGGCCGTGGAGCGGGGTGCCCGGGACACGGCGAAGGCCCTGGGCGTGAACCTGGTGGTGCTGGCTCCTCCCGCGGAAACCGACGTGCAGGTCCAGATCGCGCAGATCGAGGACCAGATCGCCAAGCGCGTGAATGCCATCGTGGTGGCCCCCACCGACGTCAGCGCGCTGAACAGCACCTTCGACAAGGCGCGGGCGCGGCGGATCCCGGTCCTGTTCGTGGACACGGACGGGACCTGGCCCCACAAGGTGACCTTCATCGGGACTGACAACCGCGCCGGGGGTGCCTTGGGTGGCAAGTTCCTGTGCGAGCGCCTCCGGGGACGTGGGGAGGTGGCCATCATCACGGGTGTCATGACAACCCAGAGTATCCGGGCGCGGGTGGAGGGCGCACGGGACACCATGCGACGGTGTGGCCTGCAGATCGTGGCGGAACTGCCCGCCAACAGCGACCGAGCCCTGGGCCAGCAGGTCATGGAGGACATCCTCACGCGCAGCCCCAATGTGAAGGGCGTCTTCGCGGCCAACGACCTGATGGCGTTGGGCGCGGCGGAGGCGGTCAAGGCACGTGGAAAGACAGGACGGGTCCTCATCGTGGGCTTCGACGCGATCCCGGAGGCGGCGCAGGCGATCCTGCGGGGCGAGCTGGCCGCGAGCGTAGCTCAGAATCCATACAACATGGGCAAGTTCGGGGTCGAGAGCGCGGTCAAGGTGCTGCGCGGCCAGTCGGTTCCCAGGCGCATCGACACCGGGACAACCCTCGTCACGAAGCAGAACGCCGCGCGGTACGCCAAGTAGCCGGGGACGTGGAACGGTCGGAGGGAATGGTGCGGGTGGGCGTGGTGGGTGCCGGCGGGATGGGCACCCACCACGCCCGCAACCTTCTGGAGCGGGCCCAGGGGGTTCGCATCACCGCCGTGGCGGACGCCGACCCCGGCCGGGCGCGGACCCTGGCGGAGTTGTGCGGGGCCCTTCGCGTGTACGAGGATGGTCGGGAGCTGGTGGCCGATCCGCACGTGGACGCCGTGGTGGTGGCGAGTCCGGACGCCACGCACGCGGACTACGTTCTGGCCTGCGTGGAGGCGGGTAAGCCGGTGTTCTGCGAGAAGCCGTTGGCGACCCGGTCCGGCCCCGCGCGGGCCATCGTGGAGCGGGAGGTCGCCCTGGGCCGGCGTCTGGTGCAGGTAGGATTCCAGCGGCGGTACGACCCGGAGTTCCAGGCGCTGCGGCGGGCGGTTCTGGAAGGTGCGGTGGGCAGACCCGTCCTGTACCGGGCCTGGCACCGGAACGTGCGCGCCGCCTACGCTCCCCAGAGCAGCGCGGAGGTTCTCGCGAACGCCGGTATTCACGACTTCGACGAGCTGCGGTGGCTTTCGGGGCAGGAGGTCGAGGTGGTGCATGGCGTGGTGGGCCGCACGGTGGACCCTTCCCTGCCCGAGGACGTGTTCGACCTGCAGCTGATCCATCTGGGCCTGCAGGGCGGGGCCCTGGCGCTGGTGGAGCTGAACCTGTCCGCCGCCTACGGCTACGAGGTGGGGGTGGAAGTGTGCGGGGACCGCGGGACCCTCACCGCGGGCCTTCCGGGGGGCCTGATGGTCCGGGCGGAAGGCGGATGCGGCCGGCGGGTGCCGCCCGACTGGCTGCACAGGTTCGAGGAAGCGTACGCGGCGGAGGTGGTAGGGTGGGTGGACCGCGTTAAGCGGGGTGACCCGTGGCCGGACGCGTGGGACGGGTACGTGGCCTTGGTGGTGGCGGAGGCCTGCGCGGAGGCCCTCGCCACGGGCCGACCCGCCAGGGTGGTGCCGGAGCCCCGGCCGAGTTTGTACGCAGCTGTCAGGTGACCGGGCGCAAGTCATGTGGATCGGGCTGATGACCGACAGCCTCCGGCACGAGCCCCGCTTGCGGGTGTTCGAGCGGTGCGCCCGTTGGGGGATCCGGTCCGTGGAGCTGGGCACCGGCAACTTCTCACCTGCTCCCCACGTGGATCTTGCGGCGCTGCTGCGGGACGAGGGGGAACGCCGACGGTTGAAGCGGGAGCTGCACGACCACGGCCTCGTGATCAGCGCCCTCAATTGCAGCGGCAACCCCCTCCACCCCCGGCCGGAGGTGGGGGCGCTTCAGGCTCAGGTGGTGCGCGACACCGTGGCCCTGGCAGGGTTGCTGGAGGTGGACACCGTGGTGGTCATGTCAGGCTGCCCGGGCGGGCCGACCGGAGGGGAGCCCAACTGGGTGGTCTCCGGATGGCCTCCGGAGTTTTTGGAGATCCTCGAGTGGCAGTGGGGACAGCGGGTGATTCCCTTTTGGCAGGAGATGGCGGAGTGGGCGCAGCGCTGCGGGGTGCGACGCATCGCGGTGGAGATGCACCCGGGCCAGTGCGTGTACAACCCGTCCACCTTGCTGCGGCTGCGGGAGGCAGTCAGCCTTTCGGTGGGTGCCAACCTGGACCCGAGCCACCTGTTCTGGCAGGGGATCGACGTGCTGTGGGCCGTGCGGCGGCTGGGAGAGGCCATCTTTCACGTGCACGCCAAGGATACCCGCTTGGACGAGGCTCGGGTGCGGCAGGAGGGCGTTCTGTACCTGTCCGAGGGGTGGCCTCCCGCGGACGGGCCGTGGACCTTCCGCACCCTGGGACTGGGACACGACGTCTTTTTCTGGGCCCAGTTCGTGGACGCCCTCCATCAGGTGGGCTACAGGGGAGCCCTCAGCGTCGAGCACGAGGATCCCTTCCTGGACCCCGTCGACGGGGTCGCCCGGTCCGTGGAGGTACTGCGGGCATGCCTGCCCCGGCAAGGGGCGGGGGCGGAGATCACCGGCCCGTAACGAAAACTTTGGAGCGTGTCGTGGGCTACCGGCTCCTCGTAACCGACGTGGACGGGACCCTGCTGACGCCCGACCGCCGGGTCCTGCCGGAAGTGCGGGAAGCCCTGCGGGCCGCACGGTCTCGGGGGGTGCGCGTGTGCCTGGCTACGGGTCGCATGTGGGGATCCGTGCGCCCCTACGCGGAGGCAGTGGGTGCGGACAGCCCCGTGGTCCTGTACAACGGGGCGATGGTGTACGACTTCCACGGCGACCGAATCCTGGAGCGGCACACCCTGGACCCCGCTGCCGCCCGGGAGGCTTTGGAGGTGTTGCGGGAGTTCCCGGACGTGCGACCCCACGTGTTCGCGGACGACCGCGTTTACGTGGACCGCCGGGACGAGCAGAGCCGGGCGTACCTGGAGCGGGACGAGATCACCGCGGAGGCGGTGGGTGACCTGCTGGACAACCTCCCCGAGCAGCCCATCAAAGTATTGGTGGTGGGGGACCCCGAGCGGCTGGCGCGGCTGGATCATGCGCTGGCGCGGAGGGCACCCCGGGTGCGACGGGTATTCTCCGAGCGAAACTTCCTGGAGCTGCTGCCGCCGGGCGTGTCGAAGGGGACCGCCCTCCGGACGGTGTGTGCGTGGCTGGGGGTAAGACTTCAGGACACGCTGGCGGTAGGAGACAACCCCAACGATCTGGAGATGATCCAGGCCGCGGGGCTGGGCGTGGCGGTGGCAGGTGCCCACCCCACCCTGCAGGCCGCGGCCGGGTACGTGGCCCAGGGGGGGCCGGGGGAAGCGGTGGTGGAGGTGGTGCGGCGATTTCTGTTCGCGGAGGGGACGAGAAAACCTGGCGGGAGGTGAACAGGATGCGGCGGTGGTGGATCGTGCTGCTGTTGGTGCTGGTGGCGTCCGTGCTGCCCGCGGGCGCCCAGGCGAGGCGCCTGGTGGTGTACTCGGCCCTCCCGGACCTAGAGACGTCCCTCATCAACCGGGAGTTCACGCGAAGAACCGGCATCCCCGTGGAGGCTCTCAGTGTGGCAGCCGCAGGGACGCTGGCCGCGCGGATCCGGGCGGAGAAGGACCGGCCCCGCGCGGACGTGTTCGTGGGCGGGTCCGCGGACTTCCACGCCCCCCTGGCTCGGGAGGGGTTGCTGGTTTCGTATCGTTCCCCCGCGGCGCGGGAAGCCAAGGTGCCCGCGGCCTTCCTGGACCGGGACGGTTACTGGCACGGCTGGTACCTGGGCATCCTGTCGATCATCGTGAACACCGAGCGGTGGGACCGGGAGATGGCGCCCCGGAGGATCTCGAAGCCCTCTACCTGGGACGACTTGCTCCGCCCGGAGTTCCGGGGTCACTTCATCATGCCCAGCCCCGCCACTACGGGCGCGGGCTATATCTTCGTGGCGGGCCAGATCTTCCGGCTCGGGGAGGAGCGGGCGTGGGCGTGGCTGCGGGAGCTGAACCGGAACGTGTTGCAGTATACCCCCACGGCACCCGGCACCATCACCCTTCTGGAGCGGGGGGAGGCGGTGCTGGCCATGATGTGGGCCCACGAGGCGATCGGGGCCCGGCGGCTGCGCTTCCAGCCCCTGGAGGTGATCGTCCCGCCCGACACCGCCTTCGAGATCGGTGCGGTGTCCATCCTCCGAGGTGGGTCGAACCCTGAGGGTGCGCGCAGGTACGTGGACTTCCTGATGACCCGCACCCCTCAGGACATCAACGCCCGGTACGGGTTCCGATACCCGGTGCGGGCGGATGTGGAGCCTCCGGCGGGTGCGCCCCCGTTCGAGTCGGTGAAGTTCGTCCGATACGACCGGGAGTGGGCCATCGCCAACGCGGACCGGGTCCGGGAGCGGTGGACCCGGGAGATCGGCCGGTAAAGGACGCAGCGCGCGGATGACAGCCTCGGTGGCTGCGGCGGAGGCCAGGCGGCAGCTGGCGGATCCCGGGTTGCTGGTGGCCTACCTGGTGGGTGCGTGCGCCGTGGGTTTGTTCGTGCTTTACCCCACGGTGCGGGTCCTGGTGTACCCCAGCCTGCAGGACTACCTATCGCTGCCAAACAACGCGCGGTGGGTGCAGGCGGCCCGCAACAGCCTCGTGAGCGCGGTCCTGTCCACCAGCACCGCGGTGCTGTTCGGCCTGGCCTTCGCCTTCGCGGCCACCCGGCCGGACATCCCTGGCTCGCGGTTGTTCCGCAGGGTGGCCCTGCTACCCCTGTTCGCGCCTCCCTTTATGGTGGCGTTCTCCTACATCCTCCTGTTCGGGCGGCAGGGGCTGGTGACCCGGCACCTGCTGGGCGTGGACGTGAACATCTTCGGGCCCCACGGCCTGTGGCTGGTGCAGACGGTGGCCTTCTTCCCCCTGGCCATGCTGGTCATTGCGGGCGTCCTGGACAGCGTGACACCCAGCCTGGAGCACGCGGCGCGGACTCTGGGCGCAGGGGAGGGGCAGGTGCTGCGGACGGTGACCCTGGCCCTGGCGCGGCCCGGGATCGCGGGTGCCGCTTTGGTCGTCGCCATCTCTGTGTTAGCGGACTTCGGGAACGCGGTGGTCATCGCAGGCGGCTGGCCCCTTTTGGCCACGGAGGCGTGGTTCCGCATGGAGGGGCTGGCGGACCTGCGGGGCGCGTCCCTGGTGGTGGCGGTGCTGATGGCCCCCACGGTGGGGCTGTTTTTGCTCGAGCGGTACTGGGTGAGCCGCCGCCGCTACACCACCGTCACCGGGCGCGGCACGCGCCTGGAGCGTCCCCCCACGTACCCGCCCCTGAAGTGGACGGTGGTGGGCCTCTGCGCCTGCATGAGCGTCCTGGTGCTCCTGGTGTACCTGGGGGTGGTAGCGGGTGCCTTCACCGCCGTGTGGGGCCGGGACTGGTCATTCACCCTGGGCCACTGGCACCTGGCCGCGGACCGTCTCTCCACCCTGTGGGCCAGCCTACGCGTGGCAGCGGGGGCGGGGGTGGTTACCGCGGTGGCCGGCATCCTTTTGGCGTTCCTCACCGGCCGGGCCGTGCCCCTGCGGCGGCTGTTGGATTTTCTGGCGGTGCTGCCTGGAGCACTGCCGGGCGTGTTCGTAGGGGTCGGGTATGTGCTGGCCTTCAACGGCCCCCCCCTGGAGCTGGTAGGCACGCCCTGGGTCCTAATCCTCGCTTTGGCCTTCTGGCACCTCCCCTTGGGCTACCAGGCGGCGGTCGCGCAGCTGCAACAGATCGACCGGTCCATCGAGGAGGCCGCGAGCAACCTGGGCGCGCGGGGCCTGCAGCTGCTGCGCGACGTGTACCTGCCCCTGCTGGGCCGGGCGTTCGTGGAGGGCTTCACCGTGTCCTTCGTGCGGGCCGTGACCAACGTGAGCATCGCGGTGTTCCTCGTGTCCCCGGGGAACGTGGTGGCTACCTTCGCCATCCTGAACATGATCGGAAACGGCATTTGGGGTGGAGCGGCAGCTCTGACGACGATGCTGCTGGTTGTTACCTTCGCCGCCCTGGGGGTAGCCCGGTGGGCGGCCGGCCGCGTGGTGCGTCCGGTACCGGTGGGCTGAAGGATGTCGGTACACCTGCAGCTGGTGGAGGTGACCAAACGCTTCGGTCCCACGGTGGCTGTGGACGGGGTGTCCCTGGACATCGAGGAGGGGTGCTTCTTCACCCTCCTGGGCCCCTCGGGGTGCGGCAAGAGCACCCTGCTGCGGGTGGTGGCCGGGTTCCACGTGCCGGACCGCGGAGAGGTGTTCCTTCGAGGCCGCCGCATCACCCACCTGCCGCCCCAGGCCCGGGGCACGGCCATCGTGTTCCAGGAGTACGCCCTCTTCCCGCACATGACGGTGGAGGAGAACGTGGGCTACGGGTTGCGGGTACGCCGACGACCCTCTTCGGAGATCCGAGCCCGGGTGCGGCAGACCTTGGAGCTGGTGAGCCTGTCGGGGCTGGAAAGCAAGTACCCCCACCAGCTCAGCGGCGGACAGCAGCAGCGGGTGGCGCTGGCGAGGGCCCTGGTGGTGGAGCCAGAGGTGCTCCTTTTAGACGAGCCCCTTAGCAACCTGGATGCGAAGCTGCGCGTTCGGGTGCGGGAGGAGCTGCGGGACCTTCACCGGCGGCTGGGCCGGACCACCGTGTACGTCACCCACGACCAGGAGGAGGCCCTGGCGCTATCGGACCAAATCGCGGTCCTGAACGCGGGCCGCGTGCTGCAGGTGGGTCCACCGGAGGAGATCTACCGCAGGCCGCGGAACCGGTTCGTGGCGGAGTTCGTTGGGATGGCCAACTTCGTGGAGGGCGAATGGGTGGGGGCGGGCACGGTACGAGCCGGTTCGGTTTACCTCCGGGTGGGAGAGGCCGGGCCCCCAGGCGGCCGTGCGCTGCTGGTGGTGCGGCCAGAGGCGATGCGGGTCCATCGGGAGCCTCCGGACGGGGTGCCCAACGTCCTGCGGGGCCGTGTACGCTCCGTCACCTTCCTGGGTTCCTTGCGGCGGTGTACGGTAGACACCGGCGAGCTAATATGGGTCGTGGACGTGCGGGCGGAGGATCCCGTGGAGCCCGCCCAGGAGGTGTACGTGGAGATCCCCTCGGAAGGATTGCGCGTGGTGCAGGAAGGATAGCCAGCAAACCACGGTGGACGAGGGTCCGCAAGGAGGGAGGAACGTGAGGCGCACGTGGTGGATGTGGATGGTTCTGGTGCTTGTGTGGGTCGTTCCGTCCGGGGCAGGGCCTGCGCAGCGGGTTGTGGTCCTGTGTAGCCCCAACCCCGCCTGGTGCGACGCCATCAAGGAGGAGTTCCCCAAGGCGACGGGCATCGCCCTGGATTACGTGCGGCTGAGCTCCGGGGAGGGGCTGGCGCGCCTGAGGGCGGAGCGGCGCAACCCTACCTTCGACGTGTGGTTCGGCGGAACCGGGGACCCGCACATGGTGGCCTTCGAGGAGGGACTGACGGAGTTCTACCGTCCGAAGAGTTGGAACGACCTGCGCCCGGAGCTTCGGGAGGCCGTGGCGGGCAAGTACATCCCCTTGTACGCGGGGATCCTGGGATGGGCGCTGAACGAGCGGGTGTTGAGGGAGCGCAACGCGCCCACGCCCAGGACATGGCGCGACCTGGCGGATCCCCGGTACCGGGGCCTGGTCGCCTACCCCAACCCCAACACCTCCGGCACGGGCTACACCATGCTGGCGACCCTGGTGCAGCTGTACGGTGAGACGCAGGCGTTCGAGCTGCTCAAGCAGATTCACCGCAACGTGGCGGAGTACACCCGCAGCGGGGCCGCGCCCGGCCAGCTCACGGGCCGCGGGGAGGTGGCCATTGGGATCACCTTTATCCACGACGCTGTGGACCAGGTGCTGAAGGGTTTCCCCATCAGCTACGGGGCGCCCCGGGATGGCACGGGCTACGAGATCGGAGGGCTGAGCCTCGTAAAGGGCGGCCCCAACCGGGCAGCGGCCATCACCTTCATCGAGTGGGCCCTGACCCCGGAAGCGCAGCGGCTGGGGCCGGAGAAGGGACAGTCCTACCAGATCCCCTCCAACAGCAAAACGCCCATCCCGCCCGTGGCGCCGCGGTTCGAGGCGTTCCGGGTCATCAAGTACGACTTCCTGAAGTACGGGAGCGCCGCGGTCCGGGACCGGCTGGTGAAGCGGTGGACCGACGAGGTGTTCCCGCTGCCCAAGTAACGGGGTGGCGCGGGCTTTAGCGGTCCCCCACGTGCGGTGGGTTGCGCAGCCGGCGGTGGCCGGCTGGGCAGCGGCCACCCTGCTGGGGGCTTCCCTGCTCCCGTGGAGCCGCGCGGGTCGGGAGCTGGGTTTGTGGCTGGCGGACTCCACGGGGATCGCGCTGGCGTCCCGGTCGACCCTGGCGGCCGCGGTCTTGGTCCTGGCCGCGGTGGGGGTGCTGGTGGGGCTGTGGCCTGGCTTCGAACGAAGCCGCGGGGTGGTTCTTGTGGGCGTGGGCTTGGCGGGGCTTGCGGCCTCGTGTCTTGTCGTAGGGCTACGGGGGACGCCCCTTGGACCTGGTGCCGTGGTGGCGGTGGGGGGCTTCCTGATCCTAACGGGGGTGGGTCTTTCGAGCTCCGGTTTGTGGTTCGTGGACCCCTTCCTGTCCACCGTGGTGCTGTGGGCCGCGGCCTTCGTGGTGTTGTTCATCCTGCTGCCGCTGGCCTCCGTGGTGGTGGCCAGCGTGTGGGTGCAGGGTCGCCTCACCACGGAGGTGGTGCAGCGGACTCTCACCTCTCCTGCTTTCCTTGCTCTGAACCACCCGGGCACGCCCCGCAACGAGGTCACGACCGCCCTCGTGGCAGGCAGCCTGCTGAGTGTGCTGGCGGCGGCCGCGCGGTGGCGCCTGGGCGGGGGCCGACGGTCAATTCCCGCGGGGCTGGCCCTGGGTGGCGCGGGGGCCAGCCTGATGGTCCTTTACGGGGGATTCGGGGCCTTCCGGAACAGCGTATTGCTGGCGGTGGTGGTGGGCGGCGTATCCACGGGGCTCGGATTCCTGTTCGCGCTTCTCTCGGAACGATCGCAGCTGCCCACCCGGAGGCTGCTGGGGCCGCTGTCGGTGCTGCCCATCATCACCCCGCCTTTCGTGTTGGGCATCGCCATGCTGTACCTGTTCGGGCGCCGGGGGTTCGTCACACACCGGCTGTTCGGGCTGTCCACGGACGTGTTTTTCGGGCCGGTGGGGGTGGCGGTGGCACAGGTCCTGGCCTACACTCCCATCGCGTACCTGGTCCTGGTAGGGGTGGTGCGCGCGCTGGACGCCAGCCTGGAGGACGCGGCCCAGACCTTGGGCGCTTCCCCCGGCTACCTTCTGCGCACCGTGGTGTGGCCCCTGGCACGGCCGGGCGTGGCCAACGCCTTCCTGCTGGTGGCCATCGAAAGCCTCGCGGACTTTGCCAATCCCATCGTGGTGGGCGGGGGCAAGCCCTTCCTGGCCACGGAGGTGTTCTTCGCCATTGTGGGCCGCTACAACCCCCACGAAGCAGCTACGTACGGGGCGGTGCTGCTGGGCCTGACGCTCACGGTGTTCGTGCTGCAGCGGCGGTGGGTGGGTGGCGCCTTCTATGTGACCGTGACGGGGCGCCCCACAGGGGCCCGGCCGCAGCCCCTGCCCCGGTGGCTGGACTGGGCGGCCTCCGGAGTGTTCGTGCTGTGGATGCTGCTGGTGGCCCTCCTGTACGGGTCGGTGTTCGTGGGGGCGGTGACGCGGCTGTGGGGCTTCGACTACAGCTTCACCCTGCGCCATCTGCAGGACCTGCACCCGCAGGGCTGGCACGTGCTGCGGACCACGGCCCGGCTATCCGCCTACGCGGCTGTGCCCTCGGTGGTGGTGGGCTTCCTGATTGGTTACCTGGTAACCCGCGTGCGGTTCCCGGGGCGCCAGGTGCTGGAGTTCAGCTCCATGCTGTCCTTTGCCACCCCCGGGACCGTGATGGGGATCGGCTACGTGCTGGCCTTTAACCAGGGGCCCCTGCTGCTGACGGGCACGGAGCTCGTCATCGTGTTGGCCTTTGTGTTCCGCAACATGCCCGTGGCCATTCGGGCGGCCATGGCGGCCCTGGAGCAGATCGACCCCGCCCTGGAGGAGGCCAGCACTACCCTGGGGGCGGGAGCGGGGACTACCCTACGTCGCGTGGTGGCCCCCCTGGCGCGTTCGGCGCTGCTCTCCGGGCTGGTGTTCGCCTTCGTGCGGGCCATGACCGCGGTGAGCCAGGTCGTCTTCCTCATCACCCCGCAGCACAACCTGGCCACCACGCAGATCCTCTCCTATCTCGAGTACGGAAGCCAGGGGAGGGGAGCGGCGCTGGCATCCGTGCTCACACTCCTGCTGGTAGCGGTGGTTGTGAGCCTGCAGGCGGTGAGCCGGCGCCTGGACCCTCGGGCGGCACACGTGGGAGCGGGGTGAAGGCCATGGCGGAAGGTGTGCCGGTCCGTCTGCGGGGAGTCACCAAGCGCTTCGGCACCGTGGTGGCGGTGGACTCGGTGGACCTGGACGTGCCCCCGGGTAAGCTGGTGACCCTTCTGGGGCCCTCCGGATGCGGTAAGACCACGACCCTGCGCATCGTCGCCGGCCTGGAGCGGCCCACCACGGGGCGGGTGTGGATCGCGGAGGAGGACGTTACGGACCTGCCCGCAGCGCGGCGCGGGGTGACCATGGTGTTCCAGTCGTATGCCCTGTTCCCCCACCTCACGGTGTTCGAGAACGTGGCGTACGGGCTGAGGGTGCAGCGGCTGCCCGCCGGGGAGGTCCGCCGCCGCGTGCAGGAGGTGTTGGATCTGGTGGGCCTGCCGGAGACAGCACAGCGCTACCCTGCGCAGCTCAGCGGCGGCCAGCAGCAGCGGGTGGCCCTGGCTCGGGCCCTGGTGATGCAGCCGCGGGTGCTGCTGTTCGACGAACCCCTGAGCAACCTGGACGCCAAGCTGCGGCGCAGGGTGCGGGCGGAGATCCGGATGCTGCAACAGCGGCTGGGGATCACCAGCTTGTACGTGACCCACGACCAGGCGGAGGCGCTGGCCTTGTCTGACGTGGTGGTGGTGATGAACCTCGGGCGGGTGGAGCAGGTGGGCACCCCCGAGGCGGTCTACCGGAGGCCGAGGACGCGCTTCGTGGCGGACTTCATCGGGGAGGCCAACCTGCTCCCCGCCACCTACCGCGATGGCGTGGTGGAGCTGGCGGGTTACCGGTTCCCCATCGAACAGGAGGAGGTGCCGGAGGGGCCGGTGACCCTCATGGTGCGGCCGGAGGCGGTGCTGGTGGCGCAGGACCGTTTAGGGCTTCCGGGCGTGGTGCGCACGGTGTTCTTCATGGGCATGACCACGGAGGTGCTGGTGGAAACCCCTGTGGGGGAGGTGCTGGCCACGCAGCCCTACCGGGCGGATCGCAGGCCCGCCCCCGGGCAGGAGGTACACCTGCAGTTCGACGCAGCCGGCGTGTACCTGCTGCCGGGCGACGGAGGCCGGTAGCGTGCGGGCGGACGTGGTGGTGGTGGGCGGGGGGTGCGTGGGTACCAGCGCCGCCTTTTATCTGGGACGGTTGGGCGCGGGCCGTGTGGTCCTGGCCGAGCGCCGCCGGGTGGGTAGCGGGCCCACCGCACACACCGTGGGCATCGTGCGGCTGCACTACTCCCACGAGCCACTGGTGGAGCTGGCCCGGCGAAGCCTGGAGCGCTTCGCGCGATTCGAGGAGCTCACAGGCTGCCGGGCGGACTTTACCCCCGCTGGATTTCTGCTGCTGGCACCCGCGGAGGAGCTGGAGGGCCTGCGGGTCAACGTGGAGCTGCAGCAGCAGCTCGGGGTAAAGGCGGAGTTACTGACCCCGGAGGAGGTGGCGCGGCTGGACCCGCGTCTGGACCTGCAGGGGGTTGCCGGAGCCGCCTACGAGCCCGAAGCGGGCTACGCGGATGGCTACGCCACCGCTACGGGCTTCGCGGCCGCGGCGCGCACGCTGGGGGTGGAGGTGTGGGAGGACACCGCGGTACAGGCGGTGGAGGTGGCAGGCGGTCGGGTACAGGGAGTGCACACGTCGCGGGGCCGCGTGGACTGCCCCCGCGTTCTGGTGGCCGCGGGGGTGTGGACCGCGGAGCTGCTGCGGCCGCTTGGCGTGGAATTCCCCGTGGTGGCCTCCCGCCAGCAGGTGGTGCAGCTGGCACCTCCTGCGGCGTTTGGTCGCCTGGAGCTCATCTTGGAGGACCTCAGCCTGGGCTTGTACGCGCGCCCGGAGGCGGGCGGCACGGTGCTGGCGGGCGTGCTGGAGGAGGTGCCGGAGGAGGTGGTGGATCCCGACCGGTACCGCACCGCCGTGGACTGGACTTTCGTGGAGCGGGTGGGCACCCTGTGGTCCCGACGCTACCCCGGCGCGGCACAGGCGGAGTTCCGCGGGGGGTACGCCAGCATCTACGACGTGACGCCTGACTGGCAGCCCGCCCTGGGGCCCGTGGACGACGTGGAGGGGCTGTTCGTGGCCGCGGGGTTCAGCGGGCACGGGTTCAAGCTGAGCCCGGCCCTGGGCGAGGAGCTGGCACGGTGGCTGTGCGGGCAGGTGCCCACCGTGGACCTGGAGAGGTTCTCCCTGCGCCGGTTCCGGGAAGGGAAGCTGTTGCGCGGCCGCCACGGCAGGGGCCTGCTGGGCTGAAGCTCCCTGCGTGGCGGAGGGGGTGGGATTCGAACCCACGGGCGGGGTTTTTGCCCCGCCACGGTTTAGCAAACCGCCGCCTTGGACCGCTCGGCCACCCCTCCGCGGCAGCAGCTCCAGAATACCCACGGCTTGCGAGCAGCGCAATCGTGCGCGTTGACCTGCCGCCCTAGGCGGTGCCCTTGCGGTACAGAGCGTGCAGGTTGCGCCAGAAACCACCCTCCTCCGTGGCGCGGGTGGTGGTGCGGGTAGGGGTCTCGGGCAAAAGGCCCTGCTGCGCCATCCACGCATCCAGGGTGGCCTCCTCCAGCAGCACGAATCGGCGCGGAGGCCCATCGGGCGGGCTCCCCTCGAAGACGGAGGGGAGCACGGGGCGGAGGGGCTGCGGCCAGGGCTGGCTGCCGACGGCGAAGTGCTGCACCAGCAGCTGGCCCTGCGGACGCAGGACCCGGGCTGTCTGTGCCACGGCACGGTGCCACTCCTCCACATCCTGGGCCTGCTGGTAGATGCCGAGGGCCACCACCACGTCGAACGACTCCGAGGCAAACACGGTCAGCTCGTCCATGGCACACAGGACCACTCGTCGGTGCGCCTCGGCCTCCCCCAGGTAGGCGGCGAGGCGCCGGCGAGTATAGGTCACCATGGCCTCCGAAGCGTCGCACGCGTACACGTCGAACCCCTCTCGCGCCAGCCACTCGGCGTTGCGGCCCGCGGCGCAGCCCAGATCCAGCACCCGCGTGCTACGGGGCGCCGCCGACAGCAGGGCCACCAGGCGGTCGTCCGGGGGCCGGGCGGCGAACCGCTCCACCACCTCGGGTCGCTCCCAAAAGGGGTCGCGGGCCTTCACGGGATCCCCCCGAACCGCTCCAGGATACGGGCGATGTGCTTGATGCCGTCCACGAAGTCACGCAGGCGAATGTTCTCGTTGGGCGCGTGCACGTTGCTGCCCGGGTACCCCACGCCGGTGCCCACCGCGGGCGTGCCGAACCGCGCGCACACGACGTCCATGGGGCCGGTGGCCGCCATCAGGGGGTACACCACCGGCTCCTTGCCGTACACCTCCCGGGCTGAAGTGGCCACCACCCGCACGATCTCCGAGTCCGGCGATGTGCGGGCGGGGTCCACGAGCCCCATGGGCACCACCTCCACGTCCGCGAATCCGTGCCGCGCCAAGTGCGCCCGCAGCTGGCCCAGAACTTCTTCCGCCCGCTGCCGGGGCACCAGGCGGAAGTCCAGCTTTGCCCGCGCCACCCTGGGCAGGACCGTCTTGGACCCCTCGCCTCCATACCCCGCCACGAGCCCGCAGATGGTGCACGTGGGCTGGTACAGGTGACGCTTCAGCAGTTCCACGCCGGAGACGCCCAGGAGGAACCGGTCCAGGCCCAAGTCCCGCAGCAGGGTGGCGTCGTCCCGGGTGGAGGCGATGCGCCGCAGCCACGCCACCTCCTCCGGAGCTGGCTCCTCCACCGGGTCGTAGAAGCCCTCGATGAGCACCCGCTCGTGCTCGTCCTTGAGGGTGGCCAGGGCCCACACCAGCCTCCACGCGGGGTTCGGCACGATGGTGGCCATGGAGGAGTGCAGGTCCCGGTTGGCGCCGTGCGCCACCAGCTCCACGTAGCAGATCCCCTTCACACCCAGGTACAGGTTGGGGACTTCCTGGTGGTCCTTGCCGCCCGACTCCCACAGGCAGCCGTCCGCGCGGAACAGGTCGGGGTAGGCGTCTGCGTAGCGGCGCAGGTTGGGACTGCCGATCTCTTCCTCGCCCTCCACGAGGAACTTCACCGTGACCGGCAGCTCTCCCCGGACCTGCCGGAAGGCCCGCACCGCGGACAGGCGGGCCACCAGGTTGCCCTTCGTGTCCGCCACACCGCGGCCGTAGATGCGGCCCTCGCGCACCTCCGGCTCGAAGGGATCGGATCCCCACTCCTCCAAAGGTTCCGGAGGCTGGACGTCGTAGTGCTCGTAGATCAACAGGGTCTTGGACGACCGACCTCGGAACTCCCCGTACACCAGCGGGGCGGCGCCCGGCAGGTGCAGCACGCGCACCTTTGCCCCTGCTCCCCGCAGCATTTCTGCCACCAGGCGTGCGCACTCCTGCAGCCCCACCTTCTGCGCCGCGATGCTGGGTTGCCGCACCAGCCGTGCCAGCTCCTCCACGTACGCCTGCGTGTGGCGCTCGATGTGGTCGAACACGTCCCGCATCGGTCCCCTAGCCCGTGCCCTGTGTCCTGGCGGGGACGAGTACAGCATACGGAGCCTGGAGCCCTTGGGCAAAGCGGGCTTCCCACGACGCCAGTTCCTGCAGCAGGGGCTCCACGTGCAGCCCGCGGTGCTGCGGGCGGTAGCCGGCGAGGCGCCCTGCGGCACGGCGCAGAAGTACCACCGCACCGTGTCGGTTGCCTTTTTCGTGGTGGTAGAAGGCAGCCGCCAGCTGCACCATCCCCTGGTAGAAGTTTCGGTCCTGCGGCGAGGCCTGGCGCCACAGCTCTTCGAAGTGTTCGTGGCAGGCGAAGAACAGGCCAAAGCTGAACAGGGCGAGCCCCCGGTACGTGGGCGTGTCCATCTCAGGGGCCTCAGGAGAGTTCACAAGGAAGGTGGTGAGGCGGTACAGGCGCTGGGCCTGAACCTGGAAGTACGCCCAGTGCTGCCGGTACGTCTTCGTCAAGGCCACCTGCCCCGGACCCCGCCAGAGGACCCCGGCCCGCACGGGCGGTCCCAGGTCCGAAGGACGCACCGTCCAGTGCGCGGGGGCGGCCAGCTCCCGCGCGTGCAAATACACCCGCTGCAGGGGCTGAGCCTCGCCGGCGGAGGCCAGGTGTGCGTACGCAGCCATCCATGCCGCGAAGGCCGCATGTCGCGGTTCTGCGGCGGCCTGCAGGGTCAACCGGCTGAGGGCGTGCTTCAGGCGGATGTACAGGGTGGTCCTTCCGTGCTGCCCACTCCCTTGGGGCGGGCCTGTAACGCCTGCCGCAGCTGCTCCGGATCGAGGACCGGCGGACGGCAAACGGTCCCCACGCACACAAAGGCCCTGGCAGCCCCACCCGCCCGATCCGCCATGGCCCGCGCGGGCTCGGGCAGGGGCTGGCCCGGCTCCGCCCAGGACACCACGCAGTCGGGATGACCTGAACCCCACGCCGCCCGGTGCAGCGCCCGGGCAGCGGGGTCCTGACGCCAGCCCGAGATCACCACATGCGTGGGAGGCTGCAGAAACCGGCTCACCGCCAGGAAGTACGTGGCCGCAAAATACCCGTGGTCTTTGGCCACTCGCGCGAAGGTGCGGAGGACCTCCACCGCCCTTGCGGCCCAGCGCTCCTCGCCCGTCAGGGTGGACAGGTCCTGCAGGAACAGGGCTGCGGTGCCGTTCCCGGAGGGAGCGGGGGAGTCCTGGATGGGCTTGTAGGGTACTTCCAATCCCGGTCCCCGCGCTTGGGAGGCGGGCACATCGAAGAACCCTCCCTCTGTGAGATCCCGGTACTCCCGGTCCAGCAACTCCGCCAGCTGCCGGGCGGCCGTCAGGTAGCTTGGCTCACCCGCCAGCTGGTATGCGCGCAGGAGGGCGCGGCCCATGTGGACCTGGTCGTCCAGGGTGCGGGGGCCCTGCGGATCGTGCAGGGCGTGCGGGAAGCCTGCCTCGTCGCGAAAGCCCTCCCGCAGGAACCGCTCCACCGTCTTCAGCGCCGCTTGCGCGTAACGGTCCACGCCCGTGGCTTGGTGGGCAACCAGCATCGCTGCGGCGGCCATCCCATTCCAGCTGGCGTACAGGGTGCGGTCCACTGCGGGCGCGGGACGCGCCATCCGGGCCCGGCGGAGCTTGTCTAGACCCGACCGTAGCAGCTCCCGCACGCGCGGGACCGTCCAACCCACTTGGGCGGCCACCTCCTCGGGCGAGGCCGCCACCCACAGCACGTTCCTCCGCGGGTCGTGGTGCATCTCCCCGCGCTCATGCAGGTCGTAGACCCGTCGGGCCACCTCCAGCTCCTCTGGGGTTAGCACCGTGGCGGCCTCCTGTAGCGTCCACGTGAAGTAGTCGCCGTCGTCGGCCGGGCCCACGTCCGCGTCCTGGCTGGCCCCGAACCCCCCTTGGGGATCCTGCAGCACATCCAGAAGGAAGGCCGCAGTACCGTGCACCACCTCCTCGTACAGGGGTTCCCGCCACAGCAGGAAGGCCTGGCTGTAGGTGGCCAGCAGGGCGGCGTTGTCGTACAGCATCTTCTCGAAGTGCGGCACGCGCCAGCGGGCGTCGGTGCTGTACCGGTGGAAGCCTCCGCCCAGCTGGTCGTAGATGCCACCCCGGGCCATGTGCTCCAGGGTCCGCCGCCCCACCACCTCCAGCCACTCCTCCCCCCGGTAGCCGTACTGGTACAGGACGAGGTCCAAAGCCGAGGCGTGGGGAAACTTCGGAGCGGCTCCGAATCCCCCGTGGCGCACGTCGAAAGCCCGGGCCAGGCTGTCCAGGGCCTCCTCCACCAGCGCCGTATCCGGTTCCCCGGGCCCCGTGGCGGTCTGGGCACGGCGCAGCTCCTGGGTCAAGCGGGCCGCCACCTCCCGGGTGCGGTTCCGCTCCCGGTGGTAGGCGTCCGCTACGCTTCGCAGAACCCGGAGGAAACCGGGCCGCCCGTAGCGGTCCTCCTTGGGGAAGTACGTTCCGCCGTAAAAGGCGTGGCCGTCGGGCGTGAGGAAAACCGTCAGGGGCCAGCCCCCCTGCCCCGACAGCGCCGCCACGGCGTTCTGGTAGCGGGCGTCCACGTCCGGCCGCTCGTCCCGATCCACCTTGATCGGCACGAAGTGCTGGTTGATGAAGTCCGCCACCTCCGGATCCTCGTACGACTCGTGGTCCATGACGTGGCACCAGTGGCACCACGCGGCGCCGATGTCCAGGAGGATGGGCTTGTCCTCCCGACGGGCCCGTTCGAAGGCCTCCTCGCACCACGGGTACCACGCCACGGGCTGGTGCGCGGCCGCACGCAGATACGGGCTGCGGGCGTTCTCCAACCGGTTGGCCATCCCTTGTATGGTACCGTACCCAACCCCTCACAGGGGCGACCGGTCCGAGAAGCGGGGCTCGCGGCGTTCCCGCAGGCTCCGCAGCCCCTCCTCCGCGTCCCGGGTGAGGAAGGCCAGGAACTCCAGGGCGGTGGAGGTGTCGAACACCGGCCCGGCCACCCGCAGCCAGTTGTTGAGGGCGTATTTCGTCCACCGGACGGCGTGCGGGCTACCGCTGGCCAGCCGCTGCGCCACCTCCAGGGCTACGGGGTATACCTGGTCGTCTGGTACGCAGAGGGACACCAGGCCCAGCCGCTCCGCCTCCTCCCCGGACAGCGGCTCGTTGAGCAGCAGGTGGTACTTGGCCTTGGCGATCCCCACGAGCAGCGGCCAGACCAGCACCGCGTGGTCGCCCGCCGGGACACCCAGGCGCACGTGCCCGTCCAGCAGGCGCGCAGACCGCCCCACCACCGACACATCTGCCAGCAGGGCCACTGCCAGCCCTGCACCCACCGCCACGCCCTCCACGCAGGAGACCACGGGTTTGCCACAATCCACAAGATTGTACACGAGATCCCGCGCCTCCCGCCACACCCGCAGCCGCACCTCCTCGTGCCGGCGGATGTCCTCCACCAGCTGCAGATCCCCGCCCGAAGAGAACACCCCGCCGGCTCCCCGGACCAGCACGGCCCGTACGCCCTCGTCCGCGTCCAGGTCCCGCCACACCCGTGCGAGCTCCGTGTGAGCCTGCGCGGTGATGGAGTTCAGGGTGGATGGGTTGTGCAAAACCACCTCCACGATCCCGTCCTCCCGGGGGTAGATCTGGAGCGCCCGGTACCCAGAGCGCCAGCCTTCAGCAGCCAAAAGGCACCCCCTCCGCCCGCGCTTTTTGCGGCATCTCCATGGTACTACGGGAGGGCGGCCCCTCGAGTCAGCCCTGGCGGCGGCTAGCTTCCATGTAGGCGAGGCGCAGATCCGCCACGTGCATCAACAGTTCGGTCAGCCGATCCCCCTGTAGGTGGTTTTGAAGAAGATCCACGAGGGCCCCCGCGGCGTCGATGGCCAGCCGCGCGTGCTCCAGGTTCACCTGCCCCGTGCCCGGGATCATGCCGAGGTACACCCGTGCCTGGTGTACCAGCAACGCCGCGCACCAGCTCAGGACGTCCGCGGCCGGTGCGGACTCCAGCGCGGAGACGGGATTGAGCCGCTCCGACTCCACCGTTCCCCCCTGTTCTGGTTATACCCCGAGACCGCGGGCCCGAGACATCAGGGGCCCTCCGCGGCAGCCGCCTGCGGGCGGGTGAGCCAGTGCACGGCGAACACCGCGGCCACAGCCACGGCCGCCAGCAGGTCCAGGACCAGGGAAGGGTAAACCAGCAGCAGCCCCGCGGCCAGCAACACCGCGCGCTCCACCCAGTTGGCCTCCCGCACCAGCCAGCCGTTGATCCCGGCGGCGAGGCTTACCAGCCCCAGGGCCGCGGTGAGGGTGGTCTTGAGCACCACCTCCGCGGGGGCGTGGAGGAGCAACCCCATGCCGTCGGGGTGCACGGTGAACATGAAGGGCACCACGAAGGCAGGCAGGGTGTACTTCCACGCCATCATCATGGTGCGAAAGGCGTTGCCGCCCGTGAGGGCGGAGGCGGCAAGGGGGCTGAGGCCCACGGGCGGTGAGACCTCCGACAGGATGGCGTAGTAGAAGATGAACATGTGGGCGGCCAGCTCGTGCACCCCCAGCTGGATCAGGGCCGGCGCGATGACTGCGGCCGCGATGATGTACGTGGCGGTGATGGGCAGCGCCAGCCCCAGGACCCACAGGGCCACGCCGGAGTACACAAGGGACAGCAACAGGTTGCGCCCCGCCAGATCCACGATGATGCCCGACAGCTTGAGGCCCAGGCCCGTGAGGGTGATGACGCCCACCACGATGCCTGCCACCGCAGTGGTGACCGCCACGGTGAGCACCTGTTTGGTTCCGTTGGCGAGGGCCGCCACCAGAGGCGCGACGCTCACCTCCCAGGAGCCCACGCGCACGGGATGCAGTTCGGTGGGACGCAGGGGCTCGCCCCTGTAGCCCTCCCCCCACGCCTTGCGAGCGTGTGAACCCAGCAAAGCGCCCAGCGCCGCGCACAGGCCGAGGGCGAACGGAGCGGGCACGCCGAACAGACCCCGGAGGGCGGGGGCCAGGGCCAGGGCCAGGACCGCTCCCACCGCGGGTGCTGGCCAGTTCCCTCCCGCGGCGGGCGCGCCACGGACTGGCCGCACCACGGCCAGGGCCGTCTCCGGCCGCAGGAAGCTGGTAACTGCCGCCACCACGGTGGACCAGAACACCGCGGCGATGGCGGTGAACCCGCGCACCATAAACAGAGGGATCATGACGAGGGAGGCCAGCAAATACCAGTACCGCCCTGCCAGCCGCCAGGCGTCGGCGGCAGGTACCTCCACGGGCCGTAGCCGGTACCGCCGGGCGTCCAGTTCGATCATGAGGAAGATGGAGAAGTAGTAGAGCACAGTGGGCACGATGGCCAGCACCAGGACCTGCAGGTAGGAGATCTTGAGGATCTCCGCGATGATGAAGGCCGCGGCTCCCAGGATGGGCGGGGAGATGACGGCGCCGATCCCTCCCGCGGACAGCAGCCCGCCCGCGGACTCCCGGTCGTAGCCGGAGCGGCGGAGCAACGGGTAGGTGATGGCGCCCACGGTCACCGTGGTGGCCACCCCGCTCCCAGAGGGACCACCGAGGAGGAAGGAGGCCACGGTGACCGCCTGGCCCGCTCCGGTGCGCCGCCGTCCCACCAGGGCGAAGGCCAGGTCCACGAAGTACTTGCCCGCACCGGACTGCTCCAGGAAGGAGCCGTAGATGGTAAACAGGATGATGAAGGTGGCCGATACGTCCAGGGGAACGCCGAAGATCCCCTCCAGCCCCACGTACAGGTGTCCGATGATCCGCTCCAGGTCGTAACCACGATGGGTCCAGGGCTCCGGGAGGAGGTGGCCCACGAAGGCGTACGCCACGAAGGCTACGGCCAGCACCGCGAGGGGCCAGCCCGTGGTGCGGCGGGTGGCCTCCAGGACCGCTAGCAGCGTGAGCAGGCCGAAGGCGACATCGTAGGCGTTGGGCACCACCTGGCGGTACACGAAGCGCTCGAAGTCCCAGAACACCCAGCCTAGTCCCAGCACGGAGATCAAGACGAGCAGGAGGTCCACCGGGTGCACGCGGCGAGCCGTGCCCTTCCAGCCCGGGTACAGCAGGAACGTGAGGACAAGGACCAGCAGGAGATGCCGGGTGAGGTGGAGCTGCCGGATGTACGGCGCCTGGGCCGCCCACAGGTGGTACAGGGAGCTGGCCACGGCCAGGGCGGTGACGAACCATGCCAGGGGGCCCGTCAGTTTGCGGGTAGCTCCCTCGAACCGCTCGATGAGTTCCTCGACGGCAGCGGACGGCGAGGGCTCCGTCATGGCCTCACCCGTTTCCCCAGGTGTCCTGCCAGCAGCCGGAGGGCTACCTGCGCGACCGGCCCCCGCACCACGCGGATCCGGATCCGGTGCCCCTCCCGGTCCGGATACAGGGGTAAAGCAAAGCGGCCTAGCAGCAGGGCACGCTCACCCAAGGCCGTGGCTCGCACCACCAGCTCCTCGACGGGGGCGGTCGCGGCGGAGACCCGGTAGCGTCCGTCCGTACGCACCACCCGGTGCAGCAGGCCGTAGTACTCTCCCGCGGCCTCCCGTTCGGCCTCCACCGCCTCCAGGGTCAAGTGGGTGCCGGAAACGGAGAAGTGCTCCCACACGTACCCGCGGTACAGGGAGTGGCGGTAGCGCAGCTGGAAGGACTGCGCGGGTAACGCGGCCAGCAACCGGCCCTCGTCCAGGTCAGCTACCTCCAGGACCTGCAGGGGCCACGCGGCCGCCGCCAGCACGCCTGCCAGCAGTGCCCCCGCCCCGAGCCCACCGACCCTGCCAGCCACCCGACACGGATGTCAGAAGCCGGGCACGCCCCGCTCCCGGTAGTACCGCGCCGCGCCGGGGTGGAAGGGAATGGGCGTACGGCCCGTGATGCGCAGGAGGGTGATGTTCTTGGCTTCCGCGTGTACCATCTCCAGCTCGGCCTTGCGTTCGAAGATCAGGCGGGTGATGCGGTAAGCCAGATCTTCCGGGAAGTCCTGATGCACCACCAGCAGGTTGGCCACCCCGATGGTGGGGACTGGCTGGTCCATGCCGGGGTACACCACGCGGGAGATGATCGCCCGGAAGTACAGGGGCCCGAACTCCTTCCGCAAAGGCTCCACCAGGTCTTCCATGGGGACGATCTTGACCCGGATCCCCGGGGTGCTGGCTAGATCCAGGACGGCGGGGGTGGGGAGGCCCCCGCTCCAGAAGAAGGCGTCGATCTTGCGGTCCTTCAGGGCGTCTGCGGAGGGGGCCACGCCCAGCCGCTCCTTGCGGATGTCCCGGTCGGGGTCGATGCCCGCGGCCCGCAGGATGCGCAGGGCGGTCACCTCCGTGCCGCTACCCGGAGACCCCACGGACACGCGCTTGCCCCGCAGGTCCGCAACGCGGTGGATGCCCGTGCCCTCCAGGGTCACCAGGTGGTTGTAGTTGTCGTACACGGGCACAAGGACCCGGATGGGGATGGGCGATCCGCGGAAGTCCGCAAGCCCCTTCCACGCGTCGTACGCCGTGTCGTTAAGGGTCAGGGCAATGTCCGCCCGCTTCGCTCCGATCAGGCGCATGTTGTCCACCGAGGCGGAAGTCACCTCCGCGGTGGCCTGCACTCCGGGAAGGTGCTGGGAAATCAGGCGGGCGAGCCCGCCGCCGAGGACAAAGTACACGCCCCCCGTGCCGCCCGTGGCGATGGAGAGGCGGGTGATGGGCGCGGCCCCAAGCCCTGCGGCCAGCAGGGCGACCAAGAACAAAGCCGTGCAGATGGGCTTGACAGCGCGCATGCGCGTCCCCCTCTTGCTCCCGGGTTTTGCTCTGATTGTTCGACAGGGGAGGTGCGGCCTCCTCTGTTCGAGCAGGGTCCGGGCGGGGGCCTTCCGGTGCTGTGGGAGATGGGGTAGGATCGACCCGATCCCGCAGCGTGGAGGCAGCGGTGGGATGTCACAGCCCGTACCGAGAATGGGAGGAGACCTACGAGGTCTTCGGGGTCACGTACCGCCTCGTCTTCCGGGGACCGGTGGAAGAGCCCGCGCGGTGGGAGGTGGCCGTCCTGGACTTCCAGGGCAGCCCGGTGGTGCCCAGACGGGTGCGGGGGCGGACCGAAGACGAGGCCCGCTGGCGTGCGGAGGAGGCCGCGCACACCTGGGCTGCGGTGCGGCGGCTGCACGCG